>NZ_AP014862.1:3709880-4328193 GCF_002355475.1 Pseudomonas furukawaii | reverse complement strand
GATGAGGATGCTGCGGATGATCGGCGTGCGTTCGCTGGGCAGGCGCGCGTCGGCCAGTCGGGCATCGCCGCCGCCCGCGTCGGGGCGAAGGTCCGCCAGGCGCGCGGCCAGGATCTGGGTGGCGCGGTAGCCGGCGTCGATCATTTCCCGGGAACGGCCGAAGTCGGTGGCGCTGTAGCCGGCCAGGGGCGGCTGTATCAGCACGTCGGTCGGTTCCAGGGTGGCCAGCTGCATCTCGGAATTGGTCCGCGTCATCAGGGTCACGGATTGGTTGAGCACGTCCACCACGGTGCCCAGCTCCTTGCGCGAGCGCAGCGGGGTACCGATGTCGACCACGATCACCCGGTCCACGCCCATCTCCCGGGCGACGTCCACCGGAATGTTGTCCACCATGCCGCCGTCCACCAGCAGCCGACCGTTGACTTCCACCGGCGCGAACACGGCGGGAATGGACATGCTGGCGCGGATCGCCTGGGGCAGGTGGCCGCGCCGGAACACGACCTTCTCGCCGGTGGCGATGTCCGTGGCGACGGCGCGGAAGGGAATCGCCAACTGGTCGAAGTCCCGAGTATCGCTGGTGTGGACCAGCAGGCTCTCCAGCAGCAGGGCGAGGTTCTGCCCCTGGATCACCCCCAGGGGCAGCCCCAGGCTGCCGTCATCGCGGAAGCTGAGGCGCTGCTTGACGAGGAAATCGCGGTCGTCCTGCTTGCGGCGAAAGGGCACTTCCTGGCGGGGCGGGTTATCGGACAGGGTGTGCTGCCAGTCCAGGGTGGTGGCCAGTGCTTCCAGTTCGTCCACCTGGTAACCGGCCGCGTACAGGCCGCCGATCACCGCCCCCATGCTGGTGCCGGCGATGGCGTCCACCTTGATGCCCTGTTCCTCCAGGGCCCGCAACACGCCGATATGGGCCAGGCCCCGTGCGGCGCCGCCGGAGAGCACGAGACCGACCCGGGGTTCGGGCTGGGCCAGGCAGAACAGGGGGAGGAGGAGCAGGCAAAGCAGAACGCGGCGCATAACGCATCCCTGGTCAGGCGGGGGAACTGAAGGCGGCTATTATAGGGCGCCCTTTCCCGCTTCCGAGCTCATTCATGTCCGATTCCAAGCCCGAGATCGTCATCACCTATTGCACCCAGTGCCAGTGGCTGCTGCGCGCCGCCTGGCTGGCCCAGGAGCTGCTCAGCACCTTCGGCGACGACCTTGGCAAGGTCAGCCTGGTGCCCGGCACCGGGGGTGTCTTCCGCATCACCTGCGATGGCGTGGAGATCTGGGAGCGCAAGGCCGATGGCGGTTTCCCCGAGGCCAAGGTGCTCAAGCAGCGGGTGCGTGACCGCATCGATCCCGCGCGGGACCTGGGCCACAACGATCGCCCCTGATCCGCCGCGCCAACGCCTTCAGGACGCCGCTAGGGGTTGGCGGTGGCCGGACGCGTCTCGACCGGCGCCCCTTTGCGGGCCGACAGGGCGATGGCGAAGATGATCAGCGCGCCCCCGGCCAGCATCCGCAGGCCGGGCTCTTCGTTGAACAGCCACCAGGCGAAGGCGATGCCGTAGACCGGCTCCAGGGCGAAGATCACCGCCGTGGTGCGGGCCTTGAGGACCTTCAGGCTGGCGACGAACAGGCTGTGGGCGAGGCCGGTGCAGAACACGCCGAGCAGGGCGATCCACAGCCAGTCCATAGCCTTGACGCCCGCCAGCAGCGGCCAGCTGAAGGGCAGCAGCAGGACGACGATGGTGAGGTTCTGGCACAGCGCCGCCTTCACCGGGTCCAGCCCCTTGACGCTGACCCGGTTGAGCAGCGACAGCAGCGAGAACAGCAGGCCCGAGAGAATCGCCGAGAGCAGCCCCTGGGTGGCCTGGCTGGCGAACTCGAAACTGGGCGTCACCAGTACCAGGCCCAGGCAGACGAGGCCGACGATGAGGACCTCCTGGGCGCGGATGCGCTCGCGGAACAGCAGCCCCTCCAGCAGCAGGGTGAACGCCGGAAAGCTGGCGAAGCCCAGGGTGGCGATGGCCACGCCGCCCACCTGAACCGCGTGGAAGAAGGTGATCCAGTGGGTGCCCAGGAGCACGCCGCCCAGGGCCAGCATTCCCAGCTGGCGCAGGTTCGGGTTGACGCTGCGGGTGCGTGTGATGAGCTGGGCGAAGAGCGCCAGGGCGATGACCGCGAAAAGCCCGCGACCGAAGGTGATGATCATGGGCGCGGTGTCGGCCAGCTTGCCGAAGATCCCCGAGAGTCCGAACAGCAGGGCGCCCAGGTGGATCGCCAGCAGTGCGTTGCGTTCCTTCATGCCAGGCGCGCCCCGTTGGGCAGCGGCTTGTCGAAGCCGGCCAGCACCACCTTGTTCTCGTCATCATGGACACCGGTCACCAGCACCTCCGAGCGCACCCCTGCAATCCGCTTGGGTGCGAAATTGCACACGCAGAGCACCTGCCTGCCCACCAGTTCCTCGGCGGCGTAGTGGTCGGTGATCTGGGCGCTGGAGGTCTTCACCCCCAGTTCTCCCAGATCGACCTCCAGCACGTAGGCCGGCTTGATGGCCTTGGCGTTGGGGATGGCGGAGAGCACGGTGCCGACGCGCAGCTCGATCCGCTGGAAATCGTCCCATTCGATGGTGGACATGACCTTCTCCCTGATGAGTGACGGCGCCAGTCTAGGGGCGCCGGACCGTCCTGTCTGTCGCCAGGCTCGCGGACTTTGTCGCGTTACTCGTGGGCGCGGCGCAGCGCGCGCGGGGTGACGCCGTAGGCCCGGGACAGGGCGGCGGTGAAGGCGCTCTGGGAGCTGTAGCCGACCCGGGCGGCGATCTCGCCCACGGGCAGTTGGCTGTCCAGCAGCAGCCGGCGGCCCAGGTGCAGGCGTCGGGCGCGGACATGGTCCATGGGCGTGAGTCCGGTTTCCGCGAGGAAGCGGGCGTGGAAGCGGGCCACCGACAGGCCGCAGAGGCGAGCCAGGTCGGCCACCTGCAAGGGGTGGGCGGCGTGCTGGTCGATATGGGCGTCAAGGGCGGCCAGGGGCAGGGCGCCGGAGTCCTCACGTTGGGCGCCCGGTGCGGCCAGGCTGGCCAGCAGCAGGCCGGCGGATTGCGCGGCGATCACCTCGTCGCCCACGGCGCTGGTGGCTATCCAGCTCACCAACTGGCTTTGCACTGGGTCGAGGCTGAGGGCGCCGGGGCGCTCCAGCAGCCGCCGGCCCGCATCGAAGTGCCGGCCCAGGGCCTGTCGCAGCCAGTCGTCGTCCGGCACGTCCACCACCAGGCAGCGGCTGCCGCCCGGGCTGCCGCAGGCGTGTCGGGCCTCGGGCGGCACCACCGCCAGGGTTTGCCGCTCCACCCGCGCGCCCTGGCCGTCCACTTCGAAATCCAGGCAGCCGGAGAGGCCGAACACCAGTTGGGCGTGGTCGTGGCTATGGACCAGGAGGTCGTGGTTGTACTGGCGCAGGGAGAGGATCGAATGCATGGCGGGCACCTCGGGGCAGGCCGTCAGTGTACCTCCAGTCGCCGGATTTTCGTTGTCATCGCCCTGCAATCCCGTCGTCACGCCCACTTCACCCCCGCGAGGCACCATCGGCGAAATCCCGCAGGAGGCCGCCCATGAGCAGCGTCGAATCCCTGGACCCGGTTGTCAGGAGCAAACCCCGCAAGCAGCGCGTGCGCACCCTGTGGATCTCCGACGTCCACCTCGGCACCCGAGATTGCCAGGCCGATCGGCTGGCGCACTTCCTCAAGCAGTACCACGCCGATCGTATCTACCTGGTGGGCGACATCATCGACGGCTGGAAGCTGCGGGGCGGGTTCTACTGGCCCCAGGCCCACACCAACGTGATCCGTCGCCTGCTGACCATGAGCAAGCGCGGCACCGAGGTGATCTATGTCACCGGCAACCATGACGAGTTCCTGCGCCGCTACTCGGCGCTGATGCTGGGCAATATCCAACTGGTGGACGAGGCGGTGCACGAGACCGCCGACGGACGCCGCCTGCTGGTGATCCATGGCGACCAGTTCGACGTGATCACCCGTTACCACCGCTGGCTGGCCTTCCTCGGCGACTCCGCCTACGAGTTCACCCTGACCCTGAACCGCTGGCTCAACCACTGGCGCGAACGCTGGGGCTACGGCTACTGGTCGCTGTCCGCCTACCTCAAGCACAAGGTGAAGACGGCGGTGAACTTCATCAGCGACTTCGAGGAAGCCATCGCCCACGAGTGCGCCAAGCGCGGCCTCGACGGCGTGGTCTGCGGCCACATCCACCACGCCGAGATCCGCAAGGTGGGCGAGGTGGACTACCTGAACTGCGGTGACTGGGTGGAATCCTGTTCCGCGCTCATCGAGCACTGGGACGGCAGCATCCAGCTCTACCGGCTCGCGGAGGCCCAGGCACAGGAAGCCCGCGAGGTGGCGCTGGTCGAGCCGGCGGCATGAAGGTCCTTGTCGTCAGCGACGCCTGGCTGCCCCAGGTGAACGGTGTGGTGACCAGCCTTCGCCACCTGGTTCGCGAGTTGGAAGGGCTCGGCCACCAGGTGCTGCTGCTCTCGCCCCAGGGCTTTCGCTGCCGGCCCTGCCCGAGCTACCCGGAAATCCCCCTGGCCTGGGACCTCTGGCGGGTGGGACCGATGATCGAGGCCTTCGCCCCCGACTGCGTGCACCTGGCCACCGAAGGCCCCCTGGGCTGGGCCGCCCGGCGCTGGCTGGTGAGCCGGGGACTGGCCTTTTCCACTGCGATCCACACCCGCTTTCCCGAGTACGTCCACGGTCGCTGGCCCTGGCTGCCGCTGTCGTGGGGATACGCCTTCCTCCGTCATTTCCATCGGCCCAGCCAGGCGGTGCTGGTGACCACCGAGCGCATGCGCGAGACCTTCGCCGAGCGCGGCCTGGTCTGGCTGCACCTGTGGCGCAAAGGCGTGGATACGGCCCTGTTCCGACCCCGCGACCTGCCGAGGCCCGCGCGGCCGGTCTTTCTCCATGTGGGGCGCCTGGCGCCGGAAAAGAACCTGGAGGCCTTCCTCGGCCTGGACCTGCCCGGTGAAAAGTGGGTGGTGGGCGATGGCCCTTCGCGGGCCGGGCTGGAGGCCCGTTACCCCGGCGTGCGCTTCTTCGGTTATCGCCAGGGCGAGGCGCTGGCGGAGCTCTACGGCCGAGCCAGCGTCCTGGTGTTCCCGTCCCTCACCGACACCTACGGCTTGGTGATGCTGGAGGCGCTGGCTTGCGGCACGCCGGTGGCGGCCTTCCCCGTGGCCGGGCCGCTGGATGTGCTGGAACCGGGCGTGACCGGTTGCCTGGACGAGGACCTGGGACGCGCTTGCCTCGCGGCGCTGGAACTGGATCGGGCGGTCTGTGCCGAACGTGCCGGACGCTTGTCCTGGCGGGCTTCGGCGCTGGAGTTCCTGGCCCGACAGCCGTTGCTGGATGGGGAGCCCTGCCTGGAAGGGGCGCTGGTTGCCGATCTGTGAACCGGCGGCCCTGCGCACCGGGATGATCGCGGTGCCCGCAGCGCACCCTTGGGAAGCCCGTGTCGTCTGCCGCCGATCGCGGATCAGGGAATGATCTTGTCCCGCAGTTTCTCGGCGGCCTGCTGCAGGGCCTGGATGACCCTGGCCTTGTCGAAGCTCTCGATGCTGTTGGTGTCCAGGTACATGGAAAAACCGGGCAGTTCGTGCTCGACGTAGCTGGAGGTGGCGCCCAGGTCGCGGCGGAAGTCCACCACCTGGTAGATCTGCACCGGTCGGGTGAAGCCCTTGACGCTGATCTGGCCCTTGTCGCGGCACATGATCACGTCCTTCACCAGGGAATAGGTCTCGTGGGAGATGAGGATCTCGCCGGCGTCGGAGGCGGTCTCCAGGCGGCTGGCCAGGTTCACCTCGCGGCCGATGATGGTGTAGTCCATGCGGGTGTCGGCGCCGAAGTTGCCCACGGTGCAGTAGCCGGTGTTGATGCCCATGCGGATCTCCAGGGGCTTGGTGATGCCCTGGGCGCGCCATTGCTGGCGGAGCACCTTCATGTGCTTGCGCATGGCCACGGCCATGGAGACCGCCGCCACCGCGTCCTTCTTCGCCCCCTGGGTGCTGGGGTCGCCGAAGAACACCATGACGCTGTCGCCGACGAACTTGTCGATGGTGCCGCCGTACTTGAGGGCGATCTTCGACATGTCGTTGAGGTAGTTGTTGAGCAGGTCGGTGAGGGCCTCGGCTTCCAGTTCCTCGGACAGCTCGGTGAAGCCCTTGATGTCGGAAAAGAACACGCTGAGCTTCTTGCGCTGGGTCTCCAGGCGCACGCTCTTCTTGCCGCTGAAGATCATTTCCCAGACCTGGGGCGACAGGTACTTGGCGAGATTGCGCGCCAGCCGCGCGGCCTTCTCCTGTTCCCGCTTGATCTCGCTGCGGGCCTGGGCCAGGCGCAGGCCCTGCTGGTGCACGAAGAAGGCGGTGATGCAGATGTAGAGCGTGGTGAAGAGCACGCTGACCACCGATACCAGGGTCGGCGTGCCGGTCTTGAATTCCGGCTGCAGGGCGAGGCCGACCAGGGCCATGCTGACCAGGGTGCCCGCCAGTACCAGGGTCATCTGCCCGAGGCCGCCGAGGATCATGGCGCTGAAGCAGAGGGTCAGCAGCACCATCAGGGTGGGAACCAGGGAGAAGCTCAGCAGCGCCGCGGCGGCGCCGGCGTGGAAGGTGTCGACGCCCATGAGGATGCGGGCGGTGCGGCTATCGGGAAAGCGTTGGCTCAGCTGGCGGGCCAGGTGGGGGTAGAGCAGGGCATAGGGCACCATCCAGAGGATGTCGAAGCTGAAGTGCTGGACATAGGTGCCGGCGGCGATGCAGGCGGCGATGCCCATGTAGGCCAGGACTCGGGAGTAGTACTCGCGCAGGACGGGCGTTGCGGAGGTGGATTCGAGCGTGGGCTTCATGGCTGGGGTCTGTCCCTGATGCTTTCTTGACGCCGGGTTGCGGCATTCGCGATGCGCTGCAAGTCCTGGGCCATGGAGTAGGCGGGGCGGGATCATAACCAGACGACGGACCGGCGGCCAAGGGGCCGCCGGCCGGGTGACCTCAGAAGCGGATGCGGCCGGTGAAGGCGTCCTTCAGCATCACCCAGTCGCCCATGAAGCTGTAGAGCGGGTACTTGAAGGTGGCCGGCTTGTTCTTCTCGAAGACGAAGTGCCCGATCCAGGCGAAACCGTAGCCGGCGAAGGGCAGGGCGAGGAGCCACAGCCACTGCTGGGTGACGATGGCGTACCCGAGGATGGAGAGCACCAGCAGGCTGCCTACGTAGTGGAGACGTCGACAGGTGTCGTTGCTGTGTTCCTGCAGGTAGTAGGGGTAGAACTCGGCGAAGGTCCGGAAGCGCTGGGTGGATTCGGCAGGCATGGCGGCGGCTCCTGATTCTTGTTGTCTGCTGCAGTGTAGGCCGGGTGTCTTCGTGGGCCAGTGACAATGAGCGCCACTTTAGTATCCTTGCCGGCACTCCGTCCCCGGACGGCTCGCTTGACCCCAGAACCAGAAGGCGCCATGAGCGAACGCACGACATCCTCGAGCTGGGCCCTCGGCATCGTCCAGGCCCTGGAAATGGGCGGAGTGGATTGCCGCAAACTCTTTCCCGAACTCGGCCTCGACTACCAGGCCTTGAACGACCCTGACGCACGTTTCCCCCAGGATGGCATGACCCGTCTCTGGCTGCGGGCGGTGGAGTTGTCCGGCAACCCGGCTATCGGTCTCAACATGGCCAAGGTGGTGCGCCCGGCGTCCTTCCACGTGGTGGGCTATGCGCTGATGTCCAGCCGGACCCTGAAAGAGGGGTTCGCCCGGCTGGTGCGTTACCAGCGGATCATCGCCGAAGGGGCCGACCTCAGCTTCTGCGCGACGCCCTCGGGCTATGAGCTGCGCCTGTCGATCCACGGCGATCGACTGCCGCCGGCGCGGCAGAGCGCCGAGGCTTCCATGGCCTACTGCCTGGCGTTCTGCCGCTGGATGACCGGGCGGCCGATCAATCCCCTGGAGATCCGTTTCCAGGGGCCGGCGCCGACGGACCTCGAACCCTATCGCCAGGTGTTCCAGGCGCCGCTGCGCTTCAACGCCGACCATTGCGCCCTGCTGTTCAGCCGTGCCGACATGGAGTCGCCCCTGCCCACGGCCAACGAATCCCTCGCCCAGCTGCACGATCGCTTCGCCGGCGACTACCTGGCACGCTTCTCCGGGACCCGCGTCACCCATCAGGTGCGTCAGGTGCTCTGTCGCCTGCTGCCCCAGGGTGAGCCCAAGCGTGAAGTGGTGGCGGGCCTGATGCACCTGTCCCAGCGCACCCTGCAACGTCGCCTGCAGGAGGAAGGGGTGAGCTTCCAGCAACTACTGGACGACACGCGCCGCGAGCTGGCCGAGCAGTATCTGGCCCAGCCCAGCCTGACCCTGCTGGAAATCGCCTACCTGCTGGGCTTCGCCGATCCGAGCAATTTCTTCCGGGCCTTCCGGCGCTGGTTCGGCAGCACCCCCGGGGAATACCGCGCAGGTCTCGAGTAGGCGTTGGGCGGTTCCGCCCTCAATGGCGCCAGAAATAGGGCGTCAGCAGCACCAGTACGGTGAGGATCTCCAGGCGACCCAGCAGCATGCCGAGGGTCAGCAGCCATTTCGCGCCATCGGGCAGGCTGGAGAAGTTGCCCGCCGGGCCGATGACGTCGCCAAGTCCCGGGCCGACGCCGGAGACGGTGGCGGCGGCGCCGGTCAGCGCGGTGATCCAGTCGAGCCCCATCAGCGACAGGCCCAGGGCGATGCCGCAGATGATGATGGTGAAGAAGAAGGAAAAGGTCAGGATCGAGCGGACGATGTCCTCGTCGAGGCGATGGCCGTTGTAGGTCTGCTTTATCACCGCGCGAGGGTGGACCAGCTGCGTCAGGTTGGCCTTGAGCAGGATGTAGGCCACCTGGAAGCGGAATATCTTGATGCCGCCGGCGGTGGAGCCGGAGCAGCCGCCGATGAAGCCCAGGTAGAAGAACAGCATCAGCGAGAAATTGCCCCACAGGCTGTAGTCGCCCAGGGCGAAGCCGGTGGTGGTGAGGATCGAGGTGGTGTTCACCGCGACGTGACGCAGGGCGTCCAGCCAGTGCAGTTCGGTGGTGAGCCAGTACCAGGTGCCCAGGACCAGCCAGATCGCCAGCAGCAGGCCGATGAAGCCGCGCACCTGTTCGTCGCGGATCAGTGCCTTGCGGTTGCCGCGCAGGGTGGCCGCGTAGAGCATGAAGGGCAGGCTGCCGAGGATCATCACCACCACCGCGACCCAGTGCACCGCAGGCTGCTGCCACTTGGCCAGGGACTGGTCGGAGGTGGAGAAACCACCGGTGGCGATGGCTGACATGGCGTGGTTGATGGCGTCGAAGGGGCCCATGCCCGCCCACCAGAAGGCCAGGGCGCTGAGGATGCTGAGGCCGACGTAGATGGCGACGATGTACTTGGCCACCATGTGCGACCGGGGCATGACCTTGTCCGAGCGGTCCGACGACTCTGTCTGGAACAGCCGCATGCCGCCGATGCGCAGCAGCGGAAGGATCGCCACCGCCATGCCGATGAAGCCGATGCCCCCGAGCCAGCGCAGCAGCGAGCGCCACATGAGGAGGCCGGGGGACATGCCGTCCAGGCCGCTGAGCACCGTGGCGCCGGTGGCGGTGACCCCGGACATGCTCTCGAACCAGGCATCGGTGAAGCTGATGTGCTGGGTGAAGATGAAGGGCAGCGTGGCGAACAGGCAGACCACGATCCAGCTGGACACCGTCAACAGGTACATGTCCCGGGGACGCAGGTGGACGTGCTCGGGGCGACCCTGGATCACCAGGGCCAGGCCGGCGATGAAGGTGATCAGGCTCGACCAGACGAAGGCATTGATGTCGCTGGCGCGGTCGTAGATCACCAGGGTCAGCACGGGAATGGCCATGCTCACCGCGAGGGTGATCAGGAAGATGCCGTTGAGGAAGCCGATGATGCGAAGGGTCGGCAGGGCCATGGTGTCCGTTTCAGGCAGAGGGCGAAACGCGCCATTCTAACCGCGCCCGGCGCCCTGTAAACCGGGGGCGGTCGCGCAATCAATGTCGCCAGAACTTCGGGGTGAACAGCACCAGCACGGTGAGGATCTCCAGGCGGCCCAGCAGCATGCCGATGGTCAGCAGCCACTTGGCCGCGTCCGGCAGGGTGGAGAAGTTGCCCACCGGCCCGATGATCGGCCCGAGGCCCGGCCCCACGTTGCAGACGGCAGTGGCGGCGGCGGTCAGCGCGGTGACCCAGTCCAGGCCGATCAGGCTTAGCCCCAGGGCGATCACCGCGATAGTGGTGGTGAAGAAGAAAGAGAAGGTGATCAGCGAGCGGACGATCTCGTCGTCCAGGTAATGGTTGTTGTACTGCTGCTTGATCACGGCGCGCGGGTGCACCAGTTGCTGCAGGTTGGCCTTGAGCAGTTGCCAGGCCACCTGGAAGCGGAAGATCTTGAGTCCGCCGGCCGTGGAGCCGGAGCAGCCGCCAACGAAGGTCAGGTAGAAGAACAGCAGGACCGAGAAACTCCCCCACAGGGTGTAGTCGCCCAGCGCCACGCCGGTGGTGGTGACCACCGAGGTGACGTTCACCGCGACGATGCGCACCGCGTCCAGCCAGGGATGGGTCGAGTGAGCCCAGAGCCAGGTGCCTACCACCAGCCAGGTGACCACCAGGAAACCGATGAAGCCGTGTACCTGGTGGTCGCGGATCAGTGCGGTGCGGTGGCCCCGCAAGGTGGCGACCATCAGGGTGAAGGGCAGGCTGCCGAGGATCATCACCACCACCGCTACCCAGTGCACGGCGGGTTGCGTCCAGTTGGCGAGGGACGAGTCGGAAGTGGAGAAGCCGCCGGTGGAAATGAGCGACATGGCATGGTTCACCGCGTCGAAGGGCGTCATTCCTGCGATCCAGAACGCCAGGGTGGCGAGCAGGGTGAGGCCTGTGTACACCAGCACGATGTACTTGGCCGCCATGTGGGAGCGCGGCATGACCTTTTCGCCCCAGTCGGAGGACTCGGTCTGGAACAGGCGCATGCCGCCGACCCGCAACAGCGGCAGGATCGCCACCGCCATGCCGATGAAGCCGATGCCCCCCAGCCAGTGCAGCATCGAGCGCCAGATCAGCAGGCCCGGCGAGGCGTGGTCCAACCCGGTGATCACCGTGGAGCCGGTAGTGGTGATGCCGGACATGGTCTCGAAGAAGGCGTCCGTGTAGCTGATGTGCTGGATCATCACCATGGGCAGGGCGGCGAAGCAGCAGACCACCACCCAACTTGCGGTGGTCAGCATGTACATGTCCCGGGGGCGCAGGTGGGCGTGTTCTGCCCGGCCGGGCGCCACCAGGGCCAGGCCGGCGATGAAGGTGATCAGGCTTGACCAGAGGAAGGCGAAGATGTCGTCGGTTCGCTCGTGGGCCAGCAGAGTGATCATCGGGATCACCATGCTGACGGCCAGGGTGATGAGGAACAGGCCGATGAGGAAGCCGATGATGCGCAGGGTCGGCAGGGACATGGATCACTCGGGACGGGAGGTCGGAGGCGGCATTCTACTGGCCCGGCGAGCGCCATGTAATGGCCTCGGGCAGAGGAGTTTCGGCTCTGCCGGCTCCCGGTCGGTTATGGGCTAGAATGCCGCTCTTTCGAACTCTGGAGGTAGCCGATGGAGGCTCTCGACGCTCTGCTCAATCGCGTATCCCTGGCTCGCCTGCGGGAGCCAGCGCCGGACGCCGCCCAGCGCGAGGTGCTGTTCCGTGCCGCGCTGCGGGCGCCGGATCACGGTTACCTGCGGCCCTGGCGCTTCCTCACCGTCGAAGGTGACGCACGCCAGAAGCTCGGTGAGCTGTTCGTCTCCGCCCTGCTGGCGAAGAACCCCGACGCGCCCGAGGCGGCCGTGACCAAGGCCCGCGCCATGCCCCTGCGGGCGCCGCTGCTGGTGGTGGTGATCGCCCGCCTGCAGGCCGGCCACAAGGTGCCGGAGTGGGAGCAGATGATGTCCGCCGGCTGCGCCGCCCACGGGGTCCTGCTGGCCGCGCATGCCCAGGGACTGGGGGCGATCTGGCGCACCGGCGACATGGCCACCGACCCCACCGTCGCAGCCGGCCTCGGCCTGGCGGAGAACGAGCGGGTGGTCGGCTTCCTCTATCTCGGCAGTGTCGAGGGTGAACGTCGTGCGGCGCCTGACCTGGCGCCGGCTGACTTCGTCAGCGCCTGGGGTTGATCAGGCGTCGATCGAGCGCGGCAGTTCGAGGGTGGCGATAAAGCCGCCCTCGGGATGATTGCCCAGGGTCAGGCCGCCGCCATGGCGCTCCGCCGCCCTGCGCGCGATGGCCAGGCCCAGGCCATGGCCGGCGCCGGTCTGGTTCGGGGCGCGGAAGAAGGGTTCGCCCAGTTGCGCCAGGTACTCGGCGGCGACGCCCGGGCCGTGGTCGCGCACGCTGACCCGCAGGCGTTCCGGCTCCTGCGTGACAGTCACTTCCACCGGCGCTCCGGGTGGATTGAAGCGCAGGGCGTTGCGCAACAGGTTGTCCAGCGCCCGCTCCAGCATGTCCGGCCAGCCTTCCAGCTGCGGGTCGCCCTCGCAGTCGAGCCTGATCTCCTGTTCCGGTGCCAGCAGCCGGGCATCTTCCCGTAGTTTCTCCAGTACCTGTCGCAGGGCGATGGGATGGCGGGCGCCCGGTTCGGCGTCCAGGCGCGCCAGGGCGAGGATTTCGCTGATCAGCGCTTCGAGGCGGTCGCATTCCTGGCCGAGGCGTGGCCAGAGGGCTTCACGTTGCTTCGGTTCGGCGCGCTCGGCCAGCGCCAGGGCGACGCGCAGGCGTGCCAGGGGCGAACGCAGCTCGTGGGATACGTCACGCAGCAGCTGGCGCTGGCTGCTGATGAGACCCTGCAGGCGCTGGCCCATGCGATTGAAATCGCCGGCGAGCACGCCCAGTTCATCGCGACGACGCGACAGTCGCGCCAGGCTGTCCTGCTGGTAGGCGGTCTGGCCGAGGTCGTGCACGGCCCGTCGCAGGCGGTCCAGCGGACGGGTGATGGAGAAGGTGAGCAGCAGGCTGAAGAGGGTCATCACCACCAGGGCGATGCCCAGTGCGCTCAGGGGCCAGAACACGCTGCCCCGGTGCCAGGCTTCCAGCTCGGGGTAGGGAATGCGGTAGATCAGCAGGTAGGAGTCGCCGCTCGCGGGGCTGGTGTACTCCTGGGTGAGCCGTCGCCAGGGCAGGCGCCGGTGGTTTTTCTGGCGGGCCTCGAAGGCGGCGGCGCGAGGCGGGAAGGTGCCCTTCACCACCGGCTCCCCGTTGTCGTTGAGGATCTGGATATCCACCCGCGCGCGATCGTGGTAGCGCTCCAGCAGGCGCTGCGTTTCACGGGGACCCTCGGTCTCCAGGCGATTGACGACCCGTTCCGCCAACCCCTTAAGGGCGGGGTGATGGCCGAGGATCCAGGCATCCTGGTTGAGGGCGCGACCCAGCAGGATGGACAGGCCGGCCACCAGGGCGAGCGCCAACCAGAGGGTGGCCAGGATTCGCCAGAAGAGTGATCGCACGGGGAGGCTCCTGAACGGCAAAGCCCATCAGGCCGGTGAGCCTGATGGGCGGGGTTGCGGGGATTGCGGCGGCGCCGCTCGGGATTACTGGGCCTTCTTGTCCTTCTCGGCTTTCCAGGCTTCGAACTCGGCGCGTTCGGCGCGGCGTTCTTCCATCTTCTTCTGGATCTCGTCGAAGGTCTTCTGCTGCTCGGGCTTGAGCTGGGCGCGAATGGCGTCACGGTTCTTGGCTTCGGCGGCCTTGATCTCGTCCTCCATGGCCTTCTTCTCGGCCGCCGGCAGCTTGTCCAGGTAGCGCTGGGTGATCTCGTGGCGCGCTTTCATGCCGTCGCGCATCAGTTTGCCGATCTCGTGGCGCTGTTCCCGGGTCAGGTCCAGCTCCTTGAATGCGTGGCCACCGAAACCGCGCTCGTGGCGCGGACCGCCCTCCGGCATGGCCATGGCCAGGGTCGGCAGCGTGGCGGCGAGCAGCAGGGCGATAAGGGTCTTGCGCATGGTGGTTCTCCTAGTCTCGATTCCGGCCGGTTGCCGGATGTGCCCAGTCTAGGGACGGCAAGGTCAAGGGCGGTCAGCCCTGGGTAAAGGCTGGGTAAAGAGGCGTCTCAGGCGCTGTAGTAGTAGCCGCGGCTGCGCAGGGCGAGGATGCGGGGGCGGCCGTCGGCATGGGGGCCGAGCTTCTTGCGCAGGTTGCTCACGTGCATGTCCAGGCTGCGGTCGTAGAGCGTCAGCTTGCGGCCGAGCGCCAGTTGCGCCAGTTGCTGCTTGTCCAGTGGCTCGCCGGGCTGGCGCAGCAGGGCTTCCAGCAGGCGGCCTTCGGACAGGGTCAGGCTGATTTCGTGGTCGCCGACGGCCACCACGCCGCGTACCGGGCTGTAGCAGAGGTCGCCGAGTTCCAGCTGGCTGGACGGTTGCGGCGGCTGGGTGCGCCGCAGCACGGCGCGCAGGCGTGCGGTGAGTTCGCGGGGATCGCAGGGCTTGGCCAGGTAGTCGTCGGCGCCCAGTTCGAGGCCGAGGATGCGGTCCAGGGGTTCGCCCCGGGCGGAGAGCATCAGCACCGGCAGTTCCGGGTGGTCGCTGCGCAGTTGCTTGAGTAGCTCCAGCCCGCTGCCGTCGGGCAGCATCACGTCCAGCACCACGGCGGAGGGGGTGTGTTCGGACAGGGCGGCGCGGGCCGACTCGCCATCGTGCCGGGCGCGGACGCTGAAGCCTTCCTGGCTCAGCCAACTGATCAGCAGTTCGCAGAGTTCCCGATCGTCATCGATAAGCAGCAATTCACTCATGGTGCGGTCAGTTGATCCATTGACGGCGCTGGCGACGGCCGCCACGGGCGACCAGGCCGGTAATCAGCGAGAGGAGGGCGACGCTTCCACCCAGGGCGAACCAGGTCTGCTGTTCGCTCAGCAGTGCGGGTGGCTGCTGGGCTCGGGCTTCCTTCAATTGCAGCTTGAGGCGCTGGTTTTCCTGGCGCAGACGGGTCAGCAAGGCGTTTTCGCGTTCGGAGCCCGCTTCCTCCAGCCGAGCCTCGAGCTCGCCGCGCTGGCGTTCGCTGTCCGCCAGCCGTTGTTGCAGGCTGTCGACCTGCGCCAGCAGGGCGTTCTGGGTAGGCTGCGGGGCAATCGCCGTGGACTCGGCGGCTGGGGGTTCTTCGGCCTGCGCCAGGCTGCAGAGCAGCGCGGCGGTTAACAGCAGGGGCAATTGACCGACGCGCATTAGGGGCTCCTTTTCCTGGCGACTCAGACCGGGCGAATCAGGGGAAGACCTGCTTGAAGGGTTTCACCACGACGTCGGCGTAAACGCCCGCCGCGCGGTAGGGGTCGGCATCGGCCCAGGCCCTGGCGGCGTCCAGCGACTCGAACTCGGCCACGATGAGGCTGCCGGAGAAGCCGGCGCTGCCCGGGTCCGGGCTGTCCACGGCCGGGTGCGGGCCGGCCAGGACCAGGCGGCCTTCGGTCTTCAGCTGTTCCAGGCGCGCGAGGTGGGCGGGGCGGGCGGCGAGGCGGTTCTCCAGGGAACCGGCCACGTCGGTGGCGATGATGGCGTAGAGCATGGCTGTCCTTATTCTTGCTGGGGCTTTTCGGTTTCGGTGTCGTGGAGGTGGCGGGACAGGTAGACACCCTGACCCACCAGGAACAGCACGGTCATGCCGAGGCTGCCGAAGACTTTGAAGTCCACCCAGATCTCATGGAAGGTGAAGGCGACGAAGAGGTTGGCGAAGCCGCAGACCAGGAAGAACGCCACCCAGGCCAGGTTCAGCCGCACCCAGATGGGCTGGGGCAGGCTCAGGGCGTGGCCCATCACGCGCTGGATCAGGGGCTTGTCGCCGATGAAGTGGCTGCCGGCGAAGGCCAGGGCGAAGAGCCAGTTGACCACCGGCGCCTTCCACTTGAGGAAGGTTTCGCTGTGGAACGCCAGGGTCATGCCACCGAACACCAGGCAGGCCACCAGGGTCAGCCATTGGCCTTTCTCCAGCCGACGCTGGAGCAGGAAGATGGCGCCATAGACGATGACCGAACCGATGATCAGAACTGCGGTGGCGCTGAAAATACCGCCTAGCATGAAAGTATGCCCGGCCAGTTCGACGGCGCGCGGGTCCAGCTTGTAGACGATGAAGAAGAGGATGAGCGGGATGAAATCGATGAATTGTTTCACGGCGGCAGCCAGAAGCGGGATGTGGCGGCATAATAACAAACCAATCCCCTAGGGAAAGCAGACCCCATGCAGATCGACCTGCATTGCCACAGCACCGCCTCCGATGGCGCCCTGGCCCCGGCGGCCCTGGTCGCCCGCGCCCATGAGCGTGGGGTCCGGCTGCTCGCGCTGACGGACCACGACACCCTGGAGGGCCTCGCCGAGGCCCGGACGGCGGCCGAAGCGCTGGATATGCAGCTGATCAATGGCATCGAGCTGTCCTGCACCTGGGGGGGCGCCACCATTCATGTGCTGGGGTATGGCTTCGCCACCGATGCGCCGGCCCTGGTCGCGGCCATCGCCGATCTCCATGCCGGCCGCTGGGCCCGGGCCGAGGAAATCGCCCGTCGGCTCGCGGCGAAGGGCATGCCCGGTGCCCTGGAGGGCGCGCGGGCGGTGCAGCAGGAGCTGGGTGACAGCGGCAATGCCCCCGCACGACCTCACTTCGCGGAGTTCCTGGTGCGCAACGGTTTAGTTCGTGACCGTGCCGATGCCTTCCGCAAGTGGCTTGGTGCCGGCAAGCTGGGGGACGTCAAGCAACACTGGCCCACTCTGGAAGACGCCGTCGGGACCTTGCGTTCCGCGGGGGCCTGGGTCAGCCTGGCGCACCCGTGGCAGTACAACTTCACGGGTGCCAAGCGGCGTCGACTGGTGGCGGATTTCATCCGGGCCGGTGGACACGCGCTGGAAGTAGTCAACGGTCTGCAGCCAGCCGACCAGGTGGGTAGCCTGGCGATCCTGGCGCGAGAATTCGGCCTGCTGGTCAGTGCCGGTAGTGATTTCCATGCACCCTGCGATTGGTCGGAGCTGGGCCTGTACCGACCCTTGCCGGATGACCTGCCGCCGCTCTGGGGGCGCTTCCGTCATGCACACAGCGCTATTGCTGCCTTCTGAACAGGGAGATGTCGTGAGTCAGTTCTTTCAGGTGCATCCTGACAATCCACAGCCGCGCCTGATCCGCCAGGCCGTGGAAATCCTCAAGTCGGGTGGGGTCGTCGTCTATCCCACCGATTCGTCGTACGCCCTTGGTTGCCTGATCGGCGACAAGACGGCGGTGGAGCGCATTCGTCGCCTGCGTCGGTTGGACGAGAAGCACAACTTCACCCTGGTCTGCCGGGACCTCTCCGAGATCGGGGTCTTCGCCAAGGTGGATACGGCCGCGTTCCGACTCATCAAGGCTCACACGCCAGGCCCCTATACCTTCATCCTCAACGCCACCCGTGAAGTGCCGCGCATGCTGATGCATCCCAAGCGCCGCACCATTGGAATCCGTATTCCGGCCAATCCGGTGGCCCTGGCGCTGCTGGAGCAACTGGGGGCGCCGCTGATGAGCACCAGCCTGATCCTGCCGGGTGAAGAGCTGCCCATGAGCGACCCTTACGAGATGCGGCAGATTCTCGAGCACCAGGTGGACCTCATCATTGACGGCGGCTTCGGCGGCATGGCGGCCTCCACGGTCATCAGCCTGGCCGATGGCGAGCCCGAGGTGATCCGCGAGGGGTGCGGTGATCCCGAACCCTTCCTCAATCCCGCATAGCCCCGGTCAGAGCAGTATCGCCACCAGGATCACCACCAGCAGGATGATGATGAAGTCCGTCTGGTCGATCCGGCCACCGGCGGGCATCGCATCCATCTTCTGTACCAGTTGTGCCGCTTCCGCCGGCGTCAGGGCCTGGGCCCTGACGCGGGCTGTGGCGGCGTCCACGCCCATGGCGCGCAACTGCTTCTCCACCTCGGATTGGCGAAGAAAAGCGTCGATCCTGGCGTGATCCCCGCCTTGCTGGAGGGCATCCTGGGTGCCGATCATGTCGGCCTGGGCGGTCGCGCTTGGCAGCAGGCCCAGGCAGAGCAGCAGGACTATGGCGCTGACGATCAGGGTGAAGGGTTTCATGGGAACCTCCCGGAGCGGTGCTCCAGACCTGACAAGAGGAAGCCGTGTCGAGCTTTTTAAGTCTGGCATAGGGTGCTAATTTTCCGCTTTTTCCGCCGACCGGTATTTCCCGCCAGGGCAGCGGCCGAGTGACGAGAGGATTCGATGCAGAACACGCCGCCCCAGGAACAGGACAGCCAGGCCGGAGCCCAGCAGGAGCTGCCCTTCGCCCTGGTCTACGGTCAGGCGGTCACCGAGCTACCCCAGGATCTCTACATCCCGCCGGACGCCCTGGAGGTCTTCCTGGAAGCCTTCGAAGGGCCGCTGGACCTGCTGCTCTACCTGATCCGCAAGCAGAACATCGACATCCTCGATATTCCGGTGGCCGCCATCACCCACCAGTACATGGCCTACGTCGAGCTGATGAAGTCCGTGCGCCTGGAGTTGGCGGCGGAGTACCTGGTGATGGCCGCCATGCTGGCGGAGATCAAGTCGCGCATGCTGCTGCCGCGCTCCAGCGAGATGGAGGCGGAGGAAGAGGATCCCCGGGCCGAGCTGATCCGCCGGCTCCAGGAGTACGAGCGCTTCAAGGCGGCGGCCGAAGGGCTGGACGAGCTGCCAAGGGTGGGGCGCGACACCCTGGTTCCGCGGCTGGACGCCCCGGATGCCCGGGCCCGCAAGCTGCTGCCCGACGTCGCCCTGGAGGAGTTGCTGTTGTCCATGGCCGAGGTGCTGCGCCGGGCGGACATGTTCGAAAGCCACCAGGTGACCCGCGAGGCCCTGTCCACCCGCGAGCGCATGAGCGAGGTGCTGGAGAAGCTCAAGGGTGGCGCCTTCGTGCCCTTCGTGGCCCTGTTCACCCTGGAGGAAGGGCGTCTGGGGGTGGTGGTGACCTTCATGGCGGTACTGGAACTGATCAAGGAACAGCTGGTGGAACTGGTGCAGAATGAGCCCTTTGCCCCGATCCATGTGCGCGCCCGAGCCGAGTAGATGAACCTCAACGATCCCAATGAACTCGCGTCCCTGCTGGAGGCCTTCCTGCTCGCCTCGGGCAAGCCCCTGTCGCTGGAGCGTCTGGCGGAACTCTTCGAGGAGGCCGAGCGCCCCGAGCTCTCGGTGATTCGCTCGGCCATCGCCATCCTCGGCCGCAGCTGCGAGGGGCGCGCGTTCGAGCTGAAGGAGGTGGCCACCGGCTATCGCCTGCAGGTGCGTGAGCGCTACTCGCCCTGGGTCGGGCGGCTCTGGGAGGAGCGGCCCCAGCGCTATTCCCGGGCCATGCTGGAAACCCTGGCGCTGGTGGCCTACCGGCAACCCATCACGCGGGGCGAGATCGAGGAGATTCGCGGCGTCGCGGTGAACAGCCAGATCGTCAAGACCTTGCTGGAACGTGAGTGGATCCGTGTGGTGGGCTATCGCGACGTGCCCGGCAAGCCGGCGATGTTCGCCACCACCCGCGCCTTCCTCGATCACTTCAACCTCAAGGGGCTGGAGGAATTGCCGCCGCTGGCCGCCCTGCGTGAACTGGAGCCCGAGCCGGCCCTGGATCTTGACGATGGCGATGCCCCGGTTCCAGCCGATCTCCAGGCCCGCGCCGACGCCGAGCAGCAGGTCGAGCCCCGTGAGGAAACCAGCTTTCGTTCCCTCCTGGCCGAACTGGACAGCATGGAAGATGGGCTCAAGACCGATTTCGACGATCTGCTGCCGGAGGACGAAGCGGATGCGGAGGCGGAAACCGCCGAAGCAGCCGAGTCGCTGTTCGACGATCACGAGGAATCCCGTCACTGAGGCGCACGCCAGTCATGAAGGCCACCTGTATCAGGGTGGTCGCTTTGTGCGCCCAGCATGGGCGCCATCCTAGAGGTGAAAGTCCTCTCTTGAGCTGGCCACAGCGAATGAAGTGAAGCGCAACTGCATGAAGGCGACTGAGTGTGGGGAGGAAGCGTGGAGCGTAAACCGCGAGCCGAGGTACACGAACTGCATCTGAGGCGTTACCGGACAGGGCGAGCAGCCAAGGTACTGCGAAGCTCTTGTGGCCAAAGCCCGGTGACGTAAATGCAGCGGTTGTGCGGTGAAGGATGGCGTTCTTACCTGGGGAGATCTCGCCTTATGCCTGAAAGGGCAACGACGTAAGTTGGAGCGAGAAGTCAGCAGAGGCCGTAGTAGTTGCGCTGCAGCGAAGGGCCGAACGAGAAGGAGTGAGGTTCACCATGGCGATACAGCAGGCCTTGCATCAGATGCCCGGGAAACCGGGGCGGGACGGAGCTGCAACGGGTGAAGCCCGACGCGGGGCGTCCAGCGATGAAGCCGGCTGTCCGCGCCATGACCAGAACCACACGGGGTCAGGGCTTCTGCAAGAAGTCCTGACAAGAGAGAACCTGCAACTGGCGCTCAAGCGCGTTCGGGCTAATAAAGGTGTTGCGGGCGTCGACGGTCTTGGGATCGATGAGACGGTCGAGCATCTGAAAACGGCCTGGCCCGCGATACGGGCACAGTTGCTGGCCGGGACGTATCGGCCAAGTCCGGTGCGTAGAGTCCTGATCCCCAAGCCGGAGGGTGGCGAGCGCAAGCTGGGCATCCCGACGGTGACGGACAGGCTGATCCAGCAGGCGCTGCTACAGATTCTGCAGCCGTTGCTGGACCCAGGGTTCAGTGATCATAGCTACGGCTTTCGTCCCGGTCGCAGCGCTCACCAAGCGGTACTGGCAGCGCAGCGATACATTCACTCGGGGCGGAACATCCTGGTGGACGTCGATCTGGAGCAGTTTTTCGATCGCGTCGACCATGACCTGTTGATCGCTCGACTGAGCAGAAAGGTGACCGACCGAGGCGTTCTGCGTCTGGTCCGGGCCTACCTGAACAGCGGGACGTTGATCGACGGCGTGGTGGTGGCCAGTGAACGAGGGACACCGCAAGGCGGCCCCCTTTCACCACTGCTGGCCAATGTATTGCTGGATGAGGTGGACAAAGAGTTGGAGCGACGAGGCCATTGCTTCGTCAGGTACGCGGACGACGCGAATGTTTACGTACGCAGCCTCAAGGCCGGTCAGCGGGTAATGGCAGTGCTCCGTCGCCTTTATGATCGACTCAGGCTGCAAGTGAACGAACGCAAGAGCGCGATTGCCAGTGCGTTTGGCCGCAAGTTCCTGGGCTACAGCTTTTGGCTGTCGGCTCAAGGCGAGATCAAACGCGGGGTGGCCAGCCAAGCACTGCAGCGGTTCAAAAGCCGCATCCGACAGCTGACGTCTCGAAACGGAGGCCGAAGTGTGTCGCAAGTGGTGGAAAGCCTGAGGCCTTACCTACTGGGTTGGAAAGCGTACTTCGGTCTATCGCAAACCCCTCGTCGTTGGCGGGGTTTTGATGAGTGGATACGCCGACGACTCAGGGCCATCCAGCTCAAACAATGGAAAACCGGACGGAGAACGTACCGTGAACTGCGCAAACTTGGAGCATGGCCTGATCTGGCAGCGGCGATAGCCGGCAACAGCCACAGGTTCTGGCACAACAGTGTCGGTCTGATCCATGGAGTGCTCACGGTGGCGTGGTTCGACCGGTTGGGTCTACCTCGACTCTGCTGACCTCAACTTCTCGAACCGCCCGGTGCGGACCCGCATGCCGGGTGGTGTGGCAGGGGCGCGGCCCGATGGCCGCCCCCTATGCCGATTCCGACGTCATCTTTCGGGGCTGCGGCTGCACGTCCGTGGGTACTGGCCGAGGCGGACCCGCGTCTCATCGCCCTGGAAACGACCGGCCGGCGAAAACACTGACGGCACGCGTGGTCTCGTCTAGCCTGAGGGGTTCCTGGCGCGTATGATGCGCGGCCCTGTTTCACCGCTACACCGGGAGGTGCCCAGATGAACGATAGTGAACATAGCCCCGCAGGCGAGAAGCTGCAGAAGGTCCTGGCCCGTATGGGACTGGCCTCGCGCCGCGATATCGAAGCCTGGATCGGCGAAGGCCGCGTAAAGGTCAACGGCGAGGTGGCCACCCTTGGCCAGCGCGTCGATAGCCACGACGCCATCAGCGTCGATGGTCGCCTGCTCAAGCGCGAGGAAGCGGTCGAAAGCGTCCGCCGCGTGCTGATCTACAACAAGCCGGAAGGCGAGGTCTGCACCCGTGACGACCCGGAAGGTCGCCCCACCGTCTTCGAGCGCCTGCCGCGCCTGAGAGCCGGCCGCTGGATCAACATCGGTCGCCTGGACATCAACACCACCGGTCTCCTGCTGTTCACCACCGACGGTGAACTGGCCAATCGCCTGATGCACCCCTCCTACGAAATGGACCGCGAGTACGCGGTGCGGGTGCGTGGTGAAGTCACCGAGGAAATGCTGGAGAACCTCAAGCAGGGCGTCATGCTGGAAGACGGCCCCGCGAAGTTCACCGATATCCAGGAAGCCCCCGGCGGGGAAGGCCTGAACCACTGGTATCACTGCGTGGTGATGGAAGGCCGCAACCGCGAGGTGCGTCGCCTCTGGGAGTCCCAGGGCCTGGTGGTGAGCCGCCTGAAGCGCGTGCGTTTCGGTCCGGTGTTCATCACGTCCGACCTGACCATGGGGCGCTGGCGTGAGATGAGCCAGAGCGAAGTGGACATCCTCAGTGCCGAGGTCGGTCTGAAGCCGGTGGCCCTGCCGACCATGAAAGGCAAGTTCCGCGAGAAGCTGGACCGCCTGCAGCGCAAGTCGGCCAAGCCGGTCGGTACCCGTGCGCCGCGTCGGGAAGAGGGTGAACGCCCCGCCCGCGCACCGCGCCGCGAGGGCGACGAGCGTCCGGCTCGCGCCCCCCGTGGCGATGCGCCGTCCCGCGCACCGCGCCGCGAGGGCGATGAGCGTCCGGTTCGCGCCCCCCGTGGCGATGCGCCGTCCCGTGCACCGCGCCGTGAGGGCGACGAGCGTCCGGTTCGCGCTCCCCGTAGCGATGCGCCGTCCCGCGCACCGCGCCGCGAGGGCGATGAGCGTCCCGCTCGCGCTCCCCGTGGCGATGCGCCGTCCCGCGCACCGCGCCGCGAGGGCGATGAGCGTCCGGCTCGCGCCCCCCGTGGCACGCCGGTCGCCGACCGCCCGCGCGACGTGAACAAGAAGCGTCCGGGCAAGCCCCAGGGCGAACGTCCGGCCGTGGAGCTGGCGGATCGTCCGGCGCGCAAGCCGCAGCGCCCGCAGAACAAGCGCAGTGGTCCGCCCGCTGGCGATGGCCAGCGTCCGGGGTTCGGTCGCAAGCGCTGATTGGCGTTGAAATGAAGAAGGGGCTCATTCGAGCCCCTTCTTCTTTTCTGGATAGGGGTGATTGATCGCGGCCGGGCGCGCGGCGTCGACCGATGGCTGTCAGCCCGCCATGGTCAGGCGGTTGCGGCCTTCGCGCTTGGCGACGTAGAGCGCATTGTCAGCGCGGCGCAACAGGCTTTCCACCGACTCCGCGGGCAGCAGCGTGGCGCAGCCGAGGCTGATGGAGAGGTCCAGGGGCGTGCCTTGCACCAGACACTGCAGTTCGAGCACGCCCAGGCGCAGGCGTTCGCCCACCAGGGCGGCGGCTTCCCGGGGGGTGCCGGAAAGCAGTACGAGGAATTCCTCGCCACCGAAGCGGAAGACCATGTCCACATTGCGCAGCTTGGCTTTCAGGGTCGCAGCGACAGCCTTGAGGACTTCGTCGCCAGTGGCATGGCCATACTGGTCGTTGATGCGCTTGAAATGGTCGATGTCGAGCATCAGTACCGATAGTGGCTGCAGATTGCGTCGAGCCAGGTCGACTTCCCGCTGCAGGGCCTGCTCCATGGCGACGCGGTTGCCGGTGTCGGTCAGCGGATCGCGCAGGGCGCTCTGGATGGCGGCGCGGTAGAGCAGGGCGTTGCGCAAGGGAAAGAGCAGGCTGCCCAGCAGGGACTCCAACTGGTTCAGTTCATGTTCATCGAAGCGCTGGTTCCGGCGGAAGATGATTTCACCCAGGTATTCGCCTTCATGGGTCAGGCGGTAGCCGGCGGAGTGGCTGGCACGATTGCCGTACTCCAGGCGCAGGTCGCCGCTCTGATGCTGGTAGGCGAGGGCATCCAGAGGCACCAGGCGCTGCACTTCGCTGAAGAACAGGCTGACGATGCGCTCGACTTCCAGGCTCGTCTGCAACTGCAAGGTCAGGTGGCGGCGCAACTCCGCCAGGCTGACGGGGCGAAGCTTGGGCTGGCGCTTGCCGGTGTAGCCCAGGCGCTGCAGCTTGGCCGCGTCGAAATCGATGGTGTTGGTCTGGGTGGGAGGAACCATTCAGTTGAGCCTCTGACGCAATATGCGACGACCCCAGGCTTAGAGCGAATTCCGTGCCAGGAGTGCGTAAGTCCTTTAAATCGCTTCAAATTCAACTAGTTAGCGATCGTGTGAGACTTCGCGTGGCAAACCTTTGCCGGTTTGCTGGCGAAATCATGGCAATGCGATGCCGTTCACGGGAGGAGGCGCCGGAAATCCGGCAGAGGCAGCGGCGGTCGATTGACCGCCGCGAAGGAGGTCACTGCGCGTCGAACGCCTGGCCGTTCACTCCGGCGCTGTCCGGCCCCATGAGATAGAGGTAGACCGGCATGATGGCGGCGGGTTCCGGATTGTTTTCCGGGTGCTCGCCTGGGTAGGCCTGAGCCCGCATGCTGGTGCGGGTAGCGCCCGGGTTGACGCTGTTGGCGCGAACCGGCGCCACGCCGTCCACTTCGTCCGCCAGCACCTGCATCAGGCCCTCGGTGGCGAACTTGGAGACCGCATAGGCGCCCCAGTAGGCGCGGCCCTTGCGGCCGACGCTGCTGGAGGTGAAGACCACCGAGGCGTCAGGGGAGAGCTTGAGCAGGGGCAGCAGGGTGCTGGTCAGCATGAACATGGCGTTCACGTTCACCTGCATGACGCGCATGAAGTTCTCGCCGGAGAGCTGTTCGATGGGGGTGCGCGGGCCGAGGATGGAGGCGTTGTGCAGCAGGCCGTCGAGGCGGCCGAACTCGTTTTCCACCATGGCCGCCAGTTCGTCGAACTGGTGTGGCTGGGCGGTTTCCAGGTTGAAGGGAATCACCACCGGCTGGGGGTGGCCGGCGGCCTCGATCTCGTCGTAGAGGGCGTTCAGGCTGGCCTCGGTCTTGCCCAGCAGGAGCACGGTGGCGCCATGGGCGGCAAAGGTCCTGGCGGCGGCGGCGCCGATGCCGCGGCCTGCGCCGGTGACGAGGATGACCCGGCCCTTCAGCAGGTCGGGGCGGGCGGAATACTGGAACATATGAAACTCCTTCGGAGAGCCGGAGGCTTGAAGCGGGATGCGTGAAGTGCTGCGGATCGCGTCCGGCTCAGCATGAGCACAGTGCGCGGTCGAGGACGGCACGCAGTTCGAGCGGATGGTCGACCACCACGTCGGCGCCCCAGTGCTTGGGGTTGTCCTCGGGATGGATGTAGCCGTAGCTGACCGCGGCGGTGCGGGTGCCGGCGGCCCGGCCCGCTTCGATGTCCCGCAGGTCATCGCCGATGTAGAGCACGCTGGCCGGATCGATATTGAGCTGGCTGCAGGCCAGGAAGAGCATTTCCGGGTCCGGTTTACTGTTCTTCACGTGGTCCGGGCAGATCAGCACGGCGGAGCGTTCCGCCAGGCCGAGCTGCGCCATGATGCGCTCGGCGAAGCGCAGGGACTTGTTGGTCACCACGCCCCAGGTCAGGTTGGCGGCTTCGATGTCGGCCAGGAGTTCCTCGATGCCCTCGAAGGGGCGGGTTAGGACGGCGCAGTCGCTCAGGTACCGCTCCAGGAACTCCAGGCGCAGCTCCTCATGGCCGGGTGCGCCCTGGGTCAGGTCGAAGGCGGCCGCGACCATGGCGCCGGCGCCGCCGGAAACCACGTCGCGTATCACCTTGCCGTCCATCGGCGGCAGGCCGCGATCGCTGCGCATGGCCTGGCAGATGGCGATGAAGTCCGGCGCCGAGTCCAGCAGGGTGCCGTCCATATCGAAAAGTACCGCTTGAAGTCGCATGCCGGTCACTCCTCGCGCAGGGTCTGGATCATGTAGTTGACGTCGACGTCCGCTTCCAGCTTGTAGTGCTTGGTCAGTGGGTTGTAGGTCAGACCGATGATGTCCTTGACCGAAAGGCCGGCGGCGCGACTCCAGGCACCCAGCTCGGAGGGGCGGATGAACTTCTTGAAGTCGTGTGTGCCGCGCGGCAGCAGCTTCATGATGTATTCGGCGCCGACGATGGCGAACAGGTAGGCCTTGGGGTTGCGGTTGATGGTGGAGAAGAACACCTGTCCGCCCGGCTTGACCAGGGTATGGCAGGCGCGGATCACCGAGGCCGGGTCCGGCACGTGCTCCAGCATTTCCATGCAGGTGACCACGTCGAACTGGCCGGGCATTTCGGCGGCCAGGGCTTCGGCGGTGATCTGTCGGTATTCGACCGGGACCCCGGATTCCAGTTGATGGAGCTGGGCGACCGCCAGCGGCGCCTCGCCCATGTCGATGCCGGTGACGGTGGCGCCGCGCTGGGCCATGGACTCGCTGAGGATTCCGCCTCCGCAGCCGACGTCCAGCACCTTCTTGCCCGCCAGGCTGACGCGCTCGTCGATCCAGTTGACCCGTAGCGGGTTGATGTCGTGCAGGGGCTTGAACTCGCTCTCGCGGTCCCACCAGCGGTGGGCGAGGGCCTCGAACTTGGCGATTTCGACGTGATCGACGTTGGTCATGGGATGTCCTCGAAACAGAATTCAGCGGCCGGCGATGCGTTCGCCCCAGGCGCGCGCGGTGGCGCCCAGACGGTCTTCGTCCAGCCGCGTCAGGCGGCCGTCGTCCAGCAGGTGCTTGCCGTCGACCCAGAGGTGTCGCACCGCATCGCGTCCGGTGGCGTAGATGAGTTGGGAAACCGGATCGTAGACCGGTTGCTGGGCCAGGCCCGAGAGGTCGAAGGCGACCAGGTCGGCGGCCTTGCCCGGTTCCAGGGAGCCGGTGTCCTGGTCCAGGCCCAGGGCGCGGGCGCCGTTCAGCGTCGCCATGCGCAGGGCGCGATGGGCGTCGAGGGCGCTGGCCGAGCCGGCCACGGCCTTGGCCAGCAGCGCGGCGGTCCGGGTCTCGCCCAGCAGGTCCAGGTCGTTGTTGCTGGCCGCGCCGTCGGTGCCGATGGCGACGTTGACCCCGGCCTGCCAGAGGCGCTCCACCGGGCAGAAGCCGCTGGCCAGCTTGAGGTTGGATTCGGGGCAGTGAATGACGTTGCTGTTGCTCTCCACCAGCAGCTCGAGGTCCGCATCGTCCACCTGGGTCATGTGCACGGCCTGGAAGCGCGGGCCCAGCAGTCCGAGGCGGGCCAGGCGCGCCATCGGGCGCTCGCCGCGCTGTTCGAGGCTCTGTTGCACCTCGAAGGCGGTTTCCTGCACGTGCATGTGGATGCCGGCGTCCAGTTCTTCGGCCAGTACGCGGATGCTCTCCAGCTTGTCGTCACTGACGCTGTAGGGCGCGTGGGGGCCGAAGGCCACCTTGATCCTGGGGTGGTGCTTGAGGTCGCTGAACAACTCGACGCCCCGGCGGACGGCTTCGGAGGCGTCGGCGGCGCCGGGAATGGGGAAGTCCAGCACCGGAATCGCCAGTTGCGCCTTGAGGCCGGCGGCGTGGATGACGGCGCTGGACTGGGCCGGGAAGAAGTACATGTCGGAGAAGCAGCTGATGCCGCCCTTGATCTGCTCCGCCACCGCCAGCTCGGTGCCGTCGCGGACGAAGCTTTCGTCCACCCATCGGGCTTCCGCCGGCCAGATGTGCTCCTGCAGCCAGGTCATCAGCGGCAGATCGTCGGCCAGGCCGCGGAACAGGGTCATGGCGGCGTGGCCGTGGGCGTTGATCAGGCCGGGAGCCAGCAGCATGCCCGGCAATTCGCGGCGCTCCCGGGACTCGACTTTCAGCGCCTGGTCGCGAGGGGCGAGGAGGGCGATGCGGCCGTCGCGGATACCCAGCGCGTGATCCCGCAAGACCACGCCGGCGGGTTCTACCGGGACAATCCAGGAGGGGAGCAGAAGCAGGTCGAGCGGGGCGTTGACGCTGGGCATGGAGGCGCATCCTGAGCGCTGGTGGAAATGGCCGGCAGTATACCCGAGCCAGACGGGCTCCGGCTCGCTATAATCTGCGGTTTTTCCGCGAGTTATGGGTGGCGAGGTGGTCGATGCGTGAACAATTGTTGGCAGCCGAGAAGGTCAGGGCCATCGAATGGCGTGACGGAGCGCTGCATCTGCTCGACCAGCGCCTGTTGCCGGCCGAGGAAGTCTGGCTCTCCTATCACAGTGCTGAGGGCGTGGCCCAGGCGATTCGCCAGATGGTGGTCCGGGGGGCGCCGGCCATCGGCATCAGTGCCGCCTATGGTGTGGTGCTGGGCGCCCGCGAGCGCTTCAAGGCCGGCGGTGACTGGCGCGCGGCCCTAGAGGAGGATTTCAGGGCCCTGGCCGAATCCCGTCCCACCGCGGTCAACCTGTTCTGGGCGCTGAATCGCATGCGCGAGCGCCTGGATCGTGTCAAGGAAGGCGAGTCTCCCCTCCAGGCGCTGGAGGCCGAGGCCATCTCCATTCATGAAAGTGACCGCGAAGCCAACCTCACCATGGCCCAGTTGGGCATGGAGCTGATTCGCAAGCACCAGGGGACGCCCCAGGCCCTGCTGACCCACTGCAACACCGGTGCCCTGGCCACCGGCGGCTTCGGCACCGCCCTGGGCGTGATCCGCGCCGCCCACCTCGACGGCCTGGTGGAGCGCGTCTACGCCGACGAAACCCGCCCCTGGCTCCAGGGTGCCCGCCTCACCGCCTGGGAGCTGGCCAACGAAGGCGTGCCGGTGAGCCTCAACGCCGACGCCGCCGCCGCGCACCTGATGAAGACCGCTGGCATCACCTGGGTCATCGTCGGCGCCGACCGCATCACCGCAAACGGCGATGTGGCCAACAAGATCGGCACCTACCAACTGGCGGTCAATGCCATGCACCACGGCGTCCGTTTCATGGTGGTGGCGCCGAGCTCCACCATCGACATGGCCCTGGAGAGCGGTGACGACATCCCCATCGAGGAGCGCGACGGCTCCGAGCTGCTGGATCTGGGCGGGCGCCGGATAGCGGCGGAAGTCCATGCGGTCAATCCGGTGTTCGACGTGACTCCGGCGGATCTCATTGACGCGATCGTGACCGAGAAGGGCGTGGTCGAGCGTCCCGACGCGGCGAAGATGGCCCAGCTCATGTGTCGCAAGCGCCTCCATTGAGGCCCCGTCGGCAGGTGGATGGCCCGCCCGGCGGGGTAGGTGCGAGGCGGTGACTGTGGTAAGCTCCGGCAGTTATCGCCGCCCCTCCGTAAGGGCGACAGAATTGCACAGATCCTTGGCTTAACTCGTTGATTTGTCGTGAGTCGCTGCCGCAACAGCTTGCAGCGACGAGCTTCATGCCGCTCAGGATGATCGGGTGAGGCTTCATCAGAAAAAGGAACCAGGCTTCTCATGGGCGAACTGGCCAAAGAAATCCTCCCGGTCAATATCGAAGACGAGCTGAAACAGTCCTACCTCGACTACGCGATGAGCGTGATCGTCGGTCGCGCCTTGCCGGATGCGCGCGACGGTCTCAAGCCGGTTCACCGTCGCGTCCTCTATGCGATGAGCGAGCTGGGCAACGACTGGAACAAACCCTACAAGAAGTCCGCCCGTGTGGTCGGCGACGTGATCGGTAAGTACCACCCCCACGGCGACACCGCGGTGTACGACACCATCGTGCGCATGGCCCAACCGTTTTCCCTGCGCTACATGCTGGTGGACGGCCAGGGCAACTTCGGTTCGGTGGACGGCGACAACGCGGCCGCCATGCGTTACACCGAAGTGCGCATGGCCAAGCTGGCCCACGAGCTGCTGGCCGACCTGGACAAGGAAACCGTGGACTGGGTGCCCAACTACGACGGCACCGAGCAGATCCCCGCGGTCATGCCCACCAAGATCCCCAACCTGCTGGTCAACGGTTCCAGCGGTATCGCCGTGGGCATGGCGACCAACATTCCGCCCCACAACCTGGGCGAGGTCATCGACGGCTGCCTGGCGCTCATGGATAACCCGGAGCTCACCGTCGACGACCTGATGAAATACATCCCCGGTCCCGACTTTCCCACCGCCGGCATCATCAACGGCCGCGCCGGGATCATCGAGGCCTATCGCACCGGTCGTGGCCGCATCTATATCCGTGCCCGCGCCGAGATCGAGGACATGGAGAAGGGCGGTGGTCGCCAGCAGATCATCGTCACCGAGCTCCCCTACCAGCTGAACAAGGCGCGCCTGATCGAGAAGATCGCCGAGCTGGTCAAAGAGAAGAAGATCGAAGGCATCACCGAACTGCGCGACGAGTCCGACAAGGACGGCATGCGCGTGGTGATCGAGTTGCGCCGTGGCGAAGTGGGCGAGGTGGTGCTGAACAACCTCTACGCCCAGACCCAGATGCAGAGCGTCTTCGGCATCAACGCCGTGGCCCTGGTGGACGGCCAGCCGCGCACGATGAACCTCAAGGACATGCTCGAGGTCTTCATCCGTCACCGCCGTGAAGTGGTGACCCGTCGCACCGTCTTCGAACTGCGCAAGGCCCGCGAGCGCGGCCACATCCTCGAAGGCCAGGCGGTCGCCCTGTCCAACATCGACCCGGTCATCGAGCTGATCAAGGCCTCGCCGACCCCGGCAGAGGCCAAGGAACGCCTGATCGCCACCGCCTGGGAATCCAGCGCCGTGGAAGCCATGGTGGAGCGCGCCGGCGCCGACGCCTGCCGCCCCGAGGACCTGGACCCGCAGTACGGCCTGCGTGACGGCAAGTACTACCTGTCCCCCGAGCAGGCCCAGGCCATCCTGGAACTGCGCCTGCACCGCCTGACCGGCCTGGAGCACGAGAAGCTCCTGTCCGAGTACCAGGAAATCCTCAACCTGATCGGCGAGCTGATCCGCATCCTCACCAACCCCGAGCGCCTGATGGAAGTGATCCGCGAGGAGCTGGAGAAGGTGAAGGCCGAGTTCGGCGACGCCCGCCGCTCCGAGATCGTCGCGTCCCAGGTGGACCTGACCATCGCCGACCTGATCACCGAGGAGGAGCGCGTCGTCACCATCTCCCACGGTGGCTACGCCAAGTCCCAGCCGCTGGCCGTCTACCAGGCCCAGCGTCGTGGCGGCAAGGGCAAGTCCGCCACCGGCGTGAAGGACGAGGACTACATCGAACACCTGCTGGTGGCCAACAGCCACGCGACCCTGCTGCTGTTCTCCAGCAAGGGCAAGGTCTACTGGCTGCGCACCTTCGAGATTCCCGAGGCCTCCCGCACCGCCCGTGGCCGTCCGCTGGTGAACCTGCTGCCGCTGGATGACGGCGAGCGCATCACTGCCATGCTCCAGATCGACCTGGAGGCCCTGCAGCAGAGCGGGGGCGAAGAGGACCTGGAAGAGGCCGATGGCGCGGTGATCGAAGGCGAACTGGTCGAGCCCGAAGCCGTCACCGAGTCCGTCGAAGATGGCGAGACCGAGCTGGCCGACGACGAGCCCACCGGCGCCTACATCTTCATGGCCACCGCCTTCGGTACCGTGAAGAAGACCCCGCTGGTGCAGTTCAGCCGTCCGCGCAGCGCCGGCCTGATCGCACTCAAGCTGGAAGAAGGCGACACCCTGATCGCCGCCGCCATCACCGACGGCGCCAAGGAAGTCATGCTCTTCTCCGACGGCGGCAAGGTCATTCGCTTCAAGGAAAAGCTGGTTCGCATCATGGGCCGCAACGCCCGTGGCGTGCGCGGCATGCGCCTGCCGGAAGGCCAGCGCCTGATCTCCATGCTGATTCCGGAAGCCGGTGCGCAGATCCTAACCGCCTCCGAGCGCGGCTATGGCAAGCGTACCCGCCTCGGCGAGTTCCCCCGTCGCGGCCGCGGTGGCCAGGGCGTGATCGCCATGGTCTCCAACGAGCGCAACGGCAAGCTGGTGGGTGCCGTCCAGGTCCAGGACGGCGAGGAGATCATGCTGATCTCCGACCAGGGCACCCTGGTGCGCACCCGCGTCGACGAAGTCTCCAGTTCCGGCCGGAACACCCAGGGCGTCACCCTGATCAAGCTGGCCAAGGACGAGACCCTGGTGGGCCTGGAGCGAGTCCAGGAACCCTCCGGCGGTGACGAGGACGAGGAGCTGGACGCCGTCGACCTGGCCGAGAGCGCCGTGGTCGAGGCCGATGACGTTCAGTCGGGCGATCACGCCCAACCGGCTGCCGACGAGTAATGTTGTAGCAACGGGCGGGCCGTTGCCGGTCCGCCCATTCGGTAGATGACAATCCGCGGGGGCTCTGGTGCCCCCGCGCTACCCAGTGAGAGTGGATGTGAGCAAGCGAGCCTTTAACTTCTGCGCCGGCCCGGCCGCGCTTCCGGAAGCTGTTCTGCAACGCGCCCAGGCGGAACTCCTCGATTGGCATGGCAAGGGCCTGTCGGTCATGGAGATGAGCCACCGCAGCGACGAGTACGTCGCCATCGCCGAAAAGGCCGAGCAGGACCTGCGCGACCTCCTGTCCATTCCCTCCAACTACAAGGTGCTGTTCCTCCAGGGCGGCGCCAGCCAGCAGTTCGCCGAGATTCCGCTCAACCTGCTGCCCGAGAACGGTGTGGCCGACTACGTCGAGACCGGCATCTGGTCGAAGAAGAGCATCGAGGAAGCCAGCCGCTTCGGCCGTGTCAACGTTGCCGCCAGCGCCAAGGGCTATGACTACTTCGCCATCCCCGGGCAGAACGAGTGGAAGCTCTCCAGGGACGCCGCCTACCTGCACTACGCCTCCAACGAGACCATCGGTGGCCTGCAGTTCGACTGGATCCCCGAGGTCGGCGACGTACCGCTGGTGGTGGACATGTCCTCCGACATCCTCTCCCGTCCGCTGGACGTTTCCCGCTTCGGCCTGATCTACGCCGGCGCGCAGAAGAACATCGGCCCCAGTGGCCTGGTGGTGGTGATCGTGCGCGAGGACCTGCTGGGCCGTGCGCGCGCCAGCTGCCCCACCATGCTGAACTACAAGGTCGCGGCCGATAACGGCTCCATGTACAACACCCCGGCCACCTTCTCCTGGTACCTCTCCGGCCTCGTGTTCGAGTGGCTGAAGGAGCAGGGCGGCGTCGAGGCCATGGAGAAGCGCAACAAGGCCAAGAAGGAGCTGCTCTACGGCTACATCGACAAGAGCGACTTCTACACCAACCCCATCGCCCACAACGCCCGCTCCTGGATGAACGTCCCGTTCCGCCTGGCCGACGAGCGCCTGGACAAGGACTTCCTCGCCGGCGCCGATGCCCGTGGCCTGCTCAACCTCAAGGGCCACCGTTCCGTGGGCGGCATGCGTGCCTCCATCTACAACGCCGTCGGGCTGGACGCGGTCGAAGCCCTGGTGGCCTACATGGCCGAGTTCGAGAAGGAGCGTGCGTGATGTCCGACCAGGAACTGAAGGCCCTGCGTCTGCGCATCGACAGCCTCGACGAGAAGATCCTCGAGCTGATCAGCGAGCGCGCCCGCTGCGCCCAGGACGTGGCGCGGGTGAAGATGGCCTCCCTGCCGGAAGGCGAGAAGCCGGTCTTCTACCGCCCCGAGCGCGAAGCCTGGGTGCTCAAGCACATCATGGAGCGCAACAAGGGCCCGCTGGACAACGAGGAAATGGCGCGGCTGTTCCGCGAGATCATGTCCTCCTGCCTGGCCCTGGAGCAGCCGCTCAAGGTGGCCTACCTCGGCCCGGAAGGTACCTTCACCCAGGCAGCGGCCCTCAAGCACTTCGGCCACGCGGTGATCAGCTCGCCCATGGCCGCCATCGACGAAGTCTTCCGTGAAGTGGCCGCCGGCGCGGTCAACTTCGGCGTCGTGCCGGTGGAAAACTCCACCGAGGGCGCGGTCAACCACACCCTGGACAGCTTCCTCGAACACGACATGGTGATCTGCGGTGAAGTGGAACTACGCATCCACCATCACCTGCTGGTGGGCGAGAACACCAAGACCGACAACATCACCCGCATCTACTCCCACGCCCAGTCCCTGGCCCAGTGCCGCAAGTGGCTGGACGCGCACTACCCCAACGTCGAGCGCGTGGCGGTATCCAGCAACGCCGACGCCGCCAAGCGCGTGAAGAGCGAATGGAACTCCGCCGCCATCGCCGGCGACATGGCCGCCAACCTCTACGGCCTGACCAAGCTGTGCGAGAAGATCGAGGACCGCCCGGACAACTCCACGCGCTTCCTCATCATCGGCAGCCAGGAAGTGCCGCCCACGGGCGACGACAAGACCTCCATCATCGTCTCCATGCGCAACAAGCCGGGCGCGCTCCACGAGCTGCTGGTGCCCTTCCACAACAACGGCATCGACCTGACCCGCATCGAGACCCGGCCCTCCCGCAGCGGCAAGTGGACCTACGTCTTCTTCATCGACTTCGTCGGCCACCACCGCGATCCGCTGATCAAGGACGTGCTGGAGAAGATCAACCAGGAAGCCGTTGCCCTGAAGGTGCTGGGTTCCTACCCGAAAGCGGTGCTCTGAGTGGACGGTCGCCGTCAGGTGCAGTGGAGCCCGACCCGCGTGGACCGCCCCCAGCGGTCCCGCCTCAAGGGGCAGGAGCCCTGCGTGGTCTGGTTCACCGGGCTCAGCGGTGCGGGCAAGTCGACCCTGGCCGACACCCTCGAGGCCCGGCTCCATGCCGACGGCCGTCACACCTACCTGCTGGACGGCGACAACCTGCGCCATGGCCTCAACCGCGACCTCGGATTCAGCGCCGAGGACCGCCGCGAGAACATTCGCCGCGTCGGCGAAGTGGCTGCCCTGATGGTGGATGCCGGACTGATCGTCATCGCCGCCTTCATCTCGCCGTTCCGCGCCGACCGCGACGCCATCCGCCAACTGCTGCCCGGCCGTTTCATCGAGGTCCATGTCGACACGCCCCTCGAGGTCTGCGAGCAACGCGACCCCAAGGGCCTGTACCGCAAGGCCCGCGCCGGCCAGCTGAAAGACTTCACCGGCCTCGACTCGCCCTTCGAGGCGCCCGAGTCCGCCGAACTGCGCATCGACACCTCCCGCCTCGGTGTCGAGGACGCCGTCCAGCAGATCCTCGACCACCTCCGGGGCCGCCAATACCCGGAAAGGGCGGGGCACTGATGGGCCACCTCGACCGCCGCGACGCCGATTCCACCCCCGCGACAAACAAGAGCATCACGTCATGAGCTGCGACTTCCTCGCCCTTGCCCAACCGGGCGTGCAGAAACTTTCGCCCTACGTGCCCGGCAAGCCGGTGGATGAGCTGGCCCGCGAGCTGGACCTCGACCCGGCCGGCATCGTCAAGCTGGCCAGCAACGAGAACCCCCTCGGCCCGAGCCCCAAGGCCCTCGACGCCATCCGCGCCGAACTGGCCGAGCTGACCCGTTACCCCGACGGCAACGGTTTCGAACTCAAGCGTCGCCTGGCCGAGCGCTGCGGCGTCACCCCGGCCCAGGTGACCCTGGGCAACGGTTCCAACGACATCCTCGACCTGGTGGCCCGCGCCTACCTGGCCCCGGGCCTGAACGCCGTGTTCAGCGAGTACGCCTTCGCCGTCTACCCCATCGCCACCCAGGCCGTGGGCGCCGTCGGCAAGGTGGTGCCCGCCAGGGACTACGGCCATGACCTGCCGGCCATGCTGGCGGCCATCGACGCCGACACCCGCGTCGTCTTCATCGCCAACCCCAACAACCCCACCGGCACCTGGTTCGGCCCGGCCGCGCTGGAGGACTTTCTCGCCCAGGTGCCGGAGAACGTTCTGGTGGTGCTGGACGAGGCCTACATCGAGTACGCCGAGGGCGACGAACTGCCCGACGGCCTCGACTACCTGGCGCGCTACCCGAACCTGCTGGTGTCCCGCACCTTCTCCAAGGCCTACGGCCTGGCTTCCCTGCGCGTCGGCTACGGCCTCTCCAGCGCCCAGGTGGCCGACGTGCTGAACCGCGTGCGTCAGCCCTTCAACGTCAACAGCCTGGCCCTGGCCGCTGCCTGCGCCGCGCTGGACGACGCCGACTACCTGGCCGAGAGCCGCCGCGTCAACGATGCCGGCATGGCCCAGCTGGAAGCGGGCTTCCGCGCCCTCGGCCTGTCCTGGATTCCCTCCAAGGGCAACTTCATCGCCGTCGACTTCGGCCGCGACGCCGCCCCCATCAACGCCGCCCTGCTGCGTGAAGGCGTGATCCTGCGTCCGGTGGGCGGATATGGCATGCCGACCTTCCTCCGCGTCTCCATCGGCCTGCCGGCGGAGAACGCCCGCTGCCTGGAAGCGCTGGCCAAGGTACTCGACCGTGCCTGATGTCATGACCCTGCAACGGGGCGCCCCTATCTTCGGGCGCCTGGTGGTGATCGGCCTGGGCCTCATCGGCGGTTCCTTCGCCAAGGGGCTGCGCGAGAAGGGCCTGTTCGCCGAAGTGGTGGGCGTGGACAAGGACCCGGAATCCTGCCGCATCGCCGTCGAGACCGGCGTGGTGGACCGTTGCGAGACCGAACTCGCCTCCGCCTGTCGTGGTGCCGAGGTGATCCAGCTGGCGGTGCCGATCCTCGCCATGGAAAAGCTGCTCGGCCAGTTGGCCCAGCTCGACCTGGGCAATGCGGTACTGACCGATGTGGGCAGCGCCAAGGGCAATGTGGTGCGTGCCGCGCGTCTGGCCTTCGACCAGATGCCGGCACGCTTCGTCCCCGGCCATCCCATCGCCGGCTCCGAGAAGAGCGGTGTGGAGGCGGCCAACGCCAGCCTGTTCCGTCGCCACAAGGTGATCCTCACTCCCGTGGAGAACACCGACCCGGCGGCCCTGGCGCAGGTCGACCAGCTCTGGCGCGCCCTGGGCGCCGACGTCGAGCACATGGAGGTCGAGCACCACGACGAGGTGCTCGCCGCGACCAGCCACCTGCCGCACCTGCTGGCATTCGGCCTGGTCGACTCGCTGGCCAAGCGCAGCGAGAACCTGGAGATCTTCCGCTACGCTGCGGGCGGTTTCCGCGACTTCACGCGGATCGCCGGCAGCGACCCGGTGATGTGGCACGATATCTTCCTCGCCAACCGCGAGGCCGTGCTGCGGATCCTGGACGTATTTCGCGCCGACCTCGACGCCCTGCGCGCCGCGGTCGACGCAGGGGATGGGCATGAATTGCTGGGCGTGTTCACCCGCGCCCGCTTCGCCCGCGAGCATTTCAGCAAAATCCTGGCCCGCAGGGCCTATGTGGACGCCATGCACAACAACGACCTGATCTACCTCGCCCAGCCCGGTGGCCAACTCTCCGGCCGTATTCGCGTTCCCGGTGACAAGTCCATTTCCCACCGGTCCATCATGCTCGGCTCCCTCGCTGAAGGGACCACCGAGGTCGAAGGCTTCCTCGAAGGCGAAGACGCCCTGGCCACGCTGCAATCCTTCCGCGACATGGGCGTGGTCATCGAGGGCCCGCACCATGGCCGCGTGACCATCCACGGCGTTGGCCTCAACGGCCTGAAGCCGCCGCCCGGCCCGCTCTACCTCGGCAACTCCGGCACCTCCATGCGCCTGCTCAGCGGCCTGCTGGCGGCCCAGCCGTTCGACACCACCCTGACCGGCGACGCCTCCCTCTCCAAGCGCCCGATGAACCGCGTGGCCAAGCCCCTGCGGGAAATGGGCGCGGTGATCGAGACCGGCCCCGAAGGCCGTCCGCCGCTGACCATTCGCGGCGGCCAGCGCCTGACCGGCATGAGCTACGAAATGCCCATGGCCAGCGCCCAGGTGAAGTCCTGCCTGTTGCTCGCCGGCCTCTACGCCGCCGGTGAAACCTCGGTCACCGAGCCGGCCCCGACCCGCGACCACACCGAGCGCATGCTTCAGGGCTTCGGCTACCCGGTGAAGGTGGACGGCAACACCGCCACCGTCGAAAGCGGCCACAAGCTCAGCGCCTGCAAGATCGAAGTGCCGGCCGACATCTCCTCCGCCGCCTTCTTCCTGGTGGCCGCGAGCATCGCCGAAGGCTCCGAGCTGGTGCTGGAGCACGTCGGCATCAACCCGACCCGTACCGGCGTGATCGATATCCTCAAGCTCATGGGTGGCGACATCAGCCTGGAAAACCAGCGCGTCGTGGGTGGCGAGCCGGTGGCCGACATCCGCGTACGTGCCGCCAAGCTCAAGGGCATCGACATCCCCGAGGACCTGGTGCCGCTGGCCATCGACGAGTTCCCGGTGCTCTTCGTCGCCGCCGCCTGCGCCGAGGGCCGCACCGTCCTGCGCGGCGCGGAAGAGCTGCGGGTCAAGGAATCCGACCGTATCCAGGTCATGGCCGACGGCCTGCAGGCCTTGGGCGTCAAGGCCGAGCCGACCCCCGACGGCATCGTCATCGACGGCGGCCCCTTGGGTGGTGGCGAAGTCTGGAGCCACGGCGACCATCGCATCGCCATGTCCTTCAGCGTGGCGTCCCTGCGCGCGTCCGCGCCGATCCGCATCCATGACTGCGCCAACGTCGCCACCTCCTTCCCCAACTTCCTCGGCCTGGCCGCCCAGACCGGCATCCGCGTAGCGGAAGAGGCTCAGGCATGAGCGCCCAGGTGCCCGTCATCACCATCGACGGCCCCAGCGGCTCCGGCAAGGGCACCCTGGCGGGCCGACTGGCCAAGCACCTGGGCTGGCACCTGCTGGACTCCGGCGCCCTCTACCGACTGCTGGCCTTCGCCGCGCGCAACCACGGCGTCGACCTGACCAACGAGGAAGCCCTCAAGGTCCTCGCCGCCCACCTGGACGTGCAGTTCAGCACCAAGCCCGGCGGTGGCCAGCGCATCACCCTCGAAGGCGAGGACGTCACCGACGTCATCCGCTCCGAGCAGGTGGGTGCCGGCGCCTCCCAGGTCGCCGCGCTGCCCGCCGTGCGTGACGCCCTGCTGCAACGCCAGCGTGCCTTCCTCGAAGCCCCCGGCCTGGTCGCCGATGGCCGCGACATGGGCACCGTGGTGTTCCCCCAGGCGCAGCTGAAGATCTTCCTCACCGCCAGCGCCGAGGAGCGCGCCCGCCGCCGCTTCCTCCAGCTCCAGGGCAAGGGCATGGAAGCCGACCAGGCGACCCTGCTGAAGGAGATCCAGGACCGCGACGAGCGTGACAGCCAGCGCTCCGTGGCGCCGCTCAAGCCCGCCGACGATGCCATCCTGCTGGACTCCACCCGCCTCAGCATCGACGAAGTGCAGGAGAAGATCCTCGAAGCCTTCGCCGCCCTGGGCCTGGACGACTGAAGTCCCGCCGCAACGAAAACGCCGCAGCTGACCGCTGCGGCGTTTTTGTTCGTGGGCAGGATCGGCTGAGCGGTCACGCCGCCTGTATCGTCCCCGCAGCGACCGGATTGCGGGACTCGGCATCGATCTCCTTCATGTCCAGATGCGCCGTCTCCTCGAGCCGGTACGAACACAGCGCCACCAGCGCGAGCGCCGCTGCGCCGTAGGCCGCCACGCCGAAAGGGCTGCCGGTGGCGATCAGGATGGCCGTGGCCAGGCTGGAGGCGGTCGGAAAGGGCGGCGAACAGCGGCGCTGATGACGCTGGCAACCGGCAGCGGCACGGCGCACCCTGCGGGCTGTGCGCACTGATTCATGGGCCTAGGAGGCGTCTTCCGCCTTCTGCGCCAGTTCCTCCCGGCAGAAGTCCACGAACAGCTGTGCCGGCTTGGTCAGCTGGCCGCGCTTGAGGCGGGCGGCCACCAGGCCGGAGGTGGCCACTGGCTCGGCGATGTTCACCGTCACCACCTTCTTGCCGTCGTAGGTGCATTCGGAATGGGGACGGGTGACCAGCAGGGAGAAGCCGAAGCCCTGTCCCACCATGCCGCGCACCATCTCGATGGACGGCGAGCTGAAGATGATGTTGGGCGTCAGGCCCAGCTCGTGGAACAGGCTGACGAAGTAGGTCCGGCTCGGCTGCACATCCAGCAGGATCATGGGCTCCAGGCAGAGGTCGCGCAGGGAGACCTGGGCCTGGCCGGCGAAGCGGTGGTTCTCCGGCAGCAGGGCGTAGGGCTTCTGCGGCGGCATCAGCGGTTCGGTGGCGATGGTGCTGTCCAGGTCGTGGTCGTAGAGGAAAGCCAGGTCGAAGGTGCCGGCGGTGAGGCCCTGCACCAGCTCCTGCTGCTCGCCGTCGCGGATGCGGATGTCGACGCCCGGGTAGCGCTCGCGAAAGCCGGCGATGAGTCGGGGCAGGTAGAGCGGGGCGACCGTCTCGAAGCAGCCGATGTCGATCTGCCCGGCGACGATGTCGTTGTCCGCCAGGGCGTTCTGCTCGAACTCCCGGGCCACCCGCAGCAGTTCCAGGGCCTTCTGGTAGAAGCGCGTGCCGCTGGGGGTCAGCGACACGCCCTGGGCATGGTGGCGGATGAACAACTGGACACCGAAGCTCTCCTCCAGGCCCTTGATGGCGGTGGAGATGGAGGGCTGGGCGATGTACAGCTTGCGTGACGCTTCAGCCACGCTGCCGGCTTCCACGGTGGTCACGAAATAGCGGAGTTGTCGCAAGGTATAGGTCGCCACGGGCACCTCTCTTTCGGCTGGCCGCCGGTGCGCGCCGACGGCCTGTTCTTATGGTCACGCTGGGTGAAACCTTACCCCAGGCGGCCCTGTCAGGCCCCCTCGGGCTGCCGAGCTTTTTCATATGACTCGAGCATATTTTTAATAATTTTCCTCCGCCGGACTCTGTCGCACCATCTGCCTCGACCCGAATAACAACCAGACCGCACAGACGGTCGAGTGGGAGTGCAGCGTGTTCGATCTCGGCTATTGGCAGCAGAAGGCTGCCCGGCAAGGCTTCATCGACAAGGCTCTGATTGGCGGCCGCCAGGTCGCCGCCGCGTCCGGCGCCACCTTAGATGCCATCAACCCCGCCACCAACCAGCTGCTGGCCCGCGTCGCCGCCTGTGGCGAGGCCGAAGTGGACCTGGCGGTGCGCACTGCGCGCCGTGCCTTCGAGCAGGGCCCCTGGGCGCGCATGGCGCCGGTGGAGCGCAAGAAGGTGCTGCTGCGCCTGGCCGAACTGATGATGGCCAATCGCGAGGAGCTGGCCCTGCTGGACTCGCTGAACATGGGCAAGCCGGTGATGGATGCCTGGAACATCGACGTCCCCGGTGCCGCCCACGTCTTCGCCTGGTACGGCGAGGCGCTGGACAAGCTCTACGACCAGGTGGCGCCCACTGCGCCCAACGCCCTGGCCACCATCACCCGCGAGGCCCTGGGCGTGGTCGCCGCCGTGGTGCCCTGGAACTTCCCCCTCGACATGGCCGCCTGGAAGCTGGCCCCGGCCCTGGCCGCCGGCAACAGCGTGGTGCTCAAGCCCGCCGAGCAGTCGCCGTTCTCGGCCCTGCGCCTGGCCGAGCTGGCCCTGGAAGCCGGGTTGCCGGAAGGCGTGCTGAACGTGGTTCCGGGCCTGGGCGAACACGCCGGCAAAGCCCTCGGCCTGCACAGCGACGTGGATTGCCTGGTGTTCACCGGCTCCACCCAGGTGGGCAAGTACTTCATGGGCTACTCGGCGCAGTCCAACCTCAAGCAGGTCTGGCTGGAGTGTGGCGGCAAGAGCGCCAACCTGGTATTCGACGACTGCCGTGACCTGGACCTGGCCGCCGAGAAGGCCGCCTTCGGCATCTTCTTCAACCAGGGGGAGGTCTGCTCGGCCAACTCCCGGCTCTTTGTGCAGCGCTCCATCCAGGACGAATTCATCGAACGGCTGCTGGCCAAGGCCCGCGACTGGATGCCCGGCGATCCACTGGACCCGGCCAGCCGCGCCGGCGCCATCGTCGACGCCGGCCAGACCCGCAACATCATGGGCTTCATCGAACAGGCCCAGGGGCAGGGCGCCCGCCTCCTGGCCGGCGGTCGCCAGCTGACCTTCAACGGCTCCAGCAACTTCATCGAGCCGACGGTGTTCACCGACCTGAATCGCGACGTCGCCCTCGCCCGGGAAGAGGTGTTCGGCCCGGTGCTGGCCATCGGCACCTTCGACACCGAGGAGGAGGCGGTGCAGCTCGCCAACGACAGCGTCTACGGCCTCGCGGCCTCGGTGTGGAGCGATGACCTGAATCGCGCCCACCGTGTCGCCCGGGCGCTGAAGGTGGGCACGGTGTCGGTGAACACGGTGGATGCCCTGGACGTCACCGTGCCATTCGGCGGCGGCAAGCAGTCCGGTTTCGGCCGCGACCTCTCGCTGCATTCCTTCGACAAGTACAGCCAGTTGAAAACCACCTGGTTCCAGCTGCGCTGAGTTCCGCTGGTCGCGACGACGACCCGGCCGCGAGAGCGGCCGCCCAGAACAACAACGACGGTCCACCCGCGCGGTAGCCCGCGCGGATTCACGGCTTCCTGGCCATGACTGCCTCAGCAACTGACCACAACCCAAAAAGTAGTGAGGGAGTTTCCATGCTTACGCGCTTCCCGTGCATCCGTGCCGCACTCGGCGTCGCCCTGTTGTCCGCGGCCGGTCTTCCGGCCCTGGCCCAATCCTCCAGCCTCACCGTGATTTCCTTTGGCGGCGCCACCAAGGCGGCCCAGGACACGGCCTATTTCAAACCCTTCGAGCAGAGCGGTGCCGGCAAGGTGGTGGCCGGCGAGTACAACGGCGAGCTGTCCAAGGTGAAGGCCATGGTGGATATCGGCCAGGTCACCTGGGACGTGGTGGAAGTGGAGAGCCCCGAACTGCTGCGGGGCTGCGAGGAAGGATTGTTCGAGCGCATCGACCCGGCGTTGCTGGGCAAGTCGGACGACTTCATGCCGGGAACCGTCAGCGAGTGCGGCGTGGCCAGCTACGTCTGGTCAATGGTCCTGGCCTACGACGCCGGCAAGCTGTCCGCCGCGCCGGCCTCCTGGGCCGACTTCTGGGACCTCCAGCGTTTCCCCGGCAAGCGCGGCCTGCGCAAAGGCGCCAAGTACACCCTGGAAGCGGCGCTGCTGGCCGACGGGGTTCGGCGCGAGGACCTCTACCGCGAGCTGGAGACCCCGGAAGGCGTGGCGCGGGCCTTCCTCAAGCTGGATGAGATCAAGCCCCATATCCAGTGGTGGGAAGCCGGCGCCCAGCCGCCCCAGTGGCTGGTGGCCGGCGACGTGGTGATGTCCGCCGCCTACAACGGCCGTATCGCCGCCGCCCAGAAGGAAGGCTCGAAGCTCGCCATCGTCTGGAACGGCAACCTCTACGACCCGGATCACTGGGCCATCGTCCGCGGCAGCCCGAACAAGGCCCTGGCCGAGCGCTTCATCACCTTCGCCAGCCAGGCGGAGCACCAGAAGGCCTTCTCCAGCCAGATTCCCTACGGCCCGGTGCACAAGGACGCGCTGGCCCAGCTGCCGGCCGCCACCCAGGCGCAACTGCCCACCGCGCCGGCCAACCTGGCCGAGGCGCAACTGGTGAGCGCGGAGTTCTGGGTCAACCACGGCGAGGAGCTGGAAGAACGATTCAACGCCTGGGCGGCCCGCTGAACGGCCGCCTCAACCGGTGACAAGATGGGTGGTCGACGCCTCGTCACCGACCCCACCCGCCGACCACGCGCGGCCGGCGGGTCCATAACAAGTACAAGAGAGTGGAGAGAGTCATGAGTGCAAGTGTGTCCGTTCCCGCCCAAGGGCAGGTGGAGTCCGGCGGTTTCCGCCGGGTGCTGGGCCTGGGTGCGCTGCTGGCGGTCGCCATCGGCCTGGTGGTGTCCCAGGGCGTGATGGTGATCATGCTGCAGGGCGTCGGTTTCTCCGGCCTGGGCTTCATCATCCCGCTGGGCCTGGCCTGGTTGCTGGCCCTGAGCTACGCATTTTCCTTCTCCGAGCTGGCGCTGATGATCCCCCGTGCCGGCGGCCTGTCCAGCTACACCGAGGTGGCCCTGGGGCATTTCCCGGCGATCCTCGCCACCTTCTCCGGCTACGTGGTGGTGGCCATGTTCGCCCTCTCGGCCGAGTTGCTGCTGCTGGACCTGATCATCGGCAAGGTCTACCCGGGCGTCTTCCCGCCCTTCAGCGTGGCCTTCGGTGTGCTTGGCCTGTTCACCCTGCTCAACCTCATGGGCATCGACATCTTCGCCAGGCTGCAGACCGCACTGGCCGTGGTGATGGTCATCGTCCTGCTGGTGCTGGGCGTCACCGCCATCGTCGAAGGCGCCCCGACCGAGACCGCGAGCACGGTGCTCGGCGGTGACTGGAACCCCATGGGCGCGGGCGTGCTGACCCTCACCGCGCTGGCCGTCTGGGGCTTCGTCGGTGCCGAGTTCGTCTGCCCGCTGGTGGAGGAGACCAAGCGCCCCGAACGCAACATCCCGCGCTCGATGATCATCGGCCTCACGGTCATCTTCATCACCATCGGCCTGTATTGCCTGGGAGCGCTCTTCCTGCTGCCCGCCGAGGCCCTGACCACCGATGCGCTGCCCCATTACCTGTTCGCCACCACGGTGTTCGGCAAGACCGGCGAAGTGTTCCTCGTGATCGCCGCCGTCACCGCCACCTGCAGCACCCTCAACACCTCCCTGGCGGCCATCCCGCGCATGCTCTACGGCATGGCGCAGAACGGCCAGGCCTTCCCGCAGTTCAAGCGGCTCAGCCCCCGTGCCCGCACGCCCTGGGTGGCGGTGCTGTTCGTCGCCGCCATCACCGGCCTGCCGATCCTGGTGATGGGCCAGGACGCCGCCTCCATCAACCTGCTGCTGCTGGCCGCCGCGCTGGCCTGGCTGCTGGCCTACATCATCGTCCACCTGGACGTGATCGCCCTGCGCCGCCGCTACCCGGCCATCGCCCGTCCGTTCCGTACCCCGTTCTACCCGCTGCCCCAGCTGTTCGGCATCGCCGGCATGCTCTATGCCATCTGGTACGCCTCGCCGAGCCCGGACATGACCGCGCAGATCTTCGGCAGCGCCGGCATCGTCCTCGGCCTGGTCTCGCTGATCGCGGTGGTCTGGATCAAGCTGGTGATGCGCAAGGACCTGTTCCGCCCCGAACCCCTGGAGCGGGTCGAGTGACCCGCTCCCATACACGAAAGAACCTGTAACACCCCCGCAGGGGGACATAGGAGAAGCAGAGATGAACGCCCCAATCCAGGCCCAACGTGAAACCCGTGACTACCAGGCTTCCGATGCGGCCCACCACATCCACGCCTTCCTGGACCAGAAGGCGCTGAACGCCGAAGGCCCCCGCGTGATCGTGGGCGGCGAACGCCTCCACCTCTGGGACAACGACGGCAAGCGTTACCTGGACGGCATGTCCGGCCTGTGGTGCACCAACCTGGGCTACGGCCGCAAGGACCTGACCGCCGCCGCCACCCGCCAGCTGGAGCAGCTGCCGTACTACAACATGTTCTTCCACACCACCCACCCGGCGGTGATCGAACTGTCCGAGCTGCTTTTCAGCCTGCTGCCGGGCCACTACAGCCACGCGGTCTACACCAACTCCGGCTCCGAGGCCAACGAGGTGCTGATCCGCACCGTGCGCCGCTACTGGCAGATCCTCGGCAAGCCCGAGAAGCGCGTCATGATCGGCCGCTGGAACGGCTACCACGGCTCCACCCTGGGCGCCACCGCCCTGGGCGGGATGAAGTTCATGCACGAAATGGGCGGCATGCTGCCGGACATCGCCCACATCGACGAACCCTACTGGTTCGCCCAGGGCGGCGACCTGACCCCTGAGGAGTTCGGCCTGCGCGCGGCCCGCCAGCTGGAGGAGAAGATCCTCGAACTGGGCGCCGACAAGGTCGCGGCCTTCGTCGCCGAGCCGTTCCAGGGCGCCGGCGGCATGATCTTCCCGCCGGAGTCCTACTGGCCGGAAATCCAGCGCATCTGCCGCAAGTACGACGTGCTGCTGTGCGCGGACGAGGTGATCGGCGGCTTCGGCCGTACCGGCGAGTGGTTCGCCCACCAGCACTTCGGCTTCGAGCCGGACACCCTGTCCATCGCCAAGGGCCTGACCAGCGGCTATATCCCCATGGGCGGCCTGATCCTCAGCAAGCGCATGGCCGAAGTGCTGGTGGAGCAGGGGGGCGTCTTCGCCCACGGTCTGACCTACTCCGGGCACCCGGTGGCGGCGGCGGTGGCCATCGCCAACCTCAAGGCGCTGCGCGATGAAGGCGTGGTCGCCCAGGTCAAGGCGGACACCGGTCCCTACCTGCAGCAATGCCTGCGGGAAGTCTTCGGCAACCACCCGCTGGTGGGCGATATCCAGGGCGTCGGCATGGTCGCCGCCCTGCAACTGGCCGAGGACAAGGTCAGCCGCAAGCGCTTCGCCAACGAGAACGACATCGCCTGGCGCTGCCGCACCATCGGCTTTGAGGAGGGCGTGATCATCCGCTCCACCCTGGGCCGCATGATCATGGCCCCAGCCCTGGTGGCGAACCGCAGCGAGATCGACGAACTGGTCGCCAAGACGAAAAAGGCGGTGGACCGCACCGCAGAGGAGCTGGGGCGTCTCTGACGTCCCGCCGCGAAACGCCGGTTCAGGGCCGGCGCTTCGTTCACCACAGCTGCATAGGCAGTCTTCACGGCGCTCGGGGTGCTGCCCGCGCGCCGTTTTTTTTGTTCGTCGCGGTGTGGGGTGTCGGGGTGCTGTCGACCAACGGAGGTAGATTGATATTGTGCGTGTAATATTATGCGTGTAATTTAACTTCGTCCCCACATCGACCCACCCGGAGAAAGACCCATGAGCGAGCAGAAGCACAAAGGCGTAGCCCTGATCACCGGCGCGTCCAGCGGCATCGGCGCCACCTATGCCAAGCGCCTGGCCAAGCGGGGCCATGACCTCTTGCTGGTTGCCCGTGACCAGGCACGCCTGGACGCCCTGGCGGCGCAACTGCGTGAAGAGACGGGCGTGCAGGTGGAGGTGCTGAGGGCCGACCTGACCGAGCGGGCCGACCTGAACCGGGTGGCCCAGCGCCTGCGCTCCGATGCCGCCATCAGCGTGCTGGTGAACAACGCCGGCGTGGCCATCAACGGCACCCTGGCGGACACCGACCTCGACCGCTTCGACGCCATGATCCAGCTGAACGTGATCGCCGTGACCCACCTGGCCGCCGCGGCGGCCGCCAACTTCTCCGCCCAGGGGCGCGGCACCCTGATCAACATCGCCTCGGTCCTGGCCCTGGCGCCGGAGCTGTTCAACGGCACCTACAGCGGCACCAAGGCCTTCGTGCTGAACCTCAGCCAATCGCTGAACCAGGAACTGGCGGACAAGGGCGTGCGAGTCCAGGTGGTGCTGCCGGGCGCGACGCGCACCGAAATCTGGGAACGCTCCGGCACCGGCATCGAGAACATCCCGCAGGAAATCATCATGGACGTGGACGAAATGGTGGACGCCGCGCTGGCCGGCTTCGACCAGGGCGAACTGGTGACCATCCCGGCGCTGCCGGATGTCACCGACTGGGAGCGCTTCACCGCCGCGCGCTTCCACATGGCGCCGAACCTGTCCCTGTCCCGGGCGGCCGAGCGCTACAAGGGCTGATCGGGGCGGAATGCAAAAGGCCGGGCATTTGCCCGGCCTTTTGCTTTTTCACCCATTGCCAAGGGTGTGGGGGATGCGCCTCCGATGGGTTTGGAGGCCACCCCGCGTCCTCAGGCGAAGACGAAGTACTTGCGCACCGTCTCCACCACTTCCCAGGTGCCCTTCATGCCGGGTTCGATCACGAACACGTCGCCGGCCTTCAGGTGCTTCGGCTCCTCGCCTTCCGGGGTGATGATGCAGTAGCCGTCGAGGAAGTGGCAGTACTCCCACTTTTCGTAGTTCACCTCGAACTTCCCGGGGGTGCAGATCCAGGTACCCATGATCTTGCTGCCGTCCTTGGAGAGGTAGGCGTTCAGGTTCACGGTGTGCGGGTCGCCGCCGATGCGCTTCCACTTGGTGGCATCCACGACCGGCGTGGGGCAGGTTTCGCGCAGAACGGTGATGAAGTCGGACATGTCATCTCCAGAGGATCTGATGAAAGGCCCGTCACCATAGGACCATTGCCGGGACGGGAGTTGTCTGGATTCGACCCCCAGGTGCCTGGAAACGCGCCGGCAGGGCGCGCGAAAGGGCGCTAACGTGAATTCAGGGGGAGCCTTCACGGGTCCCGGGTCGTTGGGGCGACGCGCCCATCAGGAGGTGACTTTGTGAGTACGCAGAATCCGGCCCTGGAGGGCAGCTTCGACCAGTGGTGGGATGCCTATGGCGAATGGTTCGACCCCCAGGGCCCGTCACCGACCGGCGAGAGTGGCATCCAGCGCCTGCATACCCCGGACGGACGCCTGCTCTACAGCAAGCGCCAGGTCAATCACTTCCACCGCGACCTGACCCATCCCCTGGGACAACCGACGCTCCTCCACGAGATGCAGGCGATGCAGGCCCTGGCGCGCCTCGGCATCGGCGTGCCCCGGGTGGTGTTCGGCGGCGCCCGCAAGGTCGAAGGCGAGTCCCAGGCCCTGCTGGTGACCGAGGCCCTGGACGGGTACGAAAGCCTGGAGGACTGGTACGCCCGGCCCCACGCCGTGGAACTCCGCCAGCGGGTGATCCAGCAACTGGCCAATACCCTGGGCCGACTGCATCGGGCCGGGTGGGAACATGGCCGGCTCAGCCCGAACAACCTGTTCCTGCGGGTGATCGAGGGGCGTGATCCCAAGGTGGACATCGCCCTGCTGGGACTGGCCCAGGCGGAACACCGGATGACCGCCCACAGCGCGTCCAGGCACGATTTCGAGTATTTCAAGCAGCACCACAAACCCATGCCGGACGAAGACTGGAAGGCCTTCGTCAGGGCTTACGGGGATGTGATGGAGAGCGACTACATCCGCTAGCGGACTAGGGCGCCTGCAACGCCTGCAGGGCGCCCTCGTGCATGGGGATGGCCGTGCCCCGGCGCGCGTTGGCCCTGGACAGCTGTTCGCCCTGGATGCTGCCGGCGCCCAGCCAGTCCAGCCCCGGAGTGAACAGTTCGCGCACCAGGTGCTCCGCCTCGCCGACGCTGAGCCGCTCGTCCCCGAGCAGCAGGGCGCTGACGGCGAGGGTCGGCGTCGATCGGTCCTGGTTGGGGTAGCTGCCCACGGCGATACGGCTGGCGAAGGTGCCCGGGCGGGTGGCTTCCAGGCTGCGGATAGCCTGTTCGTCCAGGGGCAGCAGGCGCAGGGGCATGGCTTCGCTGGCCGCGCGAATGCTGTCGGCCGGTTCGCCGATGACCTGCAGCGTGGCGTCCAGCTGGCCGTCACGCATGGCGGTGAGGGCCAGCTGCAGGTCGAGGCTGGCGACTTCTGCCAGGTCGGTCGTTTTCAAGCCGTGGGCGGCCAGCACCGCAAGCGCCGTGTCCCGCGAGGCGGAGCCGGGCAGGCCGAGGTTGACCCGCTTGCCCTTCAGCCCGGCCATGTTCTCGATCGGGCCATCGCCCCGCACCAGCACGTGCACCGGCTCCGGATACAGGCTGGCCAGGACCCGCAGGCCGCCATAGGGGCCTTCGTCGCGGAAGGGACCGCTGCCGCTCAGTGCCAGGTGGGCCATGTCGCTCTGGGAAAAGGCCGCCACCGCATCGCCGTCCCGGAGCCGGCGCAGGTTGTCCAGGCCGCCCTCGGTGGTCAGCGGCGTCAGGTTCACGCCCCTGGGCCGCAGCAGGCTGGCCATGGCCTGGGCCAGCCGCGCGTACTGCCCGGACACCGGGCCGCCCGCGAGGGGATAGCCCTGCTGGAGCCGACTCAGGCGGCCCTGGATATTGCCCAGGGCGCGGCCGAGCTCGTCGGAGATGATGGCGCGTTCCTTCACCCCGGTGCCGCCAGGCGAAAGCTTGAGCGCGGTGCTGATGGCCGCCACCAGCTGTTCGCGGGGCTGGCTGGCGGCGGGCTCCAGGCTGCCCGGCGCCGGCGGGGGCTTGAAGCCCTGGGGCACCACGGCCGTCCAGCCCGAATCGGAGCGCCGGTAGATCAGGCTGCCGTGGGCCTTCAGTGTGTCGCCGGCGCGATTGCCCCCCGCGCGGATACCGGACAAGCCCCTGGGACCGGCGCCCAGCGCGCTCACCAGGCTGGCGACCCCGGGAGAGTCCCAGGAACCGAAATCCAGGTCCCGCTCCAGGCGCAGGCTGGCGTCGAAATAGACCACCAGGCGCTCTTCGTCACCCGGGGCATTGGCGTCGCTGGCCGAGCCGCGCCGATCCAGTTGCGCCAGGCGGATGCTGCCGGCGCCGAAGGCCAGGTCCAGGCGCTGCTGCACCTCGGCTTCCAGGCGGGCGGGATCGGGGCCCCGGGAACAGGCCGCCAGGGCCAGGGCCAGCAGGCCCATCAGCAGAACACGGAGCATGCTCAACCTCCCATTCCCGGCAGCGACAGGAAGCCCGTCAGCACCAGGGCGTTCAGCAGGTCGATGAGGAAGGCACCCACCAGCGGCGCGACGATGAAGGCCTCCGGCGCCGGTCCGTACTTGCGGGCGATGGCCTGCATATTGGCGATGGCGGTCGCCGTCGCGCCCGTGGAAAAGCCGCAGAAGGCCGCCGAGAGCACCACCGATTCGTAGTCGCGACCGGTGAAGCGGAACACCACCATGGCGGCGTAGACCATCGCCAGGATGGATTGCGCCACCAGTATCAGCAGCAGCGGACCGGCCACCGTCGCCACATGGGCGAGGTTCAGCGCCATCATGGTGATCACCAGGAACAGCGACAGGGTGACCGAGGCCAGCAGGTCGATGGCGCCGTCATTGAGTCGCACCCGTGCCAGGGGCAGCAGGTTGCGGATCGCCACGCCCATCAGCAGGCACCAGAGGAAGCTGGGCAGGGTGATGGGGCTGTCGCTGAACAGGCCCGCCAGGACCTGGCCGATCACCAGCGCGGCCAGGGTCGCCGACAGCACCGTGAGGAAGTTGGCCGAACCCACCGGCTCGGCCTGTGTCGCGCCACCCTCCGATTGCGCGGTTCCGCGCTGGACGCCCGCTTCCAGCCGGTGACGGCGGATCAGCCACTGGGCGACCGGACCGCCGATGATGCCGCCCGCCACCAGGCCCAGGGTGGCGGAGGTCATGGAGAGCTCCATGATGGATTGCAGGTTGTGCACCTCGGCGAAGCGGTCGGCATAGGCCGCTCCGGTGCCATGCCCGCCCACCAGGGTGATGGTTCCGCCCACCAGCCCCATCAGCGGATGCATGTCCATGCCCTTTGCGATGAGGATGCCAAGCAGGTTCTGCAACACCAGGAAGGGCGCCAGGACGATCACGAACAGCAACAGGCGCTTGCCACCGTGCCGCAGCATGGCCAGGTCCGCCGACAGGCCCACGGCGGAGAAGAAAGCCAGCAGCAGGACCGGTTTGGCGGTGTTGTCGAACTCCAGGTGCAGGTCGCCCAGGGCTCCGGCCAGGGCCAGGCCGATGGAAACCAACAGCCCGCCGGTGATGGGGTCGGGAATGTTGTAGCGCGAGAGCAACGGGACGAGCCGGTTCACCAGGCGGCCGAGGAGCAGGGCCAGGGTGGCCAGCAGAAGGGTTTCCAGGGGTTGCAGCGTCACGATCGAGCTTCCTGCCAGGCGTCCCCGAGAGGCCGGGGGCTGATTGGAGTTCTAGCCAAGGAGCGCGAACTTGTCGACCCGGCCCCGGAGCCCGGTATCCAGGGCCTGGGGTTCGCCACCGGCACCCGGCCGCTTCATCCCTCGGCCTCGCGGTCCAGCAGCCGGCGCTTGCGCTCCACCCCCCAGCGATAGCCGGAGAGGGCGCCGTCGCTGCGGACCACCCGGTGGCAGGGAATGGCCACGGCGATGCTGTTGGCCGCGCAGGCCTGGGCGACGGCGCGAACCGCGCGGGGCGAGCCGATGCGCTGGGCGATTTCCGCGTAGCTGGCGGTGCTGCCCGGTGGAATCTCCCGCAGCGCCTGCCAGACCCGCTCCTGGAAGGCGGTGCCGCGCACGTCCAGGGGCAGGTCCAGGCCGAGGTTGGGGGCTTCGATAAAACCCACCACGCGCGCCACCAGTCGTTCGAAGTCGCCGTCGCCGCCTATCAGCCGGGCCTGGGGGAACTTGTCCTGCAGGTCCCGCAGCAGGGCTTCAGGGTCGTCGCCCAGGAGCAGGGCGCAGACGCCGATCTCGCTCTGGGCCACCAGGAAATGCCCCAGGGAGCATTCGCCCAGGGCGAAGCGGATCTCGTTGTTGGCGCCGCCGGCGCGGTAGTCGGCGGGCTTCATGCCCAGCACCTGGGCGGAGTCGGCATAGAAGCGGCTGTTGGAGTTGAAGCCGGCATCGAGGATCGCTTCGGTCACCGAGGCGCCCGGGCGCAGGCGTTCACGCACCTTGCGGGCGCGCTGGGCGCGGGCGTAGGCCTTGGGGGTGAGGCCGGTGACGGCCTTGAACACCCGGTGGAAGTGGGAGGCGCTGAGGCCCGCCGCCTCCGCCAGGGCTTCCAGGCCCGGGGCGTCCTCGGCGCGCTCGATGTGCCGGCAGGCGGCCTCCACCAGGGCGGCGTGCTGGGCCGCCAGGCTGGTCATGTCGGCGGCGGCGCGGCGGCTGGGACGGTAACCGGCGGCCTCGGCCTCCGCGGCGCTGTCGAAGAACTCGACGTTCTCCGGACGCGGCAGGCGGGTGGGGCTGCTGGGACGGCAGTAGATGCCGGTGGTTTTCACGGCGTAGACGAAGTGCCGGTCGGCGGCGGGGTCCCGGGCCTGCACGGCGGCCCAGCGCGGGTCCTGTTCGACGGCTTTCCTGGCGGAGGATTTCATGGCGGTGGTCCGCTTGCGGTTCGTTCATGGCAGAGAGTATGCGGGCTGGCGTGCGCCCGCATCCCGACTCTTGCCGTCGAATTCCCTCAGCGGCGCGAATACACCTTGAACAGGGTCTGGTCCAGATCGCCGGGCGGCCCGAAGTAGCGCGTATACAAGGGCACCATGTCGCCGGAGCGGTAGAAGCGGCTCAGCGCGGTGTCCACCTGCAGGCGGAAGTCCTCATCGCCCCGGGCCATCGCCAGGGAGACGGGCTCGAACTCGAAACGCCGGTCCAGCACCATCAGCCCGGCGTTGGACGCGTCACGCTGCACCAGGCTGCGCAGCATCATCTGGTCGGCGAAGAAGGCATCCGCCTCGCCCTTGGCGACTTTCTGCACCCCGTCCAGTGCGCTGGGAACGGTGTCCAGGGTCACCAGTACCTTGAGCAGGCGCAGCCGTTCCCGCGCCCAGCTTTCCACCACGGTGCCGCCCTGTACCACGAAATGGGCGGCGGTCAGGCCCCGGTTGACCGTGGCGCGCCAGGTGGGGCCGCTGGGCGACTCCTCGCCCTTGAGCACGCGGACCAGGTGCGGGGAGGCGTCCTGGCGCAGCACCACGCCGACGCCGGCCGTGTACACCGGCAGGGAAAAGGCCAGGGTTTCCCGGCGCTTCAGGGTTTCCACGACCGGGCTGCAGAGCAGGTCGACGCCGCCTTCGCGCACCACATCCAGGGCCTTCTCCGGCGCCAGCGGGACGAAGCGCGTGCGCAGTTGCGCCAGGCCGGGTTGGGTGCGCAACTGATCGGCCACCTTCTGGCAGAGGTCGACGCCGTAGCCGGAGGCGCCATCGCCTTCGCTGACGCTGAAGGGCGGCTGGTCCGGCAGGTAGCCGAGGGTGAGGGTGCCGCTGGCGCGGACGCGGTCCAGGGTCTGGGCGACGGCCAGGGACGGCAGCAGTGCGGCGAGCAGCAGGGGCAGCCAGCGCAGGGGGGCGGCGTTCATGGCTGGTCCTCCAGGCCGAGTTCGCGCTTTCGCGCGGTGCGCTCTTCGAGGAAGCGCTCGGCGATGTAGCCGAACATCAGGTAGCCCACGGCGGTGACCAGCATGCCGCCGAACACCGCCTCGGTGCCGGAGGCGTAGAGCGCGTAGAAGCTGTAGGCCATGGCCACCAGCAGGGCGGCGACGTTGCGGTGGTGGGGGAAGCCGGTCACCCCGGCCTTCTGCATGATCACCAGCAGCGCGGACAGGGCCGTGATGTAGGGAATGATATTGGTCACCGCCGCCAGGCTCACCAGCTTGCCGAACTGCTCCGAGGCGTTGGGGGAGATGGTGGAAATGGCCATGCCGCTCTGCAGCAGGGCGTTGGCCAGCAGTCCAGCGATCGGGGCGCCGAGCAGGGTGACCTTGGCGAAGAAACCGGGAAACATCCGTTGCTCGGCGGTGACCTTGGCGGTCTGGGCCAGGGTGAACTGCCAGCCCAGCAGCGAGCCGACGCAGGCCATCACCGCCAGCCCCATGATGATGTTACCCACCAGGGGATCGAACATCTGGGCGTAGACGAAGGCGAAGGGTGCGCTGGAGTTGGCCAGCTCGGCGTTGGGCACTATGCCCATGATCACCGAGGTGGAAAGCACGTAGACCACCGCCGCACCCAGGGTGCCCAGCAGGCAGGCGAGCGGCACGTTGCGCTTGGGGTTTTCCACGGCATCGGAGTTCTGTGCGGCGGATTCCATGCCGAGGAAGGCCCAGAGGGTCAGCGGAATGCTCTGGGTGATGGCGTCACTGGTGGCGATGCCATTGGGGTTCCAGGCGTCCTCGAACACCTGGGGGTCGAACCAGAACCAGCCGATCAGCGACAGGCCCGCCACCGGGATGATCACGCCCCAGACGGTGATCGAACCGATGTGCCCGGTGACCTTGGGCCCGCCGAAGTTGGCCAGGGTGGTGAGCCAGATCAGCCCCAGGGTGCCGATGAACAAGGGGATGGCGCCGGTCCCCAGCCAGGGCAGGAAGGGCGTGAGGTAGCCCACGGCGGAGATGGCGATGGCCACGTTGCCGATGGCCAGGGACAGGAAGTAGAGGTAGGAACAGAGGAAGAAGGCCGACTTGCCGTGGGCCTCCTCGGTGTACGCCGACATGCCGCCGGAGCGGGGGCAGAAGATGCCGCATTGGGCGAAGCAGTAGGCGATGGCCATGGAACCGATGGCGGTGATGCCCCAGGACAGCAGCGAGATGGCGCCCAGCTGGGCCATGCTCGACGGCAGCATGATGATGCCCGAGCCCATCATGTTCACCGCCACCAGGGTGGTGAGGCCCGTGAGGGTCATTTTCTTTCCGGTGTCGGCCATGACGAGTCCCGCGCAGATGTGGGTTCCAGAAAGATAGGCGGCGTCCTGGAAAGTTGCCGCCGCCGAGAGCGTAGAATTCAGTTTTCCGTCCAGATTCCTTCGAGCCCGCCATGCCCCTGCGTCCCGACGACCTCGCCAGCATCACCGCCACCACCCTCGACGACTACGAGCGCAACGCCGACGAGTTTCGCGAGGGCACCCGCGACCATGACGTGAGCCAGAACATCGCGGCGCTGTTGCGGCATATCCGTGGCGAGGCGCCGTTCGTCATCCTCGACTTCGGTTGCGGCCCCGGCCGCGACCTGGCGGCCTTCGCCCGCCTGGGTCACCGCGCCATCGGCCTGGACGGCACCGCCCGCTTCGTCGCCATGGCCCGCGCCGACTCCGGTTGCGAGGTGTGGCAGCAGAACTTCCTCGCCCTCGACCTGCCGGCCGAACACTTCGACGGCATCTTCGCCAACGCCTCCCTGTTCCATGTCCCGCGCCAGGAGCTGCCCCGGGTCCTCGCCGAGCTGCGGGACGCGCTGAAGCCGGGCGGCGTGCTCTTCAGCTCCAATCCTCGGGGGCAGAACGACGAGGGCTGGAGCGGCAATCGCTACGGCGCCTGGCATGACTACGAGAGCTGGAAGGCCCTGCTGGAGGCCGCCGGCTTCGAGGCGCTGGAGCACTACTACCGTCCCGTTGGCCTGCCCCGGGAGCAGCAGCCCTGGCTGGCCAGCCTGTGGCGCAAGCCCCGGTAGCGGGCCGACGGTCACGCGCGCAGCCTGGCTCCGTAGGAGCCGGCTCGCCGAGGAATGGCGCGGGCCTTGTTCGCGAGCAAGCTCGCTCCTACAGGGGCGCGGTGCAGCCGGCATTGCACGGACCGCCCCCTCTCCCTCTGGGAGAGGGCGGGGGAGAGGGAAGCCGGCGGCGCCTCGGTGTTTCATCACTTGACAGGGCCGGTGGATGGAAAAGCGCCATCCACCCTACGGGGCGGTGCAGCAGGCATTGCACGGACCGCCCCCTCTCCCTCTGGGAGAGGGCGGGGGAGAGGGAAGCCGGCTGCGGCTCGGTGTTTCATCACTTGACAGGGCCAGTGGATGGAAAAGGGCCATCCACCCGGAGCAGTGCAGCCGGCATTGCACGGACCGCCCCCTCTCCCTTCGGGAGAGGGCGGGGGAGAGGGAAGCCGGCTGCGGCTCGGTGTTTCATCACTTGACAGGGCCGGTGGATGGAAAAGCGCCATCCACCCTACGGAGCGGTGCAGCCGGCATTGCACGGACCGCTCCCTCTCCCTCCGGGAGAGGGCGGGGGAGAGGGAAGCCGGCGGCGGCTTGGTGTTCCATCACTCCTGGGCGGGCAGTCGCTTCCAGCTGGGTTCGAGGCCGAGCGCCGGGTCGTCATTGGCTGCCATGAACACCGGCAGGTCCCGTCGCGCGATCCATAGTTCGCCCTGCCACTGCACCACCCCCACGCGCTGGTCCGCCCAGGTCATGAAGGCGCGCCGGGGGCTGGCGTCGGGTTCGCGGTGAAGATCATGCAGGGTGGGCAACACCTCTTCGCTGAGCCACTGGCCGATCAGCCCATGCTCCGGATGCCCGAAGCGGAACAGCGCGTGATAGGCGCCCTGGTCGCTGATCATCTCCATTTCCTCCAGGGTTCCGCTGTCGTACCGCAGCAGCACCGTGCGGCGCTGGAAAGCGACCAGTCGCCTGGCCAGCAGGTGGGCGCGGGGCGCCGCGATGAGGCGGGCGAAGTCGTATCCCGAGAACCAGGGTCGGTGGTCGATCATCACCGCGCGCAACTGGCGGGAATGTCGGTGGAAAACGATGGGGGTGTATGCGTCATGCATGGTGGTTCTCCGTTATCGGTTGGGGAGTTGCCACCTGCGTCGCCAAACGAGGGTGGCAAACCGCGCGGGGTTGGCGAACCGGCTAACGGGAACCGGCAGATCACGAGGATCTCCCCGCGCGATCTGCCATATAGCGCTGCAGTGAAAACTGCAGTTGTGAAGGGGCCTGCAAGAAGCCTACGCCGCTTCTCGCATGCACCGTTCGGCGCAATCGCGCCCGTTATTAAGCCGGGTCGCCAAACCCGTCCACGGGATTGACCGTGGCCGGGGCAGGATAGGGAGGGCGAGGCGCAAGGGCAAGCCAGGGTCGTGGCCCGCATGCATTCCGGGAGCGGGGTTGCGGGCCTGGACTCCGGTGTCCTGGGCGCGGTGCCGTCAGGCCTGTGCCCTCAGCCACGCCAGCAGCCGTGCCGGCGGGCTATCGGGCTCCGGGGCGCTGGGCGCCAGCAAGCAGTAGCGGGAACCGTCTTCGATGAAACCCTGGGGCGCCACCAGCAGGCCACTGTCCAGGTCGTCGCGGACCAGGTGCCAGGGGCCGATGGCCACGCCCAGTCCGGCGACGGCCGCCTGGAGGCTGAAGTAGAAGTGCTCGAAGTGCTGTTCCGTCGCTGGCGGCAGGTGCTGGCCCGTCAGACCGGCCCAGTGGTTCCAGGCGCCGGGGCGGGTCTGGCTGTGCAGGCGCGGGGCACTGGCGCCGAGGGTGTCGCCGTCGAACCAGTCGGCGGCCAGGGCAGGGCGGCAGACGGGCCCGACCCGTTCGGCGAACAACGGCTCTGCGTGGTAATGGGCCGGCCAGGGAAAGTCGTCGCGGCGGATGGCGAGGTCGATGCCGGCGTCGAAGCTGAAGGGGCCGCCGCCGGCGACCAGGTGGACCTGCAGTTCGGGGTGGTGGCGCTGGAAGACCGGCCAGCGCGGAATCAGCCAGCGCATCAGCAGGGTGGGTTCGCAGGACACCACCCAGCGCCGTTGCTGCCTGACGCTGGCGCGCAGTTCGTCCACGGCCGCACGCATCAGGTGCAGGCCCTCGCCCACGGCGGCGGCGAGTCGGCGCCCGGCATCGGTGAGGTGGACGCGGCGGTTGCGCCGCTCGAACAGGGGCAGGCCGATGTCGTCCTCCAGCAGGCGCACGGCTCGGCTCACGGCGCCGTGGGTGAGGTGCAGCTCCGCCGCGGCGCGGGTGAAGTTCTCCAGCCGCGCGGCGGCCTCGAAGCAGCGCAGGGCCAACAGCGAGGGCAGGCGGCTCTGTCTAATCGGTGAGCTGGATTCACGGATATGGTCAGAAGACATCGTTAATCACGGTGGCGGTGTGTCGCTAGGATAGGCGCATTCTTACACCTCCTGGACAGGATAAGACATGACCGAACTGCTAGCTGTAATCACCATCACCCTGCTGGCCGTGATCAGCCCGGGGCCGGACTTCGCCATGGTCACGCGCAACAGCCTGCTGCTCTCGCGCCGTGCCGGTGTGCTCACGGCCCTGGGGGTGGGGGTAGGGGTGTTCGTCCATGTCGGCTACACGCTCTGGGGCCTGGGGCTGCTGGTGCGTGAGTCGATCTGGCTGTTCAACCTGCTGAAGCTGCTGGGGGCCGCCTATCTCATCTACCTGGGCGTGAGCCTGCTGCGGGCGCCGGCGCAGGCTGTGGACACCGCCCCGCAGGAGGCGCCGCAATCGGACCTGGCCGCGCTGCGCATGGGGTTTCTCACCAATGCGCTGAACCCCAAGACGTCGATCTTCGTGGTGAGCCTGTTCATGCAGGTGGTGCAGCGGGACACGCCGCTGGAGGTGCAGGCAGGCTATGGCGCCTTCATCGCCCTGGCCCATGTGGCTTGGTTCGGCCTGGTGGGGCTGTGCTTTTCCACCGGCGCGGTGCGCGCCCGGCTGCTGGCGGTGCGTGGCGTGATCGATCGTGCCTTCGGCACGCTGCTGGTGGGATTTGGCGGCTTGCTGCTGCTGTGGCGGCCGTCGTCGAGCTGAGCCGTGCGGCTGTGCGCAAAGGGTTTTGGTGTCTGGCCGTGGTGCGTCCCGGGGGAAGCGGGGCGCCAGGCATTTCTTCAACCCCGGCGAGGCGCCTGCCTGGGCAGGTCCTTGCCCGCCTCGGGCACCCTGGGATGGAGGATGGCCTGGCGCACCTTCTCGTAGTCCTCGTAGGGCAGGCCGGCGCGGCTGAGCATTTCCAGGGCGAACTGCTTCACCTCGGCGTCGGTGTAGGGGCGCGGTTCGGGTTCCGGCTGGCTGGCGCAGCCGGCCAGGACCAGGGCCGTTACGGCCAGCGCAAGGATCGGTACGTGCTTCATGGCGCCCCCAGGGCATCGATGGCTTGATGCTGCGCAGGCTACCAATGGGGCCGGGACCGGAAAAATCATCCCCGTAGATAATGACTATTGCCTGGGTCGCAAGGATGCCCGGGTTGCGGGCAGATAGTGAGCCAGCTAACATTTTTCGCCTGATTTCATCGGATGACTCGATGACCCTCATGTCCACACCCGCCCTACAGCGTTCCCTGGTGGATAGTGCCCTGGAGCTGCCTTGCCATGAACGCCCCGAATTCCCTGGATGACACCCCGCTTTCCTGCCCGCCGGAAGAGCTGTTGATCGATGCCGAGGCCGATGACGAGCCGGCGCCACCGGCCTTCCGCGGCAGCGCCTGGCTGCTGCTGGCGGGCCTGGTGATGGTGGCCCTGAATCTGCGTCCGGCGCTGTCCAGCCTGGCCCCCTTGCTCAACATGGTGCGCGAGGCCACCGGTCTCTCGGCGTCCGGTGCGGGGTTGCTGACCACCTTGCCGGTGCTCTGTCTCGGCCTGTTCGCGCCGCTGGCGCCCATGCTGGCGCGGCGCCTGGGCAGCGAGCGCACGGTGCTGCTGATCCTCCTCACCCTGGCGGGCGGCATCCTGCTGCGCAGCCTGTTCCCGGTGGCGGGGCTGTTCCTTGGCAGCCTGGTGGCGGGCGCCAGCATCGGCATCATCGGGGTGCTGCTGCCGGGTATCGTCAAGCGCGACTTCCCCCATGTCGCCGGGCTGATGACCGGGGTCTACACCATGTCCCTCTGCCTGGGCGCGGCGCTGGCCGCTGGCGCCACCGTGCCCCTGGCCGAGGCCCTGGATCACGCCTGGCAGCCGGCCCTGGCCTTCTGGGCGTTGCCGGCCATCCTCGCCGCATTGGTCTGGCTGCCCCAGGCGCGGCAGTCGGGGCACGCCGGGCGCCAGGCCTATCGGGTGACCGGGCTCTGGCGCGACCCGCTGGCCTGGCAGGTGACCCTCTACATGGGCCTGCAGTCGTCCCTGGCGTACATCGTGTTCGGCTGGCTGCCGTCGATCCTCATCGACCGGGGCCTCTCGGCCGTGGATGCCGGGCTGGTGCTGTCCGGCTCGGTGATGGTCCAGCTCATCAGTGCGCTCGGCGCCCCCTGGCTGGCCACGCGGGGACGCGACCAGCGCCCGGCGGTGGTGCTGGTGATGGGGCTGACCCTGGCCGGGCTGCTGGGCATGCTCTATGCGCCCTTGTCCGGGATCTGGGGCTGGGCGGTGGTGCTCGGCCTGGGGCAGGGCGGCACCTTCAGCATCGCCCTGGCGCTGATCGTGCTGCGTTCGCGGGATGCCCACGTGGCCGCCAACCTGTCCGGCATGGCCCAGGGCGTGGGCTATACCCTGGCGGCCATGGGCCCGTTGGCGGTGGGCGTGGTGCACGACCTGACCCATGGCTGGAGCGCGGTGGGCTTCATCTTCGTCGGCGTGAGCCTGGCGGCCACGGCTTTCGGCCTTGGCGCCGGCCGCAACCTCCAGGTGAACGCCCGCAGCGAACATCTCTGAGGAGCGTCGCGGCTCACACCCTCTGGAGCAGGCGCTCGCGAAACGCCGGGTCCGCTTCCTTGCCGCGCCCGGCCTGGAGGTTGTCCAGCATGTGGCGGGGGTTGCCGGTTCCGGGAATCACGCAGGTCACCGCCGGGTGGCTCAGGCAGAACTTCAGCAGCAGTTGCGGCCAGCTCGTGCAGTCATACTCGCCGGCCCAGCCCGGCAGGGGCGCTTGCAGGAGGTCGCGCAGCAGGTTGCCGCCACCGAAGGGGCGGTTGATCAGCACCGCCACACCGCGCTCCCGGGCGAGCGGCAGGATGCGGCGCTCGGCTTCGCGGTCGTTCAGGGCGTAGTTGATCTGCAGGAAGTCCAGCGGCTCGGCGCGCAGCACGCGCTCCAGTTCGTCGTAGGCGCTGGCCGTGTAGTGGGTCACGCCCAGGTAGCGGACGCTGCCGTCCTCCTTCCATTGGCGGAGGGTTTTCAGGTGCTCCCGCCAGTCCACCAGGTTGTGCACCTGCATCAGGTCGATACGGGGGCTGCGCAGTAGCTCCATGGACCGGCGCATCTGGCGGATGCCGTCCTCGCGGCCCCGGGTCCAGACCTTGGTGGCGACGAAGGCGCGGTCGCGGGCGCCGATCGCTTCCAGCAGATCGCCCACCGTCTCCTCCGCCTGGCCGTACATCGGCGAGCTGTCGATCACCGAGCCGCCCGCGGCGAGAAGGCTGTTCAGCACCTGGCGGCAGTCCGCCCAGGCGTCGCGGTCGGTGGCGGCGATGTCGAAGCCCCGGTAGGTGCCGACGCCGATCACCGGCAACGGCTCGCCGCTGGCGGGAATGGCGCGGCGGCGTATCGGCTGCCCGGCGGTTTCCGCGCCCAGGCTCAGGGGGCTCATGGCCAGCAGCGCCGCGCCGGCGCCGAGGCGAAGGAATTGTGCGCGGGTGATGCCGCTTTTCATGGTCCGACCTCCTGGGCAGTGATGCCCCGTTCATGCCACCGGCCGAGTCTCCAGCCCAGCAGGGACCAGGCCAGGGCGATGCCGGCTCCCACCAGGGCCACCAGGGCGGCGCCCAGGCCGATGGCGTCCAGCAGGGTTTTCAGCCAGGCGCTCATGGCGTCGCCGCCGCGATAGACCAGGGTGTCGATGACGTTCTTCGCCCGGTATTTGCGCTGGGCGCCCAGGGGGACGAAGAGCATTTCCCGTCCCGGCCGGATGAAGGCGTATTCGCCCACGCGGCGCACCACCATCACCACCGCCAGCACGGCGAACTGCGGCAGCAGGGCCAGGGCGAGGAAGCCCAGGGCCACCAGCAATGGCACGGCGCCGAGCAGGGCGGTGACGCCGAAGCGCTGGGCCACGCGGCCGGCGACGAACAGCTGGCAGGCCAGGGAGAGGGCCTGGACGGCAAAGTCCAGCAGGCTGAAGACGCGGAGCTGTTGCGTTCGGTCCGGGAACAGCTCCGCCACCCGCCGCGCCTGTTCGAAGTAGAGGAAGGTGCTGGTGCAGGTGAGCAGCAGGACGAAGGCGCAGATGCCCAGCAGGTAGGGCGAGCCCAGCACCAGGCCGATGCCGGCGAAGGGATTGCCGGGCACCGGGCGCTCCGGAGGTTCGGTTTCAGCGCCTGGGCGCCCGGCCCCATCGGTGGCGCGCCAGGCCATCAGCCAGCGACGCAGCAGCAGGGTGGGCAACAGCAGCGCGGCCGCCAGCATCAGCAGCCCGGCCGCACCCAGGTGGCCCGCGAGCAGGCCGCCCGCCAGTGGGCCGAGCAGCCCCCCGAGGCTGGCGCCGGCGGCGATGGCGGGGAACAGGCGCTTGGCCTGCTGGCGGTCGAACACGTCGGCCAGCAAGCTCCAGGCCAGGGACACTACGAAGAGGTTGTAGACCGAGAGCCAGACGTAGAAGGCGCGGGCCGTCCACAGGGGATCGGGAATGCGCCAGAGCAGCCAGGCGAAGGCCAGCAGGTGGCTGGCGAAGAACAGGTAGACCCAGTCGAGGAACACCCGCCGGGGGACGCGGGCGTTCAGCCAGCCGAAGGCCGGCACGGCCACCAGCATGGCGATGAAGGTGGCGCTGAACAGCCATTGCAGGTTTTCGACGCCGCCCGCGATGCCCATGGTTTCCCGCACCGGGCGCAGCATGAAGTAGCCGCTGAACAGGCACAGCAGCAGGGCGAAGGCGGCGAGGGCCGGGGCCAGTTCACCGGCCCTGGCGTGGATGGCGCGGTGCAGCGGGGACATGGCGGTGGTTCGTGTGGGCTGGTCTGGAAGGGTTTAGACCATGGTGAGGCCTGATGTTATGCGGGAGGGGTTGCAGGATTTTTCGCAGGTTGGGCCAAGCGCAGTGCGGCCCGACCTGAGGTGGCGCTGGGGCTCGCGTCGCTCAGCCACAACCTGCGGCCCCTGACCGCCGAGCGGGGCGGTCACAGTCCGTACTTCTTCACCTTGTCGAACAGGGTGGTCTTGGCCATGCCGAGGGCGATGGCGGCCTGGCTGAGGTTGCCGTCATGGCGTTCGAGGGCGGCCGTCAGCAGGTTCTTCTCGAAGGCTTCCACCGCCTCGGCGAAGCGCGGCTCGGCGTCGTCCGGGGCCTGGCCGCTTTTCTTGAACACCGGCAGGCCCAGGGCGAAGCGTTCGGCGACGTTGCGCAGCTCGCGCACGTTGCCCGGCCAGTCGTGGGCCATGAGCGCGGAAACGGTAAGGTTGTCCAGTTCCGGTGGAGGACGGTCGAAGCGCAGGGAGGACAGCTGCAGGAAGTGCTCGAACAGCAGCAGGATGTCTTCGCGGCGATCCCGCAGGGGCGGCAGCTCCAGGGTCACCACGTTGAGGCGGTAGTAGAGGTCGCTGCGGAAGCGCCCGGCGCGGCCTTCGTCCTCCAGGTCGAACTTGGTGGCGGCGATCACCCGGCAGTCCACCGGGATCGGCTGGTTGGAGCCCAGGCGTTCCAGGGTCTGCTCCTGGAGCACCCGGAGGAACTTGATCTGCAGGTTGATGGGCATGCTCTCGATTTCGTCGAGGAACAGCGTGCCCTGGTGGGCGTGCTCGATCTTGCCGATACGGCGCTTGCCGGCGCCGGTAAAGGCGTGGGCCTCGTGGCCGAAGATCTCGCTGTCGAAGAGGTTCTCCGGCAGGCCGCCGCAGTTGAGGGCGACGAATTGCTTGCCCTGGCGCCGGCTGTAGTCGTGGAGGCAGCGGGCGACCAGTTCCTTGCCGGTGCCGGTCTCGCCTTCGATGAGCACGTTGGCGGCGGTGTCGGCGACGTTGGCGATGAGCTCGCGCAGGGCCTGGATGGCCGGCGAGCGGCCGATGATCCGCTGCTCCAGGGACTGCCGGCCGGCGAGCTGGCGGCGCAGGCTGGACACTTCCCGGGCGAGGGCGCGTTGTTCCAGGGCGCGACGGGCCACGTCCACCAGGCGCTCGGGAGAGAAGGGCTTCTCCATGAAGTCGTAGGCGCCGTCACGCATGGCCTTGACCGCCATGGAGATGTCGCCGTGGCCGGTGATGAGCACCACCGGCAGGCTGCGGTCGCGGGCCTTGAGGCGCTCCAGCAGGGTCAGGCCGTCCATGCCGGGGAGGCGGATGTCGCTGATGACGATGCCGGCGAAGTCGTCTCCCACCCGGGCCAGGGCTTCCTCGGCGCTGGCGACGCCGACGCTGGGGATGTCTTCCAGGGCGAGCGCCTGCTGGCAGCCCAGGAGGACGTGGGGGTCGTCTTCGACGATGAGGACGTTGAGCGGCTCGGTCATGGGGCGGGGCTCCCGGGGTTTTCCAGCAGGGGCAGGCAGAGCTCGAAGGCGGTGCCGCCGCCCTCCGGGTGATGGGCAGCGAGGCTGCCGCCGGCGGCGGTGGCCAGGCTGGCGGAAAGGGTCAGGCCCAGGCCCAGGCCGTGTTCGCCGGGCTTGGTGGTGAAGAAGGGCTCGAACAGGTGCTCGCGGTTGGCCGGGTCGATGCCGGGGCCGTTGTCCCGCACCTGCAGGCGGTAGGTACTGCCGTCGACCCGCCCGGCGAGCCAGAGCTGGCAGTCGTCCTGGCCGCTCATGGCGTCCAGGGCGTTGGCGATGAGGTTGACGAGGATCTGCTCCAGCCGGGTCTGGTCGATGGCCAGGAGCACGTCGGCGAAATCCCGGTGCAGGGTGAGCGCGGTGCGCTCCAGGCGGGTGCTGAGCAGGAACAGCGCGGCATCCACGGCTTTGCCCAGGCGGGCCTGGCCGTGGTCGTCGGAGCGCCGGGCGAAGGCCCGCAGGCTGGCGGTGATGCGGCCCATGCGGTCCACCAGTTCGTTGATGGCCGCGAGGTTGGTGCTGGCGGTGTCGAGGGCGCCCCGGGCGAGGAAGCGCACGGTATTGCCGGAAAGGGTGCGCAGGGCGGCCAGGGGTTGGTTGAGTTCGTGGGCGATGCTGGTGGACATCTGGCCGATGACCGCCAGCTTGCCGGCCTGGACCAGCCCGTCCTGGGCCTTGCGCAGGTTTTCCTCGGTCTGCTTGCGCTCGCGGATTTCCTCCAGCAGGCGGTGGTTGCTGGCGCGCAGGTCGGCGGTGCGTTCGGCGATCTTGCGTTCCAGTTCGTTGTTGGCGGCCAGCAGCGCCTCGCGGGCGGCCAGGCGGGTGGCGATCACCTTGCGGCGTTCGTTCCAGGCGATCAGCAGGAAGGCCAGCAGGGCGAGGCCGACCGCGGCGAGCATGCCCTGGATGATGGCCTCGCGGCGCAGGTCGGCGAGCGGCGAGAGCAGGGTGAAGTGCCAGGGCGTGCCGGCCAGGGGGCGGGTCTGGGCCAGGTAGGCGATGTCGTCCTGGTCCTGGCCGTCGGGGCCGTGGCTGGCGAAGCTGATGGCTTCCAGGCCCTCGCCGAGGCTCTCGCGGGAGCGGGGTTCCCATTCGTTCAGCGCCCACCAGTAGTACTGCAGGCTGCGGGCCAGGCGTTCCTTGTCGTCGGCGGACAGCGGGCGTACCGCCTTCATCCGCAGGGCCGGGTCGCTGGAAAGGATGATGATGCCGTTCTCGTCGCTGACGAAGGCTTGCAGCCGGGCCTTCTCCCAGCGCTCCTGGAGGGCCTCCAGCTTCACCTTGACCACGGCGACGCCGATGATCCGGCCCTGGTAGCGCAGGCCGTGGGCGAGGTAGTAGCCGGCTTCGCCGGTGGTGCTGCCGATGCCGTAGAAGCGGCCGGGACGGCCTTGGACGGCGTCCTGGAAGTAGGCGCGGAAGGCCAGGTCTTCACCCAGGAAGCTGTCGGCCTCCCGCCAGTTGCTGGTGGCCAGCACGCGGCCTTCGGTATCCAGCAGGAAGGTGGCGCGGGCGCCGCTGCGGCGGTTGAGGCCTTCCAGGTAGTCGTTGACCAGGTTGCGCCGGTAGGGCGTGGGATGGAGCAGCAGGTGGCTGACGCTGGATTCCAGCTCCAGCAGGCTGGGCAGGTAGGTGTAGCGGTTGATCTCGCTTTCCACGGCACGGGCGTGGAGTTCCAGCTGGCGTTCGCCGTTGTCGCGCAACTGGCGGATGCCCGATTTCTCGCTGAGGTGATAGCCGAGGTAGCCGACGCCCAGCATGCACAGGATGAGCAGCAGGATCAGCGTGAGGTGGCGAAGCAGGCGCGGTTTCACGGTCAGGGCGGGCGGTACGGCGCGGAGGCTGGTGGTGGGGCATTGCATCATAGTCATCCGGGCCGTTCCAGCCCGCCGCCCGGAAGGGCGCCGAGCGGCGGGGCGGGCGTGGGAGCGGGCTTGCTGGCGAACATTCGCCAGCGAGCTGGCTCCTACGGGTACGGGCTTAGTGCTGAAGGATCTTGGCGAGGAACTGCTGGGCGCGGTCGGAGCGGGCGTTCACGTCACCGAAGAATTCTTCCTTGGCGCAGTCTTCGACGATCTGGCCACGGTCCATGAAGATCACCCGGTCGGCCACCTTGCGGGCAAAGCCCATTTCGTGGGTCACGCACATCATGGTCATGCCTTCCTGGGCCAGCTCCACCATCACGTCGAGCACTTCGTTGACCATTTCCGGGTCGAGGGCGGAGGTGGGTTCGTCGAACAGCATCACCACCGGGTCCATGGCCAGGGCGCGGGCGATGGCGACCCGTTGCTGCTGGCCGCCGGAGAGCTGGCCGGGGTGCTTGTGGGCGTGGGCCTTGAGGCCGACGCGGTCGAGCAGCTTGAGGCCCTTGTCCAGGGCTTCTTCCTTGCCACGGCCAAGTACCTTGACCTGGGCGATGGTCAGGTTCTCGGTGATGGACAGGTGGGGGAACAGCTCGAAGTGCTGGAACACCATGCCCACCCGGGAGCGCAGCCTGGGCAGGTTGGTGGCCTTGTCGGCGATGGAGGTGCCGTCGACGACGATATCGCCCTTCTGGAAGGGTTCCAGGGCGTTGACGCACTTGATCAGGGTGGATTTGCCCGAGCCCGAGGGGCCGCAGACCACCACCACTTCGCCTTTCTTCACCTCGGTGCTGCAGTCGGTCAGCACCTGGAAGTCCCCGTACCACTTGTTGACGTTCTTGATGGAAATCATACGGCTAACCTTTTCTGCAGGAGTTTGACCAGCTGGGAGGCGATGAAGCTGACGCTGAAGTAGACCAGGCCGGCGAAGATGAGGAACTCATGGGGCTGGCCGATGATGTCGCCACGGGAGCGGGCGGCGTTGAGGAAGTCCATCAGGCCGACGGTGTAAACGAGCGAGGTGTCCTGGAACAGGATGATGCTCTGCTGCAGCAGCAGGGGGGTCATCTTGCGGAAGGCCTGGGGCAGGATGATCAGGCGCATGCTCTGGCCGTAGGTCATGCCCAGGGCGGAGGCGGCGCCCATCTGGCCCTTGGGGATGGCCTGGATGCCGGCGCGGACGATCTCGCAGAAGTAGGCGGCCTCGAACATCATGAAGGCCACCAGGCAGGAGGTGAAGGCACCCACGGGGGTGTCTTCGCCGGTGATCGCCCGGAGGATGAAGGGCACCGCGAAGTAGAACCAGGTGATCACCAGCAGCAGCGGGATGGAGCGGAAGTAGTTGACGTACAGCCCGGCGAGCTTCGACATCAGCGGGTTGTCGGACAGGCGCATCAGGGCCAGCAGCGTGCCCAGGGCGATACCACCGAGTACGCCCAGCACCATCAGCTGCAGGGTCATCAGCATGCCCTCGCCCAGGCCGGGCAGGGCGGGGATGATCGCGGAGAAATCCATCATTTACCCCCTACGGCGATCAGGCCGGGCACGGCGACTTTGCGTTCCACCAGGCGCATGAGCAGCATCAGGCTCATGTTCAGGGTGAAGTAGATGAGGGTGGCCAGGGTGAAGGCCTCGAACAGGTTCGCCGAGAACTCGGCGGTCTGCTTGGTCTGGGCCAGTAGCTCCATCAGGCCGATCAAGGATGCCACCGAGGAGTTCTTGAAGATGTTGAGGAACTCGCTGGTCAGCGGCGGAATGATGATGCGGAAGGCCTGGGGCAGCAGCACGTAGCGGTAGATGGCGGGCAGGCGGAAGCCCATGGCGCGGGCGGCGCCGAGCTGGCCCTTGGGCAGGGCCTGGATGCCGGTGCGGACCTGTTCGCAGACGCGGGCGGCGGTGAACAGGCCGAGGCAGATCACGACGCTCAGGTAGGCCGAGGTGGCCGGGTTGAGGTCCTGCTTGAACCAGATTTCCAGCGGCTCGGGCAGAAGGTCCGGCACCAGGAAGTACCAGAGGAAGAGCTGCACGAGCAGCGGCACGTTGCGGAAGATTTCCACGTAGGCGGTGGCGATGCCGGAGACCCAGCGATTCGGCACGGTGCGCATCACGCCGAGCAGGGAGCCCAGCAGCAGGGCGATGATCCAGCCCACCAGGGCGATGGCGATGGTCCAGCCCAGGCCGGTGACGAACCAGTCCAGGTAGATTTCAGTGCCGATGCCGGTGGACTTCAGGAACACGCCCCAGTCCCAGTTGTAGTTCATCAGGGTTTTCCCCTATCAGGTCGGTCTGTCTGCGGTGAGGGCAGTGGGAAAGGGGGCGAGGGTCGTCCCACCTTCCCTCTCCCCAGCCCCTCTCCTGGTGGGAGAGGGGAGAGCGGTCGTCAGATTTCTTCGGCCGACTTGTCAGTGGGGTTGGCGACCAGCTTCTTCAGCTCGTCGCTCATGGGGAAGTTCAGGTTCAGGCCCTTGGGCGGGATGGGCTGGGTGAACCATTTGTCGTAGATGCCATTGATCTCGCCGGAAGCGAAGACCTGGGAAATGGCCTTGTCCACCACCTGCTTGAAGGGCTCGTCACCCTTGCGAACCATGCAGCCGTAGATCTCGTAGGACTGCGGGGTACCGGTCACGACCCAGTCATCCGGCTTCTTGGCCTTGGCCATTTCGCCGTAGAGCAGGGCGTCGTCCATCATGAAGGCCACCGCGCGGCCGGACTCCAGCATCAGGAAGGACTCGCCGTGGTCCTTGGCGGAGATGATGTTCATGCCCATCTGCTTCTCGGCGTTCATGGACTTGATCAGGCGCTCGGAGGTGGTGCCGGCGGTGGTCACCACGTTCTTGCCCTTGAGGTCGGCGAAGTCCGTGATGTTGGCGCTCTTCTTCGACAGCAGGCGGGTGCCTACCTCGAAGATGCCCACGGAGAAGCCGACCTGCTTCTGGCGCTCCAGGTTGTTGGTGGTGGAACCGCACTCGATGTCCACGGTGCCGTTCTGCACCAACGGGATGCGGGTCTGGGATGTCACCAGGTTGTAGCGGACCTTCAGCTCAGGCATGCCCAGTTCCTGCTTGATGGCCTCGACGACCTTCAACTGGAGGTCGTGGGAGTAGCCGACGGGCTTGCCCGGCTCGGTGCCGAGGTAGGAGAAGGGGATGGAGGCGTCACGGTGACCGAGGGTGATGGTGCCGGTCTCCTTGATCTTCTTCAGGGTGCCGGTCAGCTCGGCGGCGAAGGCCGGCGCGGAGATCAGGGTCGCTGCGATGGCGGTGGCCAGTACCTTGGGGAGCATACGCATGAAGTTCAGTCCTCGACGATGTTTGTTCTTATCGGCGCGGTAGGAGTCCGCGTCCGTCGAGGATCTGTATTGGCAGGATGCGTGCCATCTGTATGGCCTGGGTTTGTTTTGTTCAAGCCATTGAATTTAAAAGGATTTAATTGTTTGTGTGGTGTAGGTGTCCGCCCGGGTTGTCCGGTCTTCCGAACAGGACGTCGTTTGGCGTTCGGTTTTCCGAATGAGGGGCGTGCGAGCCAAATGAAAAGGCCGCCCGGTGGGCGGCCTCATGTGCGGATGGAATCGCTCAACTGGTGTAGACCGGCCCCAGCCCGAAGCCCCAGAGGATCACGGCGGAGGCGATCATGGCGACCAGCACCACCAGGCCCACCGCCAGCACCGAGCTGGAGAACAGGAAGCCTTCGTCCTTGGGAATGTTCATGAAGGTGGGAATGCCCACATAGAGCAGGTAGACCGTGTAGCAGATGGCCAGGGTGCCCACCGTCGCGCCGAACCAGAGGTGCGGGTAGAGCGCGGCCAGACCGCCGATGAACAGTGGCGTGGCGCAGTACGCGGCGAAAACGACACATTCGGTGATGCTGGGATTGGCATCGTAGGTACGCGCCATCCAGTGGATGAAGCCGCCCATCACCGCCACGCCGGCCAACATCGCCAGGTAGGACATGATGGACATCTGCAGGGCGCTGGCCTGCGTGAGCATGACGGGATCGCCCTTGCCCAGGACCCAGCCGACCTGCGTGGTGCCTATGTAGGCGGAGATCACGGGTATGGCCGCGAGGATCAGGACGTGGGTGAGATACATGTGGCTGATGCTTTCCTCTTCGCCACGAATTTCCTGCCATTCTTGATCGGGATGGGTGAAGAGCCCCCAGACGTGGTGGATCATGCTGAACACCTCCTCATTATTATGAGGTCGCCCCCCAGCGAAGCGCCGGGGGCGCGTAGCCAGCGCCACCCGGTGCCCGGCCGACCTATGCGACCTTATGTCGCAGTATAGGCAGAGTGTTTCGTCGCGCCTTAGAGCGAATGGAAGATTCAGCTCCGGCTGTAATAGCGCTGAAGTATTTCCATCGCCTTGTTGATGGATTGCAGGCGCGAGGTGCTGCCGCCTCGATCGGGGTGATGCTGGCTCACCAGTTGGCGATAGCGCTGCTTGATGCGCTCCAAGCTGAGGGGTTGGTTGTCGTCATGAAGGCCGAACAATTCAAGGGCTGCCTGCTTTTCTTCACTTCCCTGCATCCGCGTCCAGAAGCTTGCCAGTAACTTTCCTACGTCCTCTTCAGTAGTGTCCCTCAGGTTTTTCAGATCCAGGTAGTAGTCCCGCAACGGATCCAGTTCGCTGAGGCTCGCTGCCGTACCCGGTTCGTAAGGCAGCAACTGGACGCAGAGGGGGTTGATGGCGAGATGGGCCTGCCGGTCGCCATTGAGGCGGTCGCGCAGCCGATAGAGCGCGTTGAAGACCAGGAAGTGGGTGCGGAACAGGACCAGGCGGTCGGTGAGTTCCAGATGGGGGATATGGGTGGAGTGGCCGGCCTTGAGCGCCAGGATCAACTGATACTCGCTGAGCCCCTGGGGCGCGTCGAGCAGCAGGGCGTGAAGCTGGTCGCTGAGGTCCTGGGCGGGGTCGAGGTCGTGGCTCATTCGCGGGAGCCTAGCACAGGCTGACGATGGGGCTGGGGTGGCGCGCGCTTTGTGCGTAAAATAGCCAGCTTTTGGCATTTCCCCGGACTTCAGAGCACCATGGGCACCCTTTCGGTCAACCAGAACAAACTGCAGAAACGCATTCGTCGCCAGGCCGGCGAAGCCATCGCCGACTTCAACATGATCGAGGACGGCGACAAGGTCATGGTCTGCCTGTCCGGCGGCAAGGACAGCTACACCATGCTGGACGTGCTGCTGTACCTGCAGAAGGTCGCGCCGATCAAGTTCGAGATCGTGGCCGTGAACATGGACCAGAAGCAGCCCGGTTTTCCCGAGCACGTGCTGCCGCAGTACCTGGAATCCATCGGCGTGCCGTACCACATCATCGAGAAGGACACCTACTCGGTGGTGAAGGAAAAGATCCCGGAGGGCAAGACCACCTGCTCGCTCTGCTCGCGCCTGCGTCGCGGCACTCTTTATACGTTCGCCGACGAGATCGGGGCGACCAAGATGGCCCTGGGTCATCACCGTGACGACATTCTCGAGACCTTCTTCCTCAATATGTTCTACGGCGGCACCCTCAAGGCCATGCCGCCCAAGCTGCGTGCCGATGACGGGCGCAATGTGGTGATCCGCCCGCTGGCCTACTGCAACGAGGCGGACATCGAGGCTTACGCCCGGCTCAAGGAGTTCCCGATCATCCCGTGCAACCTCTGCGGCTCCCAGGAGAACCTGCAGCGCCAGGTGGTGAAGGAGATGCTCAACGAGTGGGAGCGCAAGTCGCCGGGTCGCACCGAGATCATGTTCCGCGCTTTGCAGAACGTGGTGCCGTCGCAGCTGGCGGACCGCAACCTGTTCGACTTCGTCAACCTGCGCATCGACGAGACTGCGGCGCCGCGTACCCTCGATCTGGTGAACCTTTGAGTCGATCCGTTTCCGCCAAGGCCCCCCTCCATGCGTGATTACCGCTGGCTCCATGAGTACTGCCTGAATCGCTTCGGTTCGGTCGAGGCCCTTGAGGCGAGGCTGCCGCAGCCGCGCGGCGAGGCGGAACTGCGAGCGGTCACCGATGATCGCTACCTGTCGCTGATGGCGCTGCGGGTGTTCCGCGCGGGCCTCAAGCACAGCCTGGTGGACGCCAAGTGGCCGGCCTTCGAAGAAGTGTTCTTCGGCTTCGACCCGCAGAAGGTGGTGCTGATGAGCGCGGAGCACCTCGAGCGGTTGATGCAGGACACCCGCCTGATTCGCCACCTGGGCAAGCTCAAGAGCGTGCCGCGCAATGCCCAGTTCGTGCTGGACGCGGCGCGGGAGAAGGGCAGCTTCGGCGCGCTGGTCGCCGATTGGCCGGTGACCGACATCGTTGGCCTGTGGAAGTACCTGGCCAAGCATGGAAATCAGTTGGGTGGGCTGTCCGCGCCGCGTTTCCTGCGCATGGTGGGCAAGGACACCTTCATCCCCACCGATGACATGGTGGCCGCGCTCAAGGCGCAGGGTGTCATCGACAAGGCGCCCACCAGTCAGAAGGACCTGGCCCAGGTGCAGGCGGCCTTCAATCAGTGGCATGCCGAAAGCGGCCGGCCCTTGTGCCAGCTTTCGGTCATGCTGGCCCATACCGTCAATCACTGAGCCCTGTCGGTAGGCGCCGGCCAGGGAAGGAGGAGGGCGATGTCGGATGTACGCAGGGTCGCGGCCGCGCTGAAGGCCGCCAAGCGAATCCTGGTGATCACCGGGGCGGGACTTTCCGCCGATTCGGGGTTGCCCACCTATCGGGGACTGGGTGGCCTTTACAACGGCCGGACTGAGGAGGGGATGCCCATCGAGCGGGCGCTGTCAGGGCCCATGTTGCAGCGTGATCCGGCGCTCTGCTGGAAATACCTCGCACAACTCGGGCGCGCCTGCCTTTCGGCACGTCCCAACGCAGGGCATCGAGCCATCGCCCGCCTGCAGGCGCTGAAGCCCGAATGCTGGGTGCTGACCCAGAACATCGACGGCTACCACCGCCAGGCGGGGTCGCCACCGGAGCGCCTGATCGAGATCCATGGCGAGCTGGCGCCGCTGTTCTGCCAGTCATGCGGCGCGGAGAGTCAGGAGCTTTCCCGACATTTGGCAGGAGAATTGCCTCCCAGATGCGACAGTTGTGGTGGTATCCTCCGGCCTCCCGTGGTGCTGTTCGAGGAAATGCTCCCTGAGCAGGCCATCGACAGCCTCTACGCCGAGCTACGCAAGGGATTCGATGCGGTGATCTCGGTGGGAACCACGGCGAGCTTTCCCTACATCATCGAGCCTGTTTTTCGCACCCGCCAGGCTGGCGGTTTCACGGCGGAAATCAATCCTGCGCTCACCGACCTCAGTCCTGTGGTCGACGTCCACCTGAAAGGAAAGGCCTTAGATGTTCTGGAAGAGCTGCTGAGTCACATTACGGGCGATTAAATTTGCAAATGAGGTTGATAGAGGGCATAGTCGCGCCTTCTTCAAATTTCATTCGACACGGTCGTGCCCATGCTCAAGCGCTTCGCACCCCTCGTGCCTCTTACCTTCGCACTCTTTCTCGCCGCTTGCGCAGGCACTGTGCAGCAGCCGTCCCAGACCCAGGCTGCCGCCCCTGTCGCGGACGGCGCCCCGGACTCGATGATCGACGATCGCGAGCCGAGCGCCCTGGATCTGGCCAACCTCACCGACGACGAGCCCTATCAGATGCCGTCCCTGGCCGATGGTCTGCTGGAGCGCGGTTTCGAGCTGGTGGGCACGCCCTACCGCTTCGGTGGTCGTTCCCTGAAGACCGGCTTCGATTGCAGCGGCTTCGTCGGGTACCTGTTCAAGGAAGAGGCTGGCATCCAGTTGCCGCGTTCCACCCGCGAGATGATCAACCTGGACGCCCCGGTCATTGCCCGCAGCGAACTGCAGCCCGGCGATATCGTCTTCTTCAACAACCGCGGCCGCGGCCGTGTCAGTCACGCCGGCATCTATATCGGCGACGACCAGTTCATTCATTCCAGCAGCAGCCGCAGTGGCGGTGTTCGTGTCGACAGTCTCCACGACCGTTACTGGAAGGCCAGCTACATGGAAGCCAAGCGCGTCCTGGCGATGAATAGCGCCGCCCAGGGCCGCAGCCCGCTGCACCGTTGATCCTTGGCGCCAAACGAAAAGCCGAGGCCGTCGAATGACCGCCTCGGCTTTTTTCTGCCCAGTCGTGCAGCTTCCACTTGCAATATCACTGTGAGATCAGCACATTAGCGTGCATTCCTCAAGTCAGGACTGACTTGCCATGCTCGCACCGGATCGCCTTGCCATTCTCGCCCTGGCTGCGCTGCTCACCGCCTGCTCGAGCAAGGCGCCGCCAACGCCGCCCCCTGTCGTTCGCGCGCCGCCCGCCCAGTTTTCCCCCGTGGCGGAAGATGTCCTGTTTCGCGCCCTGGGGCTGGTGGGCACGCCCTATCGCTGGGGCGGCAATACACCTGACAGCGGCTTCGATTGCAGTGGCCTGATCGGTTACGTCTACCGCGACGTGGCTGGTATCCAGCTGCCGCGCTCCACCCGAGAGATGATCGCCATGGGCGCGCCGAACGTCGGGCTCAGCGCGCTGCAGAGTGGCGACCTGGTGTTCTTCGCCACCAACGGTGGTGGTCAGGTCAGCCATGCCGGCATCTATGTGGGCGAGGGACGTTTCGTCCATGCGCCGCGCACTGGCGGTACGGTTCGTCTGGACAGCCTGTCGAACAGCTACTGGCAACGCAGCTATCTCAGCGCCAAGCGCGTACTCTTCGATCCACGATTTGCCCAGACTCAGTGAGGTCCGTCATGACCAACCGCACGCTCAACCTCGACGACGCCCTGTATGGCTATCTCCTCGAGGTCTCGCTGCGGGAGTCGCCCCTGCTCGCGCGCCTTAGGGAAGAAACCCTCGCGCTGCCCATGGCGCGTTGGCAGGTGGCGCCCGAGCAGGGCCAGTTCCTGGCATTGCTGGTGAAGCTGATCGGCGCCCGTCGCATCCTCGAAGTGGGCACCTTCACCGGCTACAGCGCCCTCTGCATGGCCGCCGAACTGCCGGAGGACGGCCGGCTGCTGTGCTGCGACCTGCCGGGCGACTACAACGCCATCGCACGGCGCTACTGGGCGGAAGCCGGTGTGGCCGAGCGCATCGAGCTGCGCCTGGGACCGGCCCTGGACACCCTGGCGACCCTGGCAGACGGTGCCTTCGACCTGGCGTTCATCGACGCCGACAAGGCCAACTACCCCGTCTACCTGGAGGAAGCGTTGCGCCTGGTCCGGCCGGGTGGCCTGATCCTGTTCGATAACGTGCTCTGGAGCGGTCGGGTGCTGGAGGTCGAGCCTGAAAGCGAGGACACCCGCGCCATCCAGGCGCTGAATCGCGCGTTGCGGGACGACGCCCGCGTCGACCTGTCCCTGCTTCCCCTGGGCGATGGCCTGACCCTCTGCCGCAAGCGCTGAGCGAGGACCATGGCCGAGTCCATCCGCCTGCCACCCCAGCCGGACGTTTGCGAACTCTGCAGGCGCGCCGCCGCGCTGACCCGCCATCACCTGATCCCCAGGGCGCTCCACGACAAGCCTTACGTGCAGAAGCGCTTCGATCGCATCGAGCGCATCACCGCCACGCTCTGGGTGTGCCGCCCTTGCCACAACCAGATCCACAGGTTGTTCAGCGAGAAGGAGCTGGCGCTCACCTTCAACACCCGCGAAGCGCTCCTGGCCGACGAGCGACTGCGCACCTTCGTCGACTGGCTGGCCGGCAAGCCCGCTGGATTCACGCCGAGGCACTGATCGGCGGGTGCGATTGACGCTGTCCCGACGACCCTCTACCCTTCGCGCCTGCCTCAGGTGCCCCTTGACCTTGCGTCGAAGGGGTGAAACAGGGAAGCCGGTCCATCCCCCATGGGAGATTCCGGCGCTGCCCCCGCAACGGTAGGCGAGTCGACAGCCGCATTCGGCCACTGTGCACACGCATGGGAAGGCGCGGCAGGGGAGCCAGGCTCCACTCGCAAGCCCGGAGACCGGCCTGGTGCAACCAGCGCACGGCGGACCTTCCGCCCTGCAGACCCCACAGATGTCGCGCGGGTGGCGCGACGGAGAGCAGATCTTGATTCGCAAGCCTTTAATCAAGCCCGCGGCCTTTGCGCTGCTGGGCGGCACATCCCTTTCCAGCTTCCTGGCCGCCGCGCCCCTGACCCTGGACGAACAGGTGGTCACCGCCACCCGCAGCGAACGGCCGGTCAGGGCCAGCCTGGCCGCGACCACGGTGATCGATCGTGAGGAGATCGAGCGGAGCCAGGCCCGGTCGGTGCCCGAGCTGCTGCGCAGGGTGCCGGGGGTGACCCTGAGCAACAATGGCGGCCCGGGCAAGAACACCACCTTGTTCATGCGTGGCGCCGAGTCCGACCACGTCCTGGTGCTGATCGACGGGGTCAAGGTGGGGTCGGTCAGCGCCGGCCTGACAGCCTTCCAGGACCTTCCGGTGGAGCTGATCGAGCGCATCGAAGTGGTTCGTGGTCCGCGCTCCAGCCTCTATGGCTCGGAAGCCATCGGTGGCGTAATCCAGATCTTCACCCGCAAGGGCGGTGGCGATGGTCGTGCCAAACCCTGGTTCTCCGCCGGCTACGGTACTCACGACAGCTATGAAGGCAGCGCCGGCGTGGCCGGTGGCGACGACAAGGCCTGGTACAACCTGGGCGTCAGCAGCCAGGACACCGATGGCATCAACTCCCGTCGCCAGGGGAGCAATTACTACGAGCCGGACGCCGACGGCTATCGCAATCTGTCCGGCACCCTGCGGGCGGGACTCCGTTTCGACAACGGACTGGAGCTGGACGGCACCCTGATGCGTGCCAGGGCGCATAACGACTACGACGATATCGACCGCTTCGGCTTCTTCCATCCCCTGGGGGGGCACGATGCCAATGCCGACAACCGCCAGTCGGTCACGGGCGGCCGGGCGCGCTTCAGTCCGCTCGAGGCGTGGGACGTCACCCTGCAGGCCGGTCGCAGCGAGGACAGGTCCCGCAGCGAAGTGGATGGCCAGTTCGATGCTCGCTTCGACTCCAAGCGCGACAGTGCATCCTGGCTCAACGACGTCACCCTGGCCGAGGGGCATGTACTGACCCTCGGCTATGACTGGCAACGGGACCAGGTCAGCAGCTCCACCCCCTTCGACAAGGACTCGCGCAAGAATGAAGGCGGGTTCGTCCAGTATCTGGGCGAGCACGGTCGCCAGGACTGGCAGCTCAGTCTTCGTCGCGACGACAACGAGCAGTTCGGCACCCACGACACTGGCAACGCCGCTTGGGGATTGGCACTTAGCGAGGCGGTACGCTTCGGCCTGAGTTATGGCACGGCCTTCAAGGCGCCCAGTTTCAACGAGCTCTACTACCCGGGCTACGGCAACCCGAACCTGGATGCCGAGACCTCCGAAAGCATCGAGGCGTCGCTGTCCGGTCGGCATGAGTGGGGGCACTGGTCCGCCAACCTGTTCCGCAACGATATCGATGACCTGATTGCCTACGACTCCACCCTGGGCCCCTTCGGTGGCCCGAACAATATCGGCAAGGCCCGCATCGACGGCCTCGAGCTGGTCCTCGGCAGCCAATGGCTGGGCTGGGACTGGCGCGCCAATGCCACCTTCCTCGACACCGAGAACCGCGATGGCAGCGCCAACGCCGGCAATGAACTGCCGCGCCGCCCCCAGCAGGCCTTCAATCTCGATATCGATCGCCGCATCGGCCGCTTTGGCGTGGGCGCTACCCTTCATGCAGAGGGCCGCAGCTACGACGATCTGGCCAACCGCAACGAGGTGGCCGGCTACGCCACCCTCGACCTGCGCGGTGAGTACTGGCTGGACGATGAGTGGCGCCTGCAGGCCAGGGTGACCAACCTGTTGGACGCCGACTACGAGACCGCGCTGGACTACAACCAGCCCGGCCAGGCCGTGTATTTCACCGTCCGCTACCAAGCCCTCTGACAGGAGCGACCATGACCGAATCCGCCGAACGCGATGCCCGCCACAAGGCCCGCATGCAGCGCAAGAAAGCGCTGATCGACGAGAAGATCGCCCAGGCCCGGGACGAGTACGGCCTGCTGCTGGTGCACACCGGCAACGGCAAGGGCAAGAGCAGCTCCGCCTTCGGCATGGTGGCCCGGGCCCTTGGCCACGGCATGAAGGTGGGCGTGGTGCAGTTCATCAAGGGCGGCATGTCCACCGGGGAGGAGGCCTTCTTCCGGCGTTTTCCCGAGGAGGTCAGCTACCACGTGATGGGCGAGGGCTACACCTGGGACACCCAGGATCGCCAGCGCGATATCGAGAAGTCCCGTGCGGCCTGGGCGATCGCCCGTGAGCTGCTGGACGATCCCCGGGTGGGGCTGGTGGTGCTGGATGAGCTGAACATCGCGCTGAAGCACGGCTACCTGGAACTGGACGAGGTGCTGCGGGACATCCAGTCTCGCCCGGAGCACCAGCATGTCGTGGCCACCGGCCGGGGCGCGCCGGAGGGCCTGGTCGAGGCCGCCGACACCGTCACCGAGATGAGCCTGGTGAAGCACGCCTTCAAGGCCGGCGTGAAGGCCCAGAAGGGCGTGGAGTTCTGATGGAACGTTCCTGTCCCGCCCTGTTGATCGCCGCCCCGGCCTCGGGGCAGGGCAAGACCACCGTCACGGCAGCCCTGGCGCGTCTCCACGCCCGTCAAGGGCGCCGGGTGCGGGTCTTCAAGTGCGGTCCGGATTTCCTCGATCCGATGATCCTCGCCCGGGCTTCGGGCCATCCCGTGTACCAGCTGGACCTCTGGATGGTGGGCGAGGCCGAGAGCCGTCGCCTGCTCTGGGAGGCCGCCGGTGACGCCGACCTGATCCTGATCGAGGGGGTGATGGGGCTGTTCGACGGCTCGCCGTCGGCGGCCGACCTGGCCCGACGCTTCGGCGTTCCGGTGCTGGGCGTGATCAATGGCGCGGCCATGGCCCAGACCTTCGGCGCCCTGGCGGTGGGCCTGGCCACCTACCAGCCGGACCTGCCGTTCGCCGGGGTGCTGGGCAATCGTGTCGGCAGCCAGCGGCACAGCGACCTGATCCGCGACAGCCTGCCGGACTGGATCCGCTGGTATGGCGCCCTGCCACGCAGCAGCGAGGTGGAACTGCCCAGCCGGCACCTGGGACTGGTGCAGGCCGAGGAACTGGCGGACCTGGATGCCCGCCTGGATGCCGCCGCCGATGCGCTGGCCGCCAGCGCCGAGGTGGCCTTGCCGCCCGCGGTCCGCTTCGCCGCGCCGGAGGCGCCGGGAGAGCGGCCCGACCTGGCCGGCGTGCGCATCGGCGTTGCGCGGGATACCTCGTTCGCCTTCCTGTACCAGGCCAACCTGGACCTCCTCGAACAGCTGGGCGCCGAACTCAGGTTCTTCTCGCCGTTGGCCGACAACGCCTTGCCGGAGGTGGACAGTCTCTATCTGCCCGGCGGCTATCCGGAACTGCATCTGCCGCAACTGGCCGGGAATCGCGCCATGGCGGAGGCCATCCGCGCGCATCATCAGGCCGGCAAGCCGATCCTCGCGGAATGTGGCGGCATGCTCTACCTGCTGGAGGGGCTGACCGACGTGACGGGCGCAGCCGCCGATCTGCTCGGCCTGCTCCCCGGTCGAGCCACCCTGCAGAAGCGCCTGGCCGCCCTGGCCCTGCAGGAGGCGCGGCTGCCCGAGGGTTCGCTGCGGGGCCACACCTTCCACCATTCGCTGCTGGACTCCCCGCAGGTGCCCCTGGTCCGGGGCCTTTGCCCCAACGACAAACCCGTAGCCGAAGCGGTGTTCCGCTCCGGGCGCCTGACCGCCTCGTACATCCACTTCTACCTGCCGTCCAATCCCCGAGCCGCCGCGGAGCTGTTCAGACCATGAGCGACCACGCCTTCAGCCCCGATGAGCGAGCGGCGGTCTATCGCGCCATCGCCGAGCGTCGCGACATGCGTCATTTCAGCGGGGGCGAGGTCGCCCCCGAGCTGCTGGCGCGCCTGCTGGAGGCCGCCCATCAGGCGCCCAGCGTGGGGTTGATGCAGCCCTGGCGCTTCATTCGCATCACCCGTGCCGAGCTGCGCGAGGCGATCCACGGGTTGGTGGAGGCGGAGCGGGCGCGTACCGCCGAGGCCCTGGGGGAACGCTCGGATGCCTTCATGCGACTCAAGGTGGAAGGCGTCCGCGACTGTGCCGAACTGCTGGTCGCGGCCTTGATGGATGGGCGCGAAGCCCATGTGTTCGGCCGCCGGACCCTGCCGGAGATGGACCTGGCATCGCTTTCCTGCGCCATCCAGAACCTCTGGCTCGCGGCCCGCGCCGAGGGGCTGGGCCTGGGCTGGGTTTCGCTGTTCGACCCCGTTGCCCTGGCGAGCCTGCTGGGCATGCCCGAGGGCGGCAAGCCGGTCGCCGTGCTCTGCCTGGGACCGGTGACCGAGTTCTATCCGGCGCCCATGCTGGCCCTGGAAGGCTGGGCGCAGCCCCGGCCGCTGGCGGACCTGCTGTTCGAGAATCAATGGGAGGCGCGGCCATGAGCCTGGGCTTGCTCACGCTCGGCGCGGTGGCGCTGGATGCCCTGTTCGGCGAACCGAGGCGCTGGCATCCGCTGGTGGCCTTCGGCAATTTCGCCCACCGCCTGGAGCGGCGCTTCAACTCGGGCGGCAGGGGCTGGCGCAGCCATGGCGTCAGCGCCTGGGTGCTGGCGGTGCTGCCGCTGAGCCTGCTGGCCTGGCTGTTGTCACAGCTGCCCTACATCGGCTGGCTGGTGGGGGTGGTGGCGCTCTACGCCGCCATCGGGTTGCGCAGCCTGAACGAGCATGCCGAGCCGGTGGCCGATGCCCTGGAGGCTGGCGACCTGGACGAGGCCCGTCGTCGCGTGGGCTACATGGTCAGCCGGGAAACCCGCGAGCTGGACGAATCCGCCGTGGCCCGCGCCGCCACCGAGTCGGTGCTGGAGAACGGCAGCGACGCGGTCTTCGCCGCGCTGTTCTGGTTCGCCGTGGCGGGTGCGCCGGGCGTGGTGCTCTATCGCCTGTCCAACACCCTGGACGCCATGTGGGGCTACCGCAACGCGCGTTTCGAACGATTCGGCTGGGCCGCCGCGCGCATCGACGATGTCCTCAACTACCTGCCGGCGCGGCTGGTGGCCCTGACCTATGCGCTGCTCGGCCGGACCCGGCAGGCCCTGCGCTGCTGGCGGCGACAGGCGCCGCGCTGGGACAGTCCCAACGCCGGTCCGGTGATGGCGGCGGGCGCCGGCGCCCTGGGCGTGGCCCTGGGCGGGGCGGCGGTCTACCACGGCGAGCGCCATGAGCGGCCGCTGCTGGGGGAGGGGCCGGAAGCCAGTGCCCGGGACATCCGCCGGGCCATGGACCTGGTGCGCCAGGGCGTGGTGCTCTGGCTGGCCATCCTGATCCTGGGGGGCTGGCTCCTTGCTTGAACACGGCGGACGACTGAAGGCGGCGGCCCGGCGCTACGGGATCGCCGAAACGGACTGGCTCGACCTGTCCACCGGCATCGCACCCTACGGCTGGGCGCTGCCCGAGATCCCGGCGGCCGCCTGGACGCGCCTGCCCGAGCGGGACGATGGCCTGGAGGAAGCCGCTCGAGGCTACTACGGGGCCGCCTCGCTGCTGCCGGTGGCCGGTTCCCAGGCCGCCATCCAGGCCTTGCCCCGGCTGCGGGCGGCCAGCCGGGTCGGGGTCGTCGCCCCCTGCTATGCCGAACATGCCCATGCGTGGCAGCGCGAGGGCCACGAAGTGGTGGCGCTGCGCAGCGATGAAGTCGAGCAGGCGCTGGATCGCCTGGACGTCCTGCTGGTGGTCAACCCCAACAACCCCACGGGCGAGCGCCTGGCTCGGGAGCGGTTGCTGGCCTGGCATGGCCGGCTGGTGGCGCGGGGCGGATGGCTGCTGGTGGATGAGGCCTTCATGGACTGCACGCCAGAGCACAGCCTGTGCGGATCGACCCCAGCGCCGGGCCTGGTGGTGTTGCGCTCCTTCGGCAAGTTCTTCGGCCTTGCCGGCATCCGACTGGGCTTCGTGCTGGCGGAACCGGCGTTGCTGCAGCGGCTTGAGGAACAGCTCGGTCCCTGGGCGGTGAGCGGTCCCGCTCGCGCCCTGGCGCGCACGCTGCTGGCCGACGAGGCCGGGCAGGTTCGGCAGCGGCTGGCGCTGTCGCGTGACGGCGCCCGGCTCGAGCGGCTCCTGGGCGAGTGCGGACTGGCGCCCGCCGGCGGCACCGCGCTGTTCCAGCGACTGCTCCGGGAGGACGCCGCCCGACTCCATGACTACCTCGCCGCACGCGGCATCCTGACCCGTCTGTTCATGCAGCCGGCCAGTCTGCGCTTCGGCCTGCCGCCGGATGAATCCGGCTGGCGGCGCTTACGCGCGGCCCTTATCGACTACGCCAAGGATCACTCATGACCACCCTGATGGTGCAGGGCACCACGTCCGACGCCGGCAAGAGCACCCTGGTGACCGCGCTTTGCCGCTGGCTGCACCGCCAGGGCGTGGCGGTGGCGCCCTTCAAGCCACAGAACATGGCGCTGAACAGCGCCGTGACCGAGGACGGCGGCGAAATCGGCCGTGCCCAGGCGGTGCAGGCGCAGGCCTGCGGGCTGGCGCCCCACACCGACATGAACCCGGTGCTGCTCAAGCCCAACACCGACATCGGCGCCCAGGTGATCATCCACGGCCGCGCCGTGACCTCGATGAACGCGGCCGCCTACCACGACTACAAACGGGTGGCGATGGCCGCCGTGCTGGCGTCCCACCAGCGCCTGTCCGCCGAGTACCCGGTGGTGCTGGTGGAGGGCGCGGGCTCTCCGGCGGAGATCAACCTGCGGGCCAACGACATCGCCAACATGGGCTTCGCCGAGGCGGTGGACTGCCCGGTGATCCTGGTGGCGGATATCGACCGGGGCGGGGTCTTCGCCCATCTGGTGGGCACCCTGGCGCTGCTTTCGGAAAGCGAGCAGGCGCGGGTGAAGGGGTTCGTCATCAACCGTTTCCGGGGCGACATCGCCTTGCTCCAGCCCGGCCTGGACTGGCTGGAGGCGCGTACCGGCAAGCCGGTGCTGGGGGTGTTGCCCTATCTGACCGATTTCCACCTGGAAGCCGAGGACGCCATCGATACCCGGCAGGGCCACAAGGCCGGCGAACTGCTGCGGGTGGCGGTGCCGGTGCTGCCGCGCATCAGCAATCACACCGATTTCGATCCGCTGCGCCTGCATCCCCAGGTGGCCCTGACCTTCGTCGCCCCAGGCCAGCCGATTCCGCCGGCCGACCTGATCATCCTGCCGGGCTCCAAGAGCGTCCGGGCCGACCTCGCCCGGCTCCGCGAGCATGGCTGGGACCAGGCCCTGGCGCGACATCTGCGTTACGGCGGCAAGGTGCTCGGCATCTGCGGCGGTTATCAGATGCTCGGCCGCACCATCGCCGACCCCCACGGCCTGGAGGGCGCGGCCGGTACCAGTTCGGGGTTGGGGTTGCTGGCGGTGGACACCGTTCTGGAGCCCGAGAAACAGTTGCGCAACGTCAGCGGTCGCCTGTTTCTGGAGCGGGCCCCGGTTAATGGCTATGAGATTCACGCGGGCATCAGCACGGGGGCGGGGCTCGAGCGTGCCGCGGTGATCCTGGACGACGGCCGCGCCGACGGCGCCCTCAGTGCCGATGGCCAGGTCATGGGCACCTACCTCCACGGCCTGTTCGAATCCTCCGACGCCTGCACGGCGCTGCTGCGCTGGGCGGGCCTGGCGGAGGTCCGGGCGGTGGACTATCACGCCCTGCGCGAACGTGACATCGAGCGGCTGGCCGACCAGGTGGAGCAACACCTGGATACGGGGCTGCTCGCCCAACTCTGTGGCCTGCGGGAGAACGCCCATGCCTGAACTCATCCTCGGCGGCGCCCGTTCCGGCAAGAGCCGGCTGGCCGAGCGCCTGGCCGGCGAAAGCGGGCTCAGGGTCACCTATGTCGCCACCAGCCTGCCTCTGGACGGGGAGATGAGTGCGCGGGTCGCCCATCATCGCGCTCGCCGTCCGGCGCATTGGGGGCTGGTGGAGGAGCCGCTGGAACTTGCCCGGGTGCTGCGGGAAAGCGCCGCGCCCGATGCCTGCCTGCTGGTGGACTGCCTCACCCTCTGGCTGACCAACCTGCTGATGCTGGACGACCCCGCCCGTCTCGACGCCGAGCGTGAGGCCTTGCTGGCCTGCCTTGGCGAGTTGCCCGGCCGCCTGTTGCTGGTGAGCAATGAAACCGGCCTGGGCGTGGTGCCCCTGGGCGAACTGACCCGTCGCTATGTGGATGAAGCCGGCCGGCTGCACCAGGCCATCGCCGAGCGTTGCGAGCGGGTGGTGTTCACCGTTGCCGGCCTGCCCATGATCCTCAAGGGAGAAGCCTTATGAATGCGTTGAACTGGTGGCAGGCGCCGTGCCAACCGCTGGACCCCGTCGCCCGTGCCAAGGCCCGCGCCCGGCAGGACCTGCTGACCAAGCCCCGTGGGGCACTGGGCCAATTGGAGGAACTGGCGATCACCCTGGCGGCTCACCAGGGACGGGAGCGGCCGTCGCTGGAGCATCCCTGGTTTGCGGTCTTCGCCGGCGATCATGGCGTGGTGGCGGAGGGTGTCTCCGCCTATCCCCAGGCCGTGACGGGCGAGATGCTGCGCAACTTCGTCCGGGGCGGAGCGGCCATCAGCGTGCTGGCCCGTAGCCTGGGCGCCACCCTGGAGCTGGTGGACCTGGGGACCGCGATTCCCCTGGAGCCCCTGCCCGGCGTACTGCACCTGCAACTGGGGGCCGGAACGGCCAACTTCGCCCGCGAGCCGGCAATGACCGCGGCCCAGTGCCTGATCGCCCTGGAAGCGGGTCGGGCCAGCGTCGAGCGTGCCGTGGGAGCCGGTGCCGAGCTGTTCGTCGGTGGAGAGATGGGTATCGGCAATACCACCACGGCCAGCGCCCTGGCCTGCGCCTTGCTGGGCTTGCCGGCCGGCGCCCTGACCGGTCCCGGTACCGGTCTCGACGACCGGGGCGTGGCACGCAAGGTGGCGGTGATCGACCGTGCCCTGGCTTTGCACCGGGGCGCCTGCACCGGTCCGGAGGAAACCCTTCGGTGCCTGGGCGGTTTCGAAGTGGCGGCCCTGGCGGGCGCCTACCTGGCCTGCGGTCAGCTGGGACTGACGGCCCTGGTGGACGGCTTCATCTGCAGCGTCGCGGCCCTCTGTGCGGTGCGCCTGAACCCCGCGTGCCGGGAGTGGTTGCTGTTCGCCCATCGTTCCGCCGAGCCGGGCCACAAGGCGGTCCTGGAAGCGCTCGAAGCCGACCCGTTGCTGGACCTGGGGCTGCGTCTGGGCGAAGGCAGCGGCGCCGCGGCTGCGGTGCCGCTGCTGCGCTTGGCCTGCGAGCTGCACGGTGGCATGGCGACCTTCGCCGAGGCCGCGGTGTCGGATCGGCCGGCATGAAGCTGGATCTCCTGCGCCATGGCGAGACCGAGCGGGGCGGCGGTTTTCGCGGCAGCCTGGATGACGCCCTCACCGAGCGGGGCTGGGCGCAGATGGGCGCGGGCATCGAGGGCGCGGGGCCCTGGGATGCGCTGGTGAGCTCGCCGTTGCAACGCTGCGCCGGGTTCGCCCGTGACCTGCAGTGCCGGCTGGGCCTGCCGCTGTCCTTCGAGCCCGAGCTGCGGGAATTGCATTTCGGCCAGTGGGAGGGCCGCAGCGCCGCCGAACTCATGGAGGACCAGGCCGAAGGGCTGGGGCGCTTCTGGAACGATCCCTACAGTTTCACGCCGCCGGACGGCGAGTCTCTGCTGGACTTCGAGGCGCGGGTACTGGCGGCCAGCGAGCGCCTGCGGGTCCGATTTCTCGGGCAACGGGTGTTGCTGGTCACCCACGGCGGTGTGATTCGCATCCTGGTGGCCCGGGCGCGGCAAATGGCCCGGTCGCAACTGATGCAGGTGGAGGTGGCCCATGGCGCGTTGTTCCGGCTGGCCTCCGATGGGCAGGGTCTGCGGGAGCGGCCATGATTCCATTCCTCATCGCCCTGCAGTTCCTCACCCGATTGCCGGTGCGCCTGCCGGGCATGCCGGAGCCGACCGAGGTCGGGCGCTCGTTGATCTGGTACCCGGTGGTCGGGCTTCTGGTCGGGGCCCTGCTGATGGCGGGGGCCGTTCTCCTGGAGGGCAGCCCGCCTCTTCTCGCGGCCGCGCTGCTGCTCGCGGCCTGGGTCGGGCTCTCCGGTGGGCTGCACCTCGACGGCCTGGCCGATACGGCGGACGCCTGGGTCGGTGGCTACGGCGATTCTGAGCGCACCCTGGCAATCATGAAGGACCCTCGTAGCGGCCCTATCGCGGTGGTGGTGCTGGTGGTGGTCCTGCTGCTGAAGTTCGCCGCCTTGTCCGCGCTGCTCCAGGCGGGCGTTGCGTGGCCGTTGTTGCTGGCGCCCTGGCTGGCGCGGGGCCTGTTGCCATTGCTGTTCCTCACCACTCCCTACGTGCGGGCCGGTGGCCTGGGGCAGGGGCTGGCGCGTCACCTGCCGCGCCGCCAGTTGCCGCCATGGCTCGCGGCTCACGCTTTGGCCATGCTCCTGCTGGGTTGGGTGGCCTGGTTGGCGCTGGCGTCGGCCCTGCTGGTCCTTGCGCTGTGGCGCCGCGACCTGCTGCGCCGCCTGGGAGGCACCACCGGCGATACCGCGGGCGCGCTGGTGGAAATGGTCGAAGTCACGGCGCTGGTGGTGGTGACATTGGCGATCGGCGTGTCGCGATAGGGCTCGCGGTGCAAGGGCGGCGGCTGGTACCACCGGACCCGCGCCGATGATCGACTCGACCGGCTTCCTCGTTGACGACCCCATTGATGCGGGTATATACATGCATCCCATGCTTCCGACCCAATGCCTCTGCACCAAGCTGCGCCGTGCCAGTCGCAACGTGACGCGCTTCTATGACGACGCCCTTGCCGGCGTCGGACTGAACGTGGCCCAGTATTCCCTGCTCAAGCACGTGACGCGGCTCGACCAGCCCAGCATCACCAGCCTGGCGGATGCCATGGGCCTGGACCGCAGCACCCTTGGGCGTAACCTCAAGCTGCTCGAGTCCAAGGGATGGGTGACGTTGGAGGAGGGCGAGGACTCGCGCAATCGCCTGGTGTCGCTGACGCCTGCCGGTCGTGAGGTCCTGGATCGAGCATTGCGGGACTGGGAGGTCGCCCAGGCGCGGATGTCGGAGCGCCTTGGGCCGGAGAATCGGGCGGCGCTGATGGCGTTGCTGGATGACCTGGAGTACCTGGACTGATTTTTTTCGGATTAAAGCGGGTAGCTACCCGCAAAGGATTTCTCTATGACTTCGGTGTGGCGCACGAGTGGCTGGATCCTGCTGGGGGCTTCGCTGATCCTGGCGTTGTCCCTGGGAATCCGCCACGGCTTCGGCTTGTTCCTGGCTCCCATGAGCGGTGAGTTCGGCTGGGGGCGGGAGGTGTTCGCCTTCGCCATCGCCCTGCAGAACCTCATCTGGGGACTGACCCAGCCTTTCACCGGTGCTCTGGCGGACCGCTTCGGCGCCACCCGCGCGGTCGTCGTAGGGGGCGTGCTCTATGCCGTCGGCCTGGTGCTGATGGGGTATTCGGATTCGGCGCTGTCGCTGTCCATCAGTGCGGGGCTGCTCATTGGCATCGGCCTGTCGGGGACATCCTTCTCGGTGATCCTCGGCGTGGTGGGGCGCGCCGTGCCGGTCGATAAACGCAGCATGGCCATGGGCATCGCGGCGGCTGCAGGCTCGTTCGGCCAGTTCGCCATGCTGCCCGGCACCCTGGGCCTGATCGGCTGGCTAGGGTGGTCGTCGGCATTGCTGGCCTTGGGGCTGCTGGTGGCGCTGATCCTGCCGCTGGCGGGCATGTTGAAGGACAATCCCGCCCCGCCCCAGGCCCATGAGCAGACCCTGGGCGACGCCTTGCGGGAGGCGGCGGGACATTCCGGGTTCTGGCTGCTGGCGCTGGGCTTTTTCGTCTGCGGCTTCCAGGTGGTGTTCATCGGCGTGCACCTGCCCGCCTATCTGGTGGACCAGCACCTGCCGGCCAGCGTTGGGACCACGGTGCTGGCGCTGGTGGGCCTGTTCAATGTCTTCGGCACCTATATCGCCGGTTGGCTGGGCGGCCGGCACGCCAAGCCCAGGCTGTTGACCGCGCTCTACCTGCTGCGGGGGATAGTGATCCTGGCCTTCGTCTATTCACCGCTGTCCATCTGGAGCGCCTACGCCTTCGGCATGGCCATGGGGCTGCTGTGGCTGTCCACCGTGCCCCTGACCAACGGTACCGTGGCGACCCTGTTCGGGGTGCGCAACCTGTCCATGCTCGGTGGTATCGTTTTCCTGTTCCACCAGTTGGGCGCCTTCCTCGGCGGCTGGCTGGGCGGTTATCTCTATGACCACACGGGCAGCTACGAACTGGTATGGCAGATCTCCATCTTTCTCAGCCTGCTGGCGGCAGTGCTCAACTGGCCGGTGCGCGAACAGCCGGTGGCGCGCCTGCAGCCGGTCGGCGCCGCATGACTACGCACCTGGCCTGGTGGGGCGTGGCCCTGTCGGCCGGCGCACTGATGGCGCTGGCCTGGTGGGGATGGCAGCAGGGCGGCCTGGCGCTGATGCAGTTGGGCATCCATTGCTAGGCGGGCGATCCGGCGTTAGCGTAGGCCCATCGATTTTGCGCCGGAGTCCGCCATGAAAGTCCTGCCCGTCCTTTCCCTGACGCTCCTTGCCCTATTCGGCGGCCAGGCCCTGGCCGCCGAGTGTCCTGCACTGTTGCAGCATGAATTGCCGAAGCTTCGCTCCAAGGAAACCCTGGACCTGTGCCAGCAGTTCGGTGGCAAGCCGTTGCTGATCGTCAACACGGCCAGTCACTGCGGCTTCACCCCCCAGTTCAAGGGCCTGGAAGCCTTGTACAAACGCTACAAGGATCAGGGATTCGAGGTGCTCGGCGTGCCGTCCGACGACTTCAAGCAGGAAGCCGCCAGCGCCGAGGAAACGGCCAAGGTCTGCTTCGTGAACTACGGTGTGACCTTCGCCATGACCCAGCCGCAGCACGTCACCGGCGATCAGGCGACGCCGCTTTACAGGGAACTGATCGCGCAATCCGGGCAGTCGCCGCGCTGGAATTTCTACAAGTACGTGGTGGATCGCCAGGGCAAGGTGATCGCCCATTTCTCCAGTCTGACCAAGCCGGATGATCCGGACCTGATCGAGGCGGTGGAGCGGGCATTGGAAAGCAAGCCCTGAATCCCGATCTACCTCGAAGATATTTCTTTCTTATCTGTCAGATTCGTCTGTGCTAAGGTTCATGCGCCCCAGTGCCCCGAGCAAGGAATCGCGCATGGTCATTTCGGAGCTGATCCATTTCCCGCCGTTTTGCCGACCCCGGCAATGCCCTTTGCCGTCCTGAGCCCGACTTCGCGCGCGTGCAGTGCGAAGCGGTCGTTCGTCGGCGGAAAGCAGTTTCGCCTTGTTCCTGCCCGTCGGATTTCTATGATGGCGTGCATTCTGGGCGATGCATCTTTTGATCCGGAAAGTTCCCTTGAGCGGGTAGCCGCTCTGGTCGTTGTGTCCCATGGAAAATATGAGAATGAATGGTCCTGTAGTCCGTCCCCAGCAATTCAGTGACGAAGTCGATCTGGTCGCGTTGTTCAAGGACCTGTGGAAGCAGAAGTTGCTGGTTCTTGCCATCACGGGCCTGGCCACGGCTCTGGCTGCCGTCTACGCCTTCACGGCTACGCCCTATTACAAGGTTGAGAGCGTGCTCAGGACGGCATCCCTGAAGGATCTGGACGAATTGAATGGTTCGGGCCTCTACTCGCTGACGCCGAAGCAGGCGCTGCGCAATGTCGGCGACGCCCTGGAGTCCTACAGCCTGCGCATGAAGTACTTTCACGAGAACCCCGAGTTGTTCAAGTCGCTGCAGGAGGATGGCGAGTCGCTGGATCGAGCGCTGGAGCGCCTCAATCGTGAAGGGCTCGCGATGCTGCGTCCCGATCCCAAGAAAGGCGCCGATGCAGCTCCGTTCCAGGGCATCAGCCTGACCTACCCTGAGGGGCTGGATGGGGTGGCTATCGTCAACGGCCTTATCCTGGCGGCGATCGATCAGGAGCGGCAGCGGGTTCAGGACGATTTCGACGTGTTCGTCAGTAACCGCCTGACGCAACTGCAAAGCCAGATTGCCACCGAGCGCGCGCGCTACGAGGCGGACAAGGAGTCGCGTATCGCGTCGTTGTCGGAGGCTGATCAGTTGAAGAAGAGTCGACTGCAGGACGAACTGCGGGCGCTGCGTCAACAATTGCAGGTTCGTCGCCAGAACCGGATCAAGCAGTTGGATGAGGCGATCCAGATCGCCGAGAACCTTGGCATCGCCAAGCCGACCACACCTTCCGCCCTGGGTGACAGCGCGCGCGAAGTGCAGGGCAGTGTGATTCGTACCGAAGTCAACAACCAGCAGATTCCCCTTTACTTCATGGGTAGCGAGACACTGAAGGCCGAGCGCTCGGCCCTGCAGTCCCGTCGTTCGGATGATTTCACCGAGCCGCGCATCGCCGAGATCCAGAAAGAACTCAATCTGCTGGCGAACAACCGGCAGATCGAGATTCTGAAGCAGCGGGACAACGAGGACCTGTTCTTCAAGAACCTGGTGAAGCTGCGCGGCGAGCAGGCCCGGCTCGAAAACCTGAAAGTCGATTTCTCTCGTCTGCAACTGGTGCGTGTGGATCAGCCGGCAACCGCGCCGCAGAAGCCCGAGAAGCCCCGCAAGGCCCTGATTCTGGCGCTGGGGTTGGTCGGGGGGCTGATGCTGGGCGGTTTCGTCGCCCTGGTCCGGGTCATGGTCCTGCGGCAACGCGTTGGTGCGACCGCTGTGTGACGCTACCGTCTTTCACGCAGGGATAACGAAAAGCCAGTCAGCATGCTGACTGGCTTTTTCTTTTCCTGCCGCGCCGCTGACTCAGAAGCGATAGGTCACCTGGGCTCCCAGGCCGTGGGCGCTGTTCTGGAAGGTGGCCTGGTAGCGCTGCTTGGAGGCGCTGAACTGGTCGATCCTGGCGTCTTCTTCCTTCAGGTAGGAGTAGGCGACGTCGATGGTCACTTGGTCGCTGGGGCTCCAGGCGGCGCCCAGGCTGAAGATCTTGCGGTCGTCGGTGGGGATGCGCGGTGAACGGTGCTCGTTGCGAGCCGGGGACTGGTCGTAGGCCAGGCCGGCGCGGAGGGTCCACTGACGGTTCAGCTTGTAGGCGGCGCCGACGGCGTAGGACCAGGTGTCGCGCCAGTCCTGTTCTTCGACGATGTTGCCGAGGGCTGCTGGCAGGGTGCCCTTGTTCTCGACGCGGATCTCTTCCAGTCGGCTCCAGCGGGTCCAGGTGCTCCCGGCGTACAGCGTCCAGTCGTCGTTCAGTTCGTGAGTGACTGAGAAGTCCACGGACTCGGGAGTTTCCAGGTCGAGGGATGCGTCGTACCTGCCGGCCAGAGGGCCGAAGCCGGAGCCGCTGAGGCGGGTGTCGCCACGCAGTGTGTAGTCCACCTTCGAGTGGTAGGTGAGGCCCAGGCGAGTGCGGGCGTCCACTTCGAACAGCAGCCCGGCATTGAATCCCAGCGCGGTATCGTCACCCTTGACCTTCACCTGGCCGTCGTTGCGGCCCGGCGTAGCCGGGTTGAGCACGGACGAGGTCAGCTCGCCGTCGATCCGGTTGATGGTGGGGCCGAAGCCGACAGCAAGCCGATCGTTGATCCGGTAGCTGATGGTGGGCTGGACGGTGATCACCCGGACTTCGCTGCGGTCGCCCCAGTAACGGCCGGCAAAGCCGCTTTCGTAGTCGGTGATCAGGCCGAAGGGGGCGTAGAGGCCGAGGCCGAATGCCCATTGGTCGTCGATCGGTTTCACGTAGTAGCCCATGGGAACGGCTACCGTGGGCACCATGTCGCCCTCGTTGCTGCCGCCGAAGGTGCCACGGCCGTCCTTGATGTCGGTCTCGGCGAGGATCGCCGCAGCGCCGACGCTGACCTGCTCGCGCTTGAGTCGCGCCATGCCGGCGGGGTTGCCGAACACAGTGGTGGCGTCGTCGGCGGACGAGGAGCGGCCGGCGAAGGCAGTACCCATGCCGCTGACGCTCTGCTCGTTGAGGGCGAAGCCGGCGGCCAGGCTGTAGGTGGAGGCGGTGCTGATGGTGAGCGCGAGGGCAGTCTTGAAGACTCTGCTGGTCACGGTGGACTCCTGAACGGTGCTGCAAAGGGGCGGCACGCTATCAGGATTACGACCCTCTTTCTAGCAACGGGTATGTCAGGAAAATCCGGTAAGATTGTCGAACAATCCTTGAGTTTGTGGTTATTTGAGCTGATCGTGCTGGATGTAAGCGGTGGTTGTTCCTGACTGTTCGGTCAGCGAGCCTGGTCAGGCAACCCGGCAAAGACCCCCTACGTGGCGCTGCCAGGCGTCGATGAAGTCCCGCGGGCTCCCTTCGGGCTGGAACACCTCTCGCCAGATCATGGCCATGCCGAACAGGTCGTCGGCGGGCGGCATGACCAGGATGCTGGATTCCACCAGCATCCAGGCGATGGCCGTGGCGTAGCGCAGGTTCACCGTCAACTCCAGATGCGGGGCGCCGAGGAAGGCGTGCTGGCTGGCGAGGCCGCGTACCAGGCTGGCCAGTTCGGGATCCCGGGCCAGATGCTGGTCCCAGAGCGCCTGGTGGCGCTCATCGCTGATGCGGTACAGCCCTCGGCCCTGGTCGCCGTCCAGTGCGGCACCGAGGGCGGACTGGCAGGCGGCGGCACCGAGCAACAGGGTTTCAGCCGTGGAGGAGGGGCGTTGCAGGTAGAGCAGCGTCGGTCGGATGACGTGCTGGCGCAGATCGCTGGCGGCAATTCCCATGGGGCCCTCGCGAAGGGTTCCGGCGGGGCCGGGGCGCTTGGCAGCTTCTCATCGTTTTAGTAGAGCCCCGCCGGGAGCGGGGTTAGCCGCTCGATTTGAAGTCTAGTGCGAGTTTTCCGCTGTAAAGGCCTGTTTTTAAACTGTTTCGGGTTTTCGGTTATTGCCTATATAGCGGCGCGTGATTAAAGCGTGGCCCGCCAGCGGAGGCGTGCCGCGCTTCAGGGGGGGACAGCGGCGTCACTCGCCGGTGGCCACCGGGCGGGCGGCGTCGGTGATCCATTCGCTCCAGGAGCCGGCGTAGAGCCGCGCCAGGGGGTAGCCGGCCAGGCACAGGGCGAAGAGGTTATGGCAGGCGGTGACCCCGGAGCCGCAGTAGGTGACCAGTTCGTCGTGCGGACGTTCTCCGATCAGTCGCGCAAAGCGCTGTCGCAGTTCGGCCGGCGGCAGGAAGCGTCCGTCGGCCCCCAGGTTGTCGGTGAAGGCGGCGCAGGTGGCGCCGGGAATATGGCCGGCCACGGGATCGATGGGTTCGACCTCACCCTTGAAGCGGGGCAAGGCGCGGGCATCCAGCAGGGTCAGGTGCGGGTCGCCCAGGCGTTGTCCTAGAGCGTTTGCATCCACGAGGAGGCGGGCATCGGGCTCGCCCCGGAAGCCGCCCTTCGCTGGCGACGGAGTTGCCGTATCCAGTGCCAGGCCCGCGCCTTTCCAGGCTTTCAGGCCACCGTCCAGCAGGAATACGCCATCGCGTTTGCCCAGCCAGGCCAGTAGCCACCAGGCGCGCGCGGCGAAGGCGCCTGGGCCATCGTCGTAGAGGACGACCTGGCTGTCGTTCTCCAATCCCCAGGTTCGCAGGCGGTCGAGCAGCCGGTCGGCGTCCGGCAAGGGGTGGCGGCCGGTCACGCCCCGAAGCACCGGGCCGGACAGGTCGCGCTCCAGGTCGGCGAAGCGGGCGCCGGGAATGTGGCCTTCGGCATAGCTGCGCTCGCCGTACGCCGGGTCTTCCAGGGCGAAGCGGCAGTCGAGGATGACCAGGCCGGGTGAACCCAGGCGGTCGTTGAGTTCGGCGGAGGTGATGAGTTGCGCGAGCGACATCGTGGATTCCTTGTCGTGGCCGTGGAGATGCTACGCATCATAAGGAGGCGCGCCCGCCCTGTCTCGGCGGTCCGCGCCTGGTCACCGGCAGGTGGCGCGCAGGCGTTGCAGTCCGGCGTCGAGGTCGGCGATCAGGTCGTCCGGGTGTTCCAGTCCCACATGCAGGCGAACCAGCGGGCCTTCGGCGCTCCAGGTGGTGGCGCTGCGATGGGCATCCGGGTGGGTGAGCAGGATCAGGCTTTCATAGCCACCCCAGCTGTAGCCCATGCCGAATAGCTGCATGCCGTCGAGCATGGCATGGATGGCGCGTTCGGATACGCCCTTGAACTCCACGCCAAAGAGGCCGCAGGCGCCGGTGAAGTCGCGCTTCCAGAGTTCGTGACCGGGAGCGCCAGGAAGGGCGGGGTAGAGGATGCGACCGACCTCCGGCTGTTCCGCCAGCCATGCCGCAATGCGCTCGGCGTTGCGCTGATGACGTTCCAGTCGGGTGGACAGGGTGCGCAGTCCGCGCAAGGCGAGGTAGGCGTCGTCGGCGCTGACGGACAGGCCGAGTTGCTTGTAGAAGCCGCGAATCTCCGGATAGAGGGCTTCGGTGGTCATGATCACGCCCATCAGGACGTCCGAGTGTCCGACGATGTACTTGGTGGCCGCATGGATGGAGATGTCCACGCCGTGGCGGAAGGACGCGAAATGCACCGGGGTGGCCCAGGTGTTGTCCATCATCACCAGGGCGCCGTGGGCGTGGGCGGCCTCGGCGATGGCGGGCACGTCCTGCACCTCGAACGTCAGGGAGCCGGGCGACTCCAGGAAGACCACTCGCGTGTTGGGGCGCATCAGTCCGGCGATACCGGCGCCGATCAGCGGGTCGTAGTAGGTGGTCTCGATGCCGAAGCGTGCCAGCGTCTGGTCGCAGAAGGCCCGGGTCGGGTCATAGACCGAGTCGGTCATCAGCAGGTGGTCGCCCGGTTTCAGGGTGGCAAGCAGTGCGGTCGTCAGGGCGCTCAGGCCGCTGGGCGTGAGCATCGCGGCGTGGGCGCCTTCCAGTTGCGCCAGTGCCGCCTCGAGGGCGCGGGTGGTGGGGTTGCCGTGGCGGCCGTAGGTATTGAGGGTCCCGTTCTGGGCCTGCAGCGTTTCCACGTTGGGGAAGAGCAGGGTGGAGGCTCGGTACACCGGCGTGTTGACGGTGCCGCCGACGCGCCCTCGTTCGCGGCCTTCGTGGGTCAGGAGCGTGTCCGGATGCAGCTTGCGGTGGTCCACCTGGGTTACCTCTGGAGTGGTGTCGCGTAACGGGAAGGCGGTCGCCGTGGTCGTCGCCTGTGGAGGTCACAGATTAGCGTCGAGGGATGGGAAATTCTTTGCGTTGATCGCGGGGCAGGTGGAGATTATTGGAAATATTTTCTTTTTTCTTGATGGTTGCTAGAAAATAAATTCGTTTTATGGCGCTCCATGGGGCATTACAAGTCAATGCCCAGGCTCCAGATGACCCAGTGGCAAGGCCGTGCTGTGCTTGATCACTTCCATGGCGAAACCCGCGCTGACGTCCGAAAGGTCAGCCACCCGGATCAGGCGCTTGTACACGGCGTCATAACCTTTGATATCGGGGACCACGATCTTCAGCAGGTAGTCCACGTCGCCGGTCATGCGATAGATCTCGACGATCTCCGGGATGTCGCGGGTACCTTCGATGAATTGCCGGGTCCAGTCGTCGCTGTGGCAACTGGTGCGGATGCTGACGAAGACCGTGATGCCGAGCTTCAGCCGCTCCGCGTCGCAGAGCGCCACCTGGCGGGTGATGATCCCCTCCTCGCGGAGCTTCTGCAGGCGTCGCCAGCAGGGTGTCTGGGAAAGGTTCACCGCTTCGGCCAGCTCCGCCAGCGAAAGGGAGGCGTCCTGCTGCAGGAGGCGGATGATCTGCAGGTCTTTCTTGTCCATGAAGGTGTCCGGATCGGGTCGTTTGGTCGGGGGCGGGCCGGTGACTGTGTCGAAAGCATGACAATCGGCATCATAAGGTCACCCGCGCATGAAGTCGCGCGGGGCAGAAGATGGGAGCGCTCGATGCCAAGCCTGCAACTGCTGAATGAACCTGCCTCGCTGATTCGCCGCCTGGGCGTGATCCTCGGATCCCTGCTGGTGGTCGTTTTCTACTGCTGCCTGGTGCTGCTGCGCGCAGCCTTCGGCCGCCTGCACCGCGCCGTGGTCGATCGCTACACCCGCGACATGTCGCGCCTGCTGTTGCGCCTAGTGCGCATGGACCTGTCGGTGCAGGGGACGCTGCCGGATTTCAGTGATGGACGCCGCTACCTGGTGCTCTGCACGCATTCCAGCCACTACGACATTCCCGCCAGCTTCGTGGCCTTGCCGGGGTCCATTCGCATGCTGGCGAAGAAGGAGCTCTTTCGTGTTCCCTTCCTGGGGCCGGCGATGCGCGCCGCGGAGTTTCCGTCCATCGATCGGCACAATCGTCGCCAGGCCCTGGCCGACCTGGCGACCGCGCGGAAAATGATGGAGAAGGGCATCGTCCTCTGGGCCGCGCCCGAGGGGACCCGTTCCGCCGATGGTCGCCTGCTGAAATTCAAGAAAGGCTGCTTCCACCTCGCACTGGATACCGAGGCAATGATCGTCCCGGTGTCGATCCGTGGCATCCACCGTGTGCTGCCTGCCCGTACCTTTCGCCTCAATCTCGGACAGAAGGTGGAGGTGCATGTGGGGGAACCCATCGATGCCAGTCGCTATGAGGCCGCGCAGCTCGCGGAGCTGATGGCGGAAACCCGTGCCCGGATGGAGGCCCTGCTGGGACAGCAACCGTCCGTGGACGAGGTGCCCGTTCGTCGCGCGTCGGTCGCCTGAGTTCGGCACCCGTCGCTGGCCTGATGGTGATTCAGCCTCGGTGCTGTTCGCCGGTGAACACCAGCGTGACCCGGCAGCGTCGACAGTAGTAGCGGCGCCCCCGTGCCACCAGCGCGTGGCGTTGGGACGAAAAAGGGTGCGGCTCGGGACAGGCGCAGCGATAGAGATAGCGGGTGACCCGGCGTCGTTGCACTTCATAGCTGTGGCAACGATTGGGGGGAAGTTCGTAGACGCCGCGCATGATCAGCTGCCACTCCTCGCCGTGGGGCTGGATGGTGTGGCCGAAGAGCTGATGGGCGATCAGGTGCGCCACTTCATGCGCCACCGTCTGGCGCAGGAAGTCCTCGCGATTCTCACGATACAGCTGCGGGTTGAAGCGCAGCTTGTTCTCATCGAGGTGGGCGACACCCGCTTTCTGTCCCCGAAGCCTGAAGCTCACCTCGGGGCGGGGAAATCGGCGTTTGAAGAAGTCTTCCGCCTGTTGGTAGCAGGCTTCGACGCGGGCCAGTAGTTGCTCGGGCATAGGGCACTCCAAGGGGGCGGATTATGCCGGAAAGGCGGGGAAGTCTGCTTGCAGGACGCCGAGCGGTGCGCCATCTCCCGATTCCGCTGTTAGCGGTAAACCATCCGGGGGCTGCTGCCGTACAACTGGGAATCCGCCGGCAAGCTGTAATGCCCGTTCGCTCAGGTTGCACCTCGGGCAAACGCCCCCGATAGCGGCTAATCGCTGTCCGGCGGCTGGCGCTCGCCCCTCAGTGCACCCCTTTCGAGGCCTGGCCGAACTGGCGGTCGGCGGTGTTCAGGCGCTCCAGCTCGCGGCGCACCATGGCGGCGAATGCCGGCGGCTTGAGGTGGTAGAGCTCGGTGGCGACCCAGGCCAGCCAGCGCGGGCCCAGGGCGTCGCGCTGCGCCAGCAGGCGCAGGGCTTCATCACGGGCCCGGTCGGCGTTCTCGGCGTGGAACTGCCGGCGGCTCCCGGGCTCAGCCGGCTTGCAGGCCGACATAGACGTTCTGCACGTCGTCGTGGTTGTCCAGGGCCTCGAGGAAGGCTTCCACTTCCTCCAGTTCGGCGCCGGACAGGCTCACCGGGTTCTTCGCCTTGTAGCCCAGGTTGGCCGATTGCACGGTGAAACCGAATTCCGGCAGGGCCTTGCACACGGCATCCAGGTCGGTGGGTTCGGTGTAGAAGAGGCTGAGGTTCTCGTCGCCGGCCTCGAAGTCCTGGGCACCGGCTTCGATGGCGGCCAGTTCGGCGTCGGACTCGGCGTTGGCCGGCTCGGCCTCGATGATGCCCAGGTGATCGAAGTCCCAGGATACCGAGCCGGAGGTGCCCAGCTGGCCCTTGCGGAACAGCACGCGGACTTCCGCCACGGTGCGGTTCAGGTTGTCGGTCAGGCACTCGACGATCACCGGGACGCGGTGGGGCGCGAAGCCTTCATAGAGGGTGCGCTCGTAGTGGACCACCTCGCCGGACAGGCCGGCGCCTTTCTTGATGGCGCGCTCCAGCGTGTCCTTGGGCATGGACGCCTTCTTCGCCTGGTGCACGGCAAGGCGCAGCTTGGGGTTCATGTCCGGGTCGGCGCCGTTGCGCGCGGCGATCATGATTTCCTTCACCAGCTTGCCGAAGATCTTCCCTCGGGCATTGGCGGCGGCTTCTTTGGGTTTGGCTTTCCACTGGGCGCCCATGGTGGCTCTCTCGCGGTTCTGATGGGAAATGGCGCGGGATTCTACTTGGACGACGGGGGCGGCGGCCAGCCGGCTCGTCAGTTGCGGGTGACCTGCGCGAGCAATCTGGCGCCCGCTGGCCATTGTGGATAGATTGCTGATTTCCACACCGAACATCCTCAAGTGGCCCCCAGCCTTCCGAAGTGCGGAAACCCGATGCCGTTGCCCAGTAGTTCCAGTGCGCCAGTCGGCGCGAGTGATGAGCGATTCGACAGCCTGCTCCGCCTGGCCAGGCGGCAGTTGGGCATCAGGGCCATCCTGCTGACCACGGGCGCCGACAAGCTCCAGCGGATCCGCAGCGCCCAGGGCCCGCTAGATCCCGAAGCCTTCGCGGAGGGCCTCCTGGAGCTGCCCCCGGGCCTTCCCTGCGAAGAACTGCTGGAAGTGCCCGATATCCTCGAACAGCCACGCCTGCGCCAGCATGACCTGGCTCGGGCATGGCCCGAACTGCGCTATCTCGCCGCCCACTCCCTGACCGACCCCCGAACCGGCCTGGCCGGCATGCTCTGGCTGCTGCACGACCGGCCCCACAGGCTGGACGAGGAGGCGCGGCTGGGTTTCCGCGACTTCGCCGGACTGGCGGCCGGGATGCTGGCGGACCGGCTCGAGCTGCAGCGGGTCCGGGACAGCGAGGAGCGCATGGCCCTGGCCATCGCCGGCAGCGGGACCGGCATCTGGGATCGCAATGCGCGGACCGGCGAGATCCATTACTCCAGCGACTGGAAGGCCCTGCTGGGGTATTCCGAGCATGAGGTGGGCAACCGCATCGAAGAGAGCTACACCCGCGTGCACCCGGATGACCTGGCCTATGTGCAGGCCACGATCCAGGCACACTTCGAGGGTCGGACCGACGCCTACGAGGTGGAGCATCGGCTGCGCTGCCGGGATGGGCGCTACAAGTGGGTGTGCAGTCGAGGCAAGGTGGTGGCCAGGGATGAAACCGGCCAGCCCTTGCGCATGGTGGGCACCACCACCGATGTGACCGCGATGCACGCCCTCTCGGAGAAGATGCAGCAGACGGCCGCCTTGATGACCGACCTGACCAACGAAATCCCCGGCATGGTCTTCCAGTACCGGCGGCAGCTGGATGGAAGGGCCGCCTTCACCTACGTCAGCAGCGGCGTCCGCGAGATCTACGGCCTGACGCCCGACCAGTTGGTGCAGGATGCCGAGTTGTTGCACGGCATCCTGCATCCCGACGACCTGGCCCTCTACCTCGGCTCCCTGGAAAGCTCCGCCCGTGATCTCAGGCCCTGGCACCTGGAGTACCGGGTGCAACTGCCGGGCTCTGGCCTGTCCTGGCGCCAGGGGGCCGCACGTCCCCGGCCGCTGGCGGACGGCAGCGTCCTCTGGCACGGCTTCATCACCGATATCACCGAGCGCAAGCTGATCGAGGCCGAGCTGCAGGTGTTCGCCACCACCGACTCCCTGACGCAGCTCGCCAATCGGCGTCATTTCATGACGCAGCTGGAATCCGAGCTGGCGCGGGTGCAGCGCAGCCAGGACTACGGCGCGGCGATCCTGATGTTCGACCTGGATCACTTCAAGTCCATCAACGACCGCTGGGGGCATTCCGTGGGCGACGAGGCGCTGCGGCATTTCTCGGCGATCCTCCGCGCCCAGTTGCGCCGTACCGATGCGGCCGGACGCATGGGCGGCGAGGAATTCGCCGTGGTGCTGAGCAACGCCTCCCTCGACGAGGCCCGGACCTTCGCCGAGCGGGTCCAGCGCGAACTGGCGGGCGCTCCGGTGACCCATGGCGACGAGCGCCTTCCCCTGGCGGTCAGCGCCGGCATCGCTACGCTGCATCCTGACGATCCCAGCGCCGAGGCGGCCCTGTCCCGCAGCGACATGGCGCTCTACCGGGCCAAGCGGGGGGGGCGCAACCGCATCGAGTGCCATTGAGTCCCGGGCCCCAGGTTCCGGTCCGGCTCGGGGGAGCAAGGAACCGAAGTGGGCCGAAAGACGACAAGGACGGGGTTCATCGCCGATCCGCCCGGCGGATGGCGGTTTTCGATCGGCCAAATGCCATGGAGAGTGCACAGGATGGTATGGAATCGCGCATCATTGGGCGCTGTCAGCTTTTAGGGAGGTTTCCATGGATCTTGTGTCACCCCGTCTGCGCATCGCAGCCCTGACCCTGGGCGCCGCCCTGGCCGGTTCCGCCCTGGCGTCCGAGGAAACCCTGCTGGTGGAGTCGATCAACGCCTACCGGGTCCAGCCGCAGCCCTGCGCCGGTCAGGTGTCCACCGAGCTGCCGCCGCTGAAGGCCGACCCGCGCCTGGTCCTGCCCACCGGCAGCATCGGCGACCTGCAGCAGGCCCTGGCCCGCACCGCCTACCCGCTGGTGAACGTCCAGGCCATCAACCTGTCCGGCCCCCGCGATGCCCAGGCGGCCATGAAGGCCCTGCAGGAAAGCTTTTGCCAGGTGCTGCTGGACCCGCAGTTCGTCGATGTCGGGGTCAACCGCGAGGACCGCGACTGGCGCATCGTCCTGGCCCGGCCGCTGCTGGCCGGCGGCCTGGGGGATTCCCAGGCGGAAGGGCAGAAGTTGCTGGAACGCATCAACGCTGTCCGTGGCCAGCCACGCCAGTGTGGCGGCCAGGCTTTCCAGGCGGCTGGCCCGTTGACCTGGAACGCCACCCTGGCGACCGCCGCCCAGGATCACACCCGGGCGATGGCCAACCAGAACTTCTTCGACCACAAGGACCGCGACGGCCGGACCCCGGGCGACCGCGCCGAACTGGCCGGCTACAGCGCCCAACTGGTGGGCGAGAACATCGCCGCCGGGCTGGATAGCCCCGGCAAGGTGGTGGAGGGCTGGCTGGCCAGCCCGGGCCATTGCGCCAACCTGATGAACCCGCGATTCAGCGAGCTGGGCGCCGCCTACGCGGTGGACCCGAAAAGCGATGCGGGCATCTACTGGACGGCGATGTTCGGCTCGCCCTGATCGCGCAGGGCGGGCTCACGCCCACCCTGCGATGCCGTCATGCCGGCGCCACCGTCTGCAGGTGGTTGGAAAACGCCGTTTCCGTCTCGCAGCGCCAGGTGGCCCAGAGTTTGGGCCTGTCGCTGCCCTCGTCCAGTTCCAGTGCCAGCCAGTTGCGCGCCGGCATCACGTAGCGGTTGTGGCCGGGGAACAGCATCATTTCCACGCTGGAGTGCGCATCGAGATGCTGGGGCGAGCCGGCGCTGGCGTTGAGCAGGCCGAGGAACAGCCGTTCGGCCACGCCCATCAGGGACGGGTGCACCACCGCCGATGAGGTGAACTGCTGGATCTGCGCCCTGGCTTCGCTGGCGGGCAGGTCGCGGCGATAGGCGATGCCCCAGGCGGCGACATGCACGTCCCCGGAAACCAGCGAGACCCGCAGCCCCTTGCTCCGGGCCGTTTCCGAGAGCACTTCCAGCAGCCGCTTGCGTTCACCTTCGTGATCGTCGTGGGACCAGTGGTCCCGCAGGTCGTCGGCGCTGCTGTCGAGCACGTGATCCTGGCCGAGGTTGTCCAGCAGGGCCTCGGCGGCCGACAGCTTGGGATGCACCACCGGCACCGACGACATGAACAGCAGGTGCTGGACACGGGTGCCCGGGTTCTTCGGCGGCGCCTTGGCATCCAGCTTCCCGAGCCAGGCCTTGAGCTGCGTCCAGCTGTCCGACCCGAGTACCTGGGTGCGCGAGCGCTCGGTGCGCAGGTCCGCCACCACCAGCGCCAGGGGGCCGGCCTGGAACGCCGACGTGAAGCCGGGCTGGCCGTCCAGCAGCGGCAGCGCCAGCGGGTCCTGCGCCAGCCGCTGGCTCCAGGCCACGGGCCGGTAGATCGGGTCCTGGCTGGAAAAGCCGGGTGGCGTGGCGTCCGCCAGTTCCGGCAGGTCGTCCAGGGCGTGTTGCATCTGGAACACCCAGAAGGCCCGGCGGGCATGGCGGAACAGGCAGCGGAACAGCGGCGAGCGCTGCATCTCCGGGCTGTAGGAACCCCAGCCGTCGAAGATGTCGTGGTCGTCCCACATCATCAGCGTCGGGATGCGCGCCAGGGCGTCGGCGGCATCGCGGTTGGGTTCGGCGGCACCCCAGGGGCGGCGTTTTTCCGGCAGCCAGCGTCGGGCGTACAGGGTGAAGTAGTAGGCCTCGATCTTGCGGTCCAGGGTGGCGGACACGCTGAACTTCAGTTGCTCCGCCCGCGACAGCGACACCCAGTGCTTCAACTCCGGCAGGTCTTCCCAGATGGAATCGAAATAGATCTGGTCGCCGCCCATCAGCAGCAGCTGGAAGCGCTGCAGGCCCTTGTCGTGGATGCGCACCTCGTGCCAGAGCTGCTCCTTGTCCAGCAGCATGCCGCCCCTCAGCGACTTGTCGTGGCTGGCCAGCAGGTCGGCCCAGACGGTGTTGGCCGGGCGCACCAGCCGGCGCATGCCGGCCGGGTCCGAGAAGCCGTTGCAGGACACATAGGCCAGGCGCGGGGCGAGGTCCCGGCCCGGCACGGTGAAGTGCCAGGTCGGCCCGCCTTGCACGCCGTATTCGACCCGGCGCTCGGTTTTCTTCATGGCGCAGGAGAGGTCATAGCGCAGGTAGCGCTCCTTCCTGATGACGAGCAGTTGCCGGGGCGCCGCGCAGGCCTTGCCCTCCAGCAGCAGAGTGGGCACGGCGGCGCCGTCCTTCAGTCCGATCAGTGCCGAAACCTTCCAGGTGCCGTCCGCACCGATGCCGCGAAACGACAGCACCGGGCCCAGCAGGAAATCGTGGGTGGCCATGGGTCTTCCTCCCTGTTCTGGCGTGGAATCCACGTCGATGGCGGGTCCCCATGACCCGCCCAGGCTGTGCGACAGAAATGTGACCGACTGGTTCCAGGGAGCCGCTCGCCGACCGACGAGCGAGGGATGGAAGAGACGAAAACGTGACCGGCGTCGCGAAAGCCGAGCCGGCACCCGCCAGGGTGGCGGAAGCCGGCGTTGGGGTCAGGCGCCCGCAGGGGCGAGGGTGGCCGGCTCGGGTCGCCTGGCGTAGCGCTGGGCGAGCACGGCGCAGACCATCAGCTGGATCTGGTGGAAGAGCATCAGCGGCAGGATCAGCACGCCGATGCTGCCGCTGGCGAACAGCACCTGGGCCATGGGCACGCCGGTGGCGAGGCTCTTCTTCGAGCCGCAGAACAGGAGGGTGATGCGGTCCTCGACGCCGAACCCCAGCCACTTGCCCAGCAGGTGGGTGAAGAGCAGCGCCAGGGCCAGCAGCAGGCAGCAGGCGGCCACCGCGCCCAGCAGGGTGAGGGCGGGCACTTGCTGCCAGAGGCCACCGATCACCGCCGAGCTGAAGGCGGTGTAGACCACCAGCAGGATGCTGCTCTGGTCGACGTTCTTCAGCCAGCCCTTGTTGCGGTTCACCCAGCCGCCGATCCAGCGGCGGGCGATCTGCCCGGCGATGAAGGGCAGCAGCAGTTGCACGCTGATCTTGCCGATGGCGTCCAGGGTGGAGCCACCCTGGCCCTGCACGCCCAGCAGCAGGGCCACCAGCAGCGGCGTGATGAAGATGCCCAGCAGGCTGGACGCCGCCGCGCTGCACACCGCCGCCGGGATGTTGCCCCGGGCGAGGGAGGTGAAGGCGATGGCCGATTGCACCGTGGCGGGCAGGGCGCAGAGGTAGAGGAAGCCGGTGTAGAGTTCGGCGCCCACCAGGGGCATCAGCACCGGCTTGAGCGCCAGGCCCAGCAGCGGGAAGAGGCCGAAGGTGCAAAGGAACACCAGCAGGTGCAGGCGCCAGTGGCCGGCACCGGCGATCACCGCCTCGCGGGAGAGCTTGGCGCCGTGGAGGAAGAACAGCAGGCCGATGGCGATGTTGGTGATCCAGTCGAAGGCCACCGCCACCTGGCCACGGGCGGGCAGCAGGGTAGCGGTGACCACCACGGCGATCAGCGTCAGGGTGAAGTTGTCGGGCAGCAGGCGGGAACGGGCCATGGTGTGAATCCGGTCGTTGTCATCGAGGCTCGGGCTACTCTAGCCTTGGGCAAAGATGCCGACTAACGCGATTGGGGCAAGAAATGCCGGGAAACGGACAGACTGATCGGCGCGAACGCCAGATTCCCCAGCTCGCCAGGCTGCCGCGGCCCCTGTACGCCCGCAACGAATCCCTGGTGAACGCGGTGGGCACGCCGCGCCATACCCATGCCTGGGTGCAGCTGTCCTACGCGGTTCGCGGCGTGCTCCATGTGCACACCGCCGAGGGCAGCTTCGTCGCCCCGCCGCAGCGGGCGGTGTGGATACCGGCGGGCATCGAGCACGAGGTGTTCAGCTCGGCCCATACCGAAATGCGCAGCCTCTACCTGGACCCGGTCGCCGCCGGCGGTGCCGAAGGGTGCCGGGTGATCGAGATCGATGCGCTGACCCGGGAGCTGATCCGGCGATTCTGCGAGCTGCCGGTGGCCTACGACGAACAGGGGCCGGACGGCCGCCTGGCGCGGGTGCTGCTGGACCAGTTGCAGGTAGCCCGGGAGGTAGGCCTGTCCCTGCCGTTGCCCGCCGACCCGCGCCTGCTGCGCCTGTGCCAGGCCTTGCAGGAGGCGCCGGACGACGCCCGCACCCTGTTGCAGTGGAGCCAGGCCCTGGGCGCATCGGAGAAAACCCTGCGGCGGCTGTTCCTGCGCGAGACCGGCCTGACCTTCCGCGCCTGGCGCCAGCGCCTGCGCCTGCTGGGCTCACTGGAAGCCCTGGAACAGGGGCGGCGCGTCACCGAGGTGGCGCTCGGTTGCGGCTACGACTCCACCTCCGCCTTCATCGCCGCCTTCCGTCAGCAGTTCGGCGTGACGCCTGGGGATTTCTTCCCGCCATGATGGGGCCGGCAGTGGCGGGCGGCGGCCATGTCGCCCAGGGTGCTGTTCGCCGGGCGCCATGTCCTGGCAGCGTCAGGAGCGGACACCGCCGGCGGGGCGAGGAGGCGTGGATTCTCCGTAGGAGCCGGCTTGCCGGCGAACCGCGCGGAGCAGCGTGGTGCTACGGCAGCGCCTTGCCGGAAACGACGACGGGAGCCCAAGGGCTCCCGTCGAGGTGGATCGGATCAATGCGGCTGGTTGAGGGTCAGGCGCATGTGGCGGTTCACATCCTTGTACAGCAGGTAGCGGAAGCGACCGGGGCCACCGGAGTAGCAGGCCTGCGGGCAGAAGGCGCGCAGCCACATGAAGTCACCGGCTTCCACTTCGACCCAGTCCTGGTTCAGGCGATACACCGCCTTGCCTTCCAGCACGTAGAGGCCGTGCTCCATCACGTGGGTTTCGGCGAAGGGGATCACGCCGCCCGGCTCGAAGTTCACGATGTTGACGTGCATGTCGTGGCGCATGTCGCTCATGTCCACGAAGCGGGTGGTGCTCCAGCGGCCTTCGGTATCCGGCATCACCAGCGGCTGGATGTCCTGCTCGTTGGTGACGAAGGCGTCCGGCAGCGGCACGCCGTCGACGCGCTGGTAGTGCTTGCGGATCCAGTGGAAGCGGGTGTGCTGGCCCGAGGTGTTGCGCACCTTGTAGTCGGCGCCCGGCGGGATGAAGGCGTAGCCGCCCGGTTGCATGCTGTGGACCTGGCCCTGCAGGGTCAGGGTCAGCTCGCCTTCCACCACGAACAGCACGGCCTCGGCGTTGACGTCCTGCTCGGGCTTGTCGCTGCCGCCGTTGGGGGCCAGTTCGACGATGTACTGGGAGAAGGTCTCGGCGAAGCCGGACAGCGGACGGGCGATGACCCACATGCGCATGTTGTCCCAGAAGGGCAGGTGGCTGGTGACGATGTCACGCATCACACCCTTGGGAATCACGGCGTAGGCTTCGGTGAACATGGCGCGGTCGGTCAGCAGCTCGGTCTGAGCCGGATGGCCGCCGTGGGGCGCGTAGTAGGAAGTCTTGGACACGGAAGGTCTCCTGTTGATAGTCGGCTCCCCGTCGGGCCGTCGAGGGGACGGGCCAGGCGTCTCTTGGCGCGGCACCGGGCCTGGGAGCAGGGGCGGAATCCAAGATATCCAGCTGTAGGTCCATCGACAAATTAAATGTTGGGATGGGGTGTATTCGATTAGCGAATGCGGCTGCGATGGCGTGGCGGCGTTCTCCGGGCTCGCCCAAAGGCGCTGTCAGGCCTCGTGTTGGTGCTCCTCGTCGAGCAACCGCGAAAGGGATTCGCCCAGGGCCTTGATCACCGGCCCGGCAGTGGGGCGGTGGATGATGGCCACCTCGAAGCTGTCCACCGGGGGCAGGCCCAGCTCCCGGGGGAGCTTCACATGGTCGCCGGTCACTGCCCGCCGTGGCAGCAGGCCGATGCCCATGCCGTCGGCGATGGCCGACTGGATGCCATTGAGGCTGGAACTGGTGAAGCTGATGCGCCAGCGCCGGCCGGCGGCCTCCAGGGCGCCGATCATTTCGTCGCGGTACAGCCCACGGGGCGGGAAGGTGACGATGGGCAGCGGGTCGAGGTGGAAGGTGGGGCTGCGGGCGCTGTCCACCCAGCAGGTCTTCTCCGGCCAGCTGGCCACGGCATCCCGGGCATTGCGGCGCTGCTTGAGCAGCACCAGGTCCAGCTCGCCCCGGTCGTAGCTGGCGGCCAGGTCGCGGCTGAGGCCGCTGGTCACTTCCAGCTTGGCCTGGGGAAAACGTCGATTGAAGTCCGCCAGGTGCCGGGTGGTGCTGCCGGCGGCGAAATCGTCCGGCACGCCGATGCGCACCGTGAGGGACACGCTGGCGCCGTCCAGCGCCTCGTGCAGTTCGTCGTTCAGGGCCAGCAGGCGCCGGGCGTAGCCCAGCACCGTCTCGCCGGCGTCGGTGGGCAGCACATCGCGGTTGCCGCGCTCCAGCAGCCGGTGGCCGGCCAGTTCCTCCAGGCGGCGCACTTTCTGGCTCACCGTGGATTGGGTGGAGTTGAGCCGGGTGGCGGCGGTGGTGAAGCTGCCGCAGTCGGCCACCGCCACCAGGGCGCGGAGCAGGTCGAGTTCGAACAGGCGGCTATTCGATCTTTCACTTTGGTCCATGACGCTATTCATCTTTCAAATGGCAATGGACGGCTTGTAGCAGGTCGGGCGGAAGGGGGCAATCGGCGCCCTGTCCCCGTCCGTTCGCCTGCCCAGCGGGGGATCACGAAAACCGGGCCTGAAGCGGCGGAGTGCCCCAGGCCCGGTTCCGGGGATCGGTTCAGGCGTTCTCCAACCTGGACAGGGAGTGCCCGGCGACGAAGATCGACGCGGCGAGCAATCCCAGGTCCTTGAGGAGGAACTGGCCGGGCGCGACGCTGATGCCGGGGAAGCCGACGCTGGGCTCGATCACCCCAGGCGTCGAGAACATGAAGCTCAGCGTCGTGAGGAACAATCCGGCGGAGAGGGCGCCGCCGATCAGCGAGAGTTTCGGCGACACCAGCCGGCCCGCGATCAGCAGGCCGATGCTGACTTCGAGGACGCCGAGCAGGCTGGAGAAGGTGTCTACGCTGAAGATCCCGTACAGCCATCCCAGCAGGGGGCTGTTGCTCACGAGCGGGACCAGTCCCTGGGCTTCGTAGTGGGTGAACTTCATGCCGCCGAACCAGAAATAGATGACGGCGAGGGCGAAGTAGGCGCCGTAGGTTCCGGTCGCCAGGGTGAGGGTGCCGAGCGACAGTCCGTTCGAGCGGGTGTTGCGGCCTTGATGGGCGATGTTCAGGGTATTCATTGATCAGGCTTCCCGTGATGTGGCTTGGGGCTGTCCCGACGCGCCTGGTGGCGCGGCCTGGGGACGGTGGTTCAGCGGATGAGGTGCAACCTGCGCGGTCAGGTTCGCGTGGTCGCTTCGGGCCCCCTTGTGCCAGGGGGCGATCAGGTTTTCATGAGGTTCCTGCCGTCGATGATTCACCTCCTGCAATCCCACGCGGAGTGCGTTGGGCTTGGGCACAGTGTTGCCCCGCTCGGTGAACCTTTGGCTCCTGAACGTACAGAGTTCGATGCAGATCGTCTTGATTCGCCGGCGCCCTGTTGGGGCGGATGCCCCCGCGCATTCCCAACCCGGCCGGTCATCGGCGGTGGGCCGCATCCCCGGCGCGCCCTACCAGCGCGGGTCCTTTCGCGGCCACCGACATCGGCGGTTGCCGCTCCTCATGAACCCCGCCCCCAGGGGTCGCCCTTGCTGCGCCGGTCGCCTTGCCGGCGGTCCTTCTCGAAACGGATGCTCTGGCGCCGGTCCGGGCAGGTGCGCCGGTCCCCGCCGCTACGGGTATCGATCTGGAACTTCGCCTTGCCAGGGCCGGATGGCGTCGCATCCGCCGTCTCCATGGGCTCCAGGCTGAGTTCGTCGAGGTTGAGTTTGTCGTTGATGTCCATCGCTTCCCTCCGCGTGGGCGTTGCACCCAGCAGAGGGTAGACCGGCCAGGGGATCCGCTCCGGGCGAAATCCGGGGCAATGGCATGAGCGGGCGATGGGGCTTACCGACGGATCCTGTGCCGATCGTCCGCGCATCGGTTCGGGGAATGAATCCCAGGCGTTGCCTAGACTCATGAGGCACAGGCCTCGTCGGATTTCCTTGGCGTGCCGTCATCACTGTGTCCGGTACCATACCGGCGAGGAGGCGGATGTGGATGAACATCGAATGCCCCGCGGCGCCATTTCCCGGCGTCGTTTCCTGGGCGGTGGCGCGGTGCTTCTGGGCGGCGGCCTGCTGTCCGGATCGACCCTGGCCCAACAGCTCTGCGCGCTGACCCAGGGCGATATCCTCGGCCCTTACTATCGGTTCGGTGCCCCCTTCCAGTCGCGGCTGGCGGGGCCCGAAGAGCCTGGCGAGCGGCTGATGATCACCGGCACCCTGTTCAGTTCGGACTGCCGCACGCCGGTACCGGGCGCCCTGATGGAGATCTGGCAGGCCAACAGCGCGGGCCTGTACGACACCCAGAAGCCCGGCAACTTCACCGACAAGGGCGACTTTCACCTGCGGGGGATGCTCTATACCGACGCCCAGGGCAGGTACCGCATCGAAACCGTCATGCCGGGCCGCTATCCGGTGCCGCCGAACCTGCCCGGGCTGGAGAAATACGGCGGGCTGATGCGGCCGGCGCACATCCACTTCCGGGTGATCGACTCGCTCCATGTGCCTGTCACCTTGCAGCTCTATTTCAAGGGTGATCCCCATATCGCGGGCGACCCCTGGGCGCGCGACAGGTCCACCAACACCATCGAACTGCAGCGGGACGGCGAGCTCCGTCGGGGCGTGTTCGACATCGTGCTCGCGCGAGGCTTCCAGTGACTTTCCAGCAGCGCGAGGCCGCCCCATGAACGCACCGCAGGCGGTGCTGCTCGACATCAGCGGCGTGCTGTGCGACGGCGACCAGCCCATACCGGGCGCCGTCGGGGCAGTGCGCCGGCTCCAGGACAGGGGCTATCCCCTGCGGCTGGTGACCAACACTTCGCGCCTGGGCCACGTCGCCCTCCATCGGCAACTCCGGGGCATGGGCTTCGACGTCGAGCCGGAACAGATCTTCACCGCGCCCCGGGCCGTGAGTCGCTACATCGAGGCGCGAAGCCTGCGGCCGTTCTGCCTGATCCATCCGGCGCTGGAGGAGGAGTTCGCCCCCTGGTTGCATCAGTCCGCGCCCGACGCCGTGGTGGTGGGCGATGCCGAAATGCGCTTCGACTACGAGCACCTCGACAGGGCCTTCCGCTTGCTGGTCGAGGGCGCGCCGCTGATCTGCATGGGGGATAACCGCTACTTCCGCATCCGGGGCGTCCTGCACCTGGATGCCGGTCCCTTCGTGCGTGCCCTGGAATACGCGTCGGGCGCCACCGCGCTGGTGCTCGGCAAACCCTCCCGTAACTTCTTCGCCAGCGCCCTGGACGACCTCGGGGTGAGCGCCGGCCAGGCCTTGATGGTGGGCGACGATGTGCAGGCCGATGTGCTCGGCGCCCAGGCCGCCGGCCTTTCCGCCTGCCTGGTGCGGACCGGCAAGTACCGCACCGGGGACGAGGCCCTGGCCCCGGGGGCCCATCTGGCCGCGGACCTGGCGGAGGCGGTGGCCTGGCTGGGGTGAGCCCCATCCGCCCCACGCCATGGGGCCCGGCTCCGTAGGAGCCGGCTTGCCGGCGAATGGTGCGGGGTCGCGGGCGGCCATTGCCCCTGGCTCAGAGCTTCAGGTTCAGTGACAGGTAGGCGGTGCGCCCCGGCGCGGGGGAGAACATCGGCTGGTCGTCGCCGCCCCAGAAGAAGTTGTCGTACCAGACGTACTCGTACTCGCGGTCGGTGAGGTTCTTCACCTGCAGATCCAGGCTGGTGGTGGGCGTCAGGCTGTAGTGGACGCTGGCGTCCAGCAGCGCGTAGCCGCCGTACTTGCCCTGCCGGTTCAGCTCGTCGATGTAGTAGTCGCCCTGGGCGCGGGCCTGCAGGCCGAGGCGCCAGTCCTGGGCAAACTGGTAGTCGGTGCCGAGGTTGCTGATATGGCGAGGCGTGGAGAACACCTCCTTGCCGGCCAGCGACTCGCCGCCGGCGGTGAAGGCGCTCTTCACCTTGGCCTCCTGGTAGGCATGGGAGGCCCAGAGGCTCCAGCGGTCGGTGAGGTTGGCGGTCAGCTGCAGGTCGACGCCGCGCCGGCGGGTTTCCCCCAGTCCCACGGTGGTGCCGGTGCTGGGCATGTTCGCCACTTCGTCGGTGGCGTCCTGCTGCCAAAAGGCGATGCGCGCCTCGGCGCCTTCCACCGGGCTGAACGTGATGCCCACTTCCTTGCCGGTGTTGATCGACGGGTCGAATTTGGCCTGGCCGGCCGTCAGGTAGGCCGGCTCGCGGGAACCGGTGAGGATCTGGAAGGTGCGTCCCCAGTTGGCGTAGAGGTTGACGTTCGGCGTCAGGCTGTAGACCAGGCTCAGCTTGGGCTGCTGGATCGTGCCGTAGTCCTGCAGGTCGGCTTCGGTGCCATCGGGCAGTTCGGTCTCGCCGTAGAAGCGGTCGACCCGGTAGGCCGGGATGATCTTCAGCGACTCGATCGGCTGGATCACCGCCTGCACGTAGGCACCGAAGTTGTCGAGGCTGTAGGCGTCGTCGTTCTGGATCCGCGCCGGGGTCACGTCGAACTCCGTCGGTACGCTGTAGTTGTAGCGGTAGCGGCGGTATTCGTTGTCCTGGTGCTCGACGTTGAGGCCGCCTTCCAGGGTCAGCCAGTCACGGGCGGTCCAGGTCAGGCTGCCGAGCAGACCGGTCTGGCGCTCGTCCCACTGGCGGCGCTGGCGGGGCGCGTTGCCCACCGGGTAGGAGGTGAAGGTCACCTTCCGGTCGTCGACGTAGCGGTTGTAGTAGAGCTTGCTGCTCAGGCTCAGGTCGTCCCGCGCCTGCCAGTCCAGGTGGATCGCCGCTTGTTTCATGTCGCGGTTGTCGCCGTCGTTGGCGTTCTTCGGGTCGGAGTCGGTGCGGCTGGCCTCGAGTTCTTCGCGGGTCAGGAAGCCCGGCTCATCGGCCTGGTGGTGATAGAGGCGGGTGACCAGGCCGAGCTTCAGCAGGCCGGCGTCGTCGGTGTAGAACCACTTGCCGCCGAGGGCGTACTTGTTGGATTGGTCATGGTCGCGGTAGCCGTCGGAGTCCTGCTTGGCGAGAACGTAGTTCTGCGCGAAGTTGCCCGACTCGCGCCCCATGGCCAGTTGTACTTCCCGGGTGTCGAAGCTGCCGTAGGTCAGGCGGCCGTCACTGTAGTTGCCGCCCTGGCGGGTGACGAAGTTGATGTTGCCGCCGATGTTGTGCAGGCCGTAGCGCGGGTCGTTGGTGCCGCGCACCACCTCGATGTAGTCCAGTTCGAGGGGGAAGACCATGTCGATGAAGCGCTGGTTGCCGCTGTTGACGTTGCTCGGCACGCCGTCGATCAGGGTCTTGATGCCGTTGATGTAGCCCTCGCCATTGAAGGCGCGGAAGGTGGCCTTGCCCGACTCGGCGCCCTGGCGCGTTTCGGTCAGCTGGATGCCGGGCATCTGCCCCAGCAGCTCCCAGCTGTTCATCACGTTCTGCTCCTCGATCCTGTCGGCACCCAGTACGTCCACCGAGGTCAGCACACTGCTGCCGCCGAGCAACGACGGACCGCCGCTGCCGTCTACCAGGACCTCGCCGAGGGTGAGGGTGGATTCGCCGGCTTGCGCGGCGTGGCCGTGGCCGCTGGCCAGGGCCACCAGTACGGCGAGGGGGAGCAGTTCGTTCTTCATGTAGGTCCTTCGGTGTGCGTCCTGGGCCTGCGTGGCGGCGGAGTTCGGGACGAGCGAATCCCGTCCCGGCCGCGCGGCGGTCGCGCGGCCAGGCCTGGGTGCAGCGGTGAGTGTTGGTGGTGTTTCCGCCTATGACGGCATCGAGCCGGCGTTCTGCTGGAAGCCTGTGTGCGTCGGAAAAAGATGACGGAGAAAGATGTTATACCATAACGTTTTTTCAGCCAATTCCCACTGCCTTTCAGGTTGTCGCGTGGCGTTCCAGTGACCCACGGCAGCCCTGGAGCGCGCTGCCGTGGGCGATGGGTCAGGTTTCGTCGGCGCCGCGATAGCGCGGGTAGGGCAGGGCGTTCCAGGCACGGCTGCCGAGGCGGCTGGCCTCCACCGGCGCCGGAATGTCGTCGAGCAGGGCTCTGGCCGCGCTCAGTTCCCGCAGCACCTCCGCCCGGTCCTGGTACATGAACTCGTCGGAGGCCTGTTCGGGTGCCTGTCGCAACTTCTCGTCCAGGTCGTCGAGCAAGCGCCGCTGCTGCCGGTGGAGGGCGTCGCGTGCCTCATCCACCCAGGCGGCCTGCAGGGTACGGTTGTGGTCCAGCACGGCGCTGTATTCCCGGTAGATGCCGTCGTAGACATCGCCCGTGTGGGTGCGCGCTTCCTGGCAGGCCAGCTCCAGGTCGCGCACCGTGAGGGATTCCGGCGCCAGGGGCTGCTGGCGCGGCGCGCCGCCCAGTCGGCTGAAGCGGGTGTAGAAGGGAAACAGGCTCTGGATCACCTTGGCCACCGGCAGGGTGCCTTCGCCGTCCTCCCCCAGGCCCTTGGGCTGGATGCCCTGCATGGCCGCCAGGGCCGACTCCGGGCGCACCACCTCCTTGGGCGGCACCAGGCCGTGGCGCAGCATCTCGCGGATGCCGGTACCGGAAATGTTCAGACGGTAGCGTTCGTCATGGGGGCAGGTTTCCGTGGTGGCATGGCTGGCGCAGCGCACGCAGTAGAAGACCTCGTGAAAGAGGCGCACCTCGATGCCCAGTTCATCCGGGGTGAACTGGTCGAAGATGCTGTGGCTGGCGTACTTGTCGTAATAGCTGCCGATGCCGGCGTGGTCACGGCCGATCAGTGCGTGGGTGCAGCCGTAGTTCTTCATGATCAGGGCGTGCAGCACCGTTTCCCTTGGGCCGGCGAATATGTAGGTGACCCGCAGTGGGGAGAGGATGGCGCGGTCCTTCGGGTAGTAGGTGTCCAGCACGTTGCGGTAGGCCTGCATACGGTACTCGTGGCGCACGTACTCGCGCTTGGCCATCTCCACCAGGGGTTGCAGCAGCAGGCCGTCGATACCTTCCAGGGCGTTGCGGTGGATGTACTCGTGGCCCCGGTGCAGCGGGTTGGCGCCAGTGATGAAGCCGGCCACGGAACGGAAGCCCCGATCCTCGTAGAAGCGCTTCCAGGTATCCCGGGGTTCCAGGCGCAACGACTCGAAGGGACCCCAGTCCACCCGCTGCAACAGGTGCAGCGGTCCGCCCAGGGCCAGGTCGCCCATGCGCCGGTGGATGGCGTCCACACCCGGGTGGTTGCGGTCGGTGGTGCCGAACAGCTGGCGGGCGCGTTCTTCCTTGTCGTAGTCGAAGATGTCCTCCACTGCGAGGATGGCCACCGGCTCGTTGCGGCTGTCGGTCAGGGCCACCTCGTCGCCCACCGCGAGGGTGCCCATCACCTCGCGGTTGCGCTCGCCCACCGGGGCGAAGCTGAGCGGCACCGGCCACACCAGGCCGTTGGCGAGGCGGCCGCTACTCAGTACCGAAAGGTAATCCGCGCGGTTCATGAAGCCCCTGTTGGGGGAGAGCACGCCGGTGGCGATCATCTCGATGGTGATCACCGCCTCCAGGTCGACGCGGATCGACGGCAGCCTGCGTGCCCGCGCAATTTCCGCCTGTACCCGGTCGGCCGGCACCACCTGGTTGACCAGCGTGCCGCCGTGGGGGTGTTGGGGGTAGCGATCGAAGGCGAGTTCCATGGTTCCTCCTGCTCGGCTCGGGTCTCGCTCGACGGAGGCCCAGGGGGCGATCGAGCGAGTCACGGTGTGCCGTCTTGTTATGGGGTGAGGCGCTGGACCGGTGCCTGCGGCCGTTCGATCGGGCCGGGCGTGCACCGGACTGGCTGAACGGTATTGGCGGCCCGCTTGGGCGGACAAGGTCGTTGCCCTGTGGGGAAAGTCTGTAAGTTGCGAGCGGGCTTTCTGGCTGGGCCGTCCGGGCACTGCCCGTGTGCCAGGAACACCCTGCGACTGCCGGGCTGCAGGGTGGATAGCCTGTGGCCCGGCGGGGGAATCAGCCGATCACCCGTTCCGGCCGCTGCAATAAGCGATGGCACTCACTCACATCCAGCCAGGTGCGACCTTGCCAGTGCAGCACCTCCAGTTCGTGCTCCCGCCACGGGATCACGTCGCGGCGGGGACGCGGGCCCTTGAGGCGCCCTTCGTCCCGCAGGCGGGGAATCACCTGCTGGGTGATCCAGCGGCGGATGGCGCGGTTCTCGGGGTGGAAATAGAACATCAGCACGGCATAGGCACCGGACTCGCTAATCAGGAATTCCTCCTCGAATTCGCCGTTGCTGTTGCGCATCCAGGCCCGCTGCCACTGGTCGTCGTCCAGGTTGCGCCGCACCCGCTCCGACAGCAGCGGATGGTGAATCAGGCGGAACAGGTCGCTGGCGGGAAACCAGGGCTCAACCTCCAGCAACACCGCGCGCAACTGGCGCTTGTGGCGGATGAACAGGCTGGGCAGGAGGACTTCGGCATCGGCCGGGGGCGTGGGATTGAGTTGGGGAGACTCGGGCATTTCCATTACCTCTGCTTGGTTTAACAGCTTTCTCAGGGCTGTGGCGTCGGGAGTTAAGAAACCCCAAGCAGAGGGCCGGACGTATTCCCCTTTCGGGTCTTGTATTAGCCCACTCCCGACAGAACAGAGGAGGATTTTTGCGGACGCGAGTATGAAGCGTGCACAAAAAAGCCGCTGAGCTATCGGGAGCGGTTACACCGCTGCTTGAGTAAGCGTTTCTTAGGCGCCGGGGAAAGAGGCTATGGGCGGTGCAGGGAGGGGGCAATGCAGTTGCAGCGTGGGAAATGGCTGATCGGCCCACGGAAGTCAGCCCAAGGGGGATCGCGCTTTACCCATCCAACTCGGGGACCTGGTCCATGGCGATAGGTGTATTTGCATAAAATGCGAAGAAAATGGCGTGAAATGTCAAGTTGACTGATGCCATATCCTGAAAGACTAGGGATTGTTTTTGCCGGAATAGGGTGCTGAAACTCTTCGTGTTGGTACGCGTTTCTGAAAGCTTTAGTGCGGCTCGTTTGTCGAGACGTGGCGTGAGATGTTTCTTAAAGCCTGATCGTTTGTTGTGGAGATGTGTTTTTAAGGCGGAAGTGAGGGTGGTCATGAGTGTGCCGGGTGTCATTTGTATTAATGATTTAAAAGATCTGTTGGCAAGTTTTGGTTTGTTTTTATTTTTATGTGTTGAGGTGGTTGCTTCGGAAATGCCAAGTCCTGAATTTATCAAGGGTATGTCTTATGAGTTGGATGGTCGTGCGACGATGCATGCCATTACGGCCAATATGGCGAAGCGCTTCGATGAAGGGGAAATGAATACTTACTGGAGTTCCTATCATCGACTGGAGGAATTCAGCCGGCCCAGGTATGAAAATATAGCGAGGGTGTTGGGTATCGAGTTGCCTGGCAGGACCTGGGTTTCGATCAAGGCAAGGGTCATAAGTTGGTTGCCGGGCTTCATGATGCCCTGGGTTATCGAGAATTTGCGTAATAGAACGGTTGAGTATGTCGAGCGGCTACGGTGGCTTTCTGGCTTAGGTCCTGCCGAGGAGCGGGAGTTTTATGCCTATATGGTTCGACAAGAACTGATGCAGATTCAACTCATGGATCTCGCGCTCAAAAAGGAGTACGCGGCTGCGGAGGATCTGGTTGCCCGGTTCATAGCCCAGGAGTCCGTTGCCAGGGAGCACTCGTTCTAGGCTTTCGATTTTCCCGCCACTGGGCGGCCGTGTTCTCTTGTCCGGCCATGTCGACATGGCGCATGTCGCGCCTTTTGCGCGATGGAGAGATGCTCTTTTCGAAGCGTTGCACTGCATCTAGGATGGTCAGATGTAGCTGTGCCAGAACCTTTGTTCTGGCGATATTCTGGTTGCGATCATCCATTATGACTGACCGTCGTCACACCGTTTTCTGCGAAAGCCTGTTCGTGAGAAATGCAGCGCTTTTCGCGCCCTATCTGGGGGCAGTGGGGCTTGGTGAAAAGGTTCTGACGTCACCTGATGCAGAGATCCCATTGTCCCAGTACATGGCTTTGTGGGAGGTGGTTGGTCGCGAAGTTTCACCCAGCGTCGGCCTTCAGACTGGCGCCCGGGCTCAAAGCAGTGACTGGGGTGCCTATGGATACGCCGCGCGAAGCGCGCCGTCGATGCAGCTGGCGCTTCGTTGCCTGAGTCACTTTTATGCCGTGCTTGCCCAAGGTGCGCGAACCGAAGTCAGCGTCAATGATTCGTTCGTCACCTTGATCTATCAGGTGGTCGATCCGCTCATCACCGAGCGTCGCCAGGATACCGAATACACAACGAGTGCTGCGCTCGCAATTTTGCGAGAGCTGACCAAGTGCTCCAGTCTGAAGCCGGTCCGGGTAGAGTTTGAACACGACAGGCTGGGTGATCTTTCTGTCTATCAGGACGTGTTCTCTTGCCCGGTTGTCTTCAATCAGCCCGACAATCGAATGGTGTTCGCCAAAAGCCTTCTGGATATGCCGATCCTGACGGCGGATACCCGGCTGTTCCAGGCGCTTGAGCCCTTCCTGCAGCGGCAGCATTCGGCTCGTGTCGAGTCAGAACTCCTTGGCCGAATGGCGGCACATATCGCCAGTGGCCTGGGCAGTGGTGGTGTAAGCATCGAGTGGGTCGCCAGTAGCATGAACATGGGCGTACGCACCTTGCAGCGCCGACTCTCCGAACAGGGCCTGGACTTTACTCAGGTAGTTGAAGATGTACGTCGCTCTTTGGCGGAAGAATACGTCGCCAGATCCGACTACAGCTTCACCCATATCGCCTTGTTGCTCGGATACTCGGAAGCCAGTTCTTTCAGCCGCGCATTTCGCCGGTGGACTCAACTCACTCCTCTCAAGTATCGCCAGCGCGCAAGGGGCTGATTCGATCCATTGGCATCGCATGTCAATGATTTGTCATGAGCTGGCAAGCGCACTTTTCCTGCTTTGAGTAGCTTGCCTATCAGGGCGCACTCCCTATAGCGCGTTTGTCGTATTGGCGATCGAAGAAACCCTTCACTTTTAGCCGTTTGTTCAGAGGGCACCTCAGGGCTGTCCCGGTCAGTTGACGGTGTTCTTCGAAGCGCATGATCGATAACCACGAACCTGCCTGAATGGAGGGTGCGCTTCTATGTCGTACATCCAAGGATTTGGTGTGTACAGGATTGGAACTCTTTAAATCCAATAGACCGAAGTGGGCCAGGGTATGAGCGAGCTACAGATCGGCAATATCCGCTTCCTGCTCCGCAGGAGAGGGCGGTCTGACTGTGTCTCAATTCATGGGTCGGCGGCTCTGGGGAGAAAATCATGAATAAGCCTGTCGCGGGGGGAACCGTTGATATTCCCCGCCGGAAGTTGCTCCAGTTCGCTGGGGCCTCGATCGCTCTTGGTGGAATCGGGCTGAAGCCTGGGTGGGCAAAGGCCGACTCGGATGACGACGTCCTTGATGTCGTCATAGTCGGTGCCGGTCTGGCGGGCCTGACGGCCGCCCGCAGCCTGTTCAAGGCGGGCTGTGAGTCCTTTCTGGTCATCGAAGCGCGCAACCGCGTGGGCGGGCGCACCCTCAATCATGATCTGGGGAATGGCCACATTTCCGAGGCCGGCGGGCAATGGATCGGTCCCGGTCAGACTGCGGTGGCGGATCTTGCCCGGGAGTTGGGGGTGGGAACCTTTCCGTCCTACTACCAGGGTGACTCGGTCTTCCTGGGGGGCGGCGGCCGAATGGCCATGGACCTGAAGGGCACGCTCGGCGCTGACGAGGCTGTCGCGGCAAAGCTGAGCGAGCTCTCTCGTGATGTTCCATCGGGAGCCCCATGGGAGTCTCCTCGGGTCGCCGAGCTGGACAGGATGTCCGTGGGGGAGTGGCTGGCTGATCAGGATGTGGATTTCGAGAAGAAGTTGAGTCTCGAGGGCGGGGTTCTGATATCGGGGGGCGTCATGCCCGCCAAGATGGGGCTGCTGCACTTCCTTTCCATGATCAATTCCGCGAACTGCGAATACTCGCAACTCGACTCGATGGAGCACAGCGCCCAGGAGACCCGCTTCATTGGCGGATCTCAGCTACTGAGCACCAGGATGGCGGAGCAGCTTGGCGAAAAGGTCAGGCTTTCCAGTCCGGTCCGCCAGATTGAAAACTGGGACAAGGAGGTCGTGACCCTGCGGACCGACAGCGGTGAGGTGCGAGCGCGAAAAGTGATCATGGCCATACATCCCGCCCTGTGCCAGCAGATCGAGTTCGCTCCGCAGCTTCCGGCGGCACGTGCGGCTCTTCAGCGCGCCTGGCCTGGACATTCCCCGATGAGAAAAACGGCGATGGTGTACGCCCGGCCGTTCTGGCGAGAGAAGGGGTTGAATGGTCATATCGCGCAAATCGGAGGGCCCGTGATCTGGGCTTACGACAACTCGCCGCCGAATGGGGAAATCGGTGTCATCAATGCCTTCGTTCGAAGCGCGGTGCTGCCATCGGACCCTGGCCAGGCTGAGCGGGCCCAGGTCGAGATCTATGCCCAGGCACTGGGCGAAGAGGCTTTGTCACCTCTGGCTTACTACGATCACGATTGGGGGCAGGACGATCCCTGGACGATCACCTGCGTCTCGGCAATCCCGCCTGGATTCTGGAGCGAGCACGGCAAGGCCCTGCGTCCACCCTGCGGCAATCTGATCTGGTCCGGCACCGAGACGGCCGATATCTGGGCAGGGTACATGGATGGTGCTGTGCGTTCGGGGCATCGGAGTGCCCTGCAGGTTCTCAACGCGCTGCGCCATGTCGGGAGGCCCGCATGAAGAAGGTCATCCTGCTGGGTTTCGTCAGCATCGTTGCCGTCCTGCTGGTCATATGGGGCCCCGATGGTCGGGATCTCTATCTGCTGCAGAAGCATTTCGAGAACTCGAACCAGGCAGCGGAACTCGATGGGGGGCCATGGCCTCGCCTGTCCGATGTCTGCATCGCCTGCCATGGCTTCAAAGGGGATTCACAGAATCAGCGGTATCCAAGTCTGGCCGGGCAGCCGGCTCCCTATATCACGGCCCAGCTTCAGAATTTCGCCAGCGGAACGCGTAGCAATCCGTACATGACTCCCCTGGCGATGACCTTGAGCGAAGCGGAGATAAAGGCGCTTGCCGATTACTTCGCCAAGCAACGTCCGGGAAACAACGCCAGCTTCAGTCCCGAATCTTCCTTGCGCGAAAAGGGCAGGACGCTTGTGGAAAGCGGGGCATGTGGCGCATGCCATGGGGCGCAATTGCTGGGCCACGAAGGTTTTCCGCGCCTGGCTGGCCAGGGTTTCGACTATCTCCTTGCGCAACTGGACAACTTCGCAAATGGAAAGCGCGTAGAGGCCACTGGCGTGATGAAAACCATTGCCAGTGCGGCCTCACCGGACGACCGCAAGGCAATCGCCAGTTACCTGGCCAGCCTCGCGACTGACAGCAACTGAGTCGAGGGCGTTTCAACCAGGCGGCCACCGACTTCGGTGGCCTCCATGCCGCTCGTCCCCCTGCACGACGACTCCGCTCGGCCTCCTGACGGGGCACTTCGCGCGGCGTCATCGTCTTCGCCTGGTTTCAGATCGGTTTGCGCGGCAGGATGACTTGTCCCCTGCCGGCGCGGGTCACCCCTCTCCTCTTCTGGGAGAGGGGCGGGGGAGGGGGCGGTATCCGCAGACTGGGAGTGGGTCAGGGCTCCGGGCAAAATCGCCAATCCAGTGTGAACAGGAATTCCCAGATACTCCGCGATGAACCCAAAAAAGACGCCCCGAAGGGCGTCAAAGGCTGCATCGTTTTCGTGTCGATTCGGGCAGGTCAGCGCAGCAGCAGGCTCAGCAGTCCCTGGGTGAGGCGCCCATAAGGCGGCTTGAGCAGGAAGCTGCCATTGAGGCGTGCCTGGTAGAAGATCGGCCGCATCTTGCTGAAGGTCTGGAAGCCTTCCTCGGCGTGGTAATGCCCCAGCCCCGAGTTGCCCACGCCACCGAACGGCAGGTTTTCCTGCAGGACATGAAGCATCACGCTGTTGACTGTGACACCACCGGACAGGGTCTGCCTGAGCACCTGTTGCACACGCTCGGAATCGTCGTCGAAGAGGTACAGCGCCAGCGGCCGCTCACGGGCGTTGATGTAGTCCACTGCCTCTTCCAGTCGGCGATACGTGAGCACTGGCAGCAAGGGGCCGAAGATCTCCTCCTGCATGATGTGCATGTCGTCGCGTACGTTGAACACCAGGTGCGGAGCCAGCTTGCCCGCGCGGCGTGCTTCTTCCGTATCGGCCAGCGCCACCACCCGCGCGCCCTTCTCGCGGGCGTCTGTCAGCAGGGCCTCTACGCGCGCCAGCTGGCGGGCATTGATCATGCAGCTGTAGTCGGGGTTGGCTCCCAGCGGCTGCGGGTAGCAGCGGGCCACGGCAGCCTTGGCGTGCTCGATGAAATCGGCCTCGCCGCCTTCGGGCAGGAAGAGGTAGTCAGGCGCCACGCAGGTTTGTCCGGAGTTCAGGCACTTGCCCCAGAGAATCGTCTCGGCGGCGCGCTGCAGGGAATAGCCCGGCGCCACCAGGGTCGGCGATTTACCGCCCAGCTCCAGGGTCACCGGCGTGAGGTTCTCGCTGCAGTTGCGCATGATCTGCCGGCCGACTGCCGGTGACCCGGTGAAGATCAGGTGATCGAAGGGCAGGCGGGAGAACTGATCATTGATGCCGGGCCCCGGCTGAATCACCGCCACCAGGTCCTGGTCGAAGCGCTCGCCGAGCAAGCGAGCCAGCAGCGCGCCATAGCGGCTGGAGTCGCTGGCGATCTTGATCATGGCCCGGTTGCCGGCGGCCAGGGCACCGCACAGTGGCCCCAGCGTCAGGTACAGCGGGTAGTTCCAGGGGGCCGCAATGCCGATCACGCCAAGAGGCTGTGCCAGCAGCGCGGCTCGCCCGGGCTGGAACCAGATCCCGACGCCACGCCGTTGCGGCTTCATCCACCGCTTCAGGCATTTGAGCGCGTGATTGATTTCGCTGACCAGGCCAAAGATGTCCAGCAGTTTGCTCTCGTGCGCGGAGCGGTGGCCGAAGTCGGCGGAGATGGCTGCGGCAATCTCATCGGCGTTGTCCAGCACCAGCGCCTTGAGGGCCAGCAGGTTGGCGCGGCGCGCCTGATAGGACGGATAGCGTTCAGTGGCGAAGGCCGCGCGCTGGCGGGCGAAGAGCTGGCGCATCTGTTCGACGGCCGGACCGACTTGTTCGATCGACATGGGAAGGGCTCCGGGGGTTGCTGAAGTGGCGGCGGCCCCTTGCAGGGCCAGGCCGCCAGCCAGTGTCTGGTCAGTCCCGGGCTGGGCGCCCGGAACATGCCATCAGTGCTTGCGAACGACCGCCGCCATGCGGCGGTCGGGCACGAAGCGGGACGGGGACGGCGGATGCCTGGTCGTTCAGGACCTGCCCCCGGCGGCCGCGACCCACTCGGCGCCGCGTTCGGCAATCATGATGGAGGGGGCGTTGGTGTTGCCGCCGACCAGGGTCGGCATGATCGAGGCATCGATCACGCGCAGTCCGTCGATGCCATGGACCCGCAAGCGGCTGTCGACCACGGCCATCTCGTCCTGGCCCATCTTGCAGGTGCCGACCGGGTGGTAGATGGTGTCGGTGCGCTTGCGCAGCAACTGGATCAGTTGCTCGTCGCTGTGCAGGTCCTTGCTGTAGAGGTCCTTGAGGCCGAAGCGCGCCATGGGAGCCTGGGCGATGATCTCGCGGGTCATGCGATAGCCCTTGAGCAGGGTCTTCACATCATCGTCATGGCCCAGGAGGTTCGGGTCGATACGCGGCGGCGCGCTCGGGTCGGCGGAGTTCAGCCCGACGCTGCCGATGCTTTTGGGGCGCAGCACGCAGACGTGGCAGCTGAATCCGTGTCCCCAGTGAAGCTTGCGGTTGTGGTCGTCGACCGCGCCGATCACCGCGTGCAACTGGATATCCGGACGCTCCAGACTCGCGTCGGTCCTGAGGAAGCCGCCACTTTCGGCGCAGTTGCTCGACAATGGGCCTTGGCGGCGGCGCAGGTAGTCGAACACCGCCTTGCCCATTTTCGGACTGCCGCTGACGGACAGGCCCATCAACGAGGTGTCGTGGCTCTTGTAGCAGAGCACCACATCGGGGTGATCCCGCAGGTTCTGGCCGACGCCCGGCAGTTCATGCTGCACGGCGATGCCCTGGGGCTTGAGTTCCGCCTCCGGTCCAATGCCGGAGAGCATCAGCAATTGGGGGCTGCCGAAGGCGCCAGCCGCGAGCAGGACTTCCTTGCGGGCCTTCAGTTGCAGGTGCACGCCTTTGATCAGGACCTCCACGCCGGTGGCCTGTTTGCCTTTGAGCAGTACGCGCTCGGCGTGGGCACCGGTCAGCACGGTGAGGTTGCTGCGCTCGCGGATGGGCTTGAGGAAGGCGGTGGCGGTGCTCCAGCGGCGGCCGTCGCGGATGGTCACCTCGTAGTAACCCACGCCCTCCTGCTCATCCCCATTGAAGTCGGGGTTGAAACGGTGGCCAGCGCCTATCGCGGCATTGACGAAAGCCTCGGTGACCGCGTGGCGATGGGCGCGGCTGACATACAGCTCGCCGTCACCGCCGTGGTACGCGTTGCTGCCACTGTGGTGCATCTCGCTCTTGCGGAAGTAGGGCAGCACATCGGCGAAGGACCAGCCTTCGTTGCCCAGCGCCTGCCAGTCGTCGAAGTCGCTCTGGTGGCCACGGATGTAGATCATGCCGTTGATCGAACTGCTGCCGCCGAGCACCTTGCCCCGTGGCTGGTAGCCGAGGCGCCCGCCGAGTCCGGGTTGTGCGACGGTGTGGAAGGCCCAGTTGACGTGGCGGGTCGGTACGATTGCCGCCACGCCGATCGGAACATGGATCAGCGGCGAGCGGTCTTCCGGGCCGGCTTCCAGCAGGCAGACGCGGTTCTCCGGATTGGCGCTCAGCCGGTTGGCCAGGACGCAACCGGCAGAACCGGCGCCAACGATGATGTAGTCGAATTCCATCTTTGCGGGTCTCGAATAGGGGCCTGGAAGGCAGCGCTCAGGTCAGGTGTCGGGGACGATTTCCGGCGTATCAGCCATCCCAGTCCGTGTGTTCGTGGACGAAGCTTCGGATGCTCTGTTCTGCCGCCCTGGCCTGAGGCAAGGCGGGGATCAGCTGGAAGACATGGGGAAGCCGCTTCCATATCTCCAGCTGCACCGGCACGCCGGAGGCATTGGCCTTTGCCGCCGCCCGCACCGAGTCATCCAGGAGCATTTCCGTGCTGCCCACCTGGAACAGCAGCGGTGGCAGGCCGCTGAAGTCCCCGAACAGGGGCGATACCGACGCGTTCGAGTAGGTGTCGGCTGGCGCGTAGAACGCGCGGACGCCGACGGCGAAGGGCAGCGTGAAGATCGGATCGCGGGGCGCGTTGCTCACGGCGCTTTCACCGCTGAGGGTGAGGTCCAGGAAGGGTGAGAGGAGAATCGCGCAACTGGGCAACGGCTGTTTGTCGGCCTTGAGGTGCTGCAAGGTCGCCATGACCAGGTTGCCGCCGGCGGAGTCGCCGGCGATGACGATGTCCCTGGCCTTGAAACCCTGGTCCAGCAACCAGCGGTAGGCCGCAAGGCACTCCTCCAGTGCGGTGGGGTAGGGATGTTCCGGGGCCAGGCGGTAGTCCACCAGCAGTGCGCGGGTTTTCAGGCCCTGGCACCAGGATGAAACCATGGCGGCGTACACGTCGGGCGTGTAGGCCACGAAAGCCCCGCCATGGATGTAGAGCAGCACGCGGTCCGGCCGGTAGCCCTCGGGCGACAGCCACTGGGCGGAAACACCGTTGCAGAGCACGTTCTCCCGTTTCACGCCGGCCAGGAGAGCGGGGGATGCCTGGCGATTCAACTGGCTGAACTTCCCACGCAGTTTTGGAATGTCGATGTGCAGTCCAAGCCTCGACTTCACCGTGAGACGGAGCAGCAGATTGAGCAGTTCGAGGGTGTAGCGGCCCTGGGTTGGATGGAAGACGCGGGTGAATGCGTTCGCCGGCAGGTGCTTGGTCATGGTCATGTTCATGGGGCCACCTCAGGCGGGAGAGACGTCGGCGGTGGGCCAGCGATACCCGCGCAATTGCTCGCGCAACTGCAGCTTGCTGACCTTGCCGGTGGCGGTGTGTGGAATTTCGTCGACGAACATCACGTCATCGGGAATGCAGAACTTGGCGACCTTGCCCGGATACTGGCCGAGAATTTCTTCGCGGCTCACGGCCTGGCCCGCTTTCTTCACGACGACCAGCAGGGGGCGCTCGTCCCACTTCGGATGGGCCATGCCCACCGCTGCGGCCTCGGCGACGGCCGGATGGCCCATGGCGATGTTTTCCAGTTCGATGGAGCTGATCCACTCGCCACCGGACTTGATCACGTCCTTGGCCCGGTCGGTGATCTGCATGAAGCCATCCTGGTCCAGGGTGGCCACGTCGCCCGTCGGGAACCAGCCGTCCACCAGCGGGCTTTCGTCCCTGCGGTAGTACTGCTCGAGGACCCAGTGGCCACGGACCAGCAGTGCGCCGGAGGCCTTGCCGTCGCGGGGCAGTGGGTTGCCCTCGTCGTCGACTATCTTCAGGTCGATACCGAAGGGCGGCCGTCCCTGCTTCACCTCGATGGCGAAGCGCTGCTCCTCGTCCAGCCTGAGTTGCGATTCCTTGAGCGTGTTGACAGTCCCGACCGGCGACATTTCCGTCATGCCCCAGGCGTGCTGGATCTTGATGCCGAACTCGTTCTCGTAGCTCTTCATCAGGGCAGGGGGGCAGGCCGCGCCCCCGACCACCATGCGCTTGACGCTCGACAGGGTCACGCCGTTCTTCTGCATGTATTGCAGGACACTGAGCCACACGGTGGGTACGCCCGCAGAGAAGGTGACGCCCTCGCGCTCGAACAGTTCGAACACGCTTTCGCCATCCAGGGCCGCTCCCGGGAAGACCAGCTTGGCACCAACCAGCGGCGCCGAGTACGGAAGGCCCCAGGCGTTGACGTGGAACATCGGCACCACGGGGGCGACCACGTCGCGAGCGGACAGGGACAGGGCGTCGGGCAGCGAGCTCGAGAGGGCGTGCAGCAGGGTCGAGCGGTGGGAATAGAGCACGCCCTTGGGATTGCCCGTGGTGCCCGAGGTGTAGCAGAGGGCGGCCGCCGAGTTTTCATCCAGCCGGGGCCAGGCGAAGTCGGCGGACTCCCTGTCCAGCAGGTCCTCGTAGCACAGCAGGTTCGGGATGTCCGCGCCCGGCATGTGCTCGCGGCTGGTCATGGCGACCCAGTACTTCACGCTCGGGCACTGGGCTGCGATGGACTCGACCAGCGATGCAAAGCTCAGGTCGAAGCAGACGACGCCGTCTTCGGCGTCGTTGACTATCCAGCTGATCTGCTCCGGAAACAGGCGGGGATTGATGGTATGCGTGATCGCTCCCATGCCCGAGATGGCGTAGTAGAGCTCGAAATGGCGATAGCCGTTCCACGCCAGGGTGCCAACGCGATCGCCCGGTCGAACCCCGAGCTTCGCCAGGGCATTGGCGGCTTTCCTGGCGCGTCGATGCGCTTGGGCATAGGTGTAGCGGTGAAGCGTACCTTCGACCGTGCGGGAGACTATCTCGGTGTCGCCGTGATAGCGCTCCGCATGTTCCAGCAGGGAAGAGACGATCAGCGGCAGCGTCATCATTTGGCCGTGCATGGTGTTCTCGCCTTTTGTTTTCATGGATCTTGATTGCCAGGCTTGCCCGGTATCGGGACGGCAGTTAATGGCCTGGTGGCGTGTTTTCACGAAAGCCGGTTTTTCAACCGGCAACTCGCGATACTTGTGTCTTGTATGCGTCCTGCCTGGCGGAGAGAAACTCCAGGCGACTGTCTTCGACTGGGTCTTTCAACAGCATCTTCTTGTCGCGTCCGTAATGCATCAGGACTTTCCAGGGATAGGATCGCCCTTGTCGCGGCAGTAAGTGCTGGTCGCGCTGTATATATCCTGACTTCAGCCCAAGAATATTGTCGTTGATGGTGTTATTTTCATTGTCGAGTGGAGTTACAACCTCGAGATTGTATTTCTCCATATGCTTGAAAAGGCGGCAAAGATACTCGGCGGAAATGGTGGATTTCAGTGTCCAGGAGATATTGGTGTAGCCGAAGATCCAGGAGAAGTTGGGGACGTTCTCCATCAGCACGCCCTTGTAGGTCATCTGCTCGCCGACGGGGCAGGGCTTTCCATCGATGGACAGGGACATGCCACCCAGCAACTGCAACCTGAGGCCGGTCGCCGCGATGATGATGTCGGCCTGCAGTTCCTTGCCGGATTTCAGGAGAATTCCATTCTCGGTAAAGCGCTCGATGTGGTCGGTTTCAACTGATGCTTTGCCGCTGCGTATGGTCTTGAACAGATCCCCATTGGGCACGGCACAGAGTCGCTCGTCCCAGGGCATGTACTTGGGCGTGAAGTGGCGCATGTCGACATCCGGGCCGACATTTCTGCGGACATGGGAGAGGAGAAACGAGCGCATCATCTTCGGCCAGCGTCGGCACGCAAGGTAAACGCCCCGATACAGCAGGATATTGCGCGTGCGGCCCAGGGCGTTCGCCCAACGCTCCGGCATGATGCGCGACAAGGCGGCGGTCACCTTGTCGACCGAAGGCAGCGAGTAGATATAGGACGGGGAGCGCTGCAGCATGGTGATGTGCCCGACGCGGTCCGCCATCGCCGGAATCAGGGTGGCCGCGGTTGCGCCACTGCCGATCACCACGACTTGCTTGCCCTGATAGTTCAGGTCCTCTGGCCAGTGTTGCGGGTGAACCAGGGTGCCTTTGAAGTTCTCCTCGCCTGGGAAGTTGGGAAGAAAACCATCGTCGTGGTTGTAATAACCGGTGCAGCACACAAGGTATTTGCAACGGTAGTGTCTGGTTTCGCCGCTCGGTTCATGCAGAGCGGTCAGGTGCCACAGTCGCTGCTGGCTGGACCAGTCTGCACTGGTAATTTTGATCCCGTATTGGATCTTGTTGGTTATTCCATATTCCGCAGCGGTGTCCTGGATATATTCACGGATCTCGGGACCATCGGCCAGAACCTTGCGCTTGTTCCACGGGCGGAACTTGTAGCTGAAACTGAGCATGTCCGAATCGGAGCGTATTCCCGGATAGCGAAACAGATCCCATGTTCCGCCGATGCGATCACGGCGCTCGAGGATCGCCAGGGATTTCCCTGGAAACTCCTTCGCAAAATGGCAGGCAGTACCAATGCCCGACAGGCCCGCGCCAATGATCAATATGTCGTGATGCTGGTTGCTCATATGAATCTCCGTGCTTATTGGAGTAAGCAGGGCAATTGATTGATGGAGTCGGCTCAGCCAGCGAGAAGTCTCGTTAATGACGACTCCTGATAAGCCACATGGTTAATACCTGGCAGGGGTGAGCCGCGGCGGAAAACACCGGCTGGCTCATTTCGCTTATTGCCGAATGGCTTCGTCACGCTCGTCCACTGTTGGCTACTGCGAACCCCGGAAAGGGACGGCAGGCAATGGATGAGGGGATGAGGCGGTTGGTCGGCGGGAGGCTTTCACCTGCCACGGCACGCAGGGCATGGACGAACGGGATGCGGTTGGGGCGAACGGCGGCTGAGCCACCGGGAAGACCCATTGAGGCGGCATCGCCGTGCGTGGGATCAGGATGTCTTGCACAGACTTTCATGAGACGAGCTCCTGAAGCTTTTGTTGTTTTGCTGGACTGTAATCCGATTCCCTATTTGGCGCAACTAGTGTTATCAAAATGATGGTTGCGTAAAATTGGCGCAGGTTTCCCGCCAAAGGGAAGGCCGCCCGGCCCGTCTGCAAGGGGCTGCGGGTGCCGGGCTCGCTCGCTCGTGAGTCGTCGGTGCCCGGTCGGCAGGCTGACGAACGGCGGCGTGGTACGGGGCGTCCGAGGATGGGCCACCCATGGCCGGCCATCGGCAGGAGCGAGCGGGCTCGCTCCTGCCGAGGCTCCGGCCTGCGTGGTCTAGGGCAGGGCGAAAAGCACCTTCACCTTGTCGTTGATGGCGCTCTTGTCGACATAGCCGATGGCATTCGCCTCGTCGCCGACCATCGCCACCACTGACGCGTCATCGGCAGCGCTTTGCAGCGGCTGGCCCTTGCCCGTGAAGATCAGTCCGGACCAGTACGACTTGAGCTGCGATTCGCTCTTGTTGGTGACCGCGCCGTAGAACTTCTCCTTGGTAGGGTTCCAGCCTTTCTGGTCGATGCCTTTGAGGCTGGTGTCCTTGCCCAGGAAGATATTGGCCACGTCGGATTGGGTGGGGGCGGCACTGGCGCCGGCGTTGACGATCACGACCACCTCGGATCGGGCGAGGGTGGATGCCGTGGCCAGGGTGGTGGCGATGAGTGCGGTGATGAGTGGGTTCATGTGGTCACTCCTTAGAACACGAAGTCGACGCCGACGCTGACAATGTCGCCGTCGTAGTTGCGCGAGGGCGCGCCCGCCACACCGTTGCTGGCCGCGAAGACCGCGTGGTCGAAGGTTTCCTGGGCGCTCTCCACGAACGTGCCGCGATAGCCATTGCCACGGGTGTCGACCCGCTTGTATTCGCCCTTGAGGACGACGGTCGGCGTCAGGTTGTAGTTCACGCCGTAGGTCCAGGAGCCCTGGCGGCCAATGTCTTCATCCAGTTGGGCATAGGTGACGTGCATCAGTACGTCGCCGAAGCGACGGCCACCCATGAGGTAGAAGGCATCGATGCTGCCTTGCTGGTCGCCTTCGGTGTTGTTGCTGGTCCACTCGTTGGACGATAGCCAGGTCCCGTCGTCGTACTGGTAGCCGATTGAGGTGAACCGGCCCTTGCGTCGGTCCAGGCTCAGGAAGTCGATGTTTGCGGGTGACCCGCCCGGGGTGATGACCGAGGCGCTGAGGTCGGTATCGATGTCCGCTTCGGCGTAGCCCACGCGGAGCGTGCCGAAGTCGCTGGTTTCCAGGCTGACGTTCGCGGCGAAGATCTTCTTGTAGTCGATGTCGTGCAGGTCATCCATGGCGAACAGGTTGCGGTTGACCGCCTGGCCGCCGGCTAGCTGGAAAGACAGGGCGCCGATGCCGGTGGGCAGCCTGTAGAGGATGTCCCCGCCCTCGTAGTTGCTCAGCTGGACCTGGCTGTAGACCTCGTCCGGCAGCCGCAGCCAGGGGTGGGTGAAGCCGACATCGAGGGTTTCCGAGTACATGTAGATCGGCAGTCGCAGGCGGCCGGCGCGCAGGGTCAGGCCGTCGCTGGCGCCCCAGGAGAGGTAGGCCCATTCCAGGTTGCCCTTCCAGGTGTCCTGCTCCGGCTTGAGGGTGGCCTGCACGGTCACGCCCAGCGTGTCGGTGAGCCCGTACTGGATCTGGCCGCCCAGCTTGGACAACTGGTCGCCGCGCCAGCCGTCCGTGGTCTGCCCGCTGACGCCGAAGCTCCGTCCGTCATCTTCGCCGCCCAGGTGGGTGATGCCGGCGGTGCCGAAACCGTTGAGTTGATAGTCGCCCTGATCCAGGGCCATGGCCGGCGTACTCGCGATAAGACCTGCGAGACCGAGTGCTCTAATGCCTTGCATGCTTCTACTGCTCTTGTGGTTGGGAAGGGTCAGATGCGGAACTGGGCTGTGGCGCTGCGCAGATGGTCGCCCGTGCTGACCAGCTGTTCGCCCAGGCGCGCGGTGGTGTCGGCGCCTTGGGTGGTGGCCTGGGTGTCCTGCTGCAGCATCTCGGTGTCCTGCTGGATCGAACGGGAGAGACCGATCTGTTCCTGGGTGAACTGGGCGATCCCGGCGTTCAACTCATCAATCTGGCGAACGGCCCGGGTGATCGCCTCGAGGGTCAGCGTGGCCTGCTCGGAGCGTTCGATGCTGGCCCTGGCCTTCGCGCCATTCAGGGTCATGGCGTGCAGCACGCCGTTGGCGCTGCTTTGCAGGCGCTGGATGATGCTCTGGATCTCCGCGGTGGACGCGGCCGTCTTCTGGGCAAGGTTGCGAACCTCGTCGGCCACGACGGCGAAGCCTCGACCCTGCTCGCCGGCCCGTGCCGCCTCGATGGCGGCGTTCAGGGCGAGCAGGTTGGTCTGTTCGGCGATGCTGCGGATGACCGTCAGCACCGAGCCGACCTGCTGGGTCTCTTCCTCCAGCTGTTGCATGGCCTGCACCGAGCTGAGCACGCTGCTGCCCAGATCGCCGATGCTGGAGGAAAGGCTGTCGATGTTCTGCCGGGCTTCTTCGGCCTGGCGGGTGGCGGCGCTGGCTTCCTCGGAAGCCTGGCGCGAGCGCTGCGCCACTTCCTGGATGCTGCTGCTCATGGTGCCGATGTCGCGGCTGATCGATTCCGTACGCCCCTGCTGGGAGTGCGCGCTCTTTTCCGCGCCCCGCGTCAGCCGATGCAGTTCCCGGGACATCTGCTCTAGGGGGCCGGCCGTTTCGATGATCTGGCGGATGGTGCCCTGCAGCCTGTCGAGCAAGCCGTTGAACAGGCCGATCATTTCTCCGATCTCGTCCCCGGATTCGACGTTCACGTGGCGGGTCAGGTCGCCGTCGCCGCTGGCGATGGCCCTGAGCGACTGGATGACGCCCTGGATGTTGTTCATGACCTGGCGGATCACCAGTACCGAACCGATGCTGACCACCAGCAGCAGGAAAGCACTGAGTAGGTATCCGACCCGGGTGGTGGTGGCGTTGTCGGTCCTGACCTGCTTCAGGCTGCTCTGGAAGTCGGCGTAGGCGTGGCTGCGGAAGCGGTCGCCGGCTTCTTTCGCGCGCTTGAGGTCTACCGCCATGCGATCGAGATTCGGCCGCAGGTCCTCGAAGGCGGCGCCATCGAGCAGACGGTCCGAGGAGGCGAATGCATTGTCGGCATAGCGCCGGATGGCCGCTGACCAGGCCTGCAGCTCCTTCGCCCGGTCGGTTCGCGCGTCCGTCAGCGATTCCAGGTCGCGCAAGCTGGCGCTCACACCGGCCAGGACCTTGCGTGCTTCATCCAGGGTCTCCCGCTCACCGGCGGCGACTGCGCTGTTGAGCAGTCCGGGAATGCGCGAGAACTGGAAGTTCACCTTGTCGGCGGTTTCCAGTGTCGGGTAGCTCTGCTTCTCGAGGGTTACCAACCGACTGTCGTTGTCGTCCAGTTGCAGCGCCGTGTAACCCACGAACAGCAACAGGCCGATCAGTGCCACTGCGGGTGGCAGGGAGAGTTTCAGGGTCAGCGATATGGCTTTGAACATGGGTTCTGTTGCTCTCGACGGAACGAATGGACGGTTTGCAAACCTGCCTTTACCGGGACGCGTTGGTGCACTTGCCTCTGAGCCGTAGACAGGCCCACCGCAGGTCACGTCCCCGGAGCGAGGCCGATTCGCGGGCAAGCGAAGGCCGTCACAGCCGGCAGCTGCCTGCCGGCGCGTCGATGGAGCGGGTCATTGCCACGCTCAGCTCAGGGGGTGTCCCGCAGTGGGACTTGTCGGCGTTACCTGTTCATTCCGGCCCATCCATGGCCAGCCACAACCAGGCCGTATCGGCTGCCGGCGTCTCTGCGTCGGCAGCCGTCCAGGGAATAGCAGCCATCACTCTTCCTCCCGGCGGGTCAAGGCGAACGTCGGGGGCAGGTGGTGGATTTTCGGACTGAATGGATCGAGGGGGACGCGCCAGCGGACCGCTGGCGGCGTCCTCGGCGTGGAAGGGTGTGCGCTCATCGGCGACAGGTCCAACGGTGGCCGGAATGCCGGCTCGGACCGCGACAGTGCCTTGGTTCCCAGGTCCATCTTCGCCCCCACCACTTGGTTGTGGTTTGTTTATTATTTCATGCGTTGTGCAAAATACAGGAGTTTCGGTTTCGTGCAAAGCGGTACGCTGCGACTGAGTACGACAGGCACGAGATGACCCGCTTGGGCACGGCGTTTGAGTGGTATCGACAGGGGACGAGGCGACCCTCGGGCAAGCCGGATCGCCGGGCAGCGGATGGGGAGCGCGAGTGGCGGGGAGGGCGTGAAGCCGCCCTCCGAGGGGTGTGTCGATTACTGCGCGGTGGTTTCGGCTTTTGGCGAGCGCCTGGTGACCTTGGGCGGGGAAATCAGGGTGATGAGCGCATCGAGCAGGGCCTGTCCCCGCTCCGCGCTGAAGCGCTCGGGTTCGATTGGCAGCATCATGAGCCAGCCATCGCTGAAGGCGTTGATCTGGTCGGCCAGCAAGTCGGCGGGAATGTCCGCGCGAATCTTGCCTCGGCGCTGGCCATCCTCCAGTAACGACGTGGAGACCTGGCGAAAGTGGATATGGCGCTGCCTGATGAGGCTGGCGAATGCCGGCTCGTGGCGGGCATGGGCGAGCAGTTGAAGCAAGGCGAGCCAGATGTCCGGCTCTTCGAAGTTGATCCACTGGTGCCACTGCTGGATAAGCGACTTGATGTCGATTAGTTCGCGGTTGATTTCCAGGAGCGCTTCGACCTTGTCGAACAGGTTCTGGGCGACGGCACCGACCATCTCTTCCTTGTTCGCAAAGTAGTAGGTCACGGCTCCGGTGGTGCATCCAGCGTGTTGCGCTACCTTGCGCATCGAGGCGCCAGAGTAGCCTTCCCGGGCGATCACGGCGATCGCAGCAGTCAGCAGCTCGGCCCGTTTTGCGTCGTGGTCGCCGACGGGACGACCACGACGGGCGACTGGCTCGGACTCGCTTTCGCCAGCACGACGCTTGGCGCTGGGGGAGAGGCGGGAACGTGATTCAGGCATGGGGAAATTTCGATTTCATTGGGGCGATCGATCGGGGGACAGTTGCCGCAGCCAGGCCGCAAATGTCGGGGCGCGACCCAGCATAGGGAAAATGACCGAGGAAAGCACCCACCCCCGATCCACCGTGAACGGTGCGCCCGGATGGCGACCTCAGGTATCGCCGCAGCCCGCGACTGCGACGGCGCGAATTTCCACGCGCAACCCGGGGATGGCCAATTGAGAGATGCCGACTGCGGTCCACGCGGGATAGCGGTCGGGGAAGTACTGGTCCTTGACCGCTGCGAAGGCCGGCATGTCGCCCTGGAGTTCGGTGTGGAAAGTCATCAGCTCGACGACATCGGCCAGGCTCGCGCCAGCCGCCTCCAGCACATGCTTCAGGGCCTGAAAGGCGAGGTGCGACTGCTCCTCGACATCCTTGCCGGGGGTCATGCCGGCATCGACCCCGACCTGGCCTGATACCCAGATCATGTCGCCGACGCGGGTCGCCTGCGAGAAGTGGAAATGGTCATAGATCGCCTGGGTCGGCGGCGGGTTGATGGATTGCCGTTTCAGGTTCTGGGTCATCATCGCGTGGTCTCCAATCGAACGGTTCGGTCGAACGGGTTGGAGCGTAGCGGCATGATTTTTTTAGCGCAACATTAGTTATGTAAATATTCCCGGGGCTCAGGGACCCCGAATGCTCCGCGCGGACGAGGCGGGACGTCCGATCAGCAGCCGGCGCATCGGCGCTTCGATGGCGGACGCCGGGGGAGGGGCGGTGACGCATGGGCCGGTGCTGTCCGGCCCATGCACGCGGGCTGGTTAGAGGCTGCCCACCAGATGCCCGCCATCCACCGCGAGGATGGCGCCGGACATGTAGGCACCGGCTTCGCTGGCCAGCAGCAGGAACGGGCCTTCCAGTTCCTGCAGGTTGCCCAGGCGGCGCATGGGCACGGCATCGCGTATGTAGGCCTGGCCCTTGTCGCTGTCGAAGTAGGCGTCGTTCATCTCCGTCTTGAAGTAGCCCGGTGCGATGGCGTTGACACGGATCTGGTAGCGCGCCAGTTCCAGCGCCAGGGACTTGGTCAGCTGCACCACGCCGGCCTTGGCCGCGCAGTAATGGCTGTAGCCGTTGCCGACGCGCAGCCCGAGGATCGAGGCGATGTTGATGATGCTGCCGCCACGTTCGGCCTTCGCCAGCCGCTGGGCGGCCACCTGGGCGACGCGCCAGACGCCGTCGAGGTTGGTGGAGAGCATGGCGCGCCAGTCGTCCTCGCTGATCGCCAGCGGGCGCTGGCCGCTGCCGATACCGGCATTGTTGAGCACCACGTCGACCACCCCGAAGTGCGCCTCGGCGGCATCGAAGGCCGCCTCGACGCTGGCACGGTCGGTGACGTCGAGGGCGACGGAGAACGCCTGTCCGCCCTCCGCTCGGATGTCGTTGGCGACTTGTTCGAGCCTTTCGACGCGGCGGGCGGCGAGCACCACCTGTGCGCCGGCGCGACCGGCGACCCGCGCCAGGTGCATGCCGATGCCGCTGGAGGCGCCGGTGACCAGCACGGTGCGACCGGCCAGGGAGAATTGTTTCGCGAAGTCAGCTTTCATCAGAACACCTCGAACAGGCCGGCAGCGCCCATGCCACCACCCACGCACATGGTCACCACCACATACCTCACGCCACGGCGTTTGCCTTCCAGCAGGGCGTGGCCGACCATGCGCGCCCCACTCATGCCATAGGGGTGGCCGATGGCAATGGCACCGCCGTTGACGTTGTAGCGGTCGTTGTCGATGCCCAGCTTGTCGCGGCAGTAGATGGCCTGGCAGGCGAAGGCTTCGTTGAGTTCCCACAGGCCGATGTCATCGATCCTCAGGCCGTGCTGCTTGAGCAGCTTGGGTACCGCGAGCACCGGGCCGATGCCCATTTCTTCCGGTGCCAGGCCGGCGACGGCGATGCCACGGTAGGCACCCAGCGGCTCCAGGTTGCGCTGCTCGGCCAGGCGGCCGTCCATCAGCACGCAGGCGCTGGCGCCGTCGGAGAGCTGGCTGGCGTTGCCGGCGGTGATGCAGCCGCCTTCCACCACCGGCTTGAGCCGGGTCAGGTCCTCGAGCACCGTCTGCGCCCGGTTGCCTTCGTCGAGGCGCAGGGTGACGTCCTCGAAGCTGACCGCACCGGTGGCCTTGTCGACCACCTGCTTGGTGGCGGTCACCGGGACGATCTCGCCGTCGAACAGGCCGGCGGCCTGGGCCGCCGCGGTGCGCTGCTGGGACTGCAGCGAGTAGGCGTCCTGGGCTTCGCGGCTGATGCCGTAGCGCTGGGCCACCAGCTCGGCGGTGTGCAGCATCGGCATGTAGGCGTGCTCGGCGTTGCGCATCACCTGTTCGTCGCGCTCGGCGAAGGACCATTCCATATGGCGGTTCTGTACCAGGCTGATCTGTTCCTGGCCGGCGCCGATGGTGACCTGCATGCCGTCGACCATGATCTGCTTGGCGGCGGTGGCGATGGCCATTAGGCCGGAGGCGCACTGGCGGTCGAGGGTCTGGCCGCTGACCGACAGCGGCAGCCCGGAGGCCAGGGCGGCCATGCGGCCGAGGTTCCAGCCGGCGGTGCCGCCGGGCATCGCGGTGCCCATCACCAGGTCTTCGATTTCGGCGGCCTCGATGCCGGCGCGCTCGACCGCGGCACGGATCGCGTGGCTGGCCATGCTCGGCGACTTGAGGTTGTTGAAGGCACCGCGGAACGCCTTGCCGATCGGCGTGCGGGCGGTGGAGAGGATGACGGCTTCTTTCATGACGCGGGTGTCCTGTATGAAGAGGCCCGTTGGCCGGGCCCGGAAGGGGGTCAGATCTTCTCGATGCGTGCCCGGCCGGCGGCCACCAGGCGCTCCAGCAGCGCAGCGGGCTTGAACCACATCTCGCCGTACCCGCCGAGCGTGCGGCGATAGTGCTGGATGCCGGCGAGCACCTTGTCCAGGCCGAGCTGTTCGGCGTAGTGCAGGGGGCCGCCGAGGTGGGCGGGGAAGCCGTAGCCGTTGATCCACACCAGGTCGATGTCGCTGGCGCGCAGGGCGATGCCTTCGTCCAGCAGCTGGATGCCCTCGTTGATCAGCATGAACAGGCAGCGGTCATGGATCTCCTGGTCGCCGACGGGGCGCCGCGGGACGTGCAGCTCGCCGGCCAGGCGTTCCGCCAGCGCGACCACCTCGTAGTCCTCCTGGCGATTGCGTCCCTCGTAGAGGTAGAAGCCGCGTCCGGTCTTCTGTCCGTGTCGGCCCTGGGCATAGAGTTCGTCGCCGAGGCGGCAGTAGCTTTCGTCATGGGCGAAGGCGGCGCGATTCGAGTTACGCACCAGGAAGTTCACATCGATACCGGCCAGGTCCAGCATGCTGAACACGCCCATGTTCAGGTCGAGGTCGGTGAGCACCTTGTCCACCTGGGTCGGGGTGGCGCCCTCCAGCACCAGGCGATGGGCTTCGCGGGAGTAGGGCTCGAGCATGCGGTTGCCGATGAAGCCGAAGCACACGCCGGAGATCACCGGCAGCTTGCCGATGCGCTTGGCGATTTTCATGGTGGTGGCCAGCACGTCGGGGGCGGTGGCCTTGCCGCGCACCACTTCAAGCAGGCGCATGACGTTGGCCGGGCTGAAGAAGTGCAGGCCGATCACGTCCTGCGGGCGGGAGGTGCTCGCCGCGATGACGTCGACGTCCAGCGACGAGGTGTTGCTGGCGAGGATGGCGCCCGGCTTGCACAACCGATCGAGCTCGCGGAACACCTGCTGCTTGATCTCCAGCTTCTCGAACACCGCCTCGATCACCAGGTCGGCGTCGGCCAGGTCGGCGTAGTCGAGGGTGCCGAACAGCAGCTCCATGCGCTGTTCCAGTTGTGCGGCCGTCAGCTTGCCGCGCTTGACGCTGATCTCGTAGTTCTTGCGGATGTTCGCCAGGCCGCAATCCAGTGCCTCGCCCTTCTGCTCGAGCAGGGCCACCGGGATACCCGCGTTGACGAAGTTCATCGCGATACCGCCACCCATGGTGCCGGCCCCGATCACCGCGACCTTCTCGATCCTGCGCAGCGGAATGTCCGCCTCGATGCCGGGAATCCGACCGGCCTCGCGCTCGGCGAAGAACACATGGCGCAATGCGGCCGATTGCTTCGATGCCTCGGCTTCCTTGAACAGCTCGTGCTCACGGACCAGGCCCTCGGCCAGCGGCAGGTTGCAGGCAGCTTCCACGGCGGCGAGCACCAGGCGCGGCGCCAGGCGGCTCTTCCAGCGCGGTTCGTTGGCCGCGCGGAACTGGCTGAGGAAGTCGGCGGCAACGCTCTCGGCCGGGTTGGCGAAGCGGCTGGTGCGCTGGGCCGGGGCGCGCTGGTCGAGCAGCTCGCGGGCGAAGGCCCGTGCGTCGTCCAGCAGGCTTTCCTTGCCACTGGCCAGGCGATCGAGGAGGCCGAGTTCGAAGGCGCGCCCGGCGCCGATGGGCTGGCCGGAAATCATCATGTCCAGTGCCGGTTCGACACCGATCAGGCGCGGCAGCCGCTGGGTGCCACCGGCACCCGGCAGCAGGCCCAGGTTGATTTCCGGCAGGCCGAGGCGGGCGTCGGGTTCGCTGATCCGGTAACCGCAGGCCAGGGCCAGTTCCAGGCCGCCACCGAGGGCGAGGGTGCCGATGGCGGCGATCAGCGGCTTGTCCAGCGCGGTCAGGCGCAGCAGCAGGTTGGGCAGGTCCGGCGCGGCGAACGAGGCCTCGCTGCCGAATTCGCCGATGTCGGCACCGGCGCAGAACAGGCCGTGGGCGCCGTGGAGGATGATGGCCTGCACCGAGGCGTCGGCGGCGGCGCGCTCGCAAGCGTCGAGGATGGCGGCGCGCAGGGGCTGGCCGAGGGCGTTGACCGGCGGGCGGGCCAGGCCAATCAGGGCCAGGCCGTCTTCTACGCGGTAATTCACCAATGTGGTCATCTCAGGTACTCCGGGAATCGATGAAAGCGTGGAGCGAATGGGGCGGGTAGCGGGACAGGGTCAGAACCAGGCGTTCTGCATGTCGAAGCACAACCGGTTGCCGGCGCTGAGCAGGCGGGCCTGGCTGTCCAGTCCGGCCAGTTCCCAGTCCATGAAGTAGCGCGCGGCGTGCACCTTGCCCTGGTAGAAGTCGGCCTCGCTGCCAAGGGCGCCACCGGCCAGCGCGCGACTGGCGACCAGCGCCTGGCGGAGCCAGATCCAGCCCACCACGACGCGGCCGAACAGGTCGAGGTAGGCGGTGGCGTTGGAGAGGCCGAGGTGGGCGTCGGCGGCGACCTGCGCCTGCAGGTCCCGGGTGACGCGCTCGAGGATGCCCAGCGCGTCGCCGAGGGCGGCGGCCAGCGGCGCACAGGTGGGATCGCCGGCGGCCCGGTCCAGGCTGGCGCGGGCCTCGGCGAGGAACAGCCGGTAGCCCTTGCCATCGTGGTAGCCCAGCTTGCGGCCCAGCAGGTCGAGGCCATGGATGCCTTCGGTGCCTTCGTGGATCGGGTTCAAGCGGTTGTCGCGGTAGTACTGTTCCAGCGGGTATTCGCGGATGTAACCGGAGCCGCCGAGCACCTGGATGCCGAGGTCGGAGGCGATCACGCCGTACTTCGACGGGTAGGACTTGACCATCGGGATCAGCAGGTCGAGCAGTTCCGCGGCGTCCTCGCGGGTAGCCGCGTCGGGCGCGGTGTGGGCGTCCTCGAACAGGCTGCTGGCGTAGAGGCACAGCGACAGGCTGCCCTCGGCATAGGTCTTCTGCTGCAGCAGCATGCGGCGCACGTCGGCGTGCTCGACGATGCGCACCTGGGGCGACAGCGGGTCCTTGGCGCCGGGCAGTCGGCCCTGGGGCCGCTCGCGGGCGTAGTCGAGGGCATGGATGTAGCTCTGGTAGGCCAGGGCGGAGGCGCCCAGGGCCACGCCGATGCGTGCCTCGTTCATCATCTGGAACATGTAGGCGAGGCCCTTGTTGGCCTCGCCCACCAGGTAGCCGACCGCACCGTCCTTTTCACCGAAGCTGAGTACGGTGGAGGTGGTATTGCGGTAGCCCATCTTGTGCAGCAGGCCGGCCAGCGCCACGTCGTTGCGCGGGCCCAGGTTGCCGTCCTGGTCGACCAGGAACTTCGGCACCAGGAACAGGGAGATGCCCTTGACCCCGGCCGGCGCGCCCTCGATGCGGGCCAGCACCATGTGCACGATGTTGTCGGTCAGCTCGTGGTCGCCGCCGGAGATGAACATCTTCTGGCCGAACACCCGGTAGCTGCCGTCAGTGGCCGGGCGCGCGGTGGTGCGGATGTCGCCCAGCGCCGAGCCCTGGCCGGGTTCGGTGAGGGCCATGGTGCCGCTGTAGCGACCGTCGAGCATCGGCGGCAGGAAGCGCTGGCGCAGGGCGTCGCTGGCGAAGCTCTTGACCAGGTTGGCCGCGCCGATGGTGAGGAAGGAGTAGCCGGCGCTGGCGATGTTGGCTGCATTGAAGTAGGCCATGCAGGCGCGCAGGACCACCTCCGGCAACTGCAGGCCGCCGTCCTCCGCATCGTGGTGCGCGGCGTGGAATCCGGCTTCGGCCAGGGCGTCCCAGGCGGCCTTGGTTTCCGGAATCAGGGTGACCTTCTCGCCGTCGAAGGTCGGCTCGTTGGCGTCGCCCTTGTGGTTGTGCGGGGCGAGGTATTCGGCGGCGATGCTCCGCGCAGTCTCCAGGGTGGCATCGAACACGGCTCGGTCGTGCTCGGCATAGCGCGGGCGTTGCAGCAGCGCTTCGGTGTCGAGCATCTCGTAGAGCTGGAAGCTCAGTTCGCGCTCATTGAGCAGCTTGTCGGTCATGGCGTTCTCGTCAGGCAGGGAAAGCTGGTGCCCGTTGTAGCAAAGGGCCTGGCGCCGGCGCGTCGAACCGAGGGTGGAAATCAGGGTGGAATTTGGGGGGAGGAGGGTGGAGCGAGCAGTTCGATCGGCCCGCTTCAGTCCACCAGCTTCAGGGCGCGGGCCGCCTGCAGTGCGCTGTCGCGGTCGCCGGCATCGAGCTTGCGGAACAGGTTGTTGATGTGGGTCTTCACCGTGCTCAGGCTGATGTAGAGGCCATCGGCGATCTGCTGGTTGCCCTGGCCGCGGGCCATTCGCCGCAGCACGTCCTGCTCGCGGCGGGTCAGGGGCTCGGGCAGTGGCTGATGGGCGACGTCGACCTCGCTGTGCAGGCCGCGCAACAGCCGCGCCAGGCGCTCGGGAGGCGGCAGCGGCTGTTCCAGGCCGAGCTGGCGGCGGGTCTGCGGGTTGAGCAACTGGCGGAACAGCTCGCCGAGCGCCTGGCCTTCCAGCTGCATCAGTTGCCCGAAGCCGTGCCGTGTCGCCAGTTGCAGTGCCTGTTCCAGGCTGCCCAGCGCCGCCTCCCGGTCGCCGCTGTCGCGGTGGAGCGTGGCGTCGAGCAGGTGCAGGTCGAGGCGCAGGCGCTGAAGGCTCTCGGCCTCCGCCAGCTCGTGCAGGTTGTCGGCGATCTGCCGGGCGCTGGCGTGCTGGCCGAGGTGGCGCTGGACCCAGGCGTAGGCCAGCCATTCCTCGGGCATCAGCTCCGCGCCGTAGCGGCGGCGGCACCCGTGCCACTCCTTGAGCCAGGCGAGGATGAAGTCCTGGTCGTGCTCGCACCCGGCCAACCGGGCCTGGTAGGCGCCGATCTGCCGGTACAGGGCGAACAGCTTGAACTGCCGGGCCAGGCGCCGGGCTTCGTCCCAGCGGGATCGAGCCAGGCGTGTTTCGCCCTGGGCCAGCAGCCGGCAGGCCTGATAGTGGAGCACCCAGGGCAGGCCGGCGCTGTGCGGGAAGGCCAGCGCGATGGCTTCCGCCTGGCTCAGGCGCTGGGCGGCCTGCTCCAGGTGATTCTGTTCGAGCAGGACGATGCCCTGGCCCAGTTGCTGGAACAGGTCGTAGAACGAACCGGGCGCGCCGGGAGGCGAATGCAGGCCGAGGAATCGCGCGCCGGCTTTCTCGACGTCGCCTTGCGCCAGCTCGATCTGGCCGAGCAGCAGCTGCAGCATGTTCGTGTAGCCGCTGAAGCCCAGTGCCTCCAGTTCGGCAAGGGCCCGGCCCGCCGTAGAGCTGGCCTGGTGGGCACGGCCAAGGGAGAAGAGGCAGATTGCGCGGTTGAACAGCAGGACAGCAGTCGCCGCGCTGGAGGCGGGGTACTGGTCCATGGCGCGGTCCACGAGGCGCAGGCCGTGATTGAAGTTGCCACCCAGGGCGGCCAGTCGGCTGCGCAGGAATGCGAGGGTCTGGTGGATGCGCTCGGAGCGGCGCTCGGGCACCTCGTGACGGCGGATCAGGCGTTGCAGCCGCTGCAGGCAGGCGCTCGCGTGGGTGATGTCGTTGGTGACTATCACGGTGCTCGCCTCGGTCACGGCCAGGGTGAAATGCTCGGGTGCGTTTTCGCCCGGCACCTTGGCGAGGAAGTCGACGATGCTGTTGACCTGTCCCTCACGCAGCAGGTCGAAGCAGTGCTGCTCGAGCGCAGCCAGCAGGCGGTTGAAGTCCCGGGCCCGGCCGAGCTGGTAGACGGCCTCGGCGTAATGGCGCTGGGTGAGCAGCCAGTCGGCGGCTTGCAGGTGCAACTGGTTGAGCAGGTTCGGATCCTGCTGGTGAAGTGACTGATAGAGCGTGCGGCGCAGCAGCGGGTGGAGGCGGAACACCAGTCGTTCGCCCTTGCGCTGCTGGATGAACAGGTCCTGGCGCTGCAACTGGTGGATCAACTGGGCGGCGTTGTCCTGGCCTCCGATGTAGGCCGCGAGGCGGGTGTCGAATGCGCTGACCACGGACAGGCGGGAAAGGAAGCGCAGCAGCGGTGGCGCCAGTCGTTGCAGGACCTCTTCATGGAAGAACCGGGCGACCTGCTCGAACGCGTGTTGCGACAGGAATGCCGGGGCATCGACCGAGCTGAAATCCGACAGCTTCGCGCCCGAACAGGTGCCGAGACCGAACAGGACGCCACTGAACCAGCCTTCGCTCTCGGCCCGAAGCAGGTACACGAGATCGCTGTCCAGGCTCTGCCCCCGGGCGCTTGCCAGCTCGCGGATTTCGCCGCTGTCCAGAACGAGGTCCCGGACGTCCAGCGTCTGCAGGCGTTGATCGCGTTGCAGGTGGCTGAGCGCAATGGCGGGCTCCCCTTCGCAGGCGGCCAGCAGATGAAGGTGCTTCGGCGGGTGGCGGAGGAGTTCGTCGAGGTAACGGCAGGCATTACGGGAACGCAGCAGGTGGAGATCGTCCAGGACCAGCGTGAAGCGAGCCTCGCGGCTCTCCAGGTGATTGAGGAGAGTCGTCCACAGGCTCGCCTCGGCAGCGCGACCCGGTGTCAGGTCCGGTATTGGCAGTTCGAGCGCATGACAGAGCTGTGCCAGCAGTTCGAGCGGTTGATTGTCGCTGTCATCCAGCCGGTACCACGCCCAGGGCAGGCCCGAATCACTCAGCGCGAGTACATGCTGCGCGAGGAGCGTGCTTTTCCCGTAGCCCAGGGGCGCCCTGAGCAGGCTCAACAGCCTGCCGTCACCGGCGGCTTCGCCCAGGCGTTTCAGCAATGCCGGGCGGGGCAGGCTGATGGCTGGCACCTGCGGCGGGCGGAGCTTGTTGCGCTTGGGGGAGGGCTGCTTCATCTCGGGTCGGTCCGCGCGTCGCAGTGGGCCTTCGGCGATGGCCGCGGGCTCAGTAGCTGGCCACCAGCAGTTTCATCGCCCGGCAGGCCGTCTCGGTTTCCTCCTCCAGGCGTTTCAGGTCGCCATGGCCGGACCAGGCGAGCAACAGGCCGTCGAAGAGGTTGATGAGCAGGCGGCTGATGGCCGGCAGCGTGGCCTGGTCCAGTTGGGAACCGGTGATCCGTTCGATCGACCGCTCCGTTGCCTCGCCGGCCATGGCGTAGATCTTGTTGGCCATTTCCGGGTTGTTGCGCAGGGTCCAGAAGAACAGCTCGGATTGCGTCGTGGCCACTTCGGGGTGAGCGCTGAACCATTTGACCAGCTGGCGCAGCATCTCCGCCGTGGATTCCGCGGCGGAGGTGCCGACCGGCACCTGCTCCAGGGCTTGCTGGGGCAAGTTGAACAGCGACTCGTAGACGGCATAGAAGAGCTCGTCCTTGGTATGGAACACGTAGTGCAGTGAGGCAAGTGGGGAGTTTGCCGCTGCTGCGATACGCCGCGTCGTCGCATTGGCTACCCCATGCTCCGCAATCACTTTCACAGTGGCTTCTATGAAGTCCTGTCTGCGCAGTTCAGCGCCTATTCTGGCCATAAGGCAATCTCCTTTCTACGGCTATGCCGCCTGCTATCCGGCTCGGCGTCGACGGTGGCGGATGCTACCGCATGGCCGCTCGCCGAGTCATGAACCCCCGTCAATCAACACCCGAGCGGTCGAGCGTCGAGGCTTGTCACCGATGCCTTCCTGCGCACCATTAAAGGTAACGACTGTTTCGTGAATACCCAGTTTGGTGCGCCATGCGGAACAGGTCAGTGCGCGAATTGGGTACGAACGTATCACCCAGTCTGGCTCGCGAACGGCGTAACCATTTGATTCTCGCGCTGTTGCGTCGGTCCTCTTAGGTTTGGCACATCCCTTGCTGTTGATCAAGTGACTTGTTCAAATGATTCTGTCTGCTGATCAGAGTATCCGGGACCGCCCGCAACGGCTTCCAGAGCGCTCAGGCAGACAGCCAGGGCGCCACGAGGGCCCGCAGAAGCGGGGCCCGGTGCGGCGCAGGTTTCTCGGGCTTTTCACACCATCAAACCCACTAAGTCAGGTGTACAAATGGAAACGAAGAAACTCACCACGTTGGACAGCAGTGAGTCTGTCGAACGAGTGGTCGAAGTCATCCAGCGCGATGGCGGCGTGATCATCTCGAACTTCATTTCAGACCAGGCACTGCAAGCGCTCAGAGCCGAGCTCGACCTCTACCTGAATGAAACGCCTTATGGCGAGGATGCCTACTTCGCGGGCGCCCAGACTCGGCGTGTCGCCCGCCTCATCGCGCGAAGCGATGCGGCAGTGAGCATTGCGCTGCATCCGCTGTTCATCGAGTCGGCCCAGAAGATCCTGCAAACCCCGACCCATGTATGGAGCGGAAGTGAGCGAATCGAGGTAGCGCCAAACATTCAACTCAGCTTCACCCAGGCCATCCAGATCTGTCCGGGACAAGGCTTGCAACCCCTGCATCGCGATGACGCCACCTCGCTCTGGCGACATCCGCAGTACGGCCGCGAGGCCCGGCTGCAAATGATGCTGGCCGTTTCCGACTTCACCGAAGAGAACGGCGCCACCCGCGTCATTCCTGGCAGCCACACTTGGGACGACGAGCGTATGCCCACCCAGGAAGAAACGGTCCCTGCGGAGATGTCGGCCGGTTCGGCCCTGTTCTGGATCGGTTCGGTTTACCACGGCGGCGGCGCCAACAACTCCGATCGACCAAGGACCGGGCTCTCCATGGCCTATGACCTGGCATTCCTGCGCTCGGAAGAAAATCACCTGCTTTCCATTCCGATCGAGCGCGTCCGGGAACTTCCGGAAGAAATGCAGCAACTGCTCGGCTGGAGCGCAAGCAGGACCTTCCTGGGGTGGGTGGAAATCGACGGGCAGATGCGAGACCCGCGCGAGTTGCTGGGTATGCCCTCGTTCAAGGAAGTCGGGAAAGGATTCTGAGGAAGTCTGGAGCCAGTGGGGCGGAAGGGCCATGAACTGAAGCGCGGTCGGCGGATGCTTCGAAGCGTTCAGGGAAGAACTCTCCAGGTTTCTGCCGCCGCCCGCGTGATGGCCCAGTCCAGCACCGCTCATGGACCCGGCTCCGCAACTGCGGAAATGCGTAAACGAAGAGGATTGCACTGTGCGCGAAAATGATGACGGCCGATCCGGCTTTGATGTGTCCGTGCTGGGGCTTGGGGCCATGGGAACGATCATGGTGCGAGCGCTCCTCAAGCAAGGGAAACGCGTGGCGATCTGGAATCGATCTCCCGGCAAGGCCGAGGGGCTTGTCGCCGCAGGCGCCCACCTCTGCGAATCCGCGGCAATCGCCCTGGCGGCGAGCCCGGTTGCGATCCTCGTGCTTCTGGACGACACCGCGGTACAGGAGATGCTTGGGGCGGATGGCGTGGGTCAAGCACTCGCCAACTGCACGATAGTCAACTTCTCCACGGGCTCGAAAGAGGACAGCCTGGCGCTTCAGGCACTCGTCAATCGTGCTGGCGGCCATTACGTCAAAGGGATGATCGTGGCCTATCCGCGCAATGTCGGTCATCCCGAGAGCTACTGCATCTATACCAGCGAGCGTGAAGCCTTCGAGCGGCATCGGGAGCTGCTCGAAGTGCTCGCCGGACATGCGGTGTTCCTTCCCTGGGATGAAGCGCTTGCGTTCGGGACCATGCTCCACGCGTATTCATTCGCCGCGATGGTTGCCTTTTACGAAGCCGTGGGCGCGAGCCGGCACTTTGGGATGTCCGCGCCGAAGATGGCTCGGCTTCTATCCGACGCTTCGCGTTTCCTCATCTCCGATGCGCTTGAAGACGCCGTGCGCCGGCTCGAGGAAGGGGATTTCGCGGGCGATCAGGCGACGCTCGATGTGCATGCAAGTGCCTTTGAATACATTGCCGAGTCCATGCATGCCTGCGGTGCGCGGACCCCGGTCTTCGACGCGGTGTGCCAGGTGGTACAGCGCGCGCAATCCATGGGGTACGGCGATCAGGACGTCTCGGCCACCACCCAGTTTTTCGCGGCCGAGGTTCCCGACTGTGCGGACTCCCCGGCCCCTCCCGAATTCGACACATCCCAATGCTCAGGCGCCGCAGTTGGATCCGCGACGCCATAAGGCATGCGCCCATGCGAGCTCGGTGATTGAAGCCCGGCCGCTGTGTCCAGGGCAGTTCGCATCGCTCGATCGACACGGTCGCGAGGGGGCATCACGCCGCACCTAACGTCAACTGAAGTTAAACAGTGAGGGTCTACCGTGGAAATTATTCAAGCTGAACACATTATGCATAACGACCCAGCTCATATCCGGCTGGAGCACGATCCCAAGTACGCTCACGGATCGGCCTTTATCAATGGTGTCTACTGCAGCATAGATGAAGCGGCTATTCCGATTACCGATACCGGCTTCATTCACGCCGATGCTGCCTATGATGTTGTCAGCGCCAGCAAGGGCTTCATTTTTCGACTTGAGGATCACCTCGCACGCTTTGAAAAAGCCTGTGAGAAGTTTCTCCTGAACAACCCTTACAGCAACTCCCAGACAGCGGAAATCCTGACCAACCTGGTCAAGCTGGCCGGCACCAGAGAGGCGTATATCTGGTGGTGCGTGACGCGCGGTCAGACGCCGGCAAATCGCGGTGACCTCGGTGCCTACAAGAACTGCTTCTACGCCTTCGTCGTTCCCTATGCCTACATTGCGAACGATGAAGTGCGATCCCGCGGTATCGACCTGATGGTCAGCCAGAAATACATTCGTATTCCGCCAAAAGCAGTGGACCCGACGGCCAAGAACTTCCACTGGATGGACATGAAGCTGTCCCTGGTCGAGGCGATGCAGAATGGCTGTGACTGGTCCGTGCTGTGCGATGCGGAGGGCTACCTGACTGAGGCGCCCGGCTCCAATATTTTCGTTATCAAGGACGGCACACTCTTCACTCCGGACAGCGGTTGCCTGGAGGGAATTACCCGCAAGACCACCCTGGAACTCGCCGAGGAGATCGGGATGCCGACTCGTGTCGAGCGGGTGCATGTCGATCAGTTGCGCGAAGCTGATGAAGCCTTCCTGACCTCAACGGCCGGCGGCATCATGCCGATCAACAGCGTTGACGGAAAACTGCTGGGGGGCGTGGCCGGGCCTGGCGAACAGGTCACCCAGCTCCACAACCTGTATTGGGAAAGGCGCTGGGCTGGCTGGTTGGGTACTCCGGTCGACTATCGCGAGCCGGCGACTGTGTAAACGCCTGAGGGGATGGCCCCCACGCCATCGTTCCACGGGTGGGCCATCTCCCGCATTGCGGCTCAGCGGCCCCAGGTGCTGGCTGGCCGATTGAGCGGCCAATCCCCCTGGCGCGCCATTGCCGCATTTGATCCCTCCCGCCACCCGCGCCTGGCCGACCAGGCGCGGGTGCGCGCTGCCCTGGCTGCACTGCGTTGTTCTGAATTTGTATAACAAATATTAAGATAACAAGTGTTGCTCAAAATAAGGCGCAGCGTTACAGTGCTGTGAAACAAGAAGCCGTCCCCGCTCAGGAGCGCAGCGCATGAGTCCCAGAAACGAAGCGATCACCCGTAACTCCGGATCGATGCGGTTCCGCCGCATTGGCGGGTGGGTGGAGCAACCGGGTGATCTGCAGCCGCAACTGGAAGGCCATGCCAGCGCCGATGTCATAGTGGTCGGGGCCGGTTTTGCCGGCCTGTCCACGGCGCTGGAGCTGACCGCTCGCGGTGCCAGCGTCATCGTCCTCGAGCAGGAGTTCGGCGGCTTCGGCGCCAGCGGGCGTAATGCCGGCTATCTGCTCGGCAGCATGGGGATCGAGTTCGAACTCTTCGTCAAGCGCGTCGGCGTTGAACATGCGAGGAAGTTCATCCGCTTCTACGACGAGGCTGTGTGCTATGTGGAGAGGCGGCTGGTCGAGCTGGGCATCGATTGCGACTACAACCCTTCCGGCGTCATCCGGGCTGCCGTGCATGAAGCGCAGGAAAAGTGGCTGCGCAGGAGCATGGAGCTCGGTCTTGAGCTGGGTTCCGTCACTCGTTTCGTGGACCAGGCCGAGATGCGGGCGCGTGGTATTCCGCCAGCCTTCCTGTTCGGCTGCGAGCAGCGCGGCGGCACGCTGAACCCGGGGAAGTACGTGAGCGGGTTGCGTCGTGCGGCGATCCGAGCTGGGGTGAAGCTGTACGAAAAAACTCCACTGCTCTCCTACAGCGAAGGGCCGACCATCACCTGCAAGACCGCTCGCGGCACCGCAAGCGCACCCGTCATGGTGCTGGCGACCAATGCCTACACGCCACAGTTGGGTCTGCTGCGCGACAAGGTTGCGCCGATACGGGTCTCGGCGATTGAAACCCAGCCGCTGTCGCCGGAGCAGCTGGCGTCGCTCGGCTGGCATGGCCGGGAGGGCATCATCACGCCGCACCTGACCATGGAGAGTCACCGTCTGACGGCGCACAACACCCTGGTGCTGACGGTCAAGAAGTTGAACTACGTCTACGGCTCGAAGACCCCCAACGTGCCGGATAACGGCGCCTATGACGCATTGGCGCAGACGCTGCGTGAGCGCTACCCCTTCCTGCGAGGCCTTGGTATCCAGCACTGCTGGAGTGGATACGTCAGCGTGGCATATGACGCGCTGCCTGTGGTCGGCGCAATCGGGGCGCAGCAGAACATCTTCCATGTGGCGGGGTGCTCGGGACATGGTCTTGCCACCCATTCGTTCATGGGGCAACTGCTTGCCGAGAAGATCAACGGTGTCGAGAACGCACACCTGACGGCGTTGCGCCACAAGACGCCTTCCACACTCCCTGAGCCATTCCAGTGGTGTGCCCTGAAAGCCGCTTTCGCAGCGACCAGGCAGTATGACGAATGGACGAACCGCAAGGCTCGTAAAGCCGCCGCCCGGAACTCGGCGATAGCCCTGTCTGATGCCGTCAAACTTCCATGACTCTGTCGTGAAGGCTGGAGGGTGAACCCGTGGGAATTTCAAGTATTTATTTCGAATGACTATCTGATAGTTGTTCCTCCGTTCAGGCGAATAAAGATGCTGCTCGCAACTACTGCGTCGGTCGAACTGCTTGTTGGCTAATTAAAGTTAAATAATGATTGCGTGAGATAATAAAATGACCAAGAAACCCACGTATGACACCCAGCTGAACTCAAAGCGCAGGCAATTATTGAAACTTGCCGGAGCCTCGGTGGCTGTGGGAAGTCTCGGTCTGAAAGTGGGACTGGCGCATGCCAATACGCCCACCGGTGATGCGGGGGATGTCCTGGATGTCGCCATCATCGGCGCCGGCCTGGCCGGATTGACCGCCGCCAGGGACCTGCTCCAGGCGGGCAACCCGTCTTTCGTGGTCCTGGAAGCCAGGGACAGGGTCGGAGGACGTACCCTCAACTTCGATGCCGGTGGCGGACATATATCCGAGGTGGGCGGCCAGTGGATCGGCCCCGGCCAGACGGCGATAGCGGACCTCGCGCGGCAGCTGGATGTGGGGACCTTCCCGTCGTACTACGAAGGACGCTCGGTCATCATGGCGGGGGACGGACGACTCGAGATCGACCTCGAGGGCACCTTCGGTTCCGACCTGCCCGTGGCCAGCAAGCTGAGCGAGATGTCCCGCGAAGTACCCTCGGGGGCTCCGTGGAAATCACCCCGGGCTGCAGAGTGGGACAAACTCTCGGTCGGCGATTGGCTGACTCAGCAGAACGTCAAGCCGGAGAACCGACTGGGCTGGGATACCACCGTAACCATTACCGGTGGGGTCCCCGTGCAGAAAATGGGGCTTCTGCATTACCTGTCGATGATCAACTCGGCCAGTTGCCAATACGAAATCCTCGATTCGATGAAGGACAGCGCACAAGGCACGCGCCTGGTCGGTGGTTCGCAGATTCTCAGTATCAGGATGGCCGAGCGACTGGGCGACAAGGTGCGTCTGCAGTGCCCTGTCCGCAAGATCTCCAACTGGGATGGCGAGGTCGTGAGCCTGCATACGGATCAGGGGCTCATCCGCGCGCGGAAGGTCATAGTCGCCATCCATCCTGCCCTCTGCAACCAGGTCCAGTTCGAGCCGGCCCTTCCGGCGGCCCGCGCGGCGCTGCAACGCGCCTGGCCCGCGCATTCTCCGGGGCGCAAGGCCGCCATGGTGTATTCCCGGCCGTTCTGGCGGGAGAAGGGCATGAGCGGACAAATCATGATGGCGGAAGGTCCCCTTGCCTGGGCCTACGACAATTCACCGCCCAATGGCGAGATCGGCATCATCAATGCCTTCCTCTCCAACGCCAATGTGCCGTCGGACCCTGAAAGGGCAAAGCGCATCCTGATGGAGGTGTTCGCCCAGGCCTGGGGCGACGAAGCGTTGCAGCCCGTGGCCTATCACGATCACGACTGGAAGTTCAGCGACCCCTGGACGATCACCTGCGTCTCGGCCATTCCTCCGGGCTTCTGGAGCACTCATGGCGAGGCGCTGCGCCCGCAGTGCGGCAATCTGTTCTGGTCCGGTACCGAAACCGCCGATATCTGGGCGGGCTACATGGATGGCGCCGTGCGCTCCGGCCATCACAGCGCGCTGCAGGTGCTCAATGCCCTGCGTCAGGCGTAGGAGATAGAAATGAAGAAGATGATCGCCTTGTGTTGCGTCGCAGTCCTTGTCGGGCTGCTGGCTTTCTACGGTCGGGATGCGCTCGACCTCTATCGCCTGATGAGTTTCATGGACACCACTACCCAGGCCAGGGACGCCGATGAGGGGGCCTGGCCACGTCTGACCGAGGCCTGCGTCGGCTGTCATGGTCGCCAGGGACGTTCGCAGAACCAGCATTATCCGAACCTGGCCGGCCAGCCCGCAGCCTACGTGGCGGCTCAACTGAAACGCTTTGCCAGCGGGGAGCGTGCCAGTCCGACCATGGCACCGCTGGCCATGACCCTGAGCGAGACCGAGATCGAGTTCCTGGCGGCTTACTACGCCAGGCAGTCCGCCACTGCCAACCAGACCTTCGAGCCGGACGCCCAGTTGCGGGCGAAGGGCGAGGAGCTGGTGACCAGCGGGGCCTGCGCCGCTTGTCATGGCGAAGGACTGATGGGGCACGAACAGTTCCCTCGTCTGGCAGGGCAGGGATACGACTACCTGCTGGCACAACTCGATGCTTTTGCCCAGGGCGGGCGGAAGGATCCGTCGGGCGCAATGACGGCGGTCGTCTCGACCTTGTCCGAGGGGGATCGCAAATCACTGGCCCAATATCTTGCATCGCTCGCTCCTGCGGCGAACTGATGCATTGAATTAAATACTTGATAGAGGCTGTCGTTATGCAAGTCATAGATATCCTTGCGCTTGTTTCGTGTCTTTTGTTGGCTCTTTCCGGATGGGTCTATGGGGCAAAGTTCATCAGGAGAAAGAATTATCTGCTAGGTCTGGAGTGGTGGGTCGTCGGTTTCTCTGCGTCGAATTTCCTCGTATTCATCGCGACGAGCTCCGAGTTCAACTACGGTATTTCGCTCTTCCTTGATTCCTTCTCCAGAAGCTTCGGCATGCCGATCATCGCCACCCTCGGCCTGATGGCGGTTACCCATAATTACAAGCCTTCGCTTATGAAGGACCTCATGCTGTTTGCGGCGGCATTCGCCGGTACATGCTTCGTGTACCTGTCTGATTCGTTTGACGAGCCGCGCCCTTACTTCTACGTGATCATGTGGTCGGGCTACTCGATTTATCTGTCTTACTTCATCGTGCAACTGATGCGTGCGGGAGAAGGCATGCACGCCCTGGCTACCGCAGTGGGGGCGGCAGTTCTCCTGGCCGTGGCGATCACCTATGACTTCTTCCCGATCCCGGGCGACGACACCCACATGATTTTCATGACCTGGGCCTTCTTCACCTGGTCCTATTCGGCGATCCAGATGTATTACGCCTACTGTGCATTGGAGCGTGCGAAGGGCGTGTCTTCCCGATCGTTCGTACCTGCTCGCTAGTCGCGCCGTTGTTCGCGAAGTGGTTCGTGGTTGGGGCGCGGAGCTGGCGCCTCACCGCGAGCCTCGTCTCTTCCAGGCAGCGAACACCCGATACTCCAGAGCGGGCCAAAAGCCCGCTCCTTTGCCGCCCTTCGGGGCGGTATTTTTTGTGCGCCCAGCATGGGCGCAATCTTGTGGGTGAGAGTCCCGCCGTGAGTTGACCACAGCGAACGAAGTGAAGCGCAACTGCATGAGGGTGACCGAGTGTGGGGAGGAAGCGTGGAGCGAAGCCGCGAGCCGATGAACAAGAACCGGATAGAAGGCGATGCCGACCAGGGCGAGCGGGCAAAAAGCCGCGAAGCCCTCGTGGTCAAAGGGCGGCGGCGTAGATCCGGCGGTTGTGCGGTGAAGGATTGCGTTCTTACCTGGGGAGATCTCGCCTTGTGCCTGAAAGGGCGACGGCGGCAGCCGGAGCGAGAAGTCAGCAGAGGCCGTAGTAGTTGTTTTTTGACGAAGGGCCGAACGAGAGAGAGCGCCGGAGGCCATCTTGATGCGACATGACCGGAAGTCAGATGCCCGCCAAACGCGGGGCGGACGCCGACGAGAAACGGTGAAGCCGTGAATCGCGCCGTCAGCGACGAGGCATTGCGCCCGCAAGGTGATCCCGAAAGCGCAGGGCAAGGGCTGCTGCAACGCGCCCTTGCGAGAGGCAACCTGCAGCGCGCCTGGAAAAGGGTCAAGGCCAACAAGGGGGCGGCGGGTGTCGACGGTCTGGACATTGAACAGACGGCCGAGCACCTGCTGACCGCGTGGGCCGGGATTCGCCATAGGCTGTTGTCAGGGACGTATCGGCCCAGTCCGGTACGCCGCGTGGTGATTCCCAAGCCGGATGGTGGCGAACGCGAGCTGGGCATTCCGACGGTCACCGACCGCCTGATCCAGCAAGCGCTGCTGCAAGTCTTGCAGCCACTCCTTGATCCCACCTTCAGTGAACACAGCTACGGTTTTCGCCCTGGCCGTAACGCCCACGGCGCGATCCTCGCGGCGCAGCGTTATGTCGCGTCAGGGCGTCGGATCGTGGTGGATGTGGACCTGGAGAAGTTCTTCGATCGGGTCGATCACGACATCCTGATTGATCGTTTAAGCCAACGGATTGCGGACCGGTCGGTGATCCGGCTGGTGCGCGCGTATCTGGATGCCGGAACGCTGAAGGCTGGTGTGGTCGAGAAAAGCCGCTGCGGGGCGCCGCAAGGCGGCCCGCTGTCGCCGTTACTGGCGAATGTGCTGCTGGACGAAGTGGATCGGGAGTTGGAGCGAAGAGGCCACTGTTTCGTGCGCTATGCCGATGATGCGAACGTCTACGTCCGCAGCGTCAAGGCGGGTGAACGGGTGATGGCCTGGCTAAAGCGCCTGTATGGGCGGCTGCACTTGAGCGTCAATGAGCGCAAGAGTGCGGTGGTCAGCGCGTTTGGCCGGAGATTCCTCGGTTATGCCCTTTGGCAGACCTCGAACGCCGAGGTTCGGCGCGGGGTGTCGATGAAGGCGCGGGAAACGTTCAAGCAACGAGTCAGGCAACTGACCCGCCGGTCCGGTGGCTGCAGCCTGGCTGATGTGGCCGGGAAACTGCGCAGCTACCTCTTGGGATGGAAAGGGTATTTCGGGCTGGCACAAACCCCCCGAATCTGGCGAGCGCTGGACGAGTGGATACGCCGCCGTCTGCGTGCCCTTCACCTCAAGCACTGGCGCCGTGGCAAGACGACCTACCGGGAGCTACTCCGCCTTGGAGCCAGTCCCCAGGTGGCGCAATCGGTGGCAGCGCTGAGCCGCCGCTGGTGGCATAACAGCCTTTCCGCCGTGCACCGCGTGCTGACGACTGCCTACTTTGACCGTCTCGGCGTGCCACGCCTCTCCTGACCTCAATCCCTCGAACCGCCCGGTGCGGACCCGCATGCCGGGTGGTGTGGCAGGGGAGCGGCCTGTGAAGGCCGCCCCCTATGCCGATTGCGCTCGAAAACTGCGCTCGTCAGGCGCTGAGGGCCCGGTAACGTCCGGCACATGGAGTTGCTGGCTCGGGCCGGCGCGCCTGCCAGCAGGTTCGAGGCAGGGGCATGGCGAAGGGGAAGCGGTATTTGAGGGAGTCAGTGGAGAGGGCTGACGCCTGATCGGCCCTCCCCGCACTGACCCTGTTCGTCAGAGCTTGAGATAGTCCGCCAGATCGGCGTAGTTGTGTTGCCAGAGGCCCGGACTGCCGTTGGGGTACTGAGAGCGGAAGCCGATGATCTTCTGAACGCGAGGGGAGAGGGTTCTGGCCACCTCCATAGGGACGATCAGCGGATAGGCTTCTTCGGGCGTGAGAATCGACGCCTGCATCGGAATCGTCAGCCCGCGACGGTACTGATCGGTCGTGACGTTGGCGCCACCACCATGAACGACCTTGCCGCCGAACAGCACGGCATCACCGGCTTTCAACTCGGCAGGGATTGTCATCTCTGGCGACCCCACATCTTCGAAGTCATCCCAGTGCTGACTGCCGGGAATCACTCGCGTAGCGCCGTTTTCCTCGGTGAAGTCGGTGAGGGCCAGCATCAGGTTGGTGATGGCACGCGGCGCATGCTTGTTCATGGCGACAAAGGGCTGATACTGGGCCATGTCGCGATGCAGCATTTGCGCTTTATTGCCAGGCCCGATTTCTATCAGTTGGGCGGTTGTCAGCCACCAGTCGCCACACTCCGGCTCGTAAAGCGCGCGGCCCATTTCGTGAAAGAGGTCGTCATCGAGGATTTCCTCACGAAAGGTCTTGCTATGTGTGATCAGGTTGGTAAGTCGTTTGGTGTGATGACCATGAAACTCTGCAATCAACTCGTGTTCGTGCTTGGAACCCGCATCCAGCGCTGAAAGCGGCGCTTCGAGTTCCGCGTTTATTCGCACTACCTGTTCATCGGTCATGAAGTTTCGGATGATGACCGCTCCAACTTCGTCGCAAAGCCGGACAATCTCTTCCGCGGGAGTTGATCGGCTCACAATTGGCAGGCTTGGTCTTGAATCTCGATGGTTGGACATTGACAACACTCCGAACAGGTAGGGAAAGAAACGGTTCGTGTCCGGGCATGTTCATCGCCAGCACTCATCGACTGGCACTGCTGAACGAGCCCTTCACTACGATCTCGGCTGCTCCAATGCCAAAGAAACATGGGGAGAAAACGTGCCTCCTTGTGATGGTTCCTGGGCTCAAGCAGCCACTTCATGCTATTTTTTCCACTGCCTTGCGGTAAGGTACAAAATGCACACCTTATCCGGCTCTTTTTGATTGATTTGCACCTTCCATGACCAGCACTCCACCTCTCTGGCCACGCCCTTCCGAAGCCGTTCGTGAGCTCATGCGCAAAGGCGCCGAGATCGCCCAGGGCCTGCCGCCGGAGTGGGTTGAGCACCTGAATCAATCGATCTTCGCTACACCGGACGATGCGAGCGTGCGGGAGGACCCGGTTATCCTGGCGTCTTGCCGGCGAGCCAATCGGGCAGAGTTGCTGCATTGGGCGAACGCGAACCTGCAGCGCCCCGGAGAACCGGTGGAGCCCTACGTTTCCACCGACATGGTGGATACGGCCAGGGAGCTGGCCCGCCGGGGCATGTCCGAACTCCTGCTGAATACCGCGAGGGCTGCACAGAACACAGCCTGGGAGCTCTGGATGAAGATGGCGTTCAGCCTGACTCAGGATCCTGAGGAGCTTGCGGAACTGCTGGAGGTCTCGTCGCGTTCGATCTCAGCGTTCATCGACAGCAACATGCGTCTGGTGACCCAGATCATGCTGGACGAAAAGAACGCCCAGGCCCGCGACGAGCATATCGACAAGCGCAGCCTGGTCAGTCGACTGCTCGATGGCAGAGAGGTGGATACCGGGCAGATCGGCAGGCAACTGGGCTATTCCCTCTCCCAGAAGCACTGTGCCTGCCTCGTCTGGAGCGAAAGCCCGGACGCCGAAATCCGCCCGCTGGAGGACGCGGCCCACGCGCTGGCTCGCCTCACCGGAGCCGCAGAGCCCCTCATGGTGTTCGCGGGTTCCGCGACCCTGTGGGTCTGGAGCGGCGCAGCGAAACCGCTGGACCTGAATCGGCTGCAGGGCATCGCCCAACAGTTTCCGGGCGTCCGCGCAGCAATCGGCTCCCCAGGGGCGGGGCTGAACGGCTTCCGTCGCTCGCACCTGGAAGCGCTGGCCACGCAGAGACTGATGGGGCGGTTGGCTGGCGCACCCTCCGTAGCCAGCATCGATCAGGTGCGGATGGTCTCCCTGATGACGCAGGACGACCGTGCGGCCAGGCAGTTCGTCGCGAGCATGCTGGGGCGGCTGGCGACGGAGTCCACTGTCCTTCAGCGCTCGCTGCACGCATTCCTGGCCCATGGCTGCAACATCACCCAGACCGCCGAAGCACTAGGTACGCACCGCAACACCCTGTTGCGTCGGCTGGAGCGCGCCCAGGACCTGTTGCCCGTCCCGCTTGCCGACCACCGCATTCAGATCGCCGCAGCGCTTGAGCTGCTGATCTGGAGCACCCCGCTGAATGGCGACGAACGGTAGTCGCCGCCGAACGGTGGCTTCAACGACTGGATTCAAAGGCCGCCTGGCCATTCAGGCGGGCCATCCTCCACGAACGGATGACTGCGGAATTCTCCGGCGAGAAGCTGCCGGGGCTTCAGGCGAAGCGCCTGGCCGCGTCAATGCTCGGCGCCAGAGCGCCCGATGCGCAGGAGACGGGGTTGGCGTTTGATGCCGTGTTTCCTTTGCCATTCCAGGGGGCTCATTCCGAACCATCGATTGAATGCGCGATTGAATCCGCTGGGGTTCGAATAGCCGAGCAGCCCGGACATCTGAGCCATGCTGATCGAGGGGTCGGCGAGGCACTGGCCCGCCATTTCCTGTCGGGTTTCATCCAGGAGCCGTTGGAAGGACGTGCCTTCCTGTGCCAGCCAGTGTTGCAGCGTGCGCGGGTGAATGGCCAGGCAATCGGCGATCTTCTCGATCGTCGCGCGCCCGGAGGGCAGGAGATGGCGCAGCAGTTGCCTGACATAGCTGGGCAGTTCGTCAGCCGCGAGGCGCTCGATCCTGCTCATGTGGTCGGCGATCAAGCGGTGCAGCGTTTCATTCGCCGAGCTCAAGGGCAGCGACAGGTCGGACGAATCGAACTCTGTCTCGGAGCAGCGCGCACCGAAAGTCGGTATCAGACCCAGGGCCTGCAGGTAGTGCGACTCATCCTGGAGCGGCAGATGTCTGAGCCGGATCGCTCTGGGCTGCCAGCCGCTTCCCGCGAGCGTCCGCATCAACTGCAAGCCGATTCCGCATGACGACTCTTCGACCTGGCTCACCCCGGGCACGTCGCGCTCGTTCGGGCTGTAGCTGAGGCGCGCTCGCCCGTCTTCGATGTCGAGCCCTATTTCGGCATCGTTGAAGTACAGCGAATAGCTCGCCCGCAGTTCGGCCAGGGCATCGCCTACCGTCCGGGCGTTTCGTATCAGATAAAACAACTCGCCGAAGACATCGACACCTTGATGGAGCCCGAACTGCAGGCCGAACAGGGGATTGCCGGAGCATCGGGCGCACAGCTCGAGCAGACCGCTGAATCTGCGGTAGGACAGGATTCCGTCCTGCCGGCGCAGGATGTCCTGGGGTATCGATGCGCGCTGGAGCATTTCGACCGGATTGAGGCCCTGGCGGTTGGCGAACTCACCGAAGCCAACAAGGCCGATGGCTCGAATCAATGGCGTGAACGGCATGCGTTTGTGCATTCGGGGCGGCCTGTCATCCGGATGATCGGCGGGTTAGCTGCGGCACGGTCACCCGGTGCCACTGGCGCTGTCGGGTAACACCGGCTGCCCGGTCATGACGTCAGGCGCTGCCTCACCCGGGCCGGGGATGGCGATCCGTTGCGTTTGCCGATGGCGTTGTTTCCACTTCTGGGGACTCATGCCGTTCCAGCGGCTGAAGGCTCGGGAGAATGCGCTGAGATCGGCATAGCCCAGCAGTTCCGAAAGCTGGGTCAGGCTCACGGAGGAGTCGCGCATGTAACGAGCCGCCATCGATTGCCGTGTCTGGTCCAGCAGTTTTTGAAAGCTGGTGCCTTCCGCGTGCAGATAGCGTTGCAGACTCCGAGGACTGATCTTCATCTGCTCCGCGACGTGTTCGATGGTGACCTGGCCGCTGGGAAGCCGCCTGCGCAACAGCTTTCCCACATAGGGAGGCAGTTCCTGCAGGGTGATCTGGGCCAGCTCACCGATATGGCGGCTGGCCAGTTCATGGAATCCCGCATCGATGGCACTCAGGGGAGACTCCAGCAGGGATTCGTCGAATACCCACGCATTGACCGGGCTGTCAAAGTGCGGCGTGACGCCGAGCAACTGTCGGTAAGCGCTGGGTTTTTCCGCTACCGGATGCCGCAAATGCAATCCGAGTGGTTTCCAGGGATGCCCCAGCAGACCCTGGATGAGCCGCGCGGAGATGCCCATGGCCAACTCCACGGTCTGCCTCACCGCAATGGCGTCACCGTCGGTTACATCGTAGAGCAGTCGTGCGGTGCCGCCCTGTCGTTCGAGATGGAGGTCCGCCCCGGTGCTGTGAAAATGGAAGTACCGGGTCAACGCCTCGAGTACCTGGCCCAAGGTGCCGGTGCTTCTGATCACGTACAGCAAGCTGCCCAGCGCCTGAGGGCCCTGGTGGAGACCGAGTTGCAATCCGAACAACGGGTTGTGCGAGCGCTTCGCGCACAGCTCCAGCAATGCGACGAACTCGGTACCGGAGATCAAGCCGTCCACGGCGTCGCTGGGGAGTCCGACTTCAGCCAGGACGGCCTGTGGTTCGAGTCCCTGGCTGATGGCGAACTTATCGAATCCCAACAGGGCGATGCCACGGACAAGAGAAGCCATTTCGATGCCCAGGTGATGGATACGGCGCGGTGCAAGGCTGCGGCCGCGGTTGAAGGGGAGGGGAGCGTGCCTCCTCGGGTAGTGGTCCGCCGACGATACTACATCAGCCGGAGGCGCCTTCCCGGACCCTCCCGCATCAAGCGGGAATTGGTAATTTTTTGGCGCGATCTGTCAAGCGCTTGCGTGCGCCAGTGTCCAGACTTCAGCCCACCAATAATAAAAAGCACCCATGCTGGAGGTTCGCGATGCGTCGCTTCCTGTTCGTTTGTGTCACCCTCGCCGTGGTCCTGAGCACCCTCTACGCACTGAAGCCCACGCATCCGAATCGGGCGGTCGACCCGCGTATCGGGCACCCGGTAGCCAGCATCGGTGACGTCTTCAGGCACTACTGAGCCGTGGCGATGAATGCCTGAACTTCCGGGGGCCTGGCCGCAGCGCCACCCCCGCCAACCCACGAATCCCGCGCGTCAACCCTGATGAGCCCCAGACCCAGCGCGGGCCGGCAGGGTTCGCGTCGGCCGCTCCAACGAGCCCCTGAGGTCGGGACGGGGGCGGGCGGGCTCAGTGGTTCTCCACCAGCAACGCCAGTGCCCGGCAGGCCGTCCTGGTCTCTTCTTTCAGCCGCTCCACGTCGCCATGGGCAAACCAGGCGACGAGCAGGCCATCGGTCATCTGGATGAGCAAGCGGCTGACCGAAGCCAGAAAAGCCTTGTCCAGTCGCGGGCCCACAGCCCGCTCAATGGCCTTTTCCGTCATCTCGGTGGCCGTCGTGTAGATCCGGTTCGCCAGTTCGGGCTTGTTGCGCATGGTCCAGAGGAACAGCTCGGATTGCGTGCGAGCCATTTCGGGGTTGGCGGTGAACCATTCGATCAACCGGCGCAGCACCTCCGCCACGGTTTCAGCGGGCGTGGCGCCGGGAGGTAGATGCTCCATGGCCTCCTGCGGCATGTTGAAGAGCGACTCGTAGACCGCATAGAAAAGGTCGTCTTTCGTGTGGAATACATAGTGCAGCGATGCCAATGGGGAGCCTGCCGCGGCGGCAATGCGCCGAGTCGTTGCATCGGCCACCCCATGTTCGGCAATCACTCTGACAGTCGCCTCTACGAAGTCCTGTCTGCGCAGTTCGGCACCTACTCTGGCCATGTCTGAGTCATCTCCATTCTTGCAGCGCTGCCGCTGCGGTCTCGGCGTCAATGTCGCCGGATGCTACAGGATCATCGTTCGTCGAGACATGGGCGGGTCTTCGGCGGTGCGACTAAGTTGTAAACAGGTCCTGCATTTGCCCTCTCTCCGGTGACCCCTGATCCCGGTATATCTTCGTAACACGTGTTCCGTAAATTCCCAAAATGGTGCGGCCTGCTGACACGCACTGGTGCGCTCTTGAGGTGACAGGTATCGCCGATCAGGTGCTTAATTTTCATAACGAGCTGATAAATAAAGAGATTTTCAGTTTCTTGGCGTTTGGCATGTGGCTTGCTTTGTAGTCATCGGACTTGTTCATTTGATCATGTCACTTGATTAAGAAAATGCGGCACAAGCCGATCCTTCCCTCCAGGAAGGTCGCGCCGCCGGTCAACGCCCCGTGAGGACCTTCCAATGAATGAAGTGATTGAGCGCCCAGAAGTCGGCATTTCCACCCGCCGTGGCGTCAGGCATCTGCTCGTGGCCATTGCGGCATCGACTGCAATCTGTTCGGTTCAGGCTGCGGAGAAGGATCCTGCATTGCTGGGTACGAAGCTGACCCCGCTGGGCGGCGAGGTCGCGGCAAGTGCCGATGGGGTGATCCCGGCCTGGACGCCACCTGGCCAGCAGGACGTGGGTTGGAGCTACGGCCAGATACGTGGCCAGCATTGGAAGTTCAAGGACGACAAGCCGCAGTTCAGCATCGACGCCAACAACGTCTCGCAGCACGCAAGCAAGCTTTCGCCCGGCCAGCTTGAGCTGTTCAAGAAGATTCCAGGCTATCGCATGGATGTCTATCCGACCCGCCGTAGCTGTGGCGCTCCCGATTTCGTGGCCGAGAATACGAAGAAGAACGTCGGTTTCGCCAGCCTGGACGCCGAGGGGCTGGCGTTGCAGGAGGCGCATGTTCCCGGCGTGCCGTTCCCCATGCCGACGACCGGCGCCGAGGTCATGTGGAACATGAAGATGCGCTACCGCGGCGTTGGCGTCGACATTCCCAAGAGCATCGCCGGGATCTCCCCGCGCAAGGGGGGAGGGGATTGGCTGCGCATCTCGAATGATCTGTCCTTCTTTACCCCTTGGGGCGAGAAGGGGAGTGCACTGTTCTCTTCCGTAGGCCGGCTGGAAAACGCCACTTACTTTTCCTTCCTGGAGCCGGCTGCCCTGGCGGGGCAGGCTGCCGTGGGAACCGTCACAGCCGGAGAGCAGTCGGCCACCTTCTATTATTTCCCTGGTCAGCGTCGTGTACGGCGCATGCCCGCCTACTCCTACGACGCCCCGCAGATCGGCATGGATAACCAGTACACCGTCGATGAAGCGAACATCTTCTTCGGTCCCCTGGATCGCTTCGGCTGGACGCTGGTCGGCAAGCAGGAGTTGATCGTGCCCTACAACGCCTTTGGCGCCTACGACACGTCCGCCAAGTTCGATGAGGTCGCCCAGGACGATTCGCTCGTGCCCGAGTCGCGTCGCTACGAACTGCATCGTGTGTGGGTCGTCGAGGCCAATGTCCGCCAGGGCATGCGCCACCAGGCGCCGAAGCGCCTGTTCTATATCGACGAGGACAGCTGGAACGCCGTGATGGCCGTCGACTACGACAAGCAAGGGCAGATCTGGAAGGTACGCGAGGGATTCCCGATTCCTGTGTACGAGACCGGTGCTTGCGACACGCAGGCCCTGGTGCAGTACAACCTGGCGGACGGCCGTTACCTTTTCGACCTGGGCACCATCGGCGCTGGCAAGGATCTCCGCTGGCTGACCGAGAGCGAAGGCAACCCGCGGCATAAGCGCGATTTCTACACCTCCGACAACCTGCGGACCATCAGCGAGCGCTAATTGCGAATCTCGGGAGCCGACATGAAAAGAACAATCGCTAAAGCATCGGGTCTGGTCATCGCCTGCACAGCGCCGCTGGCCATGGGCTTCACCTTCGAGACGGAGAATATCCGTGGCTCGTTCGATTCCACCATTGGCTGGGGCATGGGGGTGCGCACCCAGTCTCAGGGCTGCGATCTGGTCAACGCCGGTGCCACTGGCAGCAGTGCGCCTGGCTGTCTGGATCCGACCGTCTCCGGGATCGGCGATCAGGGCAACCTCAACTACGACAAGGGCGACCTGTTCACCCACTACGTCAAGGGCGTTCACGAACTGGTATTGAAGTTCCCCGAGGACTTCACCTTCATGGCGCGCGGCAGCTGGAAGCGCGACTTCGCCGCCACCGACACCACCGGCGCGCTGGCTGCGGAAACCCAGTTCCGGCAGGCCATGGGCTCGGACATCGGCAGTGACGGGCTGACCGACGACGCCCGCGACGACCTGGAGTTCAAGGCGCGCCTGCTCGATCTGTGGGTGAGCAAGAGCTTCGATGTGGGGGACCAGCGGGTCCGCGCGCGCCTGGGCAACCAGGTGATCAACTGGGGCGAGAGTCTGTTCGCGGTGGGCGGTATCAACGCCACCAACGCCTACGACTTCCAGGCACTGTCGAGCCCGGGGGTGCAGCTCAAGGAGGCCGTGCTGCCGGCGCCGATGCTCAGCGTCGCCACCGGGCTGGGCCATGGCGTGAACGTCGAGGCCTACTACCAGTTCGCCTGGAACAAGAGTGAACTGCCGCCGGTGGGCAGCTACTGGTCGACCACCCATGCGCTTGGTGAAGGCCTGGAGGCTTACGGCTTCGACGACAAGGATGCTCGCGACAGCGGTCAATGGGGCCTCTCGGTGCGCTGGCAGCCGGAGGACAGCGACGTCAACTACGGTTTCTACGTGATGCGCTATCACGACAAGCTGCCGTCGCTGAGTTACAACCAGGCCACCTTCGCGCCCACCTGGGTCTATCCGGAAGACCGCATGCTCTACGGCATCAGCGCCAACCTGCCGGTCGGCGACTGGGCCGTGGGCACCGAGCTGTCCTATCGGCCCAAGGAGGCCGTACCGCTCAACCCCCTGCCTGGCCTTGCATTCGGCCCCGCGCCTTGTTCGGGGCGGGGCGGGGAGTGCTGGAAGGACACCAAGAAATTCCAGTGGCACCTGACCGGCATCTACAGCATGACCAACGCCAACTCTCCGGACCTCCTCGAGTTCACCGGGGCCAGCACCGGTACCCTGCTGTCGGAACTGGTGCTGGTGAAGTATCCGGGGCTGCACGACAGCTACGATGGCGAGCTGGTCGCCCCCGGGGCCAACACCTGGGTCGAGGACCTGTCGCAGTTCCCGCCCAAGTCCCACGGCGACGCGACCTCCTCGGGGATCCACCTCGACTTCAGCCTGACCTATGACAGCACCCTGATCCCGGGCTGGACCGTGACCCCGGGCATCTACTACCAGCAGTCGCTGGGCAATGGGCGCACGCCATCGGTCTATTCGACCTACTCCCGCGATGCCAGCTCGATGAACCTGTACCTGAACTTCGTGCGCAACCCGGGTAACTGGCAGGTCAGCCTGAACTACGCGAAGTTCAACGATGGCGACACCTCTTACGACCAACTGCTGCGTGATCGCGATTACGTCGGCGTGGCGATTTCGCACTCGATGTGAGGCATGCAGTGAATACTCCAGTTGTAGATGGGTCCGCTAAGGGAGGGCGTGGCGTGCTGCCACGCCTGGAGGCTTGGCTGTTTCGCCAGCGCCGGCTGGTGCTGGTGTTGCTCGCTCTCTTCACCTTGGGCATGGCCTGGTTTGCCATTCAGCTGCGCATGGACGCCGGCTTCGAGAAGCAGTTGCCCATAGGCCATGAATACGTCGAGACCTTCCAGGCCTACCGCACCGACCTGATCGGTGCCAATCGCCTGACGATTGTGGTCAAGGCCCGCGACGGCTCGATCTGGAACGTGGCGGGGCTCAAGCGGCTGTACGACGTGACCCAGGCGGTGACCTTCCTGCCCGGGGTCTCGCGCAGCAGCGTGCAGTCGCTGTGGACGCCCAACTCCTTCGTCAACGAGATCACCGAGGAGGGCTTTCGCGCCGATCCGCTGATCCCCGGCACCGTGACGCCCGAGCGTCTCGACCAGGGGGTCGTCGACAAGATCGCCAACTCCACGGCCCAGGGCGGTTTCATCGGCACCCTGGTGGCGCGCGATCAGAGCAGCGCGATGATCACCGCCGAGCTCAACGAGCTCGACGAAAATGGCCAGCAGCTGGATTACGTGGCCTACAACCAGGTGCTGGAGCAGCAGATCCGCGCGCAGTTCGAGGACGAGGCGTTCGAGATCCAGATCATTGGCTTCGCCAAGCAGATTGGCGATATCGCCGATGGTGCCTCCGCGGTTCTGGAGTTCTGCCTGCTGGCGCTGCTGCTGACCGCCGCGGCGGTCTACTGGTATTGCCATTCCGTGCGCTTCACCCTGCTGGCGCTGGGTTGCTCGCTGACCTCGCTGATCTGGCAGTTCGGCAGCCTGCGCCTGCTTGGCTACGGCCTCGATCCCCTCGCCGTGCTGGTGCCCTTCCTGGTGTTCGCCATCGGTGTGTCCCATGGCGTGCAGCAGATCAACTACATCGTGCGGGAAATCGCCTGCGGCAAGAGCGCCGAGGAGGCTGCGCGCTCCAGCTTCAGTGGCCTGCTGATTCCGGGCACGCTGGCCCTGGTGACGGCCTTCGTGTCCTTCGTCACCCTGCTGCTGATCCCGATTCCGATGGTGCGCGAACTGGCCATTACCGCATCGCTCGGCGTGGCCTACAAGATCATCACCAACCTGGTGATGCTGCCGCTGGTGGCGTCGATGCTGAAGGTGGAGGGCAGCTACGCGGTCGCCGAGGAGGTTTCCCGCGAGCGCCGCGCGCGTTGGCTGCATGGGCTGGCGCGGCTCGCCGAATGGCGCAACGCCCAGGTCGTGCTTGGTGTCGCCGTGCTCGTCTTCATTGCGGCGGTCTGGCAGAGCCATGACCGGGTTGTCGGCACGCTGCAGGCCGGTGCGCCGGAGCTGCGCGAGGACGCCCGTTTCAACCGCGATGCGGTGTCCATCGCCGGCAGCTACGACATCGGTCTGGACTGGCTCAGCGTGGTGTTCGAGGTCAGCCCTGACGCGTCGGGCGAGGTGCCGCCCGGCGCCTGCGAGAACGTCGCCCTGGGGCAGTACCAGGACAACTTCGTATGGGCCATGCAGGGCGTTCCCGGAGTGTTGTCGGTCGCCTCGTTCTCCACCCTCATGCGCCAGTACAACGAGGGTTACAACGAGGGGAATCCAAAGATGAGTGCGGTCCCCATCGATCCGCTGAACTACTCCGCACTGGCTACCGAGGTGGCGCGGGTTGCAGGAATCATGCGTTCCGATTGCAGCATGACCGCCGTGCATCTGTACCTGGCGGATCACAAGGCGACGACCATCAACCGGGTGCTCGAGGCGGCCAAGGCGTTTCGCGCCAAATATTCCATGCCGGGCGTCACCATGCGTCTCGCCTCGGGCAACGCCGGTGTCCTGGCGGCCATCAACGAGGAGGTGGAAAAAAGCGAGACGCCCATGCTGCTGTACGTCTACGCCGCCATCGCGCTGCTGGTGCTCGTCGTCTATCGCGACCTGCGAGCGGTGCTGGTGTGCTGCCTGCCCCTGACCATCGGCACCTTCATCGGCTACTGGTTCATGAAGGAACTGCAGATCGGCCTGACCATCGCCACCTTGCCGGTGATGGTGCTGGCGGTGGGTATCGGCGTCGATTACGCCTTCTACATCTACAACCGCCTGCAACTGCACCAGGCCCACGGCCAGCCGATCACCAAGGCCGTCGAGCACGCCCTGCTGGAGGTCGGCGTGGCGACCATCTTCACCGCGATCACACTGGCGATCGGCGTCGCGACCTGGGCGTTCTCCGATCTCAAGTTCCAGGCCGACATGGGCAAGCTGCTCGCCTTCATGTTCATGGTCAACATGATCATGGCCATGACCGTGCTGCCGGCCTTCGCCGTCTGGCTGGAGCGGGTGTTCCCGCGCAAGCGCCCCGTGCGCATGGTCGGCGCGCTGGCGCACTGAGGAGAGAGAGATGCGATACCTGACTTCATTCATGGGGACCCTGCTCGCCACAGTGTTGCCGCTGTTCCCGCTCCAGGCCGCGCCATTGCAACCCGTGCCGGCCGCCCAGGCGGGCCATGCCACGCAGGCCACCCTGCTGGGGGCCGCCTGGGCGAAGGATCGCGTGGTCGCCGTGGGCGACCACGGCATGGTGCTGCTGTCCGACGACCAGGGGAAAAGCTTTCGCCAGGCCAACTCGGTGCCGCTGTCCTCGCCGCTCAACGGCGTGTCTTTCGTCGATGACAAGCAGGGCTGGGCCGTTGGCCACTGGGGCGCGATCCTGTCCACCTCGGACGGTGGTGACTCCTGGCAGATCCAGCGCCTGTCCAGCGAAGAGGACCGGCCACTGTTCGCCGTGCATTTCTTCAACGCCCGGCAGGGTGTCGCGGTTGGCCTCTGGTCCCTGGTGCTGACGACCGATGACGGTGGGCGGACCTGGGCGGAGCAGACGGTGCAGGCCCCACCGGGGTCCAGCCGGGCTGACCTCAATCTGATGGGGCTGTTTGCCGATGGACACGGCCGCCTGTATGCCACGGCCGAACAGGGCCAGGTGCTGCGCTCCGAGGACAAAGGCAAGAGCTGGAGTTACCTGGATACCGGTTACGAAGGCACCCTCTGGTCCGGCGCGGTGCTGGCCGATGGAAGCCTGCTGGTCGGCGGCCAGCGCGGCACGCTGTTGCACGGTACCGCCGAGGGCAAGGACTTCCGTCGTCTGCCGCTGGAGAGCAAGAGTTCGGTCACGTCCATTGCGGTGTCCGGTCCCCAGGTGCTGGTGGTGGGCCTCGATGGGCTGATGGTGCGCAGCAGCGATGGCGGCCAGAGCTTCCAGGAGCAGCTGTCGGCTGATGGCGTCTCCTTGACGGCTGTGCTGCTCAACGGCGGCGGTGCTCCCGTGCTGTTTTCACGACGCGGTGTAGTGCCCGCAGAAGACTGATGACGGGCCGCTTCGACTCGCACTGAAATGGCGAGTCGTTGGCGGTGTTCCGGCCAGGTGGAGGATTGTGGTTGTCACCCTTTGAGGGCCCCGTCGCGAGTCGACGTCAGGCCCTTTTTTTTGATCCGGGTCGCGCAGGAGGATGCTGAGTGATGAAAGCCTTTCATCTCGTCTTGGCCATGGCATGGCCGGTGATTGCCGGGGCGCAGGTCGAAGCCGTCTACACCGATGCGGAAGCGGCGAACAAGGCCAGGCTGCTGATCGAGGAAGCCCATGCCCTGCATGCCAGGGTCACCGAAATCTGTAGCGATCCCAATGCCACGGGGCTCCTCTACCAGGTGGCTGAAGAGGTGGTGAGAAAGCTGGATGACTGGCCCGATCATTATCGGAAAAGACAGGCCCTGACCTCATATCACGCTTGCCGCCAGTCCATGGTGGACGTCCAGACCTACGCCTACGCCTGTGCCCAAGGAGGGTTCAAGGGCGGGGCGGAGAAGTACATGCAGCGCCGGTGGACAGAAGATACCGCCAGTTGTGACCAGGCCATTCGTGCATCGGAGCTCTCGCAGGGTCATGGCAACTGACCTCAATGCTCCGCACCTGGCTTGCCTGGATGGCACCAATCGACTCCTTGGCAGGGTTCGTTGCTGCAGTGATCGCCGTTCGAACTCCAGTCGCGTAGGGTGGATGACGCTCTTCTCATCCACCAACCAGTTGCGTAGGGTGGATGACGCTTTTCTCATCCACCAACCAGAGCCGATCCCGTACTCACTCGCCCCAGGTCTCCGCGTCCTCCTCCAACGCAATGCCCGCCCAATCCACCGGATAGATTCCATCCCGCACCGCCCGATGAACGCTCGAATACGGCCAGTCCTGCGCGAACTGCACGGCGGTAGTTGGACATGATTCCTCCTGAGTCGCCTTTCAAAGCGGTGGATGAGAAGAGCGTCATCCACCCTACGAAGTTGCAAGTTGCGAGCGGGTTTCTGGTGGCTCAGCCGATCACCCGTTCCGGCCGCTGCAACAAGCGATGGCACTCACTCACGTCCAGCCAGGTGCGACCTTGCCAGTGCAGCACCTCCAGTTCGTGCTCCCGCCACGGGATCACGTCGCGGCGGGGACGCTGGCCCTTGAGGCGCCCTTCGTCCCGCAGGCGGGGAATCACCTGCTGGGTGATCCAGCGGCGGATGACGCGGTTCTCGGGGTGGAAATAGAACATCAGCACGGCATAGGCACCGGACTCGCTGATCAGGAATTCCTCCTCGAATTCGCCGTTGCTGTTGCGCATCCAGGCCCGCTGCCACTGGTCGTCGTCCAGGTTGCGCCGCACCCGTTCCGACAGCAGCGGGTGGTGAATCAGGCGGAACAGGTCGCTGGCGGGAAACCAGGGCTCAGCCTCCAGCAACACCGCGCGCAACTGGCGCTTGTGGCGGATGAACAGGCTGGGCAGGAGGACTTCGGCATCGGCCGGAGGCGTGGGGTGAAACGGGGGAGACTTGGGCATATCCATTACCTCTACGTGAAGTGGGCAGCCTTCCTCGGGCTGTTGGCGTCGGGAGTTAAGAAACCCCACGTAGAAGGCCGGGCATATTCCCCTTTCGGGTCTTGTATTAGCCCACTCCCGACAGAGCAGAGGTTTTGAGCGCGCGAGTATGAAGCGCGCACAAAAAAGCCGCTGAGCTATCGGGAGCGGTTACACCGCTACGTGAGTAAGCGTTTCTTAGGCGCCGGGGAAAGAGGCTATGGGCGGTGCAGGGAGGGGGCAATGCAGTTGCAGCGTGGGAAATGGCTGATCGGGCAGGCAGAAGCGTGAAGGCGGCGTAGGGTGGATGACGCACTTTTCATCCACCAGGCGAGGCCCGAATCCGGCTCATTCTCCCCAGCGGACATCGTCGTCCGCCAAGCCATCACCGGCCCAATCCGCCGGGTAGATGCCATCCCGCACCGCCCGGTGAAAACTCGAATACGGCCAATCGCATACCCGCCGCACATGGCCGTGTTTCACCGGGTTGATGTGGATGTAATCGAAGTGCCGTTGGTAATCGAGGTCGTCGCGGATCAGGTGTTCCCAATAGCGGCGTTGCCAGATGCCGCGTTCGCCCCGGGTGCGTTGAGCCTCGGTGCGGGATTCGGTGTCGGCCAGGCGCTTGGAGAAGGCGAATTTGATCGAGCGCCAGCGCATGGCGAAGTCGTCGTCGCCCGGTGGCAGGGTCCAGAGGCAGTGCATGTGTTCGGGGAGCACGACCCAGGCATCGATATGGAAGGGGCGGCGGTGTTTGACCGACTGTACCACGGCGCGAAGCAGGTGGATTTCGCGGACCAGCAGGTCGCTGTGCCGGTTACGCAGGTTGACGGTGAAGAAGTAGGTGCCCCCGCGCATCCGGGCGCGACGGTAGTTGGACATGACCCCTCCTTGAGCCATTGGTGTTGCGGGTGGAAGAGCTGGTGGATGAGAAGAGCGTCATCCACCCTACGTAACTGGATGGCCCCAATTGGCTCCTTGGCAGGGTTCGTTGCTGCAGTGCAATCACCCTTTGAACTCCAGTCGCGTAGATACCGCCTTGCTCGCTAGCGATCAAGGCGGTATCTGCGAAGTTGCAAGTTGCGAGCGGGTTTCTGGTGGCTCAGCCAATCACCCGTTCCGGCCGCTGCAACAAGCGATGGCACTCACTCACATCCAGCCAGGTGCGACCTTGCCAGTGCAGCACCTCCAGTTCGTGCTCCCGCCACGGGATCACGTCGCGGCGGGGACGCTGGCCCTTGAGGCGCCCTTCGTCCCGCAGGCGGGGAATCACCTGCTGGGTGATCCAGCGGCGGATGGCGCGGTTCTCGGGGTGGAAATAGAACATCAGCACGGCATAGGCACCGGACTCGCTGATCAGGAACTCCTCCTCGAATTCGCCGTTGCTGTTGCGCATCCAGGCCCGCTGCCACTGGTCGTCGTCCAGGTTGCGCCGCACCCGCTCCGACAGCAGCGGATGGTGAATCAGGCGGAACAGGTCGCTGGCGGGAAACCAGGGCTCAGCCTCCAGCAACACCGCGCGCAACTGGCGCTTGTGGCGGATGAACAGGCTGGGCAGGAGGACTTCGGCATCGGCCGGGGGCGTGGGATTGAGTTGGGGAAACTCGGGCATATCCATTACCTCTATGTGATCGACAGCTTTCTTGGGGCTGTTGGTGTCGGGAGTTAGGTTCTGTACGAAAAGTACTGCCGTAGGCATCGCAGCGTGCAAGCCAGCGTGACCATCGCGCCAAAACTTCTGGCGAGCTTGTCGTAGCGGGTGCCAATTCTCCGGTTCTCTTTCAGCCAGCCAAACATCCGCTCGATGATGTTCCGTTGCCGGTATTTCGGACGATCAAACAGTCGGGGTAGTCCTGGCTTGGGTTTGCGCTTCATGGTGCGCTGCGGAATCACCGGCTGCATGCGGTAGCGGTCGCAGTACTGGCGCAGATGTTCGGCATCGTAACCTTTGTCTGCCAGTAACCAGCGGCAGCGCTTACGAGGCCGTCCCGACTTTCCGGGAATACGCACCTGATCCAAGAGCGGCTGAGCATGTGCAATGTCGCTGGCCTGCCCCGGTGACAGCATGAAGCGAAGAGGTATCCCATTGGCATCGCAGATCAGGTGAATCTTGGTGGTCAGGCCGCCTCGACTACGTCCCAATGCATGGTCTACCGGTTCTTCTGGCCCCCCTTTTTCCCGGCGCCAGAAGAGGCTCGGGTTGCGCGCACCGCAGTGGAGTCGATCATCCACGACTCCAGGTCAATCAGGCCTTCCTGATTCAGCCGGACGTGCAATCGCTCAAGTACTCGGTCAAACGTGCCGTCGTCTCGCCAGTCACGGAACCGTTGATACACCGTCGACCACGGGCCGAAACGCTCCGGCAGATCACGCCAGGCGGCTCCGGAGCAGAGGATCCAGAAGATGCCGTTCAGCACCAACCGATCATCACTTCGAGGTCGGCCCATCTTCTGTTCCGGGGAAACCAGATCCTTGATCAACTCCCAGCCCGCATCCGGGAGTTCGTAGCGCCTTGCCATGTGGGCCTCCAGCCAATCATGGCGGCAATTCTACCTGCACCGACTTTTCGTACAGAACCTAAGAAACCCACACAGAGGCCGGGCATATTCCCCTTTCGGGTCTTGTATTAGCCCACTCCCGACAGAGCAGAGGTTTTGAGCGCGCGAGTATGAAGCGTGCACAAAAAAGCCGCTGAGCTATCGGGAGCGGTTACACCGCTGTGTGAGTAAGCGTTTCTTAGGCGCCGGGGAAAGAGGCTATGGGCGGTGCAGGGAGGGGGCAATGCAGTTGCAGCGTGGGAAATGGCTGATCGGCGCACGGAAGTCGGCCCTGGGTGGATCGCGCTTCATCGCTCCACGCGGGGAACCGTGCGAGGCGCCGGCAGGTGGATGATTAGAGCGTCAACCACCCTAAATAAAGAAACCCCGCACGAGGCGGGGTTTCGACTTTCTTCGCTCCCCCGACATCCGTATCAGGTTGAAGCGTTTATGGAGTTCCTAATGTCTTGACCCGAAAGATATCTAACGGAGAAGAAATTGGTGCTATGAAAATCAATGGGTTACAAAGCTGGCGATCACCTATAAGTGAAATGACGTGTCAAAAAAAAGAAATAACAGATTTTTTTGCGCAAAATGGTCGGAAATCTAGGTTCTAGCCCTAGCCCCCCGATTGAAGGAGGCTTTCTTAGGGAGCACTCTAACAGGAAAGTGGTTGAGAATATTCGTTCGAGGGGGGGGATGAAATGAATAAATTAACAATAAATTCAGTGGTACTGGAATAACGTAAATAAAAAATACTTAATTTGGCTAAATAGCTGAGCAGTAGATTATTGGGCTATGGGCTATGGGCTATGGGCTATGGGCTATGGGCTATGGGCTATGGGCTATGGGCTATGGGCTATGGGCTTGTATGGAGTCAATCGCGAGATCTGGCTGAACGGCAGGCGCTGAATTTTGATGGGCTAAAAGACGGGCGGGTAAGTTGACTAGGTCGACGATTCTATGTTGATAGGTTTACTTATTTTGCGGCGTATTAGTGGTTTGTAATCCATTGATTCAATTTCCTTTCTATCCAGGAGTAATTTTCCGGTTAGCAGAGCTTCTGGACAGTGCGCAGCGCGAAGTAACCCCCGGCTTAACAATTGGTATGCGTGGCCCTTAGGTGCGCCCATGATCACGTCGGCCATTTTTAAGTTGCAATATTTGCTTGTAAACTCAGTTAGCTTAGTAATGTCCTCCTTGTTGATGTGCGGTATCCTTTTGATGAATAACTCAGAGATAATGTGAGTGTTCAAGAATATTTTGCAGAAAGTTTTTCGAGACATCCAAGTGCCACGTAGCACTTCTCTAGTGGCTTTATAGTTACTCAAATGGTCGGTTATGGTTTGTAGTTCTGCTGGTGAAATGCCAACTATTGACTTGTTATCTTGAGCGCGGAGGGGAATGATCAGGGCGGCTTTTACAGCCAGCATATCCGCTTGTGTTAAACCGGTTTGTTTGGCTGCGTGCTTTATGGGAATTAAATTCGATTCTGCCTGGCTTTCCGTATGGCATCTGAGTTTTGATTTGAGCTTGACTAGTTTTCGTCCGATAAAATCGCTTCGTAAAAATAAAACATTAGCTTCTCCATCCACGAGCGGTCCGGTACATTGTTGTATTCCATTGCTGGCTAGGGTGCAGGAAACTTTTACTGTGGGGATTTCTAAGAGGGATGCTGCTTCAGATACACCTATGTATTTACGTTGTATTTGATGGATTTCATCTTTGTGGAACAGGTATCCTGGTTTATTTTCTCTATAGTGAACATGCAGGATATTGACTCGAACAAGTTGCCTTAATAAGGTCGTGGACAGACTTGATATCTGTGACGCTTCTTTTGTGTTGTAATAGGAGCTTCGATCTTCGCTTTTTACACGTAGAAGATTCGCTGAGCGCTTAGGGGATCGATGCATAGGCTTTTCGTAGGGAGTAAGGTGGTTCTTAATTTTTTCTATGTCTTTCTTGAGTATTACTGTGGTAAGTATATGTTTGTGCGGAAGTGGTGGAGTTAATAGGTTAAGATCTACGATGACTTTTCTGAGCGTACGAACAGAAATTTCCAATTCTTCAGCCAGTTGATGGGCGAGAATGTAGTTTTCATTAAAATTTGATATGGCGTTGCAAGAAATTCGATGGGGTCTTATTGATTTGTTGACATTTCCCAGCAAGTTCGCGATTTTTAATTCGTAAATAACGTCTAGATTTGTTTTAAATTGACCTGCGACTTCGTGTGCGGTTAACGATTCCTCAAGTCCTTGAGTGTCATTCAAAGATTGCAAGATTAGATCTTCATGAATCTCCTTGATTCGCATAATTTTCGAATGATCGAATCGGGATTTATGGTTTCCCAAATTGGTGAATTCTTCATGCCTTTGGATCTTGGTCCATTCAGTTTGTGAGAGGCCTAGGTAGATCTTCAATTGATGGCAGGTAAGTGGTGCTGGAATTTCTTTAGAGATTCCTTTGTGGGCATACTCCCTATAAAGAATATCCTTAACCGTGGTTAAGGTTTTTTCGGGGGTAAAGGGATTCAATTTGGCAATATAAAAATCCAAATTGTTGCCGCGGCTATCTCCGTAGAGATTAACTAGTGATGAGGCTATTTTTTCGGGTTCGTCCAGTGAAATAGCTAGCGCAATTGATAAAATCTTTCTTCGTTCTTCATAGGAGCTATTTTCTATGTTCCAGTACAAGTTTTTTAATGATGTGGCGAGTAAGTCGAAGGCTTTTTGAGACTTAAGCCGAAGTAAGAATAAGATTTTTCTATCGAGAATAACGTCATTTGCAGGGCAGCTAGGGGACTCTAGTCGGTTACCACATTTGCACGCAAGGAGTACCTGGTTTACCCAAGTTATTTTTCGTTCACAGCTTGGGCAATGCGAAATGTATTTTTTTGAATGATATGGGCAGTTTTCAACAGGTAAGAGGTCTTTGACTTGCTTTTCCCAGCCGTCTCTAACGCAGTCTGTGCAAATTGCGGCCGCGCTATAGCGTATTAGTCTTCTATCAATTGCCATCTGGTTAATGCATACTCGTACTCCTGAGTAAGTAGAATAGTTAATTTCGTAAAATGATTGTCTGACCTCGTGTGCATACTCTCCTGCTTGGGCGCACAAAAGCATAGCAAATTGAGAGTCAACCAACATGGGATGGTTTTGGGCCTTATATGCTGCATTTTGCCAAGAGAGGAATTGTCTACAGGTACTGTAGCCATTTCTAATAGCGGCGCGCTTGAGAAGGCTTAACGGGCTTTCCTCTGGTAAGGGTATAGGTATGAAATGCAGATCCTTCATTGTGAGTGCGTCTCAATAATTGAATAGCACTTAGCTAGGTCTAGTGAAAAAGGGTTCTGCTTCGGGCTGAGACTAAGTTCTAGTTCTATAAGAGCGCAGGCATCGTGAAAGTCGGCGAGAATGATCTTTTTGTCATTCCGATTAAGGCAGAAGCTAAATGCGAGGGAAAGAATCTGTCGGAGGTACTCGAGATTGCCTTGGCTTGCGACGTACAGGCGAGTGCAAATGCTGGGGTCGGTCAAATGTATTCCGGGCTTTAAGTTTCCTATTTCATAGAGTTTTTCATCGAGCCCGCGAAGCGTTGTAATGTACTCCGAGTCCAGTTTTTCATTGAATTCCAAGTACTTAAGCCTAACCAGAAAGGGAAAGCGCCTGGCAAGTTGAGGCTCCCGATAGATTATTTCCGCACATTCTTCCGTACCTACGATGATTATGGGAATGTTTATGCTATTTGAAAGTGCCAGGAGCCAGTCCTTCAATCCTTCTAAATGGTTATAATTGCCTCGTTTCGCGAGTATCTGGAACTCGTCTATTATGATTATCTGTGTTTGGCAGGTTTTCAGGAGTTCGATGATTCGTAGTTCCAGGTCGACAGTGTCGCCGGATGTGTCATTGCAGTGAAGTCCGCTGAGTATTGCTTTGCAGAAGGACTTAATCGTTACTTTGGCAGGCACGCTGCAATAGAATGCCGGAATTACGTGGTAGATCCCCTCGTGTTTGTGCTCTATGTGAGGTGAGGGAAAAGAATTTTGGAAGATGGTACTGAGTGTGGATTTTCCTGCGCCAGAAGGGCCAATTAAAACCGCAGAGGTGGGTATGCCTCGTAGTCGTGTACATTCGACTGCCTTCTCGAGTTTGGCAAACGCTTGGCGATAGTTTTGAAAGAAAACGATTTGTTGCTCAAAAAGCTTAACTTTCTCCGTTGTGTTTATCATGCTTGGCTCCAATCACTTGAGAAAGTCCGGGTACTTGACTGTTGGCCAAGTGTTTGGACGGGTCGATCATGAAGGTCTCATTCGTTTCTGACGGCGTCGAAGCTAGGGGAAGGGGAGGGCTATACGAGCCATTCTCTGCCATTCGCGCTTGCTGCTTGCGGGCACGCTTACCCTTGGCTGCGGCCAATCGGAGGTTGATCCTCACGCGATTATTACGGGCATCCTTGTAATTAAACTTGCTGTGTTTCTCTTGCAGCTCTTTCCTAATTAGCTTATGCATGTGCATAGTCAGACCAATCTGATAATCCGGATCGGCCGCCTCTATGCTAAATAGCTCGTCCGGGGTATCGGGGTGACACACCCAAGCAGTGCCCAATTCACTCGGGTCATAGAAGAGAGTCAACTTGTCTTTATTGCCCTTAAGGGTGCTTAGGTACGCGACAGCTGGGCCCGTCCATTGCAGATCCTGGAAGCCGATGCGACCATTTGCCGGAAGCGCGCTCCTCTTGCTGAGAAAGAAGCGATTCAGATCCTCATGCGAATACCTTTTCGGGGGGAAGGCGTTATCAGTATGGGTATTCCAGAAGATGTCCGGCGACGTTCCAAGTCCGCGATGGAAGTCACTGTGGTACACGGTGTCTAACCAATCCTTGAAAGTCTCGCTCAGTTGCCCCAGGGTGAACACGGCATCTTTTTCCGAGTCGTAATCGCCCCGCTCAAGTATGTTTGAGAACGTTGTCCCCTTCATATGATGGATAAGGCTGATCGTCAGTGTTTTGAACCAGCGCTCGACGAAGGGTTTCTGATTGGGTTCGCCAGGTTCACAGAATGTTATTTCGGCGCCCAGCAGTCGCAAGCAGTCCTGAAGTTTTTTGGCTATAAATTCAGCGCCGTTGTCAACAATATAGTGTTCCGCCAATCCATTGCGCTCATACGCACTAGACAACGACATTTTGATCGCGCGGATAGTTTTCTCGATGCTGGGGGGATTCAGAGAAATGTCCCAGCCGATCACTCGGCGTGAATAAACATCAAGAGCAATCGTCAGGTAAGGTCGTCCAAGGACCTCCCCGTGCTCATTGACGACGATCAGGTCAAGGACGTGTGTATCGCACTCTACACGCTGCAGTCTTCGACGTAGCTTCCTGTATACCCTACTCCAACGTTGGTTCTTGATCGCAGCTCCGTGCCCAAGCTGATGAGACTCTGTCAGGAAAGTATCAATTTCATTGATGATTCGACGCAGTGTCGACCTACTGGGTACCTGAAGTTGATCTGAAATGGGTCTCTTGGAGTTTAGGTCTTCGATGCTAAATTCAATGGCTTCAATGACAGCTTTAACTGGGCAGGGTGTACTCGAGTGGTATAGCAATTCAATGTTGTAATTGATTTGCTCTTGGATTTCTTCCGGCTGTCGTGTGAGCCTGTATTTTCTCTTCCTAACGCGCATTGAAATCAATGAGGTGGGGTTTTCGCCGGCGTGAAGATATGTTCTCACCCAGTTGTAAATGGTCGTGTAACCAGGGGGAGAGGCGTCGCCGATTATTTTTCCGATTTCGGCCAGAAACGTGGTGGTTTCTTGTCTAGGGAGAGACCCCTCAAATTTTTCCAAGACCCGGCGTACATACTCCAAGCGTTTGTCCAGTTGCTCGCGGACTTTTGTGCTTAGGGCGGCTATGATTTTGTTTACTTCTGCAAGTAGAGGCGCTTCCTGTATTTTGTAGAAGATACCTCGTCGGTAAGCGAGTGCTAGTGTTTCGTAACTCTGGAAGCAAATATTTTTTCTCTGGAGTAAGCTTCTCAGTTGTATCTTGTTGCCATCAATGGAAATTATTACAAATCCTTGGCTGCGGTAGTGATAGTGCTCGCCAATGCGAAGATCTAGTTGATTAGTGTTTTCATTTTCCATCATTGACTCCACACCGAAGCCGGGAATGTAAAGTAAATGGGCGGGTTAAATTAGTTACGATCGATCCATAAAATACTGCATGGGCAATGTCCTCAGTACGTATTTGTTTGGTTATCAAGTCCTCGACTAATAGTTGTTTTTGGGGTGATTCTTGTATTAGGTTCTGTACGAAAAGTCGGTGCAGGTAGAATTGCCGCCATGATTGGCTGGAGGCCCACATGGCAAGGCGCTACGAACTCCCGGATGCGGGCTGGGAGTTGATCAAGGATCTGGTTTCCCCGGAACAGAAGATGGGCCGACCTCGAAGTGATGATCGGTTGGTGCTGAACGGCATCTTCTGGATCCTCTGCTCCGGAGCCGCCTGGCGTGATCTGCCGGAGCGTTTCGGCCCGTGGTCGACGGTGTATCAACGGTTCCGTGACTGGCGAGACGACGGCACGTTTGACCGAGTACTTGAGCGATTGCACGTCCGGCTGAATCAGGAAGGCCTGATTGACCTGGAGTCGTGGATGATCGACTCCACTGCGGTGCGCGCAACCCGAGCCTCTTCTGGCGCCGGGAAAAAGGGGGGCCAGAAGAACCGGTAGACCATGCATTGGGACGTAGTCGAGGCGGCCTGACCACCAAGATTCACCTGATCTGCGATGCCAATGGGATACCTCTTCGCTTCATGCTGTCACCGGGGCAGGCCAGCGACATTGCACATGCTCAGCCGCTCTTGGATCAGGTGCGTATTCCCGGAAAGTCGGGACGGCCTCGTAAGCGCTGCCGCTGGTTACTGGCAGACAAAGGTTACGATGCCGAACATCTGCGCCAGTACTGCGACCGCTACCGCATGCAGCCGGTGATTCCGCAGCGCACCATGAAGCGCAAACCCAAGCCAGGACTACCCCGACTGTTTGATCGTCCGAAATACCGGCAACGGAACATCATCGAGCGGATGTTTGGCTGGCTGAAAGAGAACCGGAGAATTGGCACCCGCTACGACAAGCTCGCCAGAAGTTTTGGCGCGATGGTCACGCTGGCTTGCACGCTGCGATGCCTACGGCAGTACTTTTCGTACAGAACCTAGTGATCGAATAGTTGAGGCTGAGCGAAAATTGGAGCCAAAGCTTTGCTGATACAGAAGGTGGAGGTTGTCGGTTTTGATGGGATGGAAAAATTGGTTTTCGAATACACGTTCTAGTTCATAGCCGCACTCGTTTAAGAGCTCCCGCCAACCGTCTAGCCGATCGAGTGTTAACAAGTCGTTTCGCACGGCGTCATGCTTGATTTCGTAGAGCACGATTGTTCCGTCCCGATGGCATGCTACGAAGTCTGGGGTATAGCACTTACGACTGTTGGTTAGGGCCAAAGTGAATGGCTGAGCCTGGTAGTGAGTGATACATGGGCTGCGCTCGAGCTCGATACAAAAATGCGTTTCGAGAATGGTTTCACAGACTATTGTTCGACCATTTTTGCGCGAGGGAACGCATGTGACATGTTTTCCATATTTGCCGCGTCGGAGTTTGGGGCCTGGCCTTAACGAAAGAGTACTTCTCAGTTCTTCGGGTATCGAGATCATCGCATTGCCTCCGGGAATTGCCGCTAGGCAGGTTTCTTACGCGAGGAGAAGTTAGCCCGGTGGCGGCCAGTACCGCCTTTTGCAAGATGAGGGGCTTTCGGTTGAGAGGGCATGACAAACCTCCTGCCACGAATCGAGGTTCGCAGCCTCCGAGGAAGGGGCCATTACGCTTATTACATAAGACTGTGAACCCTAATCAGGAACTGGTCTAGTACAGCAAAGACGCCCGGCTAGAGTTTTCCGATGGCTCTACAACGCTGGTTGTAGGTGTGCAACAAGTTCCAGTTTGTTCGGGCGGACCTTTATGAACAGTTCAGAAGGTGGGCGAAACAGGCCATGGTGTGATGTGGCCGTGCGCGATACGTACAACTCCGCGGTGCGTAAAACGCGGGCCATGCTGTTTGCGCATACGTTGGCGGACCTAGCGGGTGTGCCGCACAACGGGCACGCACTGGGGGTTTGGTGGGTCAAGACCCACGGTCTGCAGCACGACGATCCATACAGTAGTAAGTGGATCGCCTATTTCGAGGGCAGCTTGCCTCGCGATGCGCTTTTGCAGCAGATGCTTGGAGAATTTCCAGTTTTGCGGCAGGTCTTGTGTGACCCACTATGGCTGGCACTTAGCGGGCTTTCTGCAGACCGATCCTTCTGGGATAGGTGTGCAGCAGCACTCCGAATGGATGGTAAACCGTTACCCGACTTCACCAACCTAGCAATGGCCCGGCTATGCAGTAGCCCCAGTTGGACCAAGATCGGCCCTTTGCTGATCTTGATGCGCAGCGAGGCGAGGTCGCTTGTGGGGCAGCGTGCTTGGCTGAAGAAGAATTTCTCCCTGTATTTTTACTTGGCCTGCTTGCGCTCGCCGTTATGGCATATCAGATACCAGCTACTGGATCTGATTAGTGCCTTGCTTGACTGTGAGCTATTGGTGGATGGTGAACTGAGGGCGTGGGAAAGGAAATATAAAAACCTTAACCACACGTTGAATGTTTACCAGGATATCTTGGAATGCATGTTCGAGTACGAGTGGGTGCATGCGTGGAATGACGAGGCTTTCTTATTGCTGTGGGAAGCGCTTGAAGATATGGAGCTTGTTAACGCGCTATTGAATTCAAAAACCAGAATGGTAATGCCTGATCGACTTCGCATGCAGTGGTCTCGTGCGAAGAAAACCATCTTAACAGCGCGGGTTTCGCTGCCTTGGACAGCTATAGGCCTGAGTCGCGACGTCGCCAAGGGTGATCTCCGGATAATGCGGCGTGTGGGTGTTAAGGCTTGACGCAATCACATTGGCTAACACAGTTTCTTGATGGTCAATGCGCGTCACCTGCATTTCACCAGGTATTCTTACTCGACGTACTTAAGCAACTCACCGGGCAACAATGCTTTACTCCAGGCTTCGTATGCGTTACTCGAAACTTACCCGCTACCCAGCAGGAGGCGATGGAGGGGACATAGTCGGAGATATTGCCTGAAGCTGATGTAGCTGTTTCTCTTGTCGATGTATTTGGCGTCGGCACTGGCGATACTCCCCCACATGCCGCTTCAGTCGTTCACGCAGGGTGGCGTTTTCTGTCTGCGACGAGGTTAGTAGAGCGCGCGCGGTGGCCAGGTCGGTGGATAGAGCAGAGGACGTCTCCTGGAATTGTTGGCGCTGAGCGATCAACTCGCGCTCCCATTGGCGCTGTTGTTGTTGCTGGGCCCTGACGTCGCTGAGTAGCCGCTCGTTGTCCCGGTTGAGGGTGGTCAACTCGTCCTGCTTGCCGATTAGGCTTTGCTGCAATGATCGGATTTCCCGGCGCAGTTGCTGAAGTTCTTCGTCATGACGGCGGAGTTCTTGAGCTCGCTGATCCTGCTGGCTCTGTCGATAATGCTCGAGGGCTTGACGAGCCCGCAGGTGTTTCTCCTCAAGTGACTGCACTTGTAGAGCACTTTTCTCTAGCTGGGCCCGCAGGCTTTGTTCGACCTCCTGCAGTCGGCTCCGCTCCATTTCACTGTCTGTCATACGGTTTTGCAGGGTCAGCTCCAGTTGCCGTTGCGCCTGTACCTGCTCCGTTAGTGCGGCGACGATCCCCTGCAGATCCTGTATCCGCTCCTCGCATTGCTGGCGTTGCAGGCGGAACTCCAATTGCTGGCGGGTAAGGGTTTCGCGTTCTGCCGCTACTGCCGCCTGAGCATTTTCGCGTAAGTGGTCCCCCATCTGATGCGCCAGGGTGATTATCACGTCGTCCTCCCCGGGGGCATTGTGCGGCGGGATCCGCTCGGCCAGTTCCTTCAAGCATCGATGGATGGTGCTCTTCGAGCCGGTATTCCCCAGCTCAATGCGCACCGCGTCGACTGTCGGCCGTAGCCCGCGAGCCAGTAGCGCGTCCCGCGCTATCTTGACGACTGCCTTGTTCACGCCACCGCGTGCCATAGCGTCTCTCCTGACGATTTCGTGTCATGCCATGGATTATGGGATTACGGCTGTAACGGCGCTCGTGACGAAGCATTCGAGCTGACGGACTAACATGGGATAATGCGGAGTTATCTCATGTGAGAGCGCAATTCGACCCAATTCCGGCCTTGAGGCGGTATGCCAAGGCGGGGAGGCGCGATGAATGAGGTGGTGGAGCGCTATCTGCAGGCCGGTACCCGGGCCAACACCCGACGCAGCTACCAGCAGGCGATCGAGCATTTCGAAGTGAGCTGGGGCGGTTTCCTGCCCGCCACCAGCGACGCCATCGTGCGCTACTTGGTCGACCATGCCGGCACGCTGGCTGCCAATACGCTGAAGCTGCGTCTGGCCGCGCTCGCGCAGTGGCACGTCGCTCAGGGCTTTCCGGATCCGACCAAGAGTCCCCTGGTGCGCCAGGTGTTGAAAGGCATCCGCACCCTCCACCCGAAGCCGGAAAAGCAGGCCGAACCGCTGCAGTTGCGCGAGCTGGAGCAATGTGTCGCCTGGCTGGAGCGGATAGGGGAAGCGGCTCGGGTCGCGGGAGACCGACCACGATGGCTGCGCTGTTGGCGGGACCGGGCCTTGCTGCTGATTGGCTTCTGGCGGGCCTTTCGCAGTGACGAGTTATGCCGACTGCGGGTCGAGCATATCCAAGCGCGAGCCGGGGAGGGCCTGCGGCTGTTTCTGCCCTGGAGCAAGAGTGATCGTGACAACCAGGGCCAGTCCTTTAGCGCGCCAGCGCTGGTGCGCCTGTGTCCAGTCCAGGCCTATCTCGACTGGATCGAAGTAGCAGAGGTTACCAATGGACCGGTGTTCCCGGGCATCGATCGTTGGGGGCATTTGAGCAAGCAAGCGTTGCACCCGCATAGCGTGATTCCACTGTTGCGGGCGGTGCTGCACGGCGCCGGGCTGCCGGCTGTGCTGTACAGCAGTCACTCGTTGCGTCGTGGCTTCGCCACCTGGGCGACGTTCAATGGCTGGGACATAAAGGCGTTGATGGGCTATGTGGGATGGCGCGATACCAAGTCCGCGTTGCGTTATGTCGAGAGCACGGGGTCCTTCCCCGGGCAACTCCACCCATTGATGCCCGGTCTTGAGGTCGAGTTCAGGCCGGGCCTGTCGGACCTAACTACGCCGCCAGGTGGTTGATCAGCTTCAGTGGTCTGGCCTGCAGTCCGCTTTGGCCGATATACGCCTAGGCGCGGGGCATCAGTTTGGCATCTCGCGTGGCTGAGGGCTGGATCGCGCTGTCGATGCCGCATGGGCTGTTTTTTGACCGCGCAGCGAGGCGGCCGCATTGTCATCAGTTCGGTCACGAGTACGCTCCGCCAGCCAGACAACGGGCTACCTGCAGGTGCTCACCCTCGTGCCTGCTTAGTGGAATCTTCCATGGCGAGTTGGGTCGTTTGGAGTGAGTAGTCAGCCAGCAAATCTTGCCTTATGGGCTAATCATTAGCCCAAATCCCATGATTAGCTGGACAGCTAAACAAGCCATTTGAGCTAAAAGAAACCACTGTTTGGATCGGCGGGTTGACCCGTTCCTCGCCCCCCGCTTCAGGGACGGTATATCAGAGGACTGCAGCGGTAATCCTGCGCGGATGAACTACGAGGCCTTGTGTGCGTGCAAGGTGGGCTACAGGCTGTCCTCCCATAGTCAGCGAGCTATTTGCTGGCCCGTGGGGAGCGATCGTGTGGCCAGTCACTTCTGACAATTCAGCAAGATGGCGGCCAATTTGCGGCAGAGCCTGTCTCGCCAGCGATCGACAGGTCGGTAAGTGGGGCTCGAAGTGAAAAATGGAGAAAGAAGAAGCTTCGCTGGGAGCCTTTCTTCGAGCAGCCCTTGCAGTAGGACTTCCGCGCGACTGGGGTAGTGGCGGAGCAACTGCGTGGCCATACAGCGAACGTCCTCGCTTAGCGACGCGTCTGCTTCCAATCGCTGCAGAAACGCGTGGGTCTGTATGACTGCTCGGGTTCGCTCATGAGGCATTGTCATGTGACAACCTCCTCTCAAGGATTTGTGCGCAACAACCAAAAAACAAACCCCCTGGTGCGCAGTACGGGAGCGTCCCGCCCGAGGCGTGGGGGTTATGGTCAGTTGTCATCCTAACCGAAGACTGCCAGGCATTCTACCTACGGTGACCAGACGTTGCTCCACAACTGACCGCGTCTGCAACGTGTCAGGCGCCTATCTGTCGCACCAGCGGTTTCATGGTGTGTCATCAAGTACGGAAGTAGAGCTGTATCGGCATCCGGCTCGACGTGATAGATCCAGACAAACTGACGTTTGCGAAGCGGGCATTCTCAAACCTCAGCGGCGGTGGAGGCGGGAAAGGGCGGTTTTTCCAGTACACAGGAGGGCGCGACGGTGACGGAGAAGGTCGATCGCTACCGGCAGGCCGCGCGGCGCGAAAGCACCGAGCGCCGCTATCAGCAGGCGCTCGCCCATTTCGAGGACACCTGGGGTGGCTTCCTGCCCGCCAGCAGTGAGGCGATTGCCCGTTATCTGGCGGATTACGCCGAGACCCTGGCCAGCTCGACCTTGCGGGCGAACCTCGCCGCGCTGGCCAAGTGGCACCTGAATCAGGGCTTTCCCGATCCGACCAAGGCGCCGTACGTGCGCGAGGTGCTCCGCGGCATCCAGGCCCTGCATCCCCGGCTGGAGCGGCAGGCGGAGCCGCTGCAGTTGACCGAGTTGGCCCGCTGCATCGACTGGCTGATGGCGCAGGAACAGATCGACCGCCACGCCCTGCTGAGCTGCCGCCGCGATCGCGCCCTGATCCTCCTGGGGTTTTGGCGGGCGTTTCGCAGCGATGATCTGTGCCGGCTGCGCGTGGAGTTTATTGAGGCGCGGCCAGGGGAGGGGATGGACTTGTTTTTGCCCAGCAGCAAAGGCGACCGCGACAACACCGGACGGTCGTTCACGGTGCCGGCCTTGAAACGTCTGTGTCCGGTGGAGGCCTATCTTGACTGGCTCGCGGTATCGGGTTTGCACCAGGACCCGGTGTTTCGTGCGGTGGACCGTTGGGGCAACTTGGCGGATGAAGGGCTGCACGCGTACAGCATCTCGCGCATCCTCCGTCGGGCGATGGTGCGCAGTGGCTTGGAGGGTGAGCGCTACAGCAGCCACTCGTTGCGTCGCGGCTTTGCCACCTGGGCCAGTCGCAACCAGTGGAGCGTCAAGGCGCTGATGAGTTATGTCGGCTGGCGCGATGCCAAGGCCGCTTTACGCTATGTTGAGCCGGAGATGCCGTTTGGCGAGCTGCGCCGCTCGCAGTGAAGGGCCCGTTATTGGTTGTTTGTTCCGATTTGCCCGGTGGGTGCGGGGGCAGGTGGGGAACGCGCGAGCGAGCCTGCCGACAGGAGGGCAGCCGATCCGATTGGACTTACCCTAGCACCCATCAGCATCGGCGTAGGAGGGCAGGGAGCTTAGGCTTGGCTAACTGGGACCGGGCGCCTGCATGGCCCGGCGAGGAGCGACCACCATGACTGAGAATTTTGCTGTGCAGTATTCCAGAATGCTGAAGCGCGCCACGCAAGTTTTCGGCAGTCGGGAGGCTGCCGAACGCTGGATGGTGGCGCCCGCCTTGGGGCTCGAGCGGCGTCGTCCGATCGACATGCTCGCCAACGAAGAGGACCTGGAAGTGCTCGAGACCTTTCTTGGGCGCATCGAGTATGGGGTTTATCACTGACCCTGAGTTGTAAGGCCGCCGTTGGCGGCCTGGCGTGACCTGCTATCCCCTTTGCAAGCCCACTGTGAGGGTACCGGCATGCGTGAACGACCTGTCCCGTTGTCACCGGGGGCGTTAGCTCGCCAAGGCGTCGATCGCGTGCTGCTCGATGCGGTGATCGCGCTGGTACGGGAAGCGGGGTGCCTGATCGCTGCTGAGGTGGTGCGACCTGGAGGGCCGAGAGGCGCCGGGGACAAGGCCGAAATTGATGGCGAGGTCGAGGTCATGCTGCACCAGGGACTGACGAAGCTGCTCCCTTGCGACTTTGTCGGTGAGGAAACCGGTGTGCAACTGACGGGGCATCACTATTGCTGGGTTGTGGATCCCAACGATGGCACCCGTGACTTCCTGCAGGGGCACTTGGGCTCGGCGATTTCCGTGGGTTTGCTACGAGAGTGTGTGCCGGTGCTGGGCGTCGTCTATGCGCCGATGACGGAGCGCGGGGCGGATTGTGTTGCTTGGACTGAGGGGATGCCGCACTTGCTCCGTAATGGCGCGTTGATCGTGCAGAATGTCGCGCAAGGCGGACTGGCGGAAGGTGCCCAAGTCTTCGTCAGTCTCGCGGCGCGTGCCCGGCCCACCCAGAACGCCGAGCTCTGCGCGCCCGCCACCTTCTATGCCATGCCGAGCGTTGCCTATCGGCTTGCCCGGGTGGCGGCGGGGGATGGGATCGCTGCAGTATCCTTGTACGCGGTGTCGCCCCACGATGTGGTGGCGGGTCACGCGTTGCTGCGGGCAGGTGGCGGTGGCCTTTGGAACGAACAGGGACAGGCCCTGGGCTACGCGACACCGGCGACATTCAATCAACCAGTCGGGTATTGCTTCGGCGGCGGGGAAATAGCCTGTCAGGAGCTGATGAGGCGCCCGTGGCAGATTGTTCTCGCAGACAGAGCATAGTTGTGTGGCGAGCCTACAAGCGGGCAGTCTCCCCAGCCTATGTGCAAACCACTGCCGAGTTCTGCTGCGGGTCCGGAGCACCGAAGGGCCGTATTCGGGGGAGCACGTCACCCCCACCGAGCAAAGCTTCTACAGGAGTATCGTGTGCCAGATAAACGAAGGCGTACATGTACCTTGGTAGGAGGTTCTCGATGAAGATCACTGCTATGGAGCAGGCCGAATCGGTCAGTGATGTCCTGTGCGACGTTTGCGGCGCTAGCACGCGTGTTGAAGGGGGTGGATTGCAATTTGGCACGCTTCGCGCCAGTTGGGGCTATGGCTCGGCCCATGATGGCGAGTGCTATGAGGTCCATCTGTGCGAGCCCTGCTTTTTCAGCACGCTTTCAGGCCTCAGACGCGACCGCATGGTGAACTTCATGTTCAGCGAGGAGGATCAAGACCTCACCGATTTTGGGCGCGTTGCTCGCGATGATCTGTCCAATGACGGCGGGAGCTCGGCCACCTGATATTTCCCTGCTGGGGCAGCACCCATCCGATTGCAATTTCATCCAGGGCAGGCTCTGTGCCGGCATGGGAGTTTTTCAACAGAGTCGGCCGGTTGCTGGCGTATAGGTCGAACGCAGTCCTATGAAGCTACTGGCTAAACGTTCCTCACACCCATAATGCAGCAGTATCGGTAGGCGCAGCGCCGACGATTGTCAGCCGCTGCAAGCTACCAAATCCGGCCATTCGCAACTTGTGCTCCTGGGTAGCGCGAATTCAGCTGATTTCTCCGCAGAATATCTCCCGGTTTCCGTCTGCAGGGCCGGTGCGTAGCACAATAGAGTAGGCCGCGGACCGTAAAGTATTCAGAGGCACGTTCGCCCTTCTCGAAAGCGTCCAGCCATGTCTGTTGTCTTTATCTGCCAATACTCGCTGGTTCATCTCGAATGCAGGGGCTGAATTTTGCCTCTTCGTGCAGGTACCTGAATAGATATAGGAATAGATGTGGACCGGCCGCGTCGTTTCGCTGGGTACCCCGCTGATGAAGATCGACATGGAAGTCTCTTCTCCGTCGGCGGCGAGGGTTGCTTGGCCAATCTGGCCTACATTGTGCTGACTGGCGACAAGGGGAATGTTGACCACTTGGCGGTCTTCTACTGATGCACAGCTGACCAGGCCTGCAGCAATCGCGATTGCTGCAAGGTGCTGTTTGCGCTTCATGGTTTGCCTCCGGCTGGATGAGGCTTTCGACAAGGAAATCAGTATCTGCTCACGGCGGCTTATACGGATGCCAAGCGCCACTCATAAGTAAATGCCCAATTCTCTTTCTTGTCTTGGCAGCCAGATACCGCTGATCCCTCAATCCATGGCGAGTGCGAGTTACGTGCGTTTGGCTGGGGCCCACAGCAGTAGCGTCATTGGGGCTGCGGGTAGGGTGATGAATATCATCAGGCGGTAGTCCTGCAGGTAGGCCAAGATCGACGCCTGGCGTACTACTTCCCTGTCTAGCTTCATGAAGTCCGCTGGCGAACTGAGATTGTGGACGCCTGCCTGACCTGTTTGAAGAATGGATTTCGCTAGTCTTCGGCCGACTCAAGAAGTGAGATTGGTACGCATGTGTTGTAAGGCAGAAATCAGGGTGCGGGCCTCGTCCTCTGAGAAGTTGCGAAGCGCTTCTTGCCGTGTCACCTCAGCTACGTGAGCAATGGTCGACAGTTCAGCACCAGCTTTGGGGCGCAGAAAAAGCCGGTAGGCGCGCCTGTCGCCTGGATCCCGTCGGCGCTCAACCAGATCTGACTGCTCCAACTGGTCGATGAGCCGGGCCAGCGTGATCGGCTTGATCTCCAACATGTCTGCGAGCTCGACTTGTCGACAGCCCTGGTGCTTTGCCACGTATAGAAGCGCCCGTGTCTGGCTAAGGGTCAGGCTTTTGCCTTGCAGGTGGCGTTCGAAAGAACGCCGTATCAATTTGGCAACGTCTGCGATCAAAAAGCCCAGGCTGCTTAGATCGGGGTTCATGGCGTGTATTCCTCATAATGAGTACTACGTACTAATTGCATGTAGTTCTGCCCTGTCCAGACTGGGCTGAGTGGACACTTGCTTAAGGTGGATAATGTCCGCCGCAAGGAGTGTTCATGATCCAGGCCTGACGACGTTGTCCCGAGTCCTTTACTACTACGCAGATGTCGAGAATGTTCAAGCATGGGGAGAGGAGGGCATGCAAACTCGCCGATGAGGCGAGACGCCAGTTGGGAATTTACTTGCTCCTTATGAGTTGAAGAAACTCTTGCCTAGAGTTGGAGGACTCGCGGAAGGCTCCGAGCATCACTGATGTGGTCATCACCGAGTTCTGCTTTTCCACACCGCGCATCATCATGCACATATGTTTTGCCTCTATTACGACGGCGACGCCAGCGGCCTGAGTGACGCTTTGTATTGCGTTGGCGATTTGCTTGGTGAGGTCCTCTTGAATTTGCAGGCGACGGGCGAACAGATCGACGATTCGCGCGACCTTCGAGAGTCCAAGGACCTTCCCTGTGGGCATATAGGCGACATGTGCCTTACCGATAAAGGGCAGCAGGTGATGCTCGCAGAGCGAATATAGTTCGATGTCGCGCACGATCACCATTTCATCGGTATCTGACGCAAAAAGGGCGTCAGAAACTACCTCCTCTAGCGACATCGTATAGCCTTGGCATAAATAGCTCATGGCTTTTGCGGCGCGTTTGGGAGAATCGAGCAGGCCTTCTCGGTTTGGATCTTCACCCAGACCAATGATGATTTGTCGGAAGTGTTCTGCCATCTTATCTTTCATGGTGATTCCCATTGCTGCGCTCGTCCTTGGCTAGAGGCGTACTAAATAGAGTTGATCCTTGGAGAGCAGGAAGAGCCCTCATTCCCATTGCATTGGCAACCATGCAGCTGAATAGTCCAATCACATTGGACTGGAAGTTGGCCGTTGCACCTTCAAGCATGGAAAGAATCGCATGGGCGGCTACTTCCGGGGGTAGTGGCTGAAACAGTTGCTGTGCAACGCCCTGCTGTAAAATGTTCTGCAAACACTCTCGTTGTAGTCGCCGCAGCGACTGGATGCTCGACTGTTGTTCATCTGTCAGGCTGCGTAGTTCCCGACGTGCCAGATCGTGATGTTGACGATGCTGCAAGTTGAACTCGATGTGCGCACGCACGAAGGCTTCGAGGCGCTGGATTGGATGCGGGATGTTACTGCTTTCATCGACGAGGGTGTCGAGCAGGTCCGCCTCGTACTCCTCAACCAATTCGAACAGCAGTGATTGCTTGCTATCCATATGGTTGTACAGCGAGCCGACTTGCATACCTATTGCCGTGGCCAGCTGGCGCAGGCTTACCGCGTCGAAACTCCGGTCGACGAACAGTTCCAGCGCGACTTGACGGAGGAGCTGGCTCGGCGAAGGGCTTTCCATGCAATGCCCTGGCGACGGAGTGATTGAGGAAGCGGAGGCCGGAAGCAATTGTTCAGTTCCTTTCCAGAGCCAGAGCAATGCCTTGACCACCGCCGATGCACAAGGTCGCGAGTCCTTTCCTGGCGTCGCGCTTGAGCATCTCGTGAATCAGGGTAACTAGCACGCGACAGCCAGACGCCCCTATTGGGTGACCGAGAGCAATTGCACCGCCATTGACATTGACCTTGCTCATGTCCCAGCCAGTCTCTCGACTAACTGACAAGGACTGTGCGGCAAAGGCTTCGTTGGCTTCGATCAGGTCCAAGTCGTCCAGGGTCCAGCCCGCCTTCTCCAAGCATTTCCTAGTCGCCGACACAGGTCCGATGCCCATGATTGCGGGATCGACCCCAGCACTGGCATAGGACCTGATTGTCGCCAGTACCGGTAGACCCAGATCTCGAGCTTTAGCCGAACTCATTAGAAGGACTGCGGCTGCTCCATCGTTGATGGTTGAGGCGTTTCCCGCCGTGACACTGCCGTCGGGCTTGAAGGCGGGGCGAAGTTTGGCCAGTGATTCAGGCGAGGTTCCGTCCCGTGGTTGTTCATCTGTCGCGAATGAAGTCGGTTCACCTCCTCGTTGCGGGAGCATGACCGGCGTGACCTCCTCCTTGAATCGATCTGCTTCGATGGCTGCCGCTGCCAGCTGCTGGGAGAGCGCCGCATAAGCATCCTGTTGTTCGCGGGTCAGCTTGTAGCAGTCGACCAGATTCTCGGCAGTGATCCCCATGTGATAGCCGTTGAACGCATCTGTCAGCCCGTCTTGCAGCAGCGAGTCCGTCAACTGCGCGTTGCCCATACGCAAGCCGCTACGTGCTTTGGCCAGGGTAAAGGGAGCCTGGCTCATATTTTCCATTCCACCGGCAATAACGATTTCGGCGTCACCGCTGCGAATGGCCTGGGCGCCCAGGCTCACCGTTTTCAAGCCGGAACCGCACAGCTTGTTGATAGTCATGGCCGTAACCGTTTGGGGTAGCCCGGCATTCAGTGCGGATTGTCGGGCGGGGTTTTGTCCACACCCCGCTGTCAGCACCTGCCCGAGAATTACTTCGTCAACGTTGGCAGGATCCAGGCCGGTTTGCTCCAGCAAACCGCGAATGACAATGCTGCCTAGTTCAATAGCGCTGACGTCGGCCAGACTGCCCTGGAAAGCTCCGATAGCAGTGCGGGTGGCGGCTACTATTACGGCCTCTTGCATGATCACCTCTGAATAAAAGACGTGGCTCTATAACCTTTTGAGTCGGAGCCACGGTCTGCCAAACGGGGGGCAGAAAACTCACTTGGATGGGGCCTAATCAAAGCTGGGCCGCATGTATGCGCACCACCTTGTCGACCTGGCCCGCATCGTGGAACTGCGAGGGAGTGCCATGCCACTGCTCCAACAAGCGTGTTTTCTGCTGTTGGGCGTGCGCCAGATAGCGCTCTTTGACTGCGCCATAGCCACGTACGGCATCCGGTAGCTTGGCCAACTGCACGGCAGTGTCGAGCTTGTCAGGCGTGAGCCCGGACAGCAGTTCCTCAAGGATTTGCTCGTAGTTACGTAGCCACTCGCGTTCGACCTTGCGCTCATGGGTGTAGGCGAACGGGTCGAGCCACGTGTTGCGTATGCCCTTCAGCTTGGCAAGCAGCTTGAAGCCTTTGAGCATCCAGGGACCGTAACTGCGCTTGGCCGGCTCGACACCGGGGCCTGCTTTGTTGAGCAGCGGCGGGGCAAGATGAAAGCGCAGGTTGTAATCGCCCTCGAAAGTTGCCTCGATCTTCTTGAGGAACTCGCCGTGAGTGAACAGACGAGCGACTTCATATTCGTCTTTGATCGCCAAGACCTTGAAGTAGTATCGGGCCACCGCTTCGGTCAGCTCGCCGGGCTTGCCCGACAAAGCGCGTTCCGCTGCGCTGAACTGTTCAACACGACTCAGGTAGCGATTGCCGTACTCTGCGTTTTGGTACGCCGTGAGATACTCGACGCGCCGCGCAACGGCTTCATCCAGGCTCTGGGATATTTGCCTGTCAGGGCTGACCACCTTCCCTGCTTCAAGAATGCCTCGTACGCGTTGCAGGTCCACCGCGGCGCGACGCCCCCAGGCGAAGGCACTGCGGTTGAACGCCACGGCGGTACCATTGAGTTCGATGGCTTGAAGCAAGGCAGCTTCACCCACCGGCAGCCAACCCTTTTGATAGGCATAGCCGAGCATAAAGGTGTTGGTCGCAATCGAATCGCCCATTAGCGCTGTCGCAATATCGCTGGCATCGATAAAGGTGGCGTGGCTGTCCCCGACAGCCTCCCGGATCTGTGAGGCCATCCCTTGACTACGAAATTGTGGGTCAGGATGGGCCGTTAGGTCACCGCTTTCGGCTTGCTGCGCGAAGGTTCGGATAAATGCGCTGGTGATGCTTTCCTCGCTATTGATCAGCGCATAGGTGACACCCTGGCGGACTTTGGCGAGAGTCTCGGTATTGGCGCTGACTACCAGATCGCAGCCCAGCAACAAACTGGCCTCACCTTCTGCGATGCGTGGAGCGAACAGTTGATCCTGGTGCGCGGCGATGCGGATATGTGACCAGACCGCGCCGCCTTTTTGCGCCATGCCGGCCATATCAAGGTTCAGCGCACCTTTGCCCTCGATAAAAGCCGCCATGCCGAGGAGGGCGCCGATGGTGACCACCCCGGTGCCGCCTACGCCGGTGACCAGGATGCTGTAAGGCTCATCCAGACTCATAGGCGGAGGGGCTGGAAGATCCCATCGGTCCTCTGGGTGTTCTGCCATAGCCTTGGGTTTGCGCAGGTTACCGCCTTCGACTGTGACGAAACTCGGGCAAAAGCCGGACAGACAAGTGAAGTCCTTGTTGCAGGATGACTGGTCGATCTCGCGTTTGCGGCCGAACTCTGTTTCTACCGCGACCACGGACATGCAGTTGGATTTGCTGCTGCAGTCGCCGCAGCCTTCGCAGACGGCTTCGTTGATTACGACCCGGCGTGCCGGGTCGGGAAACTTGCCGCGCTTGCGGCGGCGGCGTTTCTCGGCGGCGCAGGTCTGGTCGTAGATGATTGCCGACACGCCGGGAAACTCGCGCAGTTCCTTCTGCACCTCTTCAATCTGGTCGCGGCGCAGGACCGGCACGCCGGGCGCCAGGTCGTGCACATCCCGGTACCTGTCCGGGTCGTCGCTGACCACCACGATGCGCTGCACGCCTTCGGCGGCGAGCTGGCGGGAAATCTGCGACACGGTCAGGCTACCGTCCACCGGCTGGCCGCCGGTCATCGCCACCGCATCGTTGTAGAGGATCTTGTAGGTGATCGGCACCTTGGCCGCCACGGCCGCGCGGATGGCCAGCAGGCCGGAGTGGAAGTAGGTACCGTCGCCGAGATTGGCGAACACGTGGCGGGTTTCGGTGAATGGCGCCTGGCCGACCCAGGCCACGCCTTCGCCGCCCATCTGGCTGAAGGTCTCGGTCCGCGGGTAGATCCAGGCGGCCATGTAGTGGCAGCCGATGCCGGCTAGCGCGCGGCTGCCTTCCGGCACTTTGGTGGAGGTATTGTGCGGGCAGCCGGAGCAGTAGTGCGGCACGCGGTCCATCAGGTTGCTGAACTGCTGCTTGCAGCCGAGCTGGGCCTCCAGCACACCCAGTCGCGCCTGCAGCGGCCCATGCGGATGCAGGTGCAGGATGCGCTTGGCCAGGGCGCGGGCGATCAGCGTCGGGGTCAGGTCGTTGATCGCGGGTAGTAGCCAGTCGGTGTGCGGCAGGCTCCACTCGCCCTTGTCATCGAACTTGCCGACGATGCGCGGGCGCACGTCCTCGCGCCAGTTGTAGAGTTCCTCCTTGAGCTGATACTCGATCATGTGGCGCTTTTCCTCGACCACCACGATTTCCTCCAGCCCTTCAGCGAACTGGCGCACGCCCTCAGCTTCCAGCGGCCAGACCATGCCCACCTTGTACACCCGTATGCCGATTCGTTCGGCCATCTCCTGGTCGATGCCGAGCATGTCCAGCGCCTGGCAGACATCCAGGTAGGACTTGCCGGAGGTGATGATGCCGATGCGCGCATTGCGTGAGTCGAGAGTCACGCGGTTCAGACCGTTGGCGCGGGCATAGGCGGCGGCGGCGTACAGCTTGTGCTCCAGCAGGCGCTGCTCTTGAGCCAGCGGCGGGTCCGGCCAGCGGATGTTGAGGCCGCCCTCCGGCAGATCGAAATCGGGAATGACCGGCTGCACGCGGTTGATGTCGAGATCGACGATGGCCGCGCTTTCCACAGTGTCGGCCACCGCCTTGAGCGCCACCCAGCAACCGGAGTAGCGCGACATGGCGAAGCCGTGCAGGCCATAGTCGAGGTATTCCTGCACGCCGGATGGTGCCAGCACCGGCATCATCACGGCCTTGAAAATGTGCTCGGTCTGGTGAGGCAGCGAGGAGGAGCGGGCGCCGTGGTCATCGCCGGCGATAGCCAGCACACCGCCGAACTTCGAGGTGCCGGCGGCGTTGGCGTGGCGGAACACGTCGCCGCAGCGGTCCACGCCGGGGCCTTTGCCGTACCACATGCCGAACACGCCGTCGTACTTGGCGCCGGGGAACAGGTTGACCTGCTGGGTGCCCCATAGCGAGGTGGCTGCGAGGTCCTCGTTGACCCCCGGCTGGAACCTGACGTGGTTCTGCTTGAGGTGGTCGCGGGCCTTCCACAGCGCCTGGTCGAAGCCGCCCAGCGGCGAACCACGGTAGCCGGAGATGAAGCCGGCGGTGTCGAGGCCGTCGATGAGGTCGCGCTGACGCTGCATCAGGGGCAGGCGCACCAGTGCCTGGACGCCGGTCATCAGGGCTTTCCCGGTTTGCTGGACGTACTTGTCTTCCAGCGAGGGCGATGTGCTCATGGCTAACCTCCAATTGTTCTTCGATGCGGCCAACCTGTGGGCGTCGCATTTTTCTTTGAACAGATTATTGGTTAGTGTTCAGATATCGTTAAGCAATAAAAATTAGTCTTAGGTATCTGTTTATCAAATACCTGGGTGATCCCCCTGCTGTATTTCGGCGATAGCCTTTTGCATTTCGGCGATAGCCCGATTCGTTGTCTCCGCCTCCGTCCTTCCGTTTACTCGTTTTGCGGTCCCGCTGAGAGGGAGCGCCAGCACCGGCTGAAAACAACAACAACGAGCGAGACGGAGATTTCTGATGTCGAGTGCCAACCTGATCGGCGGCCGTTTGGTAATTGGCTTGGCGGCGGCCCTGGCCTGTGGCGGTGTGCTCCAGGCGAAGGAGTTCGGGACCGGGAATCCGGACCTGAGCCTGCGTTGGGACAATACGCTGCGCTACAACTTGGGGGTACGGGCCGAGGAGCGGGAGCGCGCGCTGGCCAACAACGCTACCTATGACGAATCCGACTCCAAGTTCGACCGTGGAGATGTGGTGACCAACCGCCTCGACCTGATGAGCGAGTTCGAGCTGGCCTACCAGCAGTACCATGGCTTCCGTGTCAGCGCCGCGGCCTGGTACGACCAGGCTTACGCGGATGGCGACGTGGAGACCGCCGAGGGCAACGTCTTCTACCCCGGCGCCTTTCCGGGGCCGAGCACGCCGAGCTACCGGGGGGGCGAGTACTCCGGTTTCACCAAGCGCTATCACCGGGGCGTCAGCGGCGAACTGTTGGATGCCTTCGCCTTCACCCGTTTCAACCTCGGTGACGTACCAGTCAGCCTGCGCGCCGGCCGGCACACGGTCTACTGGGGCAGCGGGTTGCTGATCGCCGGCCACGCCATTTCCTACTCGCAGGCTCCGCTCGACGGCCGCAAAGCGGTGAGCAACCCCGGCACTGAGACGCGCGAGATATTCCTGCCGCTGACCCAGCTCTCAGCCCAGGCACAGGTGACCGATAGGCTGTCGGTCGCCGCCCAGTACTTCTTCGAATGGGACACCACTCGCGCGCCAGAAGGCGGCACGTACCTGGCCTCGGCCGACATCGCCCTGGAAGGGCCGAACCAGTTGCCGGTCGCGCCTGGCTTCGTGCGGCCTCTGATCGATCCGCTGACTCCGGGCGACAGCGGCAACTGGGGGGTGATGGGCACCTACAGTCTCGATTTCCTGCACTCCGATATCGGCCTGTACTACCGCGAATTCGACGACTACAACCCGTGGGGCCTGCAGGTGGGTGGCAACTTCGCCCGCTACGTATATGCCGACAACGTCAGGCTCTATGGCCTGAGCTGGTCGGCCGGGCCGGTGCTGGGGGGCGGCTCGGTAGGGGTGGACCTGTCCTATCGGCAGAACACTTCGCTGATCTCGAGCAATTTCAGTTCCGTGGATAACCAAGGGGCGCGTGGCGACACCTGGCACCTGGTGGTCAACGGCCTCTGGCTGCTTCCACGTACGGACTTCTTCGACACCGGTAACGTCATAGCCGAGATGGCCTACAGCCACGTGCAACGCGTGACCGACCGCAAGGAGCTGTTCAAGGGCGAAGGCTACTCCGGCTGTCCGACAGGCCAGGACAAAGAGTGGGGCTGTGCCACGCGCAACTATGTTGGTGTCGCCTTCAGCTTCGCGCCGCAGTGGCTGGGAGTGTTTCCGGGCTGGAACATCTCCGCGCCCATGAGCTTTGACTACGGCGTGTCGGGCAATGCCGCCACCGGCGGCGGCAGCGAGGGTAAGTACAGCTACAAGATCGGCATCAAGGGCACGCTGGATGAGCGTTATGACGTGACCCTGGCCTACATCGGCTACGGCAGCCCTCGCAAATACGCCGACATCCCCAGCGTGGGCAAGACGGTGGTCGGCGGTGCCGGCGACATCGGGCTGTCCGATCGCAACTGGATCTCGCTAACCCTGAGCACCGCGTTCTGATCCGCTGCCGGCTTCGCGGCCGGTGCGACACCACGGCACTGCGCTTGTGACGAAGACGCGCGGCGCGCCCGCCTGGTGTTTCCCAAGACCATGACTGGAGATTTCCATGCAACCGAACATCTACACGACGGGGCTGCTTGCCATCGTACTGGCCGGCCCGGCTCTGGCCGAAGGCAGCGATTTGCCAAGCGATCTCGGCGGCAAGCTGACGCGTTTTGGTGCCATTGCCGTCGGCAATGCGGAGGGTACCATCCCACCCTATGACGGGGGCCTCAAGGTGCCGGCCGGATTGCAACCCGGTGACGGCAGTTGGCCCAACCCGTTCGAGGGTGAGAAGCCTCGGCTGCGGATCACTGCGGCCAATGCTGATCAGTATGCCGAACAGCTATCCGCAGGGCAGATGAGGCTGCTCAAGCAGTACCCGGATACCTATTTCATGGATATCTACCCGACTCACCGTACCGCCGCGTTCCCGGAGAATTTCCTTGCGGCGACCCAGCGCAACGCCAGCGACCCCGATTGCAAGGCCATGAACGACGGGCTGTCCATTAGCGAGGCTTGTCGCGGCGGTTTGCCGTTCCCATTGCCCAAGGATGGCCGGCAGGTGATGTGGAATTACATTCTCAACTACCAGGGTGTGAACGGCTGGGACTGGAACCACAGCGCCTATGTGGTCAACCAGGGGCGCCCGACCCTGACCAACACCAACCGCTCCACTGGCGAAAAGCCCTTCTACCAGCTCGATGTGTCTGGGCGTGATCCGAAGATCGCCCAGCGCATCTGGTCGCGCATCGTCGCCCCGGCACGCACCGCCGGGCAGGCCTCGGGCTACTGGGACTATCTCGACCCGGTGGATAACGCGCGTTATGCCTGGAGCTACTCGACCGGGCAGCGCCGCGTGCGCAAGGCGCCGGAGTTCGCTTACGACACGCCCAATTCGGCGTTCGGCGGGGTGGCGTTCTACGACGAGATATTCCTCTTCTCCGGGAAGATGGACCGTTTCGACTGGAAGCTGCTGGGCAAGAAGGAAATGTTCATCCCCTACAGCAGTTACGACCTGAAGTGGAAATGCGACATGGACACCAAGCTGATGGAGAAGCACATCAATCCGGCCTGCGAGCGCTGGGAGCTGCACCGCGTCTGGGTGGTCGAGGCCACGCGCAAGGAGGGCGTACGCCACGCGCAGAAGAAGCGTCGCTACTACATCGACGAGGACACTTTTGGCGCCGCGTTGTACGACGCCTGGGACGACAGTGGTGCGATGTTCCGCGCAGGCGCGCAGTACAACATTCAGGCCTACGGCATGCCGAATAACCCGCTGCAGGACTCCTACTCGCTGTACGACTTCACCCGCGACCAGTACGGCATGTTCGGCAACGGCCCGACCCGTTACCGCGCGGCCCCGGTCGTTGAGCGCGAGGCCAATCCGCAGACCATCGCAGGCGGGCAGACCCGCTAATCCCCCTGAGGAGAACCGACCCATGCAACGTCTGGAAGGGAAAGTGGCCGTGCTCACCGGGGCCGGCAGCGGCATCGGCCGGGCCACGGCCTGGATGTTCGCCGAGCAGGGCGCTCGGGTGGTAGTGACCGACCTCCATGAAAGTGCGGCGGAGACGGTCGCCCAAAGTATCGCCGAGGCTGGTGGTCGCGCCATTGCGCTGAGGGTCGATGTCGGCGTGGAGGATGAGTTGCGACAAATGATCGCCAGCACTCTGAAGGCTTTCGGGCGCATCGATGTGCTGTTCAACAACGCCGTCAACAAGAACCCGGCGACCGTGCGCGACGTGGACTTCCTCGACTTCAACGAGGAGCTGTTCCACGCCAACATGCGGGTCAACGTGCTCGGCGGCGTGTTGGCCTGCAAGCATGCCCTGCCGCAAATGCTGGAGCAGGGAGGCGGGTCGATCATCTTTACCTCGTCAACCAGCTCGATTGCCGGCGAGGTCGCCCAGTTCAGCTACGGTGCTTCGAAGGCGGCGCTGAACTGGTACGTGCAGAGCATCGCCGCGACCTTCGGCAAACGCGGTGTGCGCTGCAACGCGATTCTCCCGGGCGTGATCCGCACCCCGGCGATGGAGAGCTGGGCCAACTCGGCTATGCAGGCGGCTTTCCTCGACATCCAGAACGTCCCACGCCTCGGCGAACCGGAGGACATCGCCGGCATGGCGCTGTACCTCGCCTCGGACGAGTCCCGCTACGTAAACGGCGCGCTGTTGCGCGTCGATGGCGGCATGAGCTGTACCACGCCGATGGTGCCAGTGGTGCGCGCCTATCTCTGAACCCCGGCGCGGGCCCGGTGCTCGCGCCGAACGAACCTGGAACTTTCCAATGGGCTTACGACAAGAAGATTTCATCCGCAAATTCTGTGCTGCCTGGGGCGACGGCAGCGAACAGTCGCGACCGCAGGTAGACAAGATCGTCTCCATGCTGGCCGAGGATGCCGTCTGGCAGCTCTGGGTGCCGGGCGGGCCGGTCATCCGTGGGCGCGCCGCGCTGCGCCGGGAGATCGAGCGGCAGATGACCTACACCAGCCACAACCTCTGCACCATCAGGCACATCGTTTCCTCTGACACGCTGGTGATGACCGAGCGCGACGACTACGCGGTGTCCAGTGGCAAGCCGATGCCGCATTCGATGGTCGCGGTCTACGAGCTTGACGAGCAGGGCCTGATCAAGGCCTGGCGTGAGTACCTGGATACCGCTGACCTGGCGAAGAAGAAGGGGGTGGAGATCGACCTGGTCGGTGGGCCGGCCCTTGATGAGCCGACACGCTGAGTCATGGATAAAATCTGGAGAAGTGGATGCAATCGCTAGACACGCAAGAAAGCGCTGGAGCGCTCATCGAACAGAAGCTGCGAACCTTTGTCGAGCAGCTCACCGGCGGGCGGGTGACGGTCATGGAGCGCCTGCCGCGCTGGCGGCCGGCCTGGAACCTGGACGTGCGCCGCGGAGAGGAGGTCCTCCGGCTGCACATCCGCGGCGAACGCGGCGGCGATGTCAGCCCGTTCCCGGAGCTGCGCCGCGAGGCTGACATTCTCAGGCTGCTCGGCGAGCAGGGCATCCCCGTACCGCATATCCATGGCTTCTGCGAGGACCCGTCGGCCATCGTCATGGAACGGGTGCCCGGGACGCGGGACCTCTCCGCCGCGGCCAGCGACGAGGAGCGACGTTCACTGGCTCGCCAGTACGTGCGCGCCATGGCGGCCATGCACCGGTTGCCCTTGGAGCCCTTCGTGGCACAGGGTATCCGCCTGCCGCAGGGCGCCGACGAAATCACCCTGGCCGGGCTGGAGGCCTATTACCCGCTGTACCTGCGCAACAAGACCCGGCCGCAGCCGCTGGCCGAGTTCGCCCTCGGCTGGCTGCGCCGCAACGTACCCCGGCATCGCACCAGAGCAGGTTTCGTGCAGTACGACTCCGGCCAGTACCTGTTCGAGAACGGCCGGGTCAACGCGCTCTACGACTTCGAGTTCGCCATGATCGGCGACCCGCTGGCGGACCTCGCCTCGGCGCGCATGCGCGACAACTACGAACCGCTGGGAGAGACTTTCAGCGAGCTGTACCGCTATTACCAGGAGGTCACCGGCGAGCCGGCCGATCCTGATGTCGTGCGTTACCACACGGTGCTGTTCTCCACCGTCAGCGCCATGCAGTTTTCCGCCACCGTTGCCACTCCGCGGCCGGGCGATCCGCACGACACCTACATCGAGTTCGACCTCGCCCTGCGCCGCGTTGTCGCGCATGCGCTTGCCGAGGCGATGGGGGTTGCCATCGAGGCGCCGCCGCTGGTGCTCATCGAAGCGGGGCCGAACGCACGGTTGCTGACGATGCTCGAGGACGCGGTCGGGCAGATCGAGGTGAGCGACGACTTCCAGAAATCCAGGCGCGCCGCCGCGCTCAAGCTGGTCGAGTACCTCGGCCGTGCCGATGCCATGGAGGTTGAGCTGCGGCGCCTGGAGCGAGAGGACGCCGAGGGGCTGCTGGGGCGGCGCTTCGAGGATCACGGGCAGATTGACGCCGCTCTGGAGGTTTTCGTCCGGGATGCCGGGCCTGAGTACGACGAGCGTTTGCTGCGCCTGTTCATGGCGCAGATCGAACGCCGTGTCCAGGTATTTGGCAGTACTGCCATCGGCGTGTCGGCCAGCCATATTGACCTGCCGCCCATCGAGCCGCGCTGACGGCCCCCCTTCGACCAGACGAGGAAGACCCATGTCGGAACGACTGCAACAGGCCGGCGATGCGCTGGCGTTCAAACGGAAGTACGGCCCCTGGGCGCTGATCGCCGGGGCCTCGCACGGGGTGGGCGCGGCGTTCGCCCACCAGTTGGCGGCGCGCGGCCTGAATTGCGTGCTGGTGGCGCGGCGCCAGGACGCCCTGGACGCACTGCGCTTGGAGCTGGTCGCACGCCACGGCGTCGAGGTACTGGCGGTCAGCCAGGACCTGTCCCATGCCGATGCGGCGGACAGGCTGCTCGCCGCTGTGACAGATCGCGAGATCGGCCTGTTCGTCTACAACGCCGGTGGCGATTCTTTCCTTACCCGTTTCCTCGATACCCCGGTGGAGGATTGGAGCTCGCTGCTGCGTCTCAATGCATCGACGCCGATGGCGTGCTGTCACGCCTTCGGCGGGCGGATGCTTGGCCGTGGTCGTGGCGGGATGATCCTGGTGGGGTCACAGGCGGCCCTAGGTGGCATCCGCAAGTTGGCCATGTACAGCGCCTCCAAGGGCTTCGCGATGAATCTTGGCGAGTCGCTATGGGCCGAGTGGAAGGATCGCGGCATCGACGTGCTGAACCTGCTGATTGGCACCGTGGATACTCCGACGATGCGCGAAGCGATGGTCAGGCTGAACATCCCTGATGCCCTGGGCATGCCCTTGCCCCAGGCCGCGGACATCGTCGCCCTGGCCCTGCGGGAACTGCACAACGGACCGACCCTGATCCATCCGCAAGATATCGATGCCACCGGCTACGGGCAGTCGCCGGGACAGGTACGGCGCGAGCATGTGATCGCCAAGAGCGCCGAGGCGGCGGCTTTCATCGGCAACGATTGACACACTTCCCACCGGAGCGACGAGGCTTGAGCATGAAGAGTTTCAACAACGCGGAATTCAAGCGCGGCTGGCACGTACTGATCCTGGCCGTGGTCGGGGTGGCCACTAGCTCCAGCTCGCTGCTGCTGTACAGCTTCAGCTCCATGGTCATCCCGCTGGAGCGGGCCATGGGCTGGGCGCGCAGCGACCTGCAGGCGGCCATTACCGCCCTGTCGCTGGGCACTATCGTCGGTGCACAACTGGCCGGCTGGCTCAACCTGCGCTACGGCCTGCGCGCTGTCACGTTGGTGTCGCTGGTCGTACTGGCCCTGAGCGTCTTTATGCTGACTCGCATCGGCGGCTCGATATGGACGCTCTACCTGGGATTCTTCCTGGTGCCGTTGGCGGGCGTGGGCACCCTGCAGATCACCTGGTCGCACCTGGTCAACCTGTGGTTCGAGGAGAATCGTGGGCTGGCTCTGGCCATCATCCTCAGCGGCTCAGGCCTCGCGGCTATAGCCCTGCCGCTGATCACCACCTGGGCGGTCACACGCTGGGGCTGGCAGGCCGGCTTCCTCGCGCTCGGCCTGCTGCCGGTGCTCTTCGCCCTGCCGCTGGCGCTGCGCTGGCTGGAGCCTGTGGCGGCGACGCGCCGGGTTGCGGCACAGGTGAGCGAGACCGTGCGGAGGTTGCCGGGCATTATGCTGAGGGATGCGCTGCACGCCTGGCGCTTCTGGGTCTGCAACCTGTCCATGACCCTGGTAGTGGCCTGCGTGGTCGGCATGGTCACCAATATCGTGCCGCTGCTGCAGGACCGTGGCCTGAGCGCCACCCAGGCCGGCCATGTGTTCAGCAGCTTCGGCATTTCATTGATCCTTGGCCGCCTGGTAGTGGGCTATCTGATTGACCGGCTGTGGGCTCCGGGGGTCTCTGCCCTGGCGCTGCTGATGCCGGCGTTCGCCTGCCTGATCTTCGCCTACGCCGAACCCGGGCTGCTGTGGTTCACCGTCGCCACGCTACTGGTGGGCATCGGTGCCGGTGCCGAGTTCGATATTGCCGCGTTCCTCATCGCTCGCTATTTCGGCATGCGTGATTACGGTCGCCTGTTCGGCGTGCATCTGGGACTGGTCACCGCCGGTGCCGCCGCCGCGCCATTGCTGTTTGGCCAGTTGTTCGAGATCAGCGGCGGCTATGCCGGCATGCTCGGTTTCTGTTTCGTCTGCTTCCTGGTCGGCCCGCTGCTGCTGCTGACGCTGGGCGGCTACCCGCTGTTCAGGCAGGGGGCGGCAGTGGCGCACGGATAAAATACTGGACAAATTATAAAAATGTGTTCAATTAAATGGCTTCCGAATTCATGCATAGAACAACAAGATGGAGGCTGTATGCGCGCTGCTGTGATTTCCGAACGCAATGCCCCGCCGGTGGTGGGCGATTTCCGTGAACCCGAGCCGCAGGACGGCGCGGTACTGATCGACGTCGACACCGCAGGCCTCGGCGGCTGGGATGTGCTGGGCGCCTATCGTCTGGGCGTGGAATATCCCTGCGTGATCCGTGGCGAAGGCGTGGGCCGCGCGCCCGACGGCCGCCGCGTGTATTTTGGCGAGCGCTCGGTGGCGCCGTTCGGAGCCTGGGCCGAGCGTACTCTGGTGCCCGCCGCCGAGGTGTGGGAGGTGCCGGACGAGGTGGACGACAAGACCGCTATCAGCATGGGCATCGCCGCCACCGGGGCCATCGTGCCGCTGGAGAAGGCTGCAATCCAGAAGGGCGAGAAGGTGTTGATCCTCGGCGCCACCGGCACTCTCGGCCAGATCGCCCTGCAACTGGCGCGCAGCATGGGCGCCGGCAAGGTGGTGGGCGCGGCGCGCTCGGCTGAAGCACTGATGGGCCTGAAGTCGCGCGGCATTGCCGACGAGGTGGTGACCCTGGGCGGCACCGACGACGTAGCCGCACTGAAGGACGCCGCCGCCGGCGGCTTCGACGTGGTCCTTGATCTGGTCTGCGGCCAGCCGATGCTCACCGCGCTGAAGGCCACCAACTGGGGGGCGCGAATCATGACCATCGGCACCGGGGCGGGTCGGCAGGTCAACCTGGACATCGCCGACCTGCTGTTCCGCTCGTTGTCCTGCATCGGCACCGGCCAGCGTTCACCGGCAGAGCGCGAGCAGATCTGGCGGCGACTGCTGAAGATCGCCAAGGAGCAGGACATCCAGGTCGACTATCTGGATTACACCCTGGACCAGGCCGCTGAAGCCTGGGCCGCCCAGGTGTCCGGCCCACACGCGAAGATCACGGCAAGCATCAGACGCTGAGGCCGAAGCCGAACGATTACTTGACGTGTCAGGAGGGATTTCAACTGCTGCGCTGACGACGGAACTCCTCCGGCGTCAGCCCGACCTCCTTGCGAAAGGCCGCCGTGAAGGCTGCGGCATTCTGGAAGCCGGCGGCATAGGCGACCTGTTTGATCAGCAGATGCTGGTCGGCGAGCAGCGCAATGGCTTTCCTGATCCGGATTTCCGCCGCGTAGCGGCGCAGGGTCTTGCCGGTGGTGTTCCGAAAACGGGTCGACAGCTTTCTCGCCGACAGGGCGCAGGCATCGGCCAGCCGGTGCAGGGAAGTGTCCTCGTTCGGGCCAGCCTCCAATATCTCTCGCAGCAGATTGAGTTGGCTGGGGCCGAGTTTACTGGTGTCCTCATCGTCGTTCCGGTTGCTGAGGAATTCCCTGCGCAGCTCCAGAGCGACGCTGGTCAGCAGGCATTCGGTATGCAACTCGCTGGCGAATCCCGGTGCGGCGACTTCTTCCGCGAGGCGTTGCAGGGTGCTCTGCAGGTACAGGCTCTGCAGGTTCAGCATGTTCTCGTCGGTATGGCCATCCCAGTTCCAGTGATAGGCCGCCAGGGGGCCGAGGTCCGCCGGATCGAATAGGCAGATCAGCGCCTTTTGCTGGCAGGCGCCATGTTTGAGGTGGAATTCAGTGCCATGAGGAATGAACAGAAGTTGGCCAAGTGGCTTGAATCGATGTGTGGCGTGTCCGCGGAAGCTGCCGAGGTTATGCGATGTGTCGTTGCACTCGAGGCCGGACGGCGTGAGCAGCATGCGCACCAGACAGCTTTTCCGGGTTTCGATCAGTGCTGTCCCCGCACTGGGCCATTGGGCATGTTCCAGCCGGACGTCGAAACCTTTCTTGCTGAGCGAGGCTTCGGTCAGAAAGTCGCCCGAGTGTTCAGACTCGTACTCGCAATAATTGATCGCGGTCATTTTCAACCTTCAGCAATTCTTGTTCTTGGTGCTGAAATTCGAACGGTCGCGAAACCGCCGGGCATCCCGATTGCCGACTCGTGGTGGGCAGGGATCGCCACGAGTCCCCGAGTTTACCCAGCACGATTGCGAAAGCGATTCATAAAAATAAGAGGCAGGTATTAGAAAAGCAGATGGCGAAAGGCAAAGATATTTCCATGCGTCAGCTCCGTTACTTCGTGGCGGCGGCGGATGCTGGCCAGTTCTCCCAGGCCGCGCTCAAGGTGCATGTTTCGCAGTCGGCGATTACCGCGGCGGTCCTGCAACTGGAAGAGAGCTTGGGCGTCAGCCTGTTCGAGCGCCTGCCCTATGGCGTGGCGCTGACCGCCGAGGGGCACAAGTTCGCCCAGCACGCCCGGCACATCCTCGACACTCTGCAGGACGCCTTGAGTGAACCACTGTTCCTCAGCCATGTAATGCAGGGCGAGGTGCGTGTCGGCGCCTCGTATACAGTGCTCGGCTACTTCCTGCCTTCTCTGCTGGCGCGCTTCAAGCGCAGTTACCCGCAGGTGGAGATCGACCTGATCGATATGGATCGCGAGAGCATCGAGACGGCGGTGGCCGATGGCCGACTCGACCTGGGGCTGGCGATCATTTCCAACAGCCCGGACCTGTCCCGTTTCGAGCACCATGTGCTGATCCGCTCACGGCGCCAGCTCTGGCTGGCCAGCCAGCATCCGTTGATGACGGCGACCTCGGTCACCCTGGAGGATGTTGCCAGGCATGCCTACATCCTGGCGACGGTCGATGAGGGCGACGTATCCACCAGCCGATACTGGGATGCGCGCGGACTGGTGCCGGACGTGGCGTTCCGCACTTCCTCAATGGAGGCCCTGCGCGGCCTGGTGGCCCACGGTTTCGGCGTCACCATTCTCTCCGACATGCTCTACCGTGCCTGGTCTCTGGAAGGCAAGAAGATCGAGGCACGTCCACTGGCCGACGCCATACCGTCCATGGAACTCGGACTGATCTGGCGCCCCGGCGCAAGCCTGTCGGAGCCCGCCCAGGCGTTCCGGCAATTCCTGATCATGGCCTGTGCTTCCTAGGGGGCGTCGGCGTTTCAATCTCGCCGAGAGGTCGGCAGGGCCTATCAATAGGTGAGGCTTTAGCCGCAAAGGAGCGCGTTGCGCGCTCCCCGGGATGCCCCTAGTGCTTCTCCAGCTCGGCTTCGACGGCCTGGAGCAGGCGGGGATCGTCCGCCGCCACGTCTGGAGCGAAGCGACCGATCACCTGCCCGTCACGGCTGACCAGGAACTTCTCGAAGTTCCACAGCACCGCCGGTGCTGGCGTGGGATCTATGCCGTAGCCTTTGAGGCGCTCGCGCATCGGGCCTTCGCCGATGGTGTGCGGTTGCGCCTTGGTCAGCAGCCGGTACAGCGGGTGGCGATCTTCGCCGGTCACCGTGATCTTGGAGAACAGGGGAAACTGGACGGCGTAGTTCAGGCTGCAGAACGCCTTGATCTCCTCGTCGCTACCCGGCTCCTGCTCCCTGAAGTCGTTGGCCGGGAACCCCAGTACCTCAAGCCCGGCTTCACGCTTGTCCTCGTAGAGCTTCTCCAGGCCCTCGTACTGCGGGGTGAGCCCGCACTTGGAGGCGACGTTCACCACCAGCAGCACCTTGCCCTTGAAGCGGTCGAGCGTCAGGGAAGTGCCTTCGATGGTCTTGAGCGGGATGTCGTAGATCGTCTGGGTCATGCCGTTCTGCTCCTTGCGGTTGGGGAAAAGGGGGAGGGTCACTCTCAAGCGTTTTCGTTGCGCTTGCGAGCGGCTTCCGCGAAATCGCGCTTTAGGGTCGGGAAATAGGCGATCTGCCCGCCCATTCCGCCGCTGATGTCAATGGAAGCGGCGCTGATGAAGCTGGCGTACTCACTGGCCAGGAACAGGGCCATGCCGGCGATGTCCTCGGGCTTGCCGAAGCGGCCGAGCGGCACCACCTTGAGTACCATCTCGTTGAACTCCTCGCGGCTCACGCCTGGGGGCATCTCCTTGTAGTGGCGGTCCCACTGTCCGGTGTCGATCCAGCCCATGTTCAGGCTGTTAACCAGGATATTGTCCCTGGCCAGGGACATGCCCAGCGAGCGTGAGAGGGCGATGCAGGAAGCGCGGTTGATCACCGAGGGAATTCCGTCCGGGGTGGGGATGCTGCCGGCGAGAGCGTTGATTTCGATGATCCTGCCCCAGCGCTGTGCGCGCATGTGTGGGACCACCGCCTGAACGAAGCGGAAGTGGCCCATCTGCAGGATATTGGCGTGGGCAAGAATGTCCTCGGGCGTCAACGTATCAAGGTTGCCACCCTTGCCTTGGCCTGCATTGTTCACGAGCACATCGACGCCACCCCAGGCTTCTACCACTTCGTCGACGAAGCTTTTCACCCCGGTGGTGTCCGTTACGTCAACGGCGCGCGCGATGACGTCCATTGCGGAGCCTTCAAGGGACTTCCCCTCCGCTGATATTGCGTCTTCGCTCCGGGCGCAAATGGCCACTCTCGCACCTTCTGCAGCAAAAGCCTGAGCGATTGCTCGGCCGATGCCTCGTGAAGCGCCAGTTACGATTACTCGCTTCCCTCTGAGGTCAATGTTCATACGTTCTCCTTGCTAGTAGACGGGGTCGCCACCTCAACGGCAGCGCTGATGCGGGTTTGGCACGGGCACTAAGCTGGCCGCCCCCGGTCGCCATGGGAAAGCTTGTGTTGAACATAAAACAGCAATGTGTTTAATTTGTCGAGCCGCGCATCAGCTTGGATGCATGCGTACCCAAGCAGAAGTGCACAAGGACGGGGAGGGCAGTAACGATTCTGTATATGGAATTGCAATCTGTATCTGGGATTGGTGGGTTTTATCGGCTAGTCTAGGCTTCACGCAAAACGGAACGGTTTCTCAGTTCCTGTGCAGATGGTCGATCCATTCCTTGGGCGTGCCTGGTCTGGAATGGAGTGGTTTTCCCTTTTAAGCATCTGAAAATAAAAATAAAAGGATCTCAAATGAACGTGATGAAACAGCTAGGCGATTGGCCGTTTGTACGCAGCAGTTTGGCTCTTGTAGTCATGGGCTGCAGTGGCGGGATCGCAGCGATGGAATTCGATGTCGGAAATCCGGATCTGCGCCTGCGGTGGGACAATACGGTGCGCTACAACCTGGGCTTCCGAATGGAGGATCAGGACAAGAAGATCATGAACAACCCGAACTTCGATGAGTCCGACGGGAAGTTCGATAAGGGCGACATTGTTACCAATCGCCTCGATCTGTTGACCGAGCTCGACTTGTCCTATCGGCAGGATTTCGGTGGACGTGTCAGTGCCGCCGGCTGGTATGACGACGCCTATCACAGCCACTCCGTGGAAAGTAACGTTCCCGGCTTCTCAACCAGCTACAACAGGGATCGCTACAGCTCCGAGGTGGCACGCTACACCAACGGCCCTTCTGGCGAGATCCTTGATGCGTTTCTCTGGACCAACTTCAGTCTCGGTGCGACTCCCGTCAACCTGAAGGCGGGTCGCCACGCAGTGTTCTGGGGTGAAGGCCTACTGTTTGGGGCTCACGCAGTTTCCTATTCGCAGGCTCCGACGGATGGGGTTAAGGCAGTTACCAGTCCTGGTATCGAGACCAAGGAAGTCTTCTTGCCGATCGGTCAGGTTTCCGCCAAAGCCCAGGTGACCGACTCGTTGTCTGTCGCTGCTCAGTATTTCTATGAATGGGATAACACTCGTTTCCCTTACGGGGGGACCTTTTTCGGTGCTGCCGACCCGTTCTTCGAGGGGCCTGACCGACTGCCGGCCGCTCCAGGTTTCAACCTCAATCATGTCTCGTCGAAGCGCGGCCGGGACGGTGAGAACTGGGGCCTTATGGCCAAGCTGAATGTGGAGTCCATTGAGACAACGTTCGGTGCTTACTATCGCCAGTTCGACGATTATCAACCTTGGCTTTCCCCTCAGATCAACTTGGCTGCGGGTGAGTACCGGCTGGTTTATCCCCGTGACGTGAAGCTGTATGGTCTGAGCTTCTCCAGGGCCATTGCCACTGTCGCAGTTGGGGCAGAGCTTTCGTATCGAAAGGACGGTGCGCTCAACGCCACCGGTGTGAGCCTTCTGGATGACGAAGGCCCGCGTGGTGACACCATTCATTTCGTGGCGAACGCTGTATATGGCGTACCGCGCAACTTCATTGCGGACAACGCCACTCTGGTGGCTGAGTTCGCGTACAGTCATTTGGACAAAGTGACCTCTCACGAAGAACTGTACAAAGGCGAAGGCTTCGCCGGCTGTACGGATCTCCGGACCCCCAGAATTCCTGGATCCGGCAACAAGTCCGATGGATGCTCGACTCGTGATTACTACGCCATTGCGGTGAACTACACGCCGCAGTACGTGGAAATTCTGCCGTCATGGACTCTGGATGTGCCCTTCACCGTGAACTACGGCCTGCATGGCAACGCGGCGAGCGCTGGTGGAGGTGCCGAGGGTGCTCTCTCCTGGTCTGTCGGAGCCAAGATGACCTATCGGCAGGAGCATGAGTTCAGCGTGCGCTACGCCGATACTTCTGCACAGGAAAAAAATGTGCTCAATGCCAACGGGGACAGGATGGTCAACGGCAATGGCAACGTCGGAGGGACAGACCGTGGCTGGCTGACCTTCACTTACAAAACCTCCTTTTAATAATTCCAAGAGCGGAGACTGGCTATGAAACTCCAACTCGCTTTGAGCCTTGCCTTAAGTGGACTGTCTGTATGTGCTTTTGCTGCTGTCAGTTCGGAAGAAGCTGCCGAACTGGGTAAATCGCTGACGCCTTGGGGAGCTATCCAGGCCGGCAATGCAGACGGGACAATTCCTGCCTACGAAGGCGGCCTCCGCCAGGCTCCGCCCGGTTTCAAGCCGGACAGCGGATTTTGGGTTGATCCGTTCAAGGACGAGAAGCCCCTGTTCCGGATCGATGCGAAGAATGCAGATCAGTACGCTGACAAGCTGAGTGAAGGTCAGAAGGAGCTGCTGAAGAAGAATCCTGATACCTGGTACATGGATGTTTATCCGAGCCACCGCACCACTGCCTATCCACAGGAAGTGGTGGAGGCTACTCTGCGCAACGCTACCGGTTGCCAGATTCAGAAGGACGGCTTGGCAGTTGATCCAGCCTGTCGTGGTGGCTTGCCGTTCCCGATCCCCAAGAATGGTAACGAGGTGATCTGGAATCAGCAGCTGCGATACAAGATCGGTCCCGGTTACTCCACCACCAAGTCGTCCAACAGTTGGGTGATCGACAGCAATGGTCAGGTAACCAAGACTGCGGAGCAGGCGACCTTCGAGGAAACCCCGTACTACCAGGTCAGTCTGTCTGATCGTGATCCGCAGATGTATGCCCGTGTGTTCTCCCTGAACAATTTTCCCGCGCGGCGCTCTGGAGAAGTCATCGTTTTGAATGACTACCTCGATCCGACGTCCAAGCCACGGCGCTCTTTCAGCTACACCCCGGGTCAACGCAGGGTCAAGCTGGCTCCTGAGTTCGCCTTCGATACCCCGGTTGCCAGCCAGGGTGGCGTGACTCTGTTCGATGAGCTCCAGATGTTCTCCGGTAGCCAATCCCGCTTCGACTACAAGCTGATTGGCCGTAAGGAAATGTATATCCCCTACAACGCCTACAAGTTCTACTTCGATTGCAAGCAGGACGAGCAATTCCAAAAGAGCCACGCCAATCCAGCTTGCGAGCGCTGGGAGCTGCACCGTGTCTGGGTGGTCGAGGCCACACTCAAACCGGGTCAACGTCACGTCTACAGCAAACGCACCTACTACCTGGACGAAGACACTTTCGGCATCGGCCTGTATGACGCCTGGGACAAGAGCGGTGCGCTGTATCGTTCGATCTTCCTGAGTGGTGTGCAGCTGTACGACAAGAATATTCCCTACAACGTGAAGAACGTTGTGTATGACTTCAACAAGGGGATGTGGGCGTTGCTTAACGATGCTTTGAAGGGTGGCTACTGGTTCTCCAGCAAGGCATACAGCGAGCGTGAGATGAACCCGGAAGCGATTGTCTCGCGGGTAACCCAGCGCTGATATCTGCTGCTTGCCCGCGCGGACTGGGAGGTCCGTGTGGGCAGGTAAGCTGAAATGGGCCGCAAGGGCGCATCGTTGAGTGCCCGCTGCGTCCCACCCTGCGGTTGAGGATAAAAACAATGATTAGCCCGGGCCTTGACGTAATTCATTCGCTGCTCCGTCGTGCGATCGTGGGATTGCCCCGTCGATCGTTCAGCACAGCGTTGTTGTTCTCACTGCTGCTGCCTGTTTCTGCCTTTGCTGAGCAAGTCTCGGGCACCGATTCGTTACGGGAGCCTGCGCAGATCCTTGATTCGCGCATGCCTGCGCCGGTGATAGGTATTGCTCGAGCTGGCAAAGCCTTGGTCAGCGTTGGGCCACGCGGTCTTATCCAACGTTCTGAAGATGGTGGCAAGTCCTGGCGGCAGGTGCCCAGTCCGGTATCCAGCGATTTGGTCCAGGTGCGTTTCAGTGATGCGTTGAATGGATGGGTCGTTGGTCACGATTCAGTATTGCTACATACCGCCGACGGCGGCGCCAGCTGGAAAGTACAACTTGATGGGCGCAGTGTGCTTGCGCTGCTGCAGGATCAGTACGGTCGTCGCGCCAATGCAGGCGATCAAGTAGCTGACGACATGCTTCGCGAAATCAATCTTGCGATGAGCACTTCCGCAACACCCGATGTGTTGGCCGCTCCTTTCCTCGATGTGCTGTTCGATGATAACGGCAACGGCTTCGTAGTCGGTGCATTCGGCATGATCTTGCACAGTCGGGACGCTGGTACGACCTGGGAACCCTGGGTCGACCGTACCTCCAACGAACGACGCATGCATCTGTACGGACTGGCTGAGCGAGAAGGCGTCTTCTATGTCAGCGGGGAACAGGGTTTGTTGATGCGTCTTGATTCCCAGACACAGCGCTTCGTGACCCTGGAAACCCCGTACACAGGAACCTATTTCGGCGTCAGGTCCTTCGACGGCTTGCTGTTGGTGTATGGCCTGCGCGGCAATTTATTTGTCAGTCGAGATAACGCCCTGCACTGGCAAAAGATCGAGACCGGGCTGAAATCCAGCATCGTCGATGTTGTGGAGCAGGGCGGTGAGTTGCTTGTCGTCAGCCAGGGTGGACAGATGGTGTCGCTCAATCAGCACAACCTCGGTATCACCTCGCTGCAGCCCGCAGAGATCGGCGAAATTTACGCGGCAAGCTATTCCGGCGAGGCCGGCATGCTGGTTGTGACTCAGTTCTCCGGCGCCAAGCTTGTCGACATCACCAGCGCAGAGTGAGCCAGCCGTCGCAGACCTCCAAAGAGAATGAAGAAATGGTAGAGCAGAAATACAACAGCGGAATGCCGGTGGTTCCGGACCTCAAGGACTTTGACATGTCGTCCGGCGGGTTCTTTGAACGGGTGATCTTTAACAACCGCATTCTGGTGATCGTTGCCTGTTTGCTCGCTACTGTGGTGCTCGGTTTCTTCGCGACTCGACTGCAGGTCAATGCCAGCTTCGAGAAGATGATTCCGAGCTCCAGCCCTTACATCAAGAACTATCTGGCCTACAAGAGCGAGCTGCCGGGACTGGGCAATAGCATTCGCGTGGTGGTCGAGAACAAGCAAGGTGATATCTACAACCCGGACTACCTGCTCGCCTTACAGAAAGTCAACGACACGCTCTACCTAATTCCCGGCGTCGACCGGTCGTGGATGAAGTCGCTGTGGATGCCCATCGTTCGCTGGAAAGAGGTGACGGAGGAGGGCGTCGAGGGTGGTGCCGTGATGCCTGCCGACTACGACGGGAGCGAAGCCTCGATTAGTGCCCTGCGTCGTAATATTGCTCGCGCCGGCATCATCGGAGGCCTAGTGGCCAATGACGGCCGCTCCAGCATGATCGTCGCGCCCCTGCTAGATACCAACCCTCAGACTGGGGAGCCGCTCAACTATGGCGAATTCTCCAGGCAGCTTGAAGAACAGTTGCGCTCAATGGAGAGCGACAAGATTGGTATCCACATCGTCGGTTTCAGCAAGCTGGTTGGTGATCTGATCGACGGGCTCTACGCCGTCATGCTGTTCTTCGGCGCTTCTGTGATCATCGCCGCAGTGTTCGTTTATCTCTATACCCGCTGCCTGAGAAGTACTCTGCTGCTAGTCGGCATTGCCGTAGCAGGCGTGGTCTGGTTGCTCGGTCTGATGCAGTTGCTCGGCTATGAACTGGACCCTTACTCGATTTTGGTGCCGTTCCTGATCTTCGCCATAGGTGTTTCCCATGGCACCCAGAAGATGAATGGGATCCTGCAGGACATCGGTCGCGGCACACACAAGTATGTCGCCGCGCGCTATACCTTCCGCCGCCTGTTCCTCACAGGGCTAACGGCCCTGCTGTGCAACATCGTTGGGTTCGCGGTTCTGGTAATCATCGATATTCCGGTGATTCGTGATCTCGCGCTGACAACCAGCATTGGTGTGGCCGTGTTGATCTTCACCAAGCTGCTGTTGATTCCTGTGGCGCTCTCCTATATCGGCGTAAGCAAAAAGGCGGCGCGTATCGCTATCGAGAAGGATCGCGCTGGCGAGGAGAATCGCGGTTTCCTGGGGCACGTCTGGCATGGTCTCGATCGGTTTACTGAGCGCCGTTGGGCGACAGCAGTGATCGCACTATCTCTGGGTGTTACTGCGATTGGCAGCGTGGTCATGCTGGATCTCAAGGTTGGTGACCTTGATCCGGGGGCTCCGGAGCTACGCCCAGAATCACGCTATAACCGTGATAACGCTTACATTACCGCGCACTACGGGCTTTCCAGCGACCAGTTCGTAGTGATTATGAAAACCAGCGAAGACAGCTGCCGTCTTTACCAGTCGTTGCAAACAATGGACAAACTGGCTTGGCAGTTGCGTCAGACCGAGGGTGTACAGACCACTAACTCACTTGCCGAAACGGTGCGCTTCATCACTGCGGGGATGGCTGAGGGTAGTGGTAAGTGGCTGACCATCAGTCGTGATCAGGCGATCACCAACTCGTCGGTGGATGCCGCAATGATTTCGGCACCAGGTATCACTAACCAGAAGTGCTCAGTGACCCCGCTTATTGCCTATCTGGCGGACCATAAGGCCGATACGCTCAACCGGGTACTCAAGGTCACCGAAGATTTCGCCGCGCAACACAATACCGCCGCGGAATCTGAGCAGCCGTTGGAGTTCCTCCTGGCTGCCGGTAACGCCGGCATCGAGGCTGCGACCAACATTGAGGTTGAGAAGGGCATCGTCACCATGTATCTCGCGGTATACGGTGCCACGGCGCTGCTCTGCCTGCTGACCTTCCGCAGTTGGCGGGCCACTGTTGTCGCACTGATTCCGCTCCTTATGACCACAATCATCTGCAAGGCGCTGATGGTCTGGCTAGGTATTGGCTTGAAGGTGGCCACATTGCCAGTAATTGCAGTAGGCGTTGGCGTCGGCGTCGACTACGCGCTCTATTTGCTCAGCGTGCAGTTGGCTGTCCAGGAGCGTGGCGGCAGCTTGGCCGTGGCCTACCGGCGCTCGCTCGATTTTACGGGCAGGGTTGTGGCGCTCATAGGCTTGACGATGGCCGCAGGCGTCGTCACTTGGGCCTGGTCGCCCATCAAGTTCCAGGCCGACATGGGAATACTGCTGACCTTCATGTTCCTCTGGAACATGCTCGGGGCGCTGGTACTGATTCCCGCATTGTCACACTTCCTGCTCAACCCCAAGACCACTGCAACATCGCCTGAAGCTGCGCGAGGCGAGAAGGTCGCAGGCTCTGTGGAGCAGGGCAAGCGAGTGAATACCCAAGCGGTCACCGCACATTAGTAAACCAACGTACAGACGAAGGCATCAGCCGATCCCAGCGGTCGGGCTTGTGCCGTGGCTAGCAATTGGAGGGAAGTCAGATGTTCGAATTGTTGATGAGTGCCGACATGATGGTTCGGGATCCTGATGGGATGACGGAGAAGCTGGTAGACAAGCTCGGTGTCTACAAGCATGAGCGCTGGCGCCAGGCGTTCGATAACCATCCCTACATCGCGCACTTCCTGCGTGTGCATAAGTCATTAGCTGTGGCGCCGACACGCATTGAGCCTCAATGGCACCTCGATAAACCGAATCCCGGTGATCCGTTGTTCCACGACTTCCTGGAAAGCCTCAAGGACTACCAGGGGCATCACCGGCCGATGATCACTCACTCCATCGTCCTTGCCCTGCATCGTGAGAAGTTTGCCGTACTGGTGGACAAGTTGATGCGCCGCCGCCTGCCGTTCCGCATGGCGCAGCGTACTCCGGAGATGCCGTTCGACCGCCTGTGGCTCGGTGCTACGCCGGAGAAGCCCTACTATCAGCCCTCGGTCGATGGTGGCCTGTGCATCGAGATAATGGAGACTGAGCCACTGCAGATGCCTCCGGAAACCTACGCCCTGCCACCGGCCCAGCCGCGCGACCTGGCGCCAGGTGGAATGGTTCGGGTGACCGCCCGCGGCTTCCTGGTACGCGATCTGGATGAAACTCTGCGCAAGGTTTCCGCCAACCTCGACTGGGAGCCCAACGGCCCGGTGGAGCATCTGCGCGAAGAAGGCTATCGCCGTGCGCGCATGGGCTTCACGGTGGCCAACAGCGCGACCCTCGACGTGATCGAAGCGACCTACTGGAACACTGACGCTGGCCACTACCTGAACAATTGGGGGCCGGGCCCGTACTACATTCGCATCGGCGTCAACGATCTGGCCGCCAAGGCTGAGGACCTGCGCGCGCGTGGCACTGCCTTTGAGTGGATCGAGTCGTCCGAGGCGGTTGGGGGGAGGCCGCTGATCAAGATCGATCCGAAAGAATTGGATGGTCAGGTCTTTGAGTTTGAGGAGTGCACCGCATGAGTGCTATCGATTCTCTTCCTCAGATCATCAACGAAGCGGTGCGCATTGAACGTGACGCTGCCGTTGGATGGATCGTGCTAACCCGACCCGGGCAGATAAATGCGATCAACGATAGCATCCGGCAGGGCGTACCTCAGGCGCTGGCACAACTCGACAAAGATCCTCAGGTGCGGGTCATTGTTATCCGTGGGGAAGGGGAGCGTGGGTTCTGCGCAGGCGCCGATATCAAAGAGCGTCGCGGTGTTGAATCTTCTCTGCAGGTTCGTCAGCGGATGGAAGGCTCACGCTGGATCGAGTCGCTGGATTCGATGGCCAAACCCGTCATCGCGGCGATCCACGGGTACTGCATGGGGGGCGGTCTGGAGCTGGCATTGGCCTGCGATATTCGCTTCGCCGCGCCGAACGCAATCTTTGCACTGCCAGAAACCGGGCTTGGCCTGATTCCTGGTGGTGGTGGTACTCAGCGCCTATCGCGAGTTGTTGCGCCTGGACGGGCACTGGACATGCTCCTGACTGGTGACCGGATGGACGCCGCGGAGGCGCGGCAGATTGGCTTGGTGAGTCGCTTGGCCGGCTCCGTGGAATCCCTTCTCTCCGAAGTGGCTGCCTTCGCCTTGCGAATTGCCAATAAGCCACCGGCGGCCTCTGCATTCGTCAAGCAGGCGGCTCGCGCATCCTTAGAGCTGGATCTGAAAAGTGGTCTGAACCTGGAGCTCGATCTGTTCGCGTTGCTGGCCCCGACCAAGGACGTGAAGGAAGCTGCTCTAGCATTCAGCGAGCGCCGTGAGCCGCGTTTCACCGGCGAATAGCACTTACTCCCGTTAAGTCACGAAAGAGAGCAGTTTCATGAGTACAGGAAAGCTTGCGGGGCGGGTTGCAATCATCACAGGTTCCGGGGGCGGTCTGGGCGCCGAATGCGCTCGGGTACTAGCCTCACACGGGGCTAGTATCGCGGTGGTCGATATCAACGGCGATGCTGCGGAGTCAGTGGCGGAATCTTTGCGCTCGGCAGGCAGTCAGGCACTGGGTATCCGAACCGATGTTTCATCGGAAGAGGACGTGCATGCGATGGTCGCGCGGGTCAAGGAGCGATTCGGTCGCATCGATGTGTTGCACAACAACGCTGCGGTGCTGGATGCCGAGCAGCGTCAGCGCGACCGTGATCTCTGCAACCTCGACATGGCGGCATGGGATAGGGCAATTGCGGTTAACTTGCGCGGCGCAGTGCTTTGCACCAAGCATGTAGTTCCGGTGATGCTTGAGCAGAGCAAAGGCTCAGTGATCTTTGCCACGTCCGGTCTAGGAATGCAGGGTGATATGTCGTTGTCGGGGTATGCCACTTCCAAGGCCGCGCTGATGATGCTGCCAAAGCTGGTGGCAGCCCAATACGGCAAGCGTGGTATTCGTGGTAACGCCGTGCAGATTGGATTGGCGCCGCAGCACCCGTTGCCGGACGCCTTGCTGGACATCATGCGCGACAATCACTGTACACCGGAGCTCGGTACCCCACGGCAGATTGCTGACGTGGTGGCCTTTCTGGCGTCCGACGAGTCTTCGTTCGTCACCGGGACAACGCTTGTGGCCGACGGCGGCTTCAGCAGCCATACGCCTTCGCTTGTGGAAATGCGGAAACTGTTTGAGCAAATGGGCCGTACTGGGATGTAGTCGGCGAGGCCAGTGACAATCCTCAGCAAGGACGAATCTGGTCATTCGGAGGGACTGTGCCCTGTCTGCGCGCGAGCGGGAGTCAGGGATGTGGGGCACAGCAGTCGCTGTGCTCTACGCCTCCAAAAGCGGCAAGCGCATTACCAGTTGCACCTTTGCTGCTCCTGTCAGTAAGCATCCAATTGATACATCGTCTGCCCTACATGCCCAACTAGTAACCAATTCGGTTCGAATTGCGGGCCGTATCTTTTATGGTTGGCAACTATCTCAGGACGCCACGATCGCTGTCCTAATGCCCCTGGACGCAGTGACTGCGCGCTAGAATCAATCAGGTAATTCTTCCGTCGATACCAATCGGTGTAGCGAGTGAACCTCTGCCCTTGAGGCTCTCATCGAACTCTGTATTTCGCTTGACCGACAGTGTCCACGCAAGCGCGAAGCCCCCCAGCGACAGTACCAAGGCGAGTGCCGCACCCGTGGCAAGCATCAGTGGTGTGTGCCAGAAGAGGGGGGCGATGAGCGCCGACAAAACTGCGTTGAAAGCGGTCTGGGTGAACAATTGCAATGAAGAGCCCAGGCCACGCCGATCTGGTACGCAATCTAGTCCTAGCAGCGTGATGGTGGGTTGGATCAGCGTCATGCCGAGTGTGTAGATGAATAGATAGGGTAGATACCATCCGAATGCTGCAGGTGCGAGATAGCTGACAGTAAGGTTCCAGAGGCTGCCCAATCCCATAATGGCGAACCCTGTGACAATGCAGAAGCCAGTCGGAAACCGCGTCGCGTACCGGCCGGCCAGAAATGAGCCCAGCATCATTCCTGCAGTGGCGGGGCCGAAGAGCCAGATGAAGTCGGTTTCTGCTAACCCTAAATGTCGCATCAGGAATACGGGTGCAGACAGCACGTAAATGAAAAAGCCTGCGAACATCAAGGCAAAGGTCATCGCCCAAAGGACAAAGGGTTTGTTAGCCAACACCTGCCGATAGCCAATCAGCAAAGCGTGGCCTGAAAATAAATGTCGTTTCGACGGCGGGAGTGTTTCTGGAAGGAAAGCAATCACCAGGACCAGCAATGTAGTGCTGAACATTGCCAAGAATCCGAAGCTTGCGCGCCAACCGGCGTGGACCTGAAGCCAGCCACCTACGATCGGCCCTATAGCTGGTGCCAGCGCGAACAACATGATCACCAGTGCATATAGACGCTGGGCTGCTGCGCCTTCGTACAGGTCCCGAATCACCGCTCGGCCGATCACAATGCCGGCTCCAGCGGAGACGCCTTGCAATACGCGGCAGACATAGATCTGCTCGATGCGAGTTGCGGCAGCGGCGCCTGCGGATGCCAGCGCGAACACCACCAAGCCGACTATCACTACCGGTCGCCGTCCCAGGCTGTCGGAGATTGCGCCATGCCAGAGCGACATGAAGGCGAAGGCGGCGAAATACAGGGACAGGGTGATCTGCAGCTCGATGTCCGTCACGTCAAACACCGCCTTCATCTGCGCGAAGGAGGGCATGTAGATGTTGATGGTGAACGGACCCAGCATTGCCAGGCCGGCAAGCAGGATGGGCAGGAGTCTTGCCGTGGCAGGGGAAATCAAGGGAAGCCTTCCGTCGTCGCGTCGTCGACCGTGGCACGTTGCCAGGGGGAGGTTTTGTGTGATTTTAGACAAAAAATTAAAAAGTGTCTTGATTGTTTCTGCGCATGCTTCGCTATACGGCGCAAGGCCGGCGTGTGGCGATTTCTTTTACCGGCGGTAAAACGGATACCCAACTGTTCGCCGGCGGTTATTGCTAGCGTGGCATTCCCGGCGGGCTTCCAGAGCGGCTGGCATGGCCTGGGGCCGAAGCGCTGCCTGCTTTCAAGCAAGGCGTAGCTGCTCGGCAGCAGGTATGCCGGGCCGTCAGGGACTCACCATAAACAGCGACGAACAAGAACAATCAAGTCATGAACAACTACAACACGGATTACGATGTGATAATCGTCGGCGGCGGGACCAATGGTCTGTCGGCCGGCTGCTATCTGGGGATGGATGGCAAGAAGGTGCTGGTGCTCGAGGCGCTGGACAAGATAGGTGGCATGGCTTCATCGGGCTACCTAATTCCCGAGGCGCCCCAGCATCTAGTGCACCCCTGCGCGATGGATATGATGTCCATGCGCGTGCATGCCCATGTGCCCCGTGAGTTGGAGCTCGAGCGGCATGGTTTCAAGTCGATCGAGCTGTCGCCGGGCTACGTCTACCTGCATCCCGACGGTACCTCGCTAGTGTTTTGGCGCGATCGGCAACGGACGGCTGCGGAAATCCGTCGCTACAGCGCGAAAGACGCCGACGTGTTCCTCGAGTTCATGAAGGTCATCGATCTGTTCCTCGACATTGCCTTGCCGATGATGCGGGTCGATCCGGCGCGGACCAACCTCATGACCAAGCTGAAGGTGGTGGGCACCGCGCTCAAGCACCGCAAGCTGAAGCCCGAGCTGATGGCCCTTATGACTGGCTCCGCCCATCAGGCCGCGCGGGAGCGCTTCGAGCACCCGGTGACCATTTCCGCCATGTGCGCGCTGACCGGATTGGCCGGTGACATTAGCGCCGACGGTGGCGGCATTTATTACGCCCTGCTTGGTTTCCTCCACCGCTTCGGTGTCGGCCGGGTGATCGGTGGCATGCAGCAGCTCAGCAATGCCATGCGTGCTCGCTTGGAGGAGTTGGGTGGCCACGTTATGACCTCGGCCCGCGTCGGTGAAATCCTCGCCAGTCAAGGTAAGGTCCGAGGTGTCAGGCTGGTCGACGGGCGTGAGTTCACGGCGCGCGCGGTCATCGCCGGCTGTCACCCCAAGGTCGCGCTGGAGATGGTCAGTGCCGGGGAAATGCCGAGGAACCTGCTGACCCGCATTGCCATGGCACCGGCCAATGCCAGGGGCTCGGGGCCGTTGAAGGTCGACCTAGCGCTTGACGGGCAGATTTCCGTGCCCCGTTTCGAGGCGGCTAGGGGCGACGGCGTCGATCTGCGCAAGGCCTGCCTGATGATCGGTACGGAAGAGGCGGTACTGGAGAACTTCGCTGCCAGTTCCCGTGGCGAAGTGCCGCGCCTACCGTACATCACCATGGTCGCGCCCAACTCGGTTGACCCCTCGCAATCGCCGCCGGGTCAGGACGTGCTCTACATCTACCCACCGGTGATGCCGGTCGCCCCGCGCGAGGGCTGGGACGCACTCAGGGAGCGAGTGGCCGACCAGGTGGTCGAGCAGTTGTCCGAATACGTCGAGGGCATCCAGGGGCACGTCATCGGCCGCTGGATCGAGGCGGCACCGGACTTTACCGCCCGCCTGAACACGGTGAACGGCTGCGTGGTGCACATCGACACCACCTCCATGCGCTCCAGTGCCATGCGTCCGGCCTATGGGCTCGGTGGCGACACGCTGCCGGTCGAAGGGTTGTATCTGGGCAGCGCCGGCATTCACCCAGGAGGCGGGGTCAATGGCATGGCTGGACGTTTGGCTGCCAATAGGGTGAAGCGCTTCCTCGCCAAGGCCCGGCAGTAACGGGCACGAGGCAAGGTCTGCCGACAGAGCTCCCGCACGGCGGGAGTTCGACTGCCAAGATGTATTTTCAGTCGGCGAGCTATTCGTGTCGCAGTGTGATGCCGGCCAGGATGAAATCGGCCGAGTACGACCGCCAGGTATTCATGCCTTCCTCTGAGGTGGTATCCAGGCCGGCGAGAGTGGACATCGAATAGCGATTGGTAAACCAGTCGGTTGTCACCAAGGCAGCTGTGGCGAGAAACAGGCGAGAGTTGACGTCGGGCTTGAAGTCGCCGCTCTTGGCGCCGCGGCGCAGAATATTGTCGAACTTGTCGATCAACGCTGGCGCCATCTCCAGGAAGCGGTTGCGCGGCGTCTGGTGGCTGTTGTGATAGTGGATACCCTCGTGGGCCAGGGAACCTAGCAGGGGGTCCTCGCGGTACTGGTCGAAGAAGTGGTTGAGCATGGTGCGCATGGCTTCCGAGGGGGCAAGATCATCCACTTCCAGCCCCACCAGTTCGGACATGATCCGCTCCGAGCACTCATCCAGCACGGCTACGAACAGGCCCTCCTTGGAGCCGTAGTAGTGGTAAATCAACTGCTTGGTAACCCCCGCCGCGCTGGCTACCTCTTCCATGCGTACACCGGAGAGGCCTTTCTCCGAGAATTCCTGGCGGGCCGCCTCGATCAGGCGGCGGATCGTATTGCGTTTTCCGGGTTCATTCTGCACGGCAGTTTTCACCCATGCCTCCTTATGACAACGACGGGTCGATGTACTTCGTTTGACCCTGGGTAAAACGAATCGGGTCGCAGAAACAGGGCAGCCCGTTAGTATCCCGAGTCGGTGGATCCGAAAGGATACCGTTCCTTGCAGTGAGGTGAGCGAAATGGCGTGTTTCCAAATGAAAAACGCAGCCGCACGCTCGCTACCGCGATCCTGATGACCTGTCTTCGCGCCGGCGTCACTCGATTTCCAACAACAACAATTCCACAGAGTGTTGAATCTCATGAGCACCAATAGCACTTCCGCCCTGGACCTCAAGAATAACTACTCCGCTGTCTCCGAAACCTATCGTGGTACCAATCTGGACATCCATGCCGTATGCCGTGAGCAGCGCCTGAAGTCACCGATTTACGAAGGGGACTTTATCGCTCAGTTTGGTGTTCCCACCAATGCTGGCGTCCAGCAGGGTACCCGACCTACTTTCGCTCTGTTCAAGTACCAAGACGTGATGGCTGTGCTGCGCGACGGCAACACTTTCACTAGTGGTTTCATCGCCGAGGGCCTGGGCGCCTTCTTCGACGGCTTGGTGATCCTGGCCATGGACGGTGAGCCCCACCGCAAGGTGCGCGCACTGCTGCAACCGGCCTTCATGCCTGAGAGCGTGAACAAGTGGCGTGGGCAGATCGACGAGCTGATCCGTGAGGAGTTCCTCAAGCCGCTGGTACCGCAGAAGAAGGCCGACCTGATGGAGTTCGGTCTGGAACTGCCGATCCGCATCATGTACGCCCTGATGGGATTCCCCTCCGACGACCCCTCGAAATACAAGCAGTACGCTGCCTGGGCGCTGGCTATGGTCGGTGGCAACCAGATCGATCCAGCGAAGATGGAGGACGCGCGTAAGCGGGCCGGCATCGCGGTGAAGGGGCTGTATGACGCTATCCAGGAAGTCGTGGTGCGCCGCCGCGCCGAGGGTAGTCAAGGCGACGACGTGATTGGTCGTCTGCTACGTGCCGAATTCGAAGGTCGCACCCTGGACGATCACGAGGTGATCACATTCACCCGTTCGTTACTACCCGCTGCTGGTGAAACCACCACGCGGATGTTCGGCTCGGTGATGGCTCTGCTACTCACCACACCGGGACTGTTGGAGCGAGTCAAGGCTGATCGCTCTCTGATACCCAAGCTGATGGACGAAACCACCCGCTACGAGCCGGTGGCTACCTTCAAGGTGCGTGAGACGGCAAGGGACGTAGAGTTCCACGGCGTGAAGATTCCGAAGGGCTCCTTCGTGCAGTGCATGGTGGTGTCCGCTAATCGGGACGAGGATGCCTTCGAGAATCCCGAGGTGTTCGACATCGACCGCAAGCTCAAGCCTTCCTTCGGCTTCGGTTTCGGCCCGCACATGTGCATCGGCCAGTTTATCGCCAAGGTCGAGATTAACTGCTCTATCAACGCCATCCTCGACTTGTTCCCCAATATCCGCCTCGACCCGACACAACCTGCTCCTGTAATCGAGGGCGCGCAGTTGCGTGGCACCTCGTCGCTCCCGGTGATCTGGGACTGAGCATCAATATCCCTTGCCTTGCGTGCATTTCGACAATAACGACAAGAGACGATTTTCATGAAAGCTTTCAAAACGATTCCAGAACGCGGCGACTTCGGCTTCCAGCAACTGGTCGGCCCGCACCAGGTCACCGGCGCTGCGATGGGCGGCAGTCGCGGCTTCTTTGGGCTGCAACTGAGCAAGTCCGCGCCGTTCGGCTCGGTGCGTGACGAGGAGGGCAACATCTATTCGTTCGTGCGTTCTCTGTTGGCCCCGGGCGGCACGCCGAATCCAACCAAGTTCTTCTACCTGAACAACCATGTCGACGGCGTCAACCTGCGCATGGACCACGAGAAGATGGCTCTCCAGGCGCTGACGCCGATGCCGGTGCAGACCCTAGACGGCGACACTGTGCGCTGGACCAACCAGCCCGGCGAGGCCGGCAACAGCTGGGAGATCACAGCCAACAGCGAGCGCTTGACCTGGCGGGAAGATGGATTGTTCCAGCTGGAGGGCCGCCTGCTCGGCCCTGGCCTGCAGTGGTATCTGCCGGGGGTGGAATGGGGCACCTTCTATGTGTCGCAGCTCTGGGAGCTGGCCGGCGTCTGCGAAGGCCGGCCGGTGAAGGGGGCGATGGCGCTCGACCAGTTCTACATGGCCGAGGGCGGTGCGATCCACTTCAAGAAGGACCTGGTGGTCAACAACAACAAGCATGTCCTGTGGTGGTCGTTCGTCACCGTGTACAAGGACGGAAGTTGGGACGCCGGCTCCTTCATGGTTGGCCATGACCACCTAGGCTACGCGATCTTCAGCAACGACAAGGGCGAGGTGCGCGTCACCACCGACATCGAAGGGCAGACTCGGCACAAGGACGGCAGCTATTTCCTGGAGTCGGCGCGGATCGTTCTCGACGGCAAGGAAGAGTGGGAATTCCTCCCAGACCCCAAGGGCGAAATGATTGACTTCGTCGGCGGCTTCCCGATCACCGCGCAGCAGGAGGGGCGCTGGCGCCGGGTGGGTGATACCCGCGAGCCCTCGCACTGGCTGGGCTGGGGCGAGTCGGACCGGCGCAACGGTTCGGCGCGTAACGTGCCGGGCCGGGATCTCTGACCCAACCTGACGAGCTTCCCGCGGCTTGATTGCCGCGGGAGTTCTTCCGAACAAGAACAACACCAGAGGAAGCAGGCAATGAGGTTCAAAGACAAGGTGGTGCTGGTCACCGGCGCCGGACGTGGCATGGGACGCGCCATCGCCCTGGCCTATGCGCAGGAGGGGGCCAGAGTGGTAGTGTCCGCACGCACGCCACGTCATGGCGAGGAAACCGTCGCGCAGATCACGTCGCTGGGAGGCGAGGCCCATCTAGTCGGCGGCGACATCGCCGACCGCGCGGCTGTCAAGGCCATGGTCGAGGGTGGCATGGAACGCTTCGGCGCACTGGACATCCTGGTGCATTGCGCCGCCGATACGGCGCGTGGGTTGATTAGCGAGATGGCGGACGACACTTTCGATCATCTGGTGCGCAGTAATATCCAGTCGCTGTTCTGGCTCGCTAAGGATTGCGCCCCCTACCTTTCTAGGGCGAGTGACAAGGGACGGGTCATTTTCATCTCCTCCGGTGAGGCCAATCGCAAGTACACGCCAACGCTGATTCCCTACAGTTCCAGCAAGGCGTTCATGAACGCCTTTGCCCGCGGGCTGGCCGTAGAGTTCGGCGCGTTGAACATCCTGGTCAATGTGATCGAGCCGGGGCTGATCGGCACCGACCATATGTTCGAGTCTCTGGGCGAGGAAGTGCCACACCGTCTGGCCGAGCACTTCCCCGTGCCACGTCTGGGGCAGTCGACCGATATCGCCGACGCCGCGCTGTTCCTGACCTCCAACGAGGCCTCCTACATTACCGGCACCTCGTTGCTGGTTGACGGGGGCGCCACCATGGTGGCCATGCCGAAGGTCGAAGAAATTCTCAAGGGGCATTGAGCCCGGGTTGTACGGCCCGACTGGCACGGTGGGCCGAGATAGGAGTCCTCGCATGTCCGATACATCCACTTCGCGCCCGCGGGCCGCCATCGACCTCGCCGAGTTCAAGCGCGGCTGGCGCATTCTGCTACTGGGCCTCGTCGGCATCTGCACCAGCATCAGCGTGGGCCTGCTCTACGGCTTCGGCACCCTGGTGATTCCCCTCGAACAGGCCTTTGGCTGGAGCCGTGGTGCACTGCAGGCGTCGATCACCTTCCTGTTCGCTGGCGTGGCGATCTCCACCCAACTTGTCGGTCCGCTGTACCGCCGTTTCGGCCCGCGGCGGGTGGCAATCGTGTCGATCATGCTGCAGGTGATCGGCTATGCGGCGATCACCCGGATCGAGCATTCCATCGGCTGGTTGTACCTGGCGTTCTTCGCCATGCCGCTGGTTTGCGCGGGCACCATTGCCATTACCTGGACGCAACTGGTCAACCTGTGGTTCGAGCGCAACCGTGGCCTGGCCCTGGCGGCCATTCTCTGCGGCACCGGGCTGATGGCGGTGGTGTTGCCGCCACTGCTGGCCAGGCTGATCGCCCTGTTCGGCTGGCAGGCGGGCTTTTTCACCCTGGCGGCGCTGCCGTTGCTGTTCACCTTGCCGATGGCATTGCTGTGGATGCGCCTGCCGAGCGAGGTCGGGCCGGAATCACCAGCGGGGAGCGAGACGGTATCGCAGATGGATGGTTTCAGCTTCCGCCAGGCGCTGCGCTCGCCAGTCTACTGGAGCTTCAACGTTGCCCTAATCCTCTCGGTGTGTCTGACCGTCGGCATGGTTACCAATATCGTGCCGATGCTGCAGGGAAAGGGGCTTTCCGCCCAGGCGGCAAGTCAGATTTTCAGCAGCTTCGGCGTTTCCATTATCGCCGGGCGCTTGCTGGTGGGTTATCTGCTGGACCGCTACCCACCGATCCTTGTTGCAGTGATCAGTCTGGCGCTGCCAGCCATCGGTTGTGCGATCTTTCTGTACGGTGACGTGCAGAGCACGGCGCTGCTGGTGCTAGCCACCCTATGCATCGGCGCCAGCGCTGGCGCGGAGTTCGACCTGGCGGCGTTTCTCATGGCGCGTTATTTCGGGCTGCGCGAGTACGCGCGGATCTTCGGCCTGCACCTGGCGCTGATCACCATCGTCTCGGGGCTGATGCCGGTGTTCTTCGGCTATCTCTACGAGGCCTACGGCAATTATTCGGCGGTGCTGCTGTGCTGCCTGGCCTGTTCCATCATCGGCCCGTCGATGCTGCTCTGGTTGCAGCCGACAGCGGCGGTTGTGGCCCAACAACAGCCCACCTAAGCGGGTGTGCACAAATCCGGCGGGACTGACTCGCCCATGGAAACAGAGGAGAAATCAATGAGTGCGCAAGAAGCCATCGAGCATTTCCTGCATGGCCAGATCGAATGCTGGAACAACGGTGACAAGGAGGGGTTCTTCGAGCATTACCGCCAGATGTCGCCCGCCGGCCTGAGCATTGAGTACGTCGGTCGTGCCTTGCCGACCGACCCGTGGCAGATCCTGGAAGGCATGTGGGAAAACCAGCAGCCGCGTTTCCGCGTGGAGGTCAAGGAAACCATCATCAACGGTGAGGAGGCCGCCTGCCACCATCGCAATGCACTCCGCGACGGCAGCGGTGGTATAGAGACCATCGAGCTGTACCGTTTCCAGAACGGCAGGCTGTGGGTGCGTTACTTCATCAAGGCGTGAGTGGGAACGTGGGGCGCGACGACGGTCGCGCTCTGTTTGTACGGCGGTTAGCTACCGTTCGCCCAGGCACCAGATAGTTTTTTGACGTCGAGCAACCGAGTGGCCTGTCTGGGAAACAATTGGACAGTACATTGGCAATTGTTCCGTTATTCCCCCAGTCTCCGGCGTGGCTGCCGCTGGAGATTCAGCACCAGTAGCAGGCCGACGGCCGACAGCAGGGCGGAGCAAAGGAATACTTGCGCCAGGCCGAAGCCTGAAACCGCCAACCCCATCAACGGGCCAGCCAGCCCCACCGCTAGGTCGAAGAACAACGAAAGCGTGCTTAGGGCCGAGTTGCGATTGGCCTGCGGCGTGCGCGCCAGGGTTTCCACCGCCAGCCCCGGATAGACCCAGGAAACGCCCAGACCGGTCAGCGCCGAGCCAAGGATCGCCACCAGGGGCGAGGGTGCCAGCCAGACGAGTAGCAGGCCGAGGGTCTGCACCGCCATGCAGGCCGCGACCACTGGGTAGCCGCCAAAGCGGGATAGTGCACTGGGCGAGGCCAGTCTGGCGAAGATGAAGGCGACGCCGAAGGCGCTCAGGCAGTAGGCCGCGTTGGCCCAGCCCAGATTGTCGAAGTACAGGGCGATGAAGGCAGTCAGACTGCCGAAGCCCACCGAACTGCAGGCTACGGCCAGGCCGTTGGGCAGCACGGCGAGGAACACGCTGCGGAACGGCAGCCGCACGCCCGAGAGCAAGGGTGCGGGGCGACGAGTCTGGGCGAACAGCAGGGACAGGAAGCCGAGCAGGGTGATGCTGATTCCGATGCCGGCGAGCCCCAGGTGATCCCGTATCAGTACCCCGAGTGGTGCGCCAATGGCGGTGCCGCCATAGGCGGCGATGCCGTTCCAGGACATGACCTGCGCAGTGCGTGCCGTGCCGTGCAGGCCGATTGCCCAAGTGCAGCAGGGGGTGGAGATCAGGGCCGAAGAGAGGCCCTGGAGGATCCGCCCGGCTATCAGTAGCGCCAGGCTGACCCAGGGGGAAGTCGGAAGGACGATCGCCAGCGCCGTCAGCAGGCCGCTGCTCGTCAGCACGGCCAGCCCCGCCATCACCGTGCGATTGGCGCCAAAGCGGTCGGCAAGCTGGCCAGCCAGTGGACGCGACAGCAGGGTCGTCAGGTATTGCGTGCCGATCACCAGTCCGGCCACCGCGCTGCCGAAACCCAAGGTGTTCAGCACATGGCCGGGCAGCACGGCCAGCGGCAGTCCGTTGCTGATGAAGGAGACGAAATTGAAGCAGACGATCGAGATGATCGACAGGCTGGTGGGGAGCGATTGGCTGCGGGCGTTCATGGCATGTCGCCTTGTGCGGACGCGGAGTTGGCGCCGGAGTTGGCGAGGCGGGTAACGACAGGGGGCAGGGCGCCCGGCGCCCGGGCGGTGGCCGCGTCCGAGAGCGGGCGCGGCCTCGGGTGGTCAGTCGCGGTTGGCGGCTTCCCAAGCCTTGAGCTCGAAGCCCTCGGCGGCGGCCTCGGCAGCGGTCAGCTTGGGTGGGCGAGAGAGGATCTTGCGCGCAGCCATGTGATCCCCTGGGCGGTTGCAGGACTCCACCGCGATCAACTGGTCGTTGCGGAAGCACAGAACGGAGAGCTGGTGGGTCTCCGGTGAGCCGAGGGTGACGGTGCTGTCGTAGCTGGTGGAAAGTCCGGCGATCTGCAGCTTGAGGTTGCCTTGGTCGGTCCAGAACCAGGGCAGCGCACTGTACGGGGCCGGTTTGCCGAGCAAGCGGGCGGCCACGTTACGTGCCTGGTCGGCGGCGTTCTGCACGGATTCGAGGCGGGTCGGACGCTCGCCATTCTGCAGGCAGGGGAAGCAGGCGACGTCGCCGATAGCGGAGATGTGCGGGTCGGAACTCAGCAGGTTGGCGTCCACACGAATGCCGTTCTCGATGGCTAGGCCCGCTTCGTTAGCTAGTTGGGTGTTGGGGATCACGCCGATGCCAAAGACCACCAGGTCGGCCGGTAGTTTGCGGCCGTCCGAGGTTTCCACCGCGCTTACCTTGCCATTGTCACCTTCGATGCGGGTCAGACCCTGGCGGAAGTCAAACTTCACCCCCCAGGCCTCGTGCGCCTGGCGGAACAGTTGGGACATCTCCGTCGACACAGCACGCGCCATCGGCCGATCGCCGAGCTCCAGCACGTGCACACTGGCGCCCAATTCGGCGGCGACCGCGGCGAATTCCAGGCCGATGAAGCCGGCGCCGACCACCACCACGTTGCGTACCTCCTTCACCAGGGGGGCGAGGGCATCGGCATCCTGCTTGGTCTTGACGCCAAATACGCCCTGCAACTCGGCACCGGGTACTGGCAGCGGACGGTTGTGTGCGCCGGTGGCTAATACCAAGTGATCGTAGACGGCCGCCTCGCCGGAGGCGAGCAGGACTCGGCGGTTCTGCCGGTCGATGGCCGTCGCCTGGTCGTGGATCAGCTCGATGCGTTGGGTGGTGAAGAACTCGGTTGGACGGAACAGCAGGGCGTTCTCGTTGATCTTACCGAGCAGGTAGGCCTTGGACAGCGGTGGGCGCTGGTAGGGCAGGCCGGGCTCGTCGCCGATCAGGGTGATGCTTCCGTCGTATCCCTCCTGGCGCAGTGAGGCTGCAACCTGGAAGCCGGCTTGGCCAGCACCGACGATGACTACTGAGGCGAGTGACATGGGAACCTCTTCTTCAGAATTGCGACGCGGGCAGGTGCAGCACCAGGCCGTCGAGCTCTTCGGTCATGAACACCTGGCAGGTCAGGCGGCTGGTATCGCGGCGCTCGAAGGCACAGTCGAGCATGTCGTTTTCGGTGCTGTCGGGAGCCGGGAGGCGCGCCAGCCACCCCTCGTCGACGTAGGCGTGGCAGGTGGCGCACGCACAGGCTCCGCCGCAGTCGGCAGGGATGCCGGGAACGGAGGCGAAGGTGGCGGCCTGCATCACCGATTGGCCAATGTCTGCAGACACCTTGTGCTCGGTACCGTTGTGCTCAATGAAGGTCAGTGTGGGCATGGTCTTCTCCTAGGGAGTCAGGTCAGGAATGGGCAGCGAACGGTGTGGAGGCGAAGCGTGGGACGCGACCCAGGGTAAGCAACAACAGGGGGCCGACAAGACTGCAGGCGAGGCAGTACACCAGCATTGCCGAGTAGGTGCCGGTACGGCTGAGCAGGAGGGCGAACAGCAGCGGTGCGATGGCTGAAGCCACGGTGTTCAGACCCTGGTGCACACCGAACAGGCGGCCATACTCACGCAGGCCGAAATAACGGGCGACCAGGAAGGCCGCGATGTCGAACTCGGCACCGGCGCCGAAGCCGACCAGAACAGCGGCCAGCAACAATGGGCCGAATTCGATGGTGCTGCCGAGATAGATAAGGCAGCCGATGGCCGGCAGGGCCAAGCTGAAGGCCGCCACTGCTGGTGGCCAGAGACGGTCGAGTAGGTAACCGATGAGCATACGACCGAAGATCAGCGCGATGCCAAATCCGCTGAAAATCTGATTGGCCTCGGCGGCCGAAAGCCCCCTGGCCTGCAACATGGGCACGGTGCTGGTGACCATGCCGACGATCGAAGAAATCACCAGCGCCAGGGCCAGGTTGCATGTCCAGAATTTGGTTGAGCTCATCCCCTCGCGAAAGCTCAGACCGGGTAGTTCCAGCAGTGCGCTGGCGTCGTCCTGGCCATGCTTGTCGGCGCTGCCGGCGAGCTTGAACCACAGCAGGGTCAGCGGTAGCAGTACCAGCAGGTTGAGCAGGGCGAGGATGATGAAGGCGGCGCGCCAGTCCCACTGCTCGATGCCCCAGGACATCAGTCTCGGGATGATCGCGGCGGTCAGACCGGTACCGGACAGGCCGATGGCAAGGGCTAGTCCGCGATTACGGTCGTACCAGAGGCTGAGTAACTGGGTCCAGGTCACCGCCAACGCGCCCATACCGATCAATGGCAGGATGGCAAAGGCCAGGTAGAGCGACCAGACCGAGCCACTAAGCTGGGTGGTGCCCAGGTAGCCCAGCGAGAGCAGGACCAGCGAAATGACTGTCATGCGCTTCATGCCAAAACGCAGGTTGAACCATCCGACCAGCTGCAGAGAAACCACCGCGCCGCCGAACAGGAATGTGATCGCTGCCTGCAATTCGCTCTTGTTCCAGCCGAACGCCTGTTCCAGTGGCACAACCAGGGTACCAAAGCCGTAGAGCAGGGCCGCGTTGATACTAATGGCAACGCCGACTACGGAGAGCAAGAGGATTCGCCATCCGCGGCGGAACTCACTGAAGTCGATTGCCGCTTCATTTTGGGAGGAAGGCATGGTCTGGCGTCCTTTATTGGTTTTGTGGGGCCAAGCTGTGGAGAGATGCGCGGATATTGCCGATTGATGATCTGAACATAAATCTGAATAATGTATAAATAGTATGGCGAGACGGGTGTCCTGTCTAGTCATGTCCCATAACAACAAGAACGGTGAGCATCATGCTATTCCTGAAAAGACTCTCCATTGGCGCCAAGCTACTCGTGCTGCCAGGGCTGTTCGTGCTCGCGCTGCTGATCGTCTCGGGTATGGCCTACCGGGGATTGGCCAGGCAGCAGGCGGTGATCGAAGAGATCGACCAGTTGCGTTTCCAGCAGTACCGTCAGGTACTTGAAACCTCCGCCGCCTCGCAGGCTGCTATGGTCGGCGCCTATGCCACGGTTGCGCGAATTCTCGAATCGAATGGCTCGACCTCCGCCGAGGAGCTGGAGTCTTATCTCGAAGATATGCAAGCCAGTGTCGACGACATGCGTGCCGGGCTGGACAGGCTTGCGCGCGAGACAGGGCTGGGAGAGGAGGAGAAGGCTCTTTACCGTGCGGTGGAGGAGCAGGCTGGCGTCGTTGGCGAGGGGCTCTCCGATTTCAAGCGCACTGCGTTGGGCGACCAGCTGCAAGCGGCATCGCTGCTCGGTCGTGTACGCGCCGAATACAACGGTTTGCAAGGCCAGTTCAACCGTCTGTTGGGCCTGCAGGCAGAGCTTACCTCCGGCGCTTTCGCTGAGGCTGGCACCATGCAGCGGCAAGTGTCGAAGATGCTGATTGGCGTGCTGCTGACGGCCAGCACCTTGGCGCTGCTTGTCAGTCTGTTGCTACGCGGTCAGATCGTTCGCTCCATCCGGGAGATCGAGCAGGCGTCGATCAGGTTGCGCGACGGCGACTTAACCCGGCGTGTGCGAGTTATCGGTCGCGACGAAATCGCTCACACGGCGCAGGCCTTCAACGAACTGATCGACAGCTTTCAGCAGGCCATGCGCCAGGTCGCAAGTGTGGCGGCTTCCGTCGGCGCCTCGGCTGAGGAGTTGGTGGGGGCCTCGGCACGGGTGGCCGAGAGTTCCACGGCGCAGGCCGGAGCTGTGGGAGCGGTTTCGATGACCATTGAGCAGATGAGCGACGGCATCGCTGCGATTTCCAGTCATGCCGAGAACCTGCGCAGCTCGGCTGAGGCCAGCTTGCATGGAGCGGAGGGCGGGCATCTGGCCCTGTCGCACTTGCTCGAAAAGATCGACAGTGTGCGTCACGCGTTCTCCGCCATTCGGGGCTCGGTGGGCGATTTCGTCGAAAGTACCACGGCTATTACAGCAAGCATTACTCAGGTCAAGGACCTCTCTGCGCAGACTAACCTGCTGGCGCTCAATGCCGCGATCGAGGCAGCTAGGGCTGGCGAGAGCGGGCGGGGGTTCAGCGTGGTTGCCGACGAAGTGCGCAACCTTGCTCAGCGCTCTGCGCTGGCCGCCAACTCCATCAACGAGTTGACCGCAAAGTTGGAGGGGCAGTCTGAGGTGGTGGATGAAGCCTTGCGCGCTGGATCTGTGGCACTGGAAGACAGTGGCAGGTTGCTGGTTGAGCTGGAGAGCACTCTGCAGCAGGCGGCAGAGTTAGTGGGAGACTCGACCCGTGGAGTGGACCAGATTGCTGATGCGGTGCGGGTGCAGAGCGAAGGTGGGCGAGATATCGCCTCGAACGTCGAGCGCATCGCGCGAATGGCGGGAGAGGGGGATGCGATTGCTCACCGGGTCTCTAGCGCAGTGATTTCTCTGCGTGAGTTGTCCGAGGAATTGAATCTGGCGGTGAGCCGCTTTCGTTTCCAGGGTTGATCTGCACCCTCAGCGTAGGTCCAGTCGGTGTCATTGCTCACATCTCGAAATACTTATACAAAAAATAAATTAATGATCATATAAATTTGATTATCTGGCTGGTTCTGTCCTTCTGTGCGAGCTGTAGCATTGCGGTGAAGGGGGTTCTTGCAGTTTTAAATATATGATTAATAAGCAATTTTTTGATTTTTATTGAGCTGTGCTCAGTGGATTATTTACAAACACTCGAAAAGTGTTCATTATTTTTCTGCCTGCCTAGATGAGGAGAATAAGATGAATTCTGACAAGGCTCGATTCGAGGTTGTGGTCGATCGCAGTCGCTGCTGCGGCTACGGGCTTTGTGCCGCGATCTGCCCAAGCGTCTACAAGCTGGATGCCGATGGTTTGGTTTATGTGGATAGCAAGGTCGTTCCCCCGGAGCTCGAAGAGGAAGCGCGCGAGGGGGCTGAGGCTTGTCCGGCCGAGGCGATCTGGCTCGAGGAGATCAAGCCAGAGGGTGAATAGCAGGGGCGTTGTCGTGAGGCCTGGATGAATAAGAACAAGAAGTGGAGGGTGCAATGACGGGGCGTCTTGAAGGTAAGGTTGCTCTGATTACCGGGACCGGCGGTGGTCAGGGCAGGGCAGCAGCATTGCGCTTCGCCCGTGAAGGAGCGATTGTGGTGGGCTGCGACGTGAATGCCGTCGCGCATGGGGAAACCGCTGCCCTGTTGCACGCAGAAGGACTGCGTTTGTACGGTCAGGCGCCGGTCGATCTCGGCGACCACGAGCAGGCCAGGGCCTGGGTTGAGGCGGCAGTGACCGAACATGGCGCTATCGACATCCTCTACAACAATGCTTCGGCTGCGCGTTTTGGCAAAGTCAGCGAGTTTTCCATCGAGGACTGGCACTACACCATTCGTAACGAAGTCGATTTGCTCTTCTACACGACCAAATACGCCTGGGATCATCTGGCCGAGCGACGCGGAGTGATCATCAACGTCTCGTCCACGGCGGCCTGGGGCGGTTCCAAGGTGGCCGGCATCTCTGCGCATGCCGCTGCCAAAGGGGCGGTGGTTTCTTTCACCCGCCAACTGGCGGTGGAAGGGGCTCCACTCGGTATCCGTGCCGTCAGTCTCAGCCCTGGTTTCATCGCCACTCCTGGCACCGCGGAGTTCCTGGAAAACCCGGTGGCACGGGCCGCTCTGCTCGACGGCGTACTGATGGATCGCCCGGGGGAGCCCGAGGAAGTGGTCGCTCTGGCGCTGTTCCTGGCGTCCAGCGAGGCTTCTTTTGTTACCGGCTCCGATTTCGTCATCGATGGTGGTCTCCTGGCCATCTAGCCTCCGCAGCCACCACTCCTACGGTATTCGAACAATAAGGTGAAATCATGGATATCATCGGCATCGGTTATATGGGATTCGAGACCGCGAACCTCGACGCCTGGCGTGAGTATGGCCCGCAGGTCATGGGCTTCGGCATCGGCAAGTCGCCGGAGAGTGATCCGCAATCGCTGTATTTTCGCATCGACGACCGCCGCCATCGTTTCGCCTTCCACCCCGGCAAGGTCGACCGCCTGGCCTACATCGGCTGGGAGGCGCTCGGACGCATGGCGTTCGAGGATGGCCTGAGGCGGCTCGAGGCCGCAGGCGTCGAGTTCACTCGTGGCGATGCTGCCTTCTGCGAGTTGCGTGGGGTACGTGAGGTGGTGCGCTTCCGCGACCCAGTGGGCTACCAGTACGAGCTGTTCTACGCGCAGAAATGGACGCCGCGTTCGTTCATTCCTGGTCGTCCGCATACTGGCTTTCTGGCCGACGAGCGCGGGGCCGGGCATGTGGTGGTGATCACTCCGGAGTACACTCCAGAACTGGAACATTTCCTCCTCAATGTGATGGGGTTCCATTGGTATGGCGCGGGAGCGGGCAAGGGGCGCACCGGCTTCTTTCGGGCCAAGCTGAACAACCATACCAGTCACGACATTGCCTATGGGCATGGGCCGGGGCGCATGGGGGTTCAGCATGTCGGCCTGTTTGTGCGCAGCGTGCGCGACGTCGGCGAGACCTATGACATCGTACGCAAGCGTGAGCTGCCGATGATGATGACCCTCGGCCAGCACAGTCAGGATCCGCATCTTTCCTTCTATCACTTCAACCCCTCCGGCTTCGCCTTCGAAACCATCGCCGAGATCGAGCCATGGCAGGGCGACCCCTATGAGCTCAACCCTGAGACTCTGAGCCTGTGGGGCCACGAGATAGTCGGGCCGATCCTCGGGCCGAGCGTGCGCACGCCCGAGGAAGTGCTGGACGCCGAGTATCTAGCAGGCAAGAAGCGCTGAGCATGCGTCTGGCGAGGGTCGAGTCGGGTGGCGAGGCGTTCTGGGCGCTGCTCGATTCCGACTTCTGTCGTTTGCATCGTATTCGCGCACCGTTCGAGGCCTGGGCACCGGTTGTGGGGCTGGGACTGGCTGCCGACCTTGGTCTCGACAAGGCGCCCCTTGCGCTGTCGGACTGCCGTCTGCTGCCGCCCCTGCAGCCGGGGGCGCGGGCCTTCGGTGTGGGGCTGAACTATCGCAGCCACCTGGAGCGCCTGGGCAGTTCACCGCCAGCCCATCCGCTCGCTTACCTGAAGCCGGATTCTGCCTTGGTCGGTGCGCACGACGAGATCGCCTATCCGCCCCTTACCGGGCAGCTCGACTACGAAGTCGAGCTGGTCGCCGTGGTCGCCCGACCGCTATGTGACGAGCCCCGGGCCAGCGCCTGCTTGCTCGGCTACACGGTCGGCAACGACATCAGTGCGCGGGACGCGGGACGGCGCATCGGCCGCCTCGACCTGTTGACCCAGAAGGCCATGGACCGTACCACGCCGGTCGGGCCTTGGATCGTCACGCTCGACGAGCTTGGCGGCTCCGGGCAGCCGGAGCTGGAGGTGAGCTTGAGCGTCAACGGTGAGCTGCGTCAGCAGGACAACACTCGGCAGATGATCTTCCCGATCGACGAACTTCTCAATTTTCTCGATGCACGCATCAGTCTGCGTCCAGGGGATCTGGTGTTCACCGGCTCGACTCATGGCGTGGGGCTGGAGGACGGACGCTTCCTGGTACCGGGGGACCTAGTCGAGGCGCGCATCGAGGGGCTCGGCACGCTGCACAACCGGATCGGTCCCCAGCGCGTCCTGAATGCTGCGCGCAGCGTCGGGCGGCTGGGACGGCCCGACGGCGAATGAGCATGGACAGACAGACCTCCTCCGCCCCCTCTGGGGAGCCGCTGGCTGATACGGAGCTCTCTGCGTTCTGGGCGCCGCTACGTCATGGATTGTTCGTCGGACTGTGGCTCGCCTGCGCCGTCGCCAACCTGGCAATCTGGATGCAGACGGTCGGGGCAGCCTGGATCATGACACTGCTGTCGGCGTCGCCGCTGATGGTCTCCCTGGTACAGACGGCGATCACTCTGCCCGTCTTCCTGTTCGGTCTACCGGGCGGTGTGCTCGCCGACCGAATGGACCCTCGCCGCCTGCTGCTGTTTACTCAGTCGATCATCCTGGGAGCGGCCGTGGTGCTGTGCCTGCTGGACTGGGGGGGAGGACTGGAAGCCTGGTCACTGCTGCTGTGCACCTTCGTCCTGGGCACCGGTAGCGCCTTGGGGATGGCGGCCTGGATGGTGACGGTGGTTGGTGTCCTGCCGCGTGAGCAAGTGCCGGCGGCGATTTCCCTCAGTGGCATTTCGATCAACGCCACTCGTGCCTTGGGACCGGCCCTGGCCGGGGCGTTGATCGTATGGTGGAGCAGCGCCGCCGTGTTCCTGGTAATCGCCCTGTGCATGGTTGCTGTACTGGTCTTCATCTTCCGCCTGCCGGCCCGTGCCCACGCCGACGCTCTTCCACCGGAAACCCTGGCTGGCGGTATGCGCAGCGGCTTGCGCTACATCCGCCATTCTGCAGTGCTGTCCAGCGCGCTCAAGCAGGTATTCGTCTTCACCAGCTGCGCCAGTGCGCTGTGGGCGCTGTTGCCGCTGGTGGCCAAGGAAGAACTGGGCATGGACGCTGGTGGCTACGGCTTGCTGATGGCCTTTTTGGGGGCCGGTGCGGTGCTGGCCGCGCTCGGGCTAACCAGCGTCTATAGCCGTTTCCCTCTGCGCCGGCTGATTGTCGTCGGCGCCTTTGCCTTCGCTGCGGCAACCCTGGCGGCGGCGCTGTCGCACAGCCAGGCGGTGGTCTGCGCCATGCTGGTGCTGGCCGGCATGGGTTGGATGGCGGTGAACGCAACCATCTCCACTGTGGTGCAGACCTACGCCGCGAACTGGGTGCGCGCTCGCGTCGCCTCGGTGTACCTGTTGGTGCTGATGGGCTCGATGGCCCTGGGTGGCGCCCTGTGGGGCGTTTTGGCGCAGTACCTGGGACTGGACAACAGCCTGCTGCTGTCGGCGTCGAGCATCCTGCTCGGGTTGTTCCTGACGCGCCGCGGAGAGATCGCCATGGGCCGGGAGGCGGATTTCGCCGACGCGCAGCAGACCGACAAGCTGGTGCTGGCCGGGGAGGTCGCCCACGACGACGGGCCCGTCTGCATCGAAGTCAGTTACCGGGTGGAGGTCGCCGAGCGTGAGGCTTTTCTTCGTACCGTATATGCCGTAGGCCTGGCGCGGCGGCGTAACGGTGCGCAGAACTGGCGGTTGTATCGCGATCTGGCCGAGACCGACCACTATGTTGAGCGCTTCATCGTCGAGTCGTGGCTGGATTACCTGCGCCAGTGCGGGCGACTGACCCAGAATGACGAAGTTCAGGAGGTGGCCCTGATGCGATTCCGCGACGTGCGGCGGGAGATCAAGCGCTACATCTACCAGGCACCGATGGAGCAGATCTGAGGTCAATTAATCTCTATATTAAATTTGCAGGGGCTTTGTGTTCTCGGTATAGAATTGCAGAGTCAAGCCAACCGAGAATAAGCGCATGGATACTTCAGAGACCGTGGAAGCCGACGGTGATCGCAAGGCAATGGGGGCGGTCACTGTAAAACCGGTCGTCAACGCGATCCGCATCCTTCGTCACTTGAGCCAGGCCGGGGCGCCGGAACGTTCGGTGGACATCGCCCGGTTGCTGTCGATCAACCCCAGCACCTGTTTCAACATTCTGCGCACCTTGGTGATGGAGGATGTCGTCGATTTCAATCCGATGTCGAAGCGCTATTCGGCGGGGCTGGGACTAGCCCGCCTGGTGGGGCAGTTGGTCACCCAAGGGCAGCGTGTGCAACTGGTCAAACCGCTGCTGCAGGAGTTCGCGGCGCGCATGAGGGTGACCATCACCTTGTGGCGGCGCATGGGGGCGGACCGCATCGTCATTGTCAGTTCGGCGGCCAGTCCTACTGATGTCCGCATCGACATGGCCGAGGGGCAGCGCTTTCCCATGCTGATGGGGGCCAGCGGGCGCTTGTTCTCAACGCAGCTGGACCTGGATGCCTCGGAGTTCGAGGCCATCTACGAGAAGATTCGCTGGGCGCGCCCACTCCCCATAGAGACCTACCGCGAGGAAGTGCGACTGGCCGCTGAGCGGGGTTGGGCGATTGACGATGGTTATTTCTCGGTCGGCATCCTGGCCGTTGCTGCACCTGTCTATTCCCCCGAGGGGGCAATCGACTACACCGTTTCAGCCGTGATGTTTCGTGGCCAGCGCGATGACGAAGGCATCAAGGAGCTGGCGGGCGCACTCACCGAGTTCTGCTCCGAGTTGGCCGACGTCCTGTTTTGACGCAGGCCGAGTATGGGTCACTCCCGAACCAGCAGTAGGCTGCCGCCCAGCGGTCCACCGCCAGCGGCAACCACGGATACACGATTCTCTTTGGTCTGACGCCCTTGGGCACGTCCCCATAGCTGCAAGCACGCCTCGTGGACGTAGCCCAGGCCGTGGGTGCGGCCACCGGACAACTGGCCGCCGTTGGTGTTGATCGGCAGTTTGCCGTTCAAGGCGATGCGCTGGCCGCCTTCGACAAAGGCGCCGCTCTCGCCCACCGGGCAAAGGCCCAGCGCCTCCAGCCAGATCATGGTCAGGATCGAGAAGCCGTCGTAGAGTTGTGCCGAGTCGACGTCGTCCGGGGTGTAGTCGGTCCGCTGCCACATCATCCGGCCAACGTCGAAGGCCGCCATCCCGGTAAGGGATATCTGATCCCAGGACCACGGTTGGTTCAACGCGGCTCCTATCGCCTCTATGCGGATCGGTGCGTGGCGGCCATCGCACGCGGCATCGCGGCGCGACAGGACGATAGCGGTGGAGGCGTCGCAATGCACGTCGCAGTCGAACATGCGCAGCGGCGTGGAAATCATCCGCGACTGCATGTAGTCGTCCAGCGACATGGGGGTGCGGTAGATGGCCTTGGGGTTGCGCATGGCGTTCTGCCGACAGGTCAGTGCGATCTGCGCGAGCTGTTCGGGCCGGGTGCCGTATTCGTGGAAATGACGCTGTGCGTACAGCGCCATCAGGTTGATGCCGGAGAGCACATTGAAGGGCGTGAACCACTGCCAGGCATAGCTGCTGTCGCGCCCTTGGGTCTTGTTGCTCAGGGCACCAGCCTGTTTGTTGTGCAGGCGCGCCGAGGCTTCGGTAATGGTGCGGAAAACCAGGACGTGCCGGCACAGGCCGGCGGCGATGGCCATGGCACCATTGATCATGCCGGCCAGTGGACCGGGACCCTCGTAGCCGGCGCCGAACCAGTTGAGGTTCAGGCCCAGGGCGCTTTTCAGGGCGCTGGGGCCGACCGGGGAGAAGGGGTCGCCGTTGTTGTTGTCCCCCGGCCAGCAGGCCACGCCATCGATGTCGTGGCGCTCCAGGCCGGCGTCGGCGATGGCTTCCAAGCAGGCATCGAGGGTCAGGCGCATGGCTGATTTGCTGGATGGCCGGGCTACCTCGGACTGGCCGATGCCGGTGATGGCGACATCTTTCTCGTAGCGCTGCTCAATCATCATTGATCCTTCTCGAACAAGGGTAGCCAGACGTCCTCGACGTTCAGGAAGCTGACCCGTACCGGCATGTCGATATACACCCGCTGTGGATCCATACCGACGACGTTGCTGACGAAGCGCAGGCCCTCCTGCTCGGCCAGCTCGATGATTGCGACCACGTAGGGCACTTCCAGGTCGCTGCTCCATTGCTGGTAGTTGAGGGTATAGCTCAGCACTTTGCCCTTTCCGGAGACCGCGCACGGCGCCACATCGAGGCTCGCGCAGCGCGGACAGATCGGGCCGGGCGGGTGGAAGAAGCGCGTGCAGCCGTTGCACTTGTGGATCAGCAGTTGGCCGTGCTCGCCGCCCTGCCAGAAGGCACGGTTGTCGGCGTTGAGGGCGGGCAGTTTTCTGGGCATTCGCGGAACCTGCGGGTGCGCTGGCTTGGGATGCCGATGACTTTAACAATTGTACATATTTTTGAAAAGTGTCATATATTGGCGGCGATACGAGCACGCACAATCAGGCTCGCGGTAAACAACAAGAGGATCCTTTTGCCATGTCCCTGCCTTTGCAAGACAAGACAATCATAGTCACTGGCGGTTCCGGCGCTCTGGGTAGTGCCTTGGGTCGCCTGCTGCTGGAGCGCGGTGCGCAGATCGCCCTGCTCGACCGCGCCGAAGCGTCTGCCAGCCTAGGTGAGGCCCCTGGGTTGCTTCCGTTGGGAGGCGTCGACCTGACTTCCACCGAGTCGGCGCAGGCGGCCGTGGCCAAGGTGGTCGGGCATTTCGGGCGGATCGACGGGCTGGTCAACGTGGCCGGCGGCTTCGCCTGGGAGACCCTGGAGGGCGGCAGCCTGGAAACCTGGGACCGCCTGTACCAGATCAACCTGCGTACCGCGCTGGTTAGCAGCCAAGCGGCTCTGAGCCATTTGCTCGAAGCGCCGGCGGGGCGAATCGTGAACGTCGGCGCGCTGGCCTCGCTGAAGGCAGGGCTGGGCATGGGCGCTTATGCCGCCTCGAAGTCCGGCGTGGCTCGCCTGACCGAAGCCTTGGCCGAGGAGCTGAAGGACCGTGGCGTCACCGTCAACGCCGTGCTGCCGAGCATTATCGATACCCCGGCAAACCGAGCCGATATGCCGGATGCCGATGCTGGCCGTTGGGTCACGCCGGAGGCCCTGGCCCGGGTCATCGCCTTCCTGCTTTCGGACGACGCCGCACCCATCACCGGCGCCTGCCTGCCCGTGAGTGGCCGGGTATGACGCCCACTTTAAACTGCTGGCACTCGACTGGAGTACAAGAACCATGAGACTGGTGACCTTTACCGATGGCAGCGGCTTCGAGCGTGCTGGGGTGCTTCTGGAGAACGATCAGGTCGTTCTCGACCTGCAGGCGGCCTATCGGGTGGTGCAGGGGCGTGAATGTCCGGAACTGAGCAGCGTGCTGGCGCTGGTCGAGGCGGGCGAGGACGGTCTGGCGCTGGCCCGCTCGCTGGTGGAGCGGGCGCCCGCCCTGGCGGTGCGCGAGCGCGCCCTGGTGAAGCTGCGCGCACCGATCCAGCCGCCGCCGCAGATGCGCGACTGCTCCTGCTTCGAGCTGCACCTGCGGCAGAGCTTCGCCGCCGCACGTCGCGCCCGGGCACTGCGCACGCCGGACCCGGAGGCGACCCTCAAGGCGATGAATACGCGCGCCGACGAGCGGGTCATCGAGACCTTCAATCGGCAGCCCATCTACTACAAGTGCAACCGCTTCGCGGTCATCGGAATCGACGACGAGTTTCAGTGGCCTGGCTTCAGCAAAGCGCTGGACTTCGAACTGGAGTTCGGCTGCTACATCGGCAGACGCGGCAAGGACATCAGCCGTGATGCGGCCCGTTCGCATATCGTCGGCTACACCATCTTTAACGACATGAGCGCGCGCGATGCGCAGGCGGCGGAGATGCCCGGCATGCTTGGCCCGGCCAAGAGCAAGGACTTCGACACGGCGAACATCATGGGGCCATGCCTGGTGACGGCCGACGAGTTGGGCGATCCCTATGACCTGAACATGGTCGCGCGGGTCAACGGCGAGGAGTGGGGGCGGGGCAACACCCGCGACATGCGTTGGTCCTTCGAGGATGTGATCGCCCACATCTCGCGTTCAGAAACCCTCTATCCCGGCGAATTCCTCGGCTCCGGCACGGTGGGCAATGGTTGCGGTCTGGAGCAACTGCGCTATCTGCGGCCGGGTGACCTGGTCGAGTTGGAGGTGGATGGCATCGGAGTGCTGAGCACTCGCGTCGGCAGCGCCGGGCAAGTTGTTACCTGATATGCCCGAATCACCCGGCCCGGGCATGAGAGGTCGATGGTAGCGGGTATGCCAGGGGTGGGTGGAAGGATTCACTCACTTTCCGAGTGGCGATTTCTATGTACATTTTTATAAAAAGTGTCTTATATTTGCTCCGGCTTAAATTCGCCGTAGCGCCCTGAACAGGAGGCAATCATGCTAACAAGAACAAGCCCTGTATTGTCCGACGGAACCAAGGTTTCCGATCTCATCTACCCCGATACCCGTGAAGTGCAGATGCGCGTGTTGTCGGACCGTGAGATCTATGAGCTGGAGATGGAAAAAATCTTTGGCAAGATCTGGGTCTTCCTCGGGCACGAGTCCGAGATCCCCAATTCCGGAGACTTTGTGGTCCGTGACATGGGCTCCGATTCGGTGATCGTTGCCCGGGGCAAGGACGGCGAAGTCTATGTGAACCTCAACGTCTGCCCGCACCGTGGTATGCGTATCAGCACGGCCGACTGTGGTAACACACAGATCCACAAATGCATCTACCACGGCTGGGCCTTCCGTCCCAATGGCGACTTCATCGGCTCGCCGGTCGAGCGAGAATGCATGCACGGCAAGATGCTGTCGAAAGAGGAGTTGGGCCTGAAAAAAGCCCGGGTAACCCTCTACGGTGGCCTGGTCTTCGCTACCTGGAATGTCGACGGTCCGTCGTTCGAGGAGTTCCTCGGCGATGCCAAGTGGTACTACGACATGCTGTTCTGCCGCTCTGACAAGGGTATGGAGGTGCTCGGTCCGCCACAGCGCTTCATCGTCAACGCCAACTGGAAGACTGCCGGCGAGCAGTCGGCCGCCGATGGTTTCCACACCCTGACACTGCACCGTTGGCTGGGCGAAGTGGGCAACTACGCGAAGAAAGGCCAGGGGGAAGGTGAGGGGGCAGATCTCAGCCCCGAGATGATCGGCGTGGAGATTAGCTCGCCGCATGGTCACGCCCTGCGCTGCATCGACCTCGCACGCAAGATCAAGCGTCTGACTGGCCTCGATCCGGCGGAGCTGTCCGTGCAGGAGAAGCTGAACGCGCTGCCGCCGGCTGGAATGACCCGCGACATGGTCGAGCAGCTGTCTCGCAACCTGAGCGAGGACCAGCTCAAGGTGCTGACCAGCATGCCGCCGCAAGTGGGTGGAATGTTCCCGAACATTCTTTTCGGTTTTGTCTATATTCCACAGCCCGATGGTTCGGTGGTCGGCTCCATGACCATGCACGCCTACGTGCCCCAGGGGCCGGACAAGCTCGAGTTCGTCAACTGGATCTTCGCCGAGAAGGATGCGCCGGCCGAGTTGCGCGAGAAGATGCTGAAGCAGACCATCCAACTGTTCGGCACCTCCGGCATGGTCGAGCAGGACGACTCCGATACCTGGCCGCATATGACGCTGGCCGCCAAGGGAGCGATGGGCCGCCAGATGACCTTGAAATACCAGGCATGTTACGAGACCGGCGCTCCCGAGGGTTGGCCGGGGCCGGGTATCGTCAACGAGGGTTTCACCAAGGACGACACCCAGTGGCATTGGTGGCAGTACTGGCACGAGCTGATGACGGCGGAAGACTGATCGTCGCTCCAGGCACAACAACAATTTCAGGAGTTACTCATGGCCCAAGTACAAGAACGTGGCGCCGACCAGATTCAGCCTGGATCGCCGGTTGGCATCAAGCGTGTCCCGGTCGGTACCGAGATCTATAACCAGGTAGTGACCTTCCTTTACGAGGAGGCGACGTTGCTGGACCAGATTCGCCTGCAGGAATGGGCCGCGCGCCTGGCCACCGACCTGGTCTACACCGTGCCTCTGCGGCATACCCGTCTGCAGTCCGAGCTGTCCACCACTATCGTGCGCAGCGTACAGCACTACCACGACGACTACCGCTCGATCATGGGACGGATCCTGCGCCTGTCCGGCAAGAGCGCCTGGGCGGAAGACCCACCCTCCCGTACCCGTCGCCTGGTAACCAACGTGTTCGTTGAAGAGACGGAGAAGGGCGACGAGTTCGTGGTGACCAGCTATCTGCTGCTGACCCGTAACCGCTTCAAGGACCACCATGTCGACATCATCAGTGGTGAGCGCCGGGATGTGCTACGCCTGACCGAAGAAGGCTTCAAGCTGGCGCGCCGTGAGGTCATCCTCGATCAGGCTGTGCTGGGGACGCCTAACCTCGCCGTGTTCCTCTGATGGCCTTGGCCTGCCCCTCGTCAGGAGGGGCGGGCCTCCTCTTTCCCGGCTAGCCAGTTCTGGTCGTCCATGCACAGCGCTGACGCCGCTTCGCTGAAGTCCCAGGTGGAACCCTTGATCCGCAGCGCTTGTGTGGCCCGTGCCGGTTGCTGGCTGTAGCAGCGGCCAGTGCTGGAGGCATGCACCTGAGCATCCAGGTTGTTCATGCGACCCAGCGAGATCTGTGTGCAGCGGCGTAGCAGCAGTGCAGCTTCCGCTTCCTCCTCGGACAGATTGTTGAACGCCCAGCGAGCCATTCCTTCACGGAGATTGACCCCGCAGTAGGGCGGTGGTCCCTCAATGGTCGAGCCATGCACGTCCCAGCTAAGCAGGGGGGCGCCGTCGCGTAGCAGGACCGGGTTGGTGCGCTCGTCGATGCGGTCTGGAACCTGAATGTCGTACCGACGCCGGGACGCCCCTCGAGCGGCGTTGGCGATGGCCAGGCCAGCCAGGTCGAGCAGATGCGTGCATTGGTGCTGGGCATCTGTCTGCCGGGTCACTGAGTGGGCTATCTGGCTGAGCGGCATGCCGATCAGCCGCTCCAGTTGTTCGGCGGCCTGCGGGCAGGCGGAGTAGGGATAGCGCACGGCCTCGCCGCCGATCTCGCTCACGATACCGTCGCGGTGGCGCAGCCAGACGCGGAAGTGGTGGAAGTCGTCCTCCAGGCTCGCGCGTACCTCTCTAGTGGCATCCTGTATCGTCGAAACTATTTCCACCCGGCGCCGGAACATGCTGGTCATCGTGGTTTCCTTTTGCTGTTTTCGCAGGTGCTTGTCGCTAAGGATTGCAGTATATTTGAACACTATATGTAAAAATGTTCACCAAAAAACAAGAAGGAATTCGCTATGAAGCTGTTGCAAGAGCAAGTGGCGCTGATCACCGGTGCTGGCGGTGGAATCGGGCGAGGGGTGGCGCTGAGTTTTGCTAAGGCCGGTGCCGCAGTGCTGGTCGCCGAGCTCGACGAGATCAGCGGCAGGGCCGTGGAGCAGGAGTTGCAGGCACTGGGAGCCCGGGCCCTGTTCGTCAAGACCGACGTTACCCGCAAGGTGGATGTCGAGGCGGCCATCCAGGTGGCCGTCGAGCGGTTCGGCGGCCTGGACATCCTGGTCAACAATGCCTTCGCTCCCACACCCAACGTGCTGTTGGAGGATAAGACCGACGAGATGCTGGCCCGCACCCTGGACTCCACTCTGTGGGCCGCCTGGTGGTCGATGAAGGCCGCCCTGCCGCATATGCGCGTGCGTGGAGGTGGCAAAATCATCAACTTCTATTCCATCGACACCGAGGTCGGGGCCTGGTTGCATGGCGACTACAACGCGGCCAAGTCGGGCGTCGTCGGCCTGACCCGCAGTGCTGCCTCGGAGTGGGGGCGTTTCAACATTCGCGTGAACGCGATCGCGCCAACTGCCATGGGCGCGACCTTCCACAAGTTGGCTGCAGAGAACCCGGGCTTCGCCGAGCGCTCCGCGGCCATGCGACCGCTGGGGCGCTGCGGCGAGCCGGAGGAGGACATCGGGCCGGTGGTGGTGTTCCTGGCGTCGGAAATGTCGCGCTTCGTCACTGGCGAAACAATCCACGTCGATGGTGGGCTGCACCTGCCCGGCTATAACTCCCGTCCGGCGGACGTTCCGGTTCGCGAATATTGACAAGGCGACCGGTGCGGGTGGCGCCGCGCCTTTGTTCCGTGGGGGGGGGGGCCAGGCTGGGGATGCCAGCCTGGCGTGCGGGTCATTTTTTTGCGACCTTGATGTCTGTGTCTTCCAGATCCCAGGTATCGGCCGTCTTGCCCTCGTCGCGCAACTGGTACTTCAGCACGCGGCCCTGGGGATTCTTCGGCAGGCTGCGGCGGAACTCGATATATCGCGGCAGGGCGTAGTAGGGCACCGAATCGGTCGCCCAGTGGAACAGCTCTTCCGGTGTCAATCGGGCCTCCTGGTGCAGCACGGCAGTCACCTTGACGTCATCCTCACCCTTGTCGGATGGAACGGCATGCACCGCAACCTCGGCGAGGTCCGGGTGTACGGCGAAGGCTGCTTCCATTTCGAAGCTGGAGATGTTCTCGCCACGGCGCCGCAGGTAGTCCTTTTTGCGGTCGACGAAATAGAAGAAACCGTCGTCGTCGAACTTGCCGATGTCACCGGTGTGGAACCACATGTTGCGCATCAGCTTCAGGGTGTCCGCCGGGCGGTTCCAGTAGCCCTGGAACATGATGTCCGGGCGCAGCGGACGAACCACGATCTCGCCGGGGGTGTTGGCCGGCAGTTCCTGATCGTTGTCGTCGACGATGCGCACGTCGAAGTCCGGGATTCGCTTGCCGGATGAGCCGGGCGCCGCGTATTCGCCGGCCGCCAGGGAGGTGACCACGCAAGCTTCGGTGAGGCCATAGCCATTGCCTCCGACCAACTTGGTACCGAAGCGCTCTCGCCAGATCTTCTTGGTTTCCTCGGTGTAGGGGTTGCCACGCGCCGTGTGGATCTGGCCGTAACAGCGCCTCATCGCATCATTGTCCGGCGCCTGGGCGAGCAGGCCACCCATGCCACCTAGGATGGAGGCGATGGTCGCTCCGGAGCGTTCGACTTCCTGCCAGAAATTGGAGACCGAGAAGCGCGGCAGGATGGCAGCCCGCGCGCCGACCAGGATACTGGCGATGATGCTGACGCACAGGGCGTTCATATGGAACAGCGGCAGCGGCGTGATGGTCACGTCGTTCTCGTCGGCCGGGCCGGCACGTAACTGCAGGCGGGCCAGATTGCACATGAAGTTGTAGCTGATCATGCATCCTTTCGAAGGGCCGGTGGTGCCGGAGGTGTAGATCAGGCAGGCAAGGTCGGAAGGCTCGGGCTTGCTGGTGAAAGGCGTGTCGTCCTCGCCGCGGAACTCGTCCAGGGCGGCAATCGGAATCCTGCATTCGGTGGGCTCGGCCAGTTCACCACGGTAGAGGATTTGGCTGACCTCGCTGAGCTGCTCGGCGAGTGGGAGGATGCGCGGCAGGTAGTCGGCTTCGCAGATGACCAGGTGGGTCCTCGTGTCGGCGATCTGGTGGCGCAGGAATTCGCCCTTGAGCGCGGTGTTGATCGGCACGCTCACCGCGCGGAGCTTGTTGATGGCCAGCCAGCAGACGACCGCGTCGATGTTGTTGTCCAGCATGGTCAGCACAGTCTCGCCCGGTTGCACGCCAAGGGTGGCCAGGGCGTGAGCCATGCGGGTGGACAGAGAGTCAACTTCTGCATATGTGTATAGATTTCCGCTGAAATCCAGCAGCACCCTGTCTGGATGCCGTGCAACCGCTCGATCGAGCGCTGCGATGGCGGTGTCTCTCTCGCCTACGGACCATGTGTCCGGATGACCAATGCCACTCATAGCTCATCTCCTTTGGAGGCCTTTCCCGCTGTGGGATGGCAGATTTTATTTTGGTGGGAGAATGCCATTCTAAATTCAAATTTGTCGCTTGTCTCCAGCTAAGATTTGAACAAATCCATGTAGTACTGCCTATATCCTGTGCTAATGTGACGAAAATTTACCAACTGAGAATCCCTATCAATGTCAAGGAACGCTACGAAGTCCAGCAAAATAGAGCCTGTCGCTCCTGCCAGGAGGAAAACCGCCCCTGCAGAGAAGCCTTCCACTGCGGTTAAACAGGCTGTTCAGAAAAATGGTCGCGCGTCATCGGTGGCCGGAGTCAACGTAAAGCCCAACCGGCGCTCCGAGGAGACCATTGGCAATATCCTCGCCGCCACCGAAGAGGTGGTGCTGCGCTCCGGGGCGGACAGGATCTCGATCCTGGATGTCTGCCAGGTGGCGGGGGTGTCGCGGGGCACCTTCTATCGCTACTTCTCATCCCAGGAAGACCTTCTGGACACCTTCTCCCGGCACAAGCGGGACAGCTTCCATAGCTCCCTGTCCCAGGCCCTGGAGGATATAGCCGATCCTGACGCACGCCTGAATGCGCTGATCGCCTACCTCGATACCTATCTCGAACAGAGTCGCGCACGGCGTCTGCTGGTGGTGGCGCCTGAGTATGCGTTGGGTTTCTTCCGGCGCATTTTCCATGATTCCATCGTGCGTTTTCAGGATCTGCTGGGCATAGTCTTCGATGAGTGGGATGCCCGTCTCGGGGTCAAGCTCGATCGTGAGCTGGTTTGCGAAATGGTCATCCGCTACGTGTTGAGCGAGATTCTCGTGCCGGAGGGCAGTGGCCGCCGTCTTCTCCCAGTCCGTGTGAGAAAGCTCGTTGCTGCTCTGACCATCGGCTCCACCTCCCGCTCCCGCCGCTGATCCCTCGGTGTTCTCGGCCGCCCTCTGGATGAGGGTGGCCGCTCTTCTTTCTTCCCCGCGTCTCGCTCGCCCCCATCTCTTCGCCTGAATTCCTGTTCGGCTGGTTGCCCCTTCGGGTCCTCGCACGTCTGCGGTGAGGCTCTGGCACGGGCTTTTTCGCCCAAATCAAAAAATAATATGAACAGATTTTTGATTTATGATCATTTTAAACTTATTCTCTGCCTTGAAGGCGGGCCGATGTGCGCTTCTTTCGTGCATGTTGGGCCGAACGGTCGCGCTGCGAGCGCCACGTTACACAACCACAAAAAATGTCACTTCAGAGGTACCGGACTATGCTTATCGATCTCCACGCTCATGCGCCTCATCCTGACTACTACGACCAGCATCCCTATTGGGGGCCTGCTTTCGAGTCCCAGCCCGATGGCGATATCAAGTTGCGTGTGGGCGATTGGATCCTGACCCTGGGGGCACCGGAGCGTAAGAAGGCGCTGCGCGAGGCGCATGCCCGCGGCGAAACACTGAACGTTGCGGAGTACATGGCCAAGTGGCGCGACCCGAACCACCGCCTCGCCGCAATGGACGCGGCCGGCCAAACCGCCCAGGTTCTGTCGGTGCCGAGCCATTGCTACATGTACTGGGCCGAGGCCGAGTTCGCGGTGCCTTTCGCCCGCAAGGTCAACGACGTGCTGGCCGGTTACTGCTCGGCTGCACCCAATCGCCTGATGTTCTGGGCCCATGCGCCGTTGAACGTACCGCATGAGGCGGCCAAGGAAATCCGCCGCGCCTGTACCGAGCTGGGTGCCAAGGGGCTGGTGGCCGGCGGCTCCAACTTCGGTGGTATGGAATTCGATTCGCCTGAGCTGTATCCGGTCTGGGAGGCGTTGTGCGATCTCGATCTGCCGATATTCGTGCATGGCTACAACCAGTCCGTGACCTGGGGCAGCCGAGCCAACACCGACCGTTTCGAAACCACTGCCATCGTCGGAATGAACTACGACGAAACCAAGTGCCTCTGGTACCTGATCAATGGTGGCGTGTTGGATCGCTTCCCGAACCTGAAGGTCTACATCACCCACGGTGGGGGCTTCGCTCCCTACCAGTTGGGGCGTTTGGCGCAGACCAATCCGAATCTCGACGTCTATCACAACAAGAAGCCCTTCCTGGACTATCTGTCCAACTTCTACTTCGACGTGGAGCTGCATGAGGTACCCATGCGCCAGGCCCTGGTCGACATCATCGGTGCAGACCGGATTCTCTACGGTTCCAATTTCGGTGGCAGCGATGCCGTGCGCCATGACCTGACCGAAGGGCTGCGCCTGTCGGACGAGGATCTGCAGAAGATTCGTTGGAAGAATGCCTGCGAGCTGCTGCATATCGATCCGGCAAAATTGGGCAAGGTAGGCGTCTGATGAAACTGGCGCGTTGCTCCTATTTTGAGACCGGCCCTTTCTGGGCGGTGGTCGATCCTGAACGGGACGAAGTACACGCCATCACCGGCGAGTTTTCCTCTTGGGCACCCGCTGTGGCCAAAGGGGCTGGAATCAGTGCGCTGCGTCTTTCCGGGTCGGCACTACCGTTATCCAAGGTGCGCTTGCTGCCGCCGATCGAGCCGGTGAACCGGGTAGTGGTGGCGGGGGCCAACTACGCCAAGCACCTGGCCGAGGACTTCGGCCTTTCCAGCCCGACCCAGCCGGTAGCCTTCCTGAAGGCCTACGGCGCTCTGATCGGCGCCCATGATGCGATTCGCTATCCCCCTTTGACCGAGGAGCTCGATCATGAGGTCGAGCTGGTGGCGGTGATCGGCAGTGCTGACATCGACCTGGCGGACCCCTTGGCCTGCGTGCTGGGCTACACGGTCGGTAACGACGTCAGCGCGCGCGACCTGCAGCGTAGTGGGCCGGCCGGTATCGGTATGGACCTGTTTGCAGCCAAGAGTCAGGACCGCACCACCGGCCTGGGGCCCTGGATCGTCACCAAGGACGAGTTCCCAGCCGGCTCGCCCAAGCTGCGCCTGGTCCTCAAGGTGAATGGCGAGATCCGCCAGGATGGCTCGACCGCCGAAATGACCTGGGATGTCGGCCAGTTGATCCGTTTCGTCCAGCAACGCTCCAGCTTTGCCTGTGGCGACGTGTTGTTCACCGGTTCGCCGGCCGGCGTCGGAATGGGTACGGGATTGTTCCTCAATCCGGGAGATGTGGTCGAGGCGACCATCGAAGGCATAGGCACATTGCGCAACGTGGTGAGCGAGAAGTCCCGCGTCTAAATCGAGAGCGAAACATGAGCATTGATAAAGAAGAAAAAATCGTAGTGGTAGGTGCCGGCCTGATGGGGACCGGCATTGCGCATGGCTTCGCCAGTTCCGGCTATCCCACCGTGCTGGTGGACACCAATCCGGAGTCGCTGGCCCGTGCCAGGGACAATATCGGCAAGATCCTCAGCGACGGTGTGGGGCTCGGCAAGGTTACCGCCGAATCGGCGCAGGCCTCCCTGGCACGCCTGGCAACCAGTGGCGACCTGAGCGAGGCGGCACGGGGCGCCGACTGGCTGGTGGAAACGGTCTCCGAGAAGCTGGAAGTGAAGAAGGCGGTAGTCGCCCAGGCCGAGCCCCTGCTGGCGCCCGGCGCGATCATCGCCACCAACACTTCGGCGCTGAGCGTGACCGAGATCGCCGCTTCGCTGGCCGCTCCCGAGCGGGTCATCGGCATGCACTTCTTCAATCCGGTGCACAAGATGAAGCTGGTGGAGCTGGTGCGCGGCCTGGCGACCAGCGACGAGGCCCTGGTGCGCACACGCGCTCTGTGCGACGCCATGGGCAAGACTTCGATCGTGGTCAACGAATCCCCCGGCTTGACCACCAGCCGCATGTCCGCGCTGCTCGGCAACGAGGCCATGTACATGCTGCAAGAGGGCACGGCCAGTGCCGAGGACATCGACACAGCTCTGCGTCTGGGTTTCAACCACCCCATGGGCCCACTGGAGCTGGGTGACCTGACCGGCTGGGATACCCGCTTGTCGGTGCTGCGCTACCTGCACCAGACCCTGGGTGAGAAATTCCGTCCATGTCCGCTGATCATCAAGATGGTTGCCGCCGGCCGCCTGGGGCGCAAGACCGGACATGGGGTCTATCGCTATGACGAGGGCAAGCGGGTGCCGGGTTCCGGGCTCAAGGCGAGTGCACTATGAAAGACATCGTGATCGTTGATGCGGTGCGTACGCCGATCGGCCGCTTCCGTGGCAGCCTGGCCGGTGTGCGTGCCGACCATCTGGGTGCGCTGGTGATCGGCAAGTTGCTGGAGCGCGTCGATCTGTCGCCCGCGCAAGTCGATGACGTGATCTTCGGCTGTGTCACCCAGATCGGCGAGCAGTCGGCCAACATCGCCCGCACCGCACTGCTCAGCGCCGGCTGGCCGGTGACCATTCCCGGCCTGACCATCGACCGCAAATGCGGCTCTGGCGAGGTGGCAGTGCATCTTGCCGCCGGCGCCATCGCCACCGGCTCCGCCGACATCGTGGTCGCCGGCGGGGCGGAGAACATGAGCCGAGTGCCCATGGGTAGCAACCGTGAGATCCATGGCGAGGCCTTCGGCTGGATGGCGGCCGAGCGCCACGAGCTGACCAGCCAGGGCGAGGCCGCCGAACGCATAGCCGACAAGTGGTCGCTCAGTCGTGATGAGCTGGATGACTATGCCTTCGCCAGTCACAGCCGTGCGGCGGCCGCGGCGGATGCCGGGCGTTTCGCTAACGAGATCGTCGAGGTGCCGGTCGAAGCCCTGCGCGAGCACAGCCTGAGTGAACCCGCAGCGCCGTTGCGTGCCGACGAGACCATTCGCCGCGACACCTCGCGGGAGAAACTGTCGACCCTGAAAACCAGTTTCCGCCCGGAGGGTGGGCGCATCACTGCCGGAAACTCCTCGCAGATTTCCGACGGCGCGGCGGCGTTGCTGCTGATGTCGGCGGAAACGGCGCAACGTCTGGGGCTCAGGCCGCGTGCACGGATTCGCGCCTTTACCACCGTGGGCGCCGACCCTACGCTGATGCTCACCGGACCGATCGCCGCCACCTATAAGGTGCTGGAGAAGACCGGCCTGCGCATCGACGACATCGATCTGTTCGAAGTCAACGAGGCCTTCGCCTCGGTGCCGCTGGTCTGGATGCGCGAAACCGGTGTGTCGCACGAGCGGCTCAACGTCAATGGCGGTGCCATCGCCCTGGGCCATCCGCTCGGTGCCAGTGGTGCGCGGCTGATGACCACGCTGCTCAACGAACTGGAGCGGCGTGGCGCCCGCTATGGCTTGCAAGCAATCTGTTGCGCCGGCGGCATGGGCACCGCGACCGTCATCGAGCGCCTCGATTGAGCATGCCTCGGATCCCCATGGTACCGCTGGACGAGATGCCGGCCGCATTGCGCGATGCCATCGCCCAGGGGCGGGCAAGCCGCATGCTCAGCTCCAGCAGGCCGGTTCAGGTCTGGGCACACCGCCCGGCCCTGGCGCAGGCCTGGCTGGAGTTGATGAGCGGCTTCTACCGGGACAGCCTGCTGGACGAGCGGCTGCGCGAACTGCTGCGACTGAAGATCGCCAGCATCACCACCTGCCAGGCCTGCCAGCTGGCGCGCAAATCCGACGCGGTCAGCGAAGAGGACATCGCCTGCCTGGCGACGGACAGTGAGCGCTTCACGCCCGCCGAGCGGGCGGCCCTGCGTTTTGCCGAACTGTTCGCCGGCGACTACATGGCCATCGACGATGGGCACTATGCGCGGATGGAGGAGTTCTTCAGCTCGGCGCAGGTGACGGAGATCAACATGTTCTGCGCCCTGATGCTGGCTGGTGGCCGTATGACTTATGTCCAGCAGGCCTATTGACCTGGTTGCTTGTCGCTACTTGGTCTCGTGGGGTTTCTTGGATAATTAGTCATAATGTAAAAAATCGTTCAATTGTTGGCGGGGAGTGCCTAAGATGCCCGGTAAGGCACAGCCCCGTCAGGCCATGCATTCCGACAGTGCACAATAAGAAAGGAGATGTCCATGTCCGCCCCGTCCCAAAGCAATCTGGAACAGGTCTTCGCCAATGTCGCGAGCAATTACCGTGGCGCCGACATCGATCTGCACGCGGTGTATCGCGAAATGCGCGAGAAATCTCCCGTTCTCCCGGAGAACTTCATGGCGCGCCTGGGCGTACCGTCGATTGCCGGGCTGGATCCTGACCGCCCCGCTTTCACCCTGTTCAAGTACAACGACGTCATGGCGGTGATGCGTGATGCGACCAACTTCACCAGTGGTTTCATCGCCGAGGGGCTGGGTTCGTTCTTCGATGGCCTGATCCTCACGGCGATGGACGGTGAGGCGCACAAGAACATCCGCAGTCTGCTGCAGCCGGTGTTCATGCCCGAGACGGTCAATCGCTGGAAGGAAACCAAGATTGACCGGGTAATCCGTGAGGAATACCTGCAGCCCATGGTGGCCAGCAAGGGGGCGGACATCATGGAGTTCGCCCTGTACTTCCCCATCCGCGTGATCTACTCGCTAATCGGCTTCCCCGAGGACCGCCCCGAGGAAATCGAACAGTACGCCGCCTGGGCCCTGGCCATTCTGGCTGGACCGCAGGTCGACCCCGAGAAAGCCGCGGCCGCGCGCGGTGCGGCGATGGAGGCCGCGCAGGCACTCTACGACGTGGTCAAGGTGGTGGTGGCGCAGCGCCGCTCCGAGGGCGCCACAGGCGACGACCTGATCAGCCGGCTGATCCGCGCCGAGTACGAAGGCCGTTCGCTGGACGATCACGAGATCACCACCTTCGTCCGCTCGCTGCTGCCCGCGGCCAGCGAAACGACCACGCGTACATTTGGCACGCTGATGACATTGCTGCTGGAAAGGCCGGAGCTGTTGGCGCGCATTCGCGAGGACCGCAGCCTGGTACCCAAGGCCATCGACGAAGCCGTGCGCTACGAGCCGGTGGCCACCTTCAAGGTGCGCCAGGCGGCCAAGGACGTGGAGATCCGTGGTGTGGCCATTCCCCAGGGAGCCATGGTCTCGTGCATCGTCACCTCGGCCAACCGCGACGAGGACGCGTTCGAGAATGCCGATACGTTCGACATCGACCGCCGCGCTAAACCGTCATTCGGCTTCGGCTTCGGCCCGCATATGTGTATCGGCCAGTTCGTCGCCAAGACGGAGATCAACTGTGCGCTCAACGCCATCCTCGACCTGATGCCGAACATCCGCCTCGATCCGGACAAGCCGGCTCCGGAGATCATCGGGGCACAGTTGCGCGGTCCTCATCACGTGCACGTGATCTGGGACTGAGTGGCATTGCCGGGCGGAGTGGGGGCGGCAATGCCTGGCCACGCGCGCGGGGGCTTGGTGGCGCAAGCGAGAGATTGTAGGTAGATCGATTAGTTGAACATATTTAAAAAAAGTGTTTAGTTTTTCTCTGGCGTGCTCTATGATCAAAGGCACTTCAAGAACCCATTAAGCGAAGGGGAAAACAACAATGAAGGTTGAAGATCTGATTCTCGTCAGCGTCGATGATCACGCAATCGAGCCGCCAAATGCCTTTGCTCGCCACATGCCTGCCCGCTTCAAGGGACGCGAGCCGCATGTCGTCAAGCGCGGAGAGCGTGATGTATGGGTTTTCGAGGAGCAGGCTACCGGCTACATGGGCCTCAACTCGGTGGTTGGCCGTCCCAAGGAGGAGTACGGCATGGAGCCGCTGGGCTACGACCAGATGCGCCGTGGCACCTGGAACATCAGCGACCGTGTCGATGACATGAACGCCAATGGCGTGCTCGGTTCGCTGTGCTTTCCGACTTTCCCCGGCTTTGCTGGCCAGCGTTTCCAGGTGCATGCCGACCGTGCGGTATCCCTGGCGGCGATCCAGGCCTACAACGACTGGCACCTGCATGACTGGTGCAATGCCGCGCCGGGCCGTTTCATCCCGCTGATGTTGGTGCCCTGGTGGGACATGCAGGCCGCTGCCGCCGAAGTCGAGCGCCTGGCCAAGCAGGGTGTGCATGCCGTGTCGCTGTCCGACAACCCGGCGATGCACGGCTTCCCGTCGATCCACAGCGACTACTGGGATCCGCTGTGGAAGGCCTGTGCCGACAACAACGTGGTGATCTGCTGCCACATCGGCACCGGGGTCAAGGCCAACCACGCCTCCGACCTGTCGCCGATTGACGCCTGGATCACCTCCATGCCGATCTCCATTGCCAACTCGGCGGCCGACTGGATCTGGGCGCCGATGTGGAAGAAGTTCCCCAACCTGCGCATGGCCCTGTCCGAAGGAAGCATTGGCTGGATTCCCTACCTGCTGGAGCGTGCCGACTTCACCCATCGCCACCACAACGCCTGGACCAACTCGAACTTCGACGGCAAGCTGCCCAGCGACATTTTCCACAAGCACTTCATCACCTGCTTCATCGAAGACAACTTCGGTCTGCAGAACCTGAAGTTCATGAACGAAGACATGGTCACCTGGGAAAGCGACTACCCGCACTCCGACTGCACCTGGCCGTACTCGCCAGAAAGCGCCTGGGTCGGCCTGCAGCACTTGCCTAAGGAAACCATCGACAAGGTCACCCACCTCAACGCCATGCGCGAGTTCTCCTACGATCCGTTCGCTATCCTCGGCCGGGAGAACTGCACCGTTGGCGCCCTGCGTGCCAAGGCCGCCCATGTGAAGACCGAGCCGGCTCTCGGCCTCGGCGGCGCCGATCATGGGCGTGCGGACGGCAAGCCGGTCACCTCTGGCGACATCAATGCGATGTTCGCCAAGGCGGATGCCGGTACCGCTCTCTGAGGGGTTCCTGACGTGCTCTCTCCCGCCGTGACGGGAGAGGGCGTACAGGTTCGATCGCCTGCCAGTTTTCGAGAGTACGCATGTCTATTGCTCAATTTACCTACAGCAGGATTCCTCCCGAGGCGGAATCGCTTCGCCGCGAGGTGCGGGAATTTCTCAAGGACAACCTCGCCGAGTACCAGGCGACCTCCAGGGCGCAGTCCTGGATGGGATTCGATGCGGACTTCAGTCGCAAGCTCGGTAGTCGGGGCTGGGTCGGCATGGCATTGCCGAAGCAGTATGGCGGCAGCGAGGCCGGACCCTTCTCGCGCTACGTGGTCATCGAGGAGCTGCTTGCCGTGGGTGCGCCGGTGTCGGCGCACTGGATCGCCGACCGGCAGAGTGGGCCGCTGATCAACCGCTTCGGCAGTGCCGCGCAGAAAGACCGCTATCTGCCGCCGATCTGCCGTGGCGAAAGCTACTTCTGCATTGGCATGAGCGAGCCGAACTCCGGCTCCGACCTGGCGTCGATCAAGACCACTGCCCGGCGCAACGAGGCCGGCTGGCTGCTCAATGGGCAGAAGGTGTGGACCACCAACGCCCAGCACTCGCATTTCATGATCGCCCTGGTGCGTACTGGCGAAAAGCAGGCGGCCCGCCATGAGGGCATGTCGCAGTTCATCGTCGACCTCAGCCTGCCGGGGATCAGCATCCGCCCGATCCGCGACTTGGCCGGCGGCGAGCATTTCAACGAAGTGTTCTTCGACAATGTCCAGCTCGACGCGGACGCGCTGATCGGTACCGAGGGCAAGGGCTGGGAGCAGGTGACCGCCGAGTTGGCTTTCGAGCGCAGCGGTCCGGAGCGTTTCCTGAGCTGCATGGCGTTGCTGAAAACACTTGTCGACGCGTTGGGCAGTACCCCGGACGCCCTGCAACGCCGCGAAATCGGCCGCCTCACGGCGAAGCTGGTGACTCTGCGCAACATGTCGCTGGCGGTCACCGCGCAATTGGCCGCCGGCGAGCACCCTACTTGGGCCGCTTCCTGCGTCAAGGACCTGGGCAACCTGTTCGAGCAGGAGATTCCCGAGGTCGCTCAATTGCTGGTCGAGGCCGAGCCGCGCCTGAGTGGCGGCAGCGAGCATGCCCGGGTCCTGGCCTATCTGATGCAGATGGCGCCGTCCTTCTCACTGCGCGGAGGCACCCGCGAAATCCTGCGCGGCATCATCGCGCGCGGTCTGGGGTTGCGATAATCATGCGAGAACTATTCGAATCGACCATCGAGCGTCTGCTCGGCGACCTGGCCACGCCGGAATACGTGCTCGGCTGTGAAGGCGGCGTGTGGCCTGCCGAACTCTGGACCGCCGTGGAGGAGTCCGGGTTTACTCTGGCCGGTGTGCCGGAGCTCCTGGGGGGCGCCGAGGCGGGTTGGGCCGACCTCCATGTGCTGGTCCGCGCCGCCGGACGTTTTGCCGCGCCAATACCCTTGGGCGAGGCGCTGCTGGCCAACTGGCTGCTCGGCCAGGCCGGCCTCAAGGGGCAGAGCGGCGTCCTCAGCTTTGCCGCGGATGCCCGGCTCGATCTGTGTGATGGCAAGGTGGACGGTGCAGTGCATGACGTGCCCTGGGGCCGGCATGCCGAAGCCGTGGTGGCCATTGCCGACGATGCCGGCACGCCTTGCGTAGTGCTGCTTGCCCGCGCCGAGGCAGCCGAACAGAGTCTGGGCCTGAACGTGGCCGGCGAGCCGCGCGACGGCCTGCGCTTCAGGACGGCCCCGGTGCTCGCCAGTGCGCCCTTGCCGCCAGGAATCCCTGCTGATGTCCTGCTGCTGGGTGGTGCGTTGCTGCGCTCCGCACAGATCGCCGGCGCCTCGCGGGCGCTGCTGGAGATGACTTCCACATACGCCGGCGAGCGCTCCCAGTTCGGTCGCCCGATCGGCGCCTTTCAGGCCATCCAGCAGCAACTCGCGGTGTTCGCCGAGCAGGCGGCCGCTGCCGGCATCGCCGCGGAGGCGGCTTTCGTCGAGTCGGACACGGCGCTGGCCGCTCTCACCATCGCCGCTGCCAAGGTCAGCACCGCAGAGGCGGCCAGTAGCGCTGCCGGCATCGCCCATTCGGTACATGGCGCCATAGGCTTCACCCAGGAATATTCGCTGCACCTGCTATCGCGGCGCCTGTGGGCCTGGCGCAGCGAGTTCGGCTCGGCCAGTCTGTGGAGCCAGCGTATTGGCCAACTGGTCTGTGCCAGTGGTGGCGAAGGCTACTGGCCGTTGCTCACCGAGCATGCGAAACAACCTCTACCAGGACTCGAGGGGCATACGCTATGAATCCCTTTCTGCAGATCGAGCGGGATGGCGGCATCGTCACCGTGCGCATGAACCATCCGGAAACCCGTAACGCGCTGACCTCGCCGGAGCAGATCCAGGAGTTCGTCGACCTTTGCGCTGAACTGCGCAGGGACCGCTCGGCACGGGTCATGGTGCTGACCGGCAACGGCAGCGCTTTCTGCGCCGGTGGTAATGTCAAGGATATGCGTAGCCGCGAGGGGATCTTCGCCGGCTCACCCTTTGAGTTGCGCAATACCTATCGCGACGGCATCCAGCGTATCCCGCTGGCGTTGTATGAGCTGGACATCCCGGTGATCGCCGCGGTCAACGGTCCGGCGATTGGCGCCGGCTTGGATCTGGCCTGCATGTGCGACATCCGCCTGGCTTCCAGTTCGGCGCTGTTCGCCGAAAGCTTCGTGCGCCTGGGCATAGTTCCTGGCGATGGTGGCGCCTGGCTGCTGCCGCGCATCATTGGCATCCCCAAGGCCAGCCTGATGGCTTTCACCGGTGACACCATCAACGCCGCCAAGGCGCTGGAGTGGGGGCTGGTGGAGCAGGTTTGCACCCATGAAACCCTGCAGGCCGAAGCGCACTCCCTGGCTCAGCGTATCGCCAGCAACCCAGGCCATGCCCTACGCCTGTGCAAACGCCTGCTGCGTGAAGGCCAGCACATGCGCCTCGATTCTCTGCTGGAGCTGTCTGCCGCCTACCAGTCCCTGGCCCATCACACGGAAGATCACCAGGAGGCGGTCGCTGCCTTCATGGACAAGCGCAAGCCGGGTTATCTGGATCGTTGAGAAACCGACTGAATTGGAGTAAGTGCAATGCGTGGCGTTTTCCGTGAAGACCACAATATGTTCCGCGAGCTGGCACGACGTTTCGTCGACCGTGAGATCGTGCCCCACCTGCATGAATGGGAAAAGAACGGCATCGTGCCCAAGGACGTCTGGCTGAAGGCCGGCGAGCTTGGCTTGCTGTGCTCCACAGTGCCGGAGGAATATGGCGGTTCCGGTGGCGATTTCGGCCACTCCGCAGTGATGATCGAGGAACTGGCGCGGGCCAATGCCACCGCCGTGGGTTTCACCACCCACTCGGAGATCGTTGCGCCCTACATTGTCGCCTATGGCTCCGAGGAGCAGAAGCAGAAGTGGCTGCCGCGCATGGTCAGCGGCGAGCTGATCGGCGTGATCGCCATGAGCGAGCCGGGCATCGGCAGCGACTTGCGCTCGATGCGCACCCTGGCGCGCCGCGATGGCGAAGATTACATCGTTTCCGGGCAGAAGACCTTCATCACCAATGGCGGCAACGCCGGGTTGATGGTGACCGCCACCAAGCTCGATCCAGCGGCCAAGGAGCTGACGCTGATCTGCATCGAAGAGGAGCGAAAGGGTTTCTCCAAGGGGCGTCTGTTGGAGAAGATCGGTCTCAAGGGCCAGGACACCGCAGAGCTGTTCTTCGACGAGGTGCGTGTGCCGGCCAGTAACCGCCTGGGCGAGGAGGGGCAGGGCTTCAAGTACCTGACTCACCAGTTGGCCTGGGAGCGCCTGATCATCGCTATCCGTGCGGCGCAGTCGATCCATACCCTGCTCGAGGAAACCATTGAGTACACCCGCGAACGCAAGGTGTTCGGCAAGCCGGTGCTGGACTTCCAGAACACCCGCTTCAAGCTGGCCGAGGCCAAGGCGCAGGCAACCATGCTGCGAGTGTTCGTCGACGATTGCCTGGCCAAGGTGATGCGTGGCGAACTGCCGGCGGATGTCGCCGCCATGGCCAAGCTGCTCGGCTCGGAGATGCAGGGCAAGTTACTCGACGAGTTCCTCCAGTTGCACGGCGGCTACGGTTTCATGAGCGAGTACAAGATCAGTCGGGCTTGGGTCGATGCTCGTGTCGCACGTATCTATGGAGGTACGTCTGAAATCATGAAGGAGATCATTGGCCGTAACCTTTGAGCAAACAGGCTCCCATTGTCGAAGAACCGCAGTTGAAGGGTGGGGACACACATGTGGTCAATCTTCCGTGACGTCTTGCTACTGCTGTTTGGGCTGGCTTCCTTGTCCAGCGCATTTGCGCAGATCGACGAAGACTATGCGCAAGAAACTGAACGCGCGACTCGGCTCCTGAACAAGGCCGTTGCCTTGTACAGAATCAAAGGGCCGGCCGCATTGGCTGACTTCAGTCGCCAAGGCGGGTTCGTCGACGGTGAGATGTATGTCTATGTCGTGGATACCAATGGGGTGATGTTGGCCAGCGGAGGGCCTTCGGTCATTTTGGTTGGGCGGAACGTCAGCAGCGTTCTCGACGGTGAGTTAGATAGGGCCTTCAAGGAAGCCCTGTCTGTTCCGGAGGATGGGAAGGTGCGTAGTGCCGAGTATCGCTGGCTGAACTGGAACGATGGCAAGACGGAGCGCAAGAGGGTGTTCTATCAGCGCGTCGGCGAGCAAATATTCGCTGCGGGTTACTACATGCCTCGTTCCAGTAAGTCCGCGGCAGTCGACCTTCTTGGGCGTGCCAGCGCGGCGATCGCTGCCGACGCACAGAAAACCATCGAGCGTATCAATGCCTTGGATGCTGATTTCATCCGCGACGATCTCTATGTATTTGTCGTTGATCTGGATACGCAGAAGTTCAGTGCCCATGGCTTCAACTTGCGCCTTGTGGGTACTGATTTCCGCGCTCTGCAGTCTGCCGACGAGCAGCCTATTGGCATACAGATGCTGGACGTACTGAAGAGCAACGAGGTGGGCGAGGTTGTCTACACATGGCGTAATCCCGCGAACGGCCGCATCGAACAGAAGAGCACACTGCTACGCAAGGTAGGCAAGTACGCCGTTGCGGTTGGGTACTATCTGGGTCCGTCGACTTAAGGGGTTCCCAGGGCCGGCGTTTGGCCAATCTGCGCCTGTCTTGCTGATGGCGTGATTGCGACGGGGTGAGCCTCTGATGATCCTTCTGCTTCCCATTTTTGCCGCGTTGATTTGGGCGGGAAGCACTGTAGTCAACCGCCTTGCCGTTGGCTCCATTGTAAGCGTCCGGTCAACACACCTTTCATGATTACAGCAGGCCAGACTCATGATTGATCGCGAACCGCCAGCTGGGCGCGCTCCAGCGCAGGGCGCATTTTAATCCCATATTGTTGCGGCAGTATCAGCCTAACAACTACTCAGCGCAGAAGGATTCATCGGTCAGATGCAAATCGCTCGTACTGTTTCTTGCTTGAGAGCAGCAATTGCAGATCTTCGTCGCACAGGTGGTCGTGTGGTTTTGGTACCTACCATGGGTGCACTGCATGACGGCCACTTGGCATTGGTAAACGCGGCCGCCATGCGAGCAGAGCACGTTGTTGTGTCTATTTTTGTAAACCCCCGTCAGTTTGGTCCCAATGAGGATTATGCGGACTACCCACGCCAGGAACAGACCGATTTAAGGCTGCTTGAAGACGCTGGTGTTAGCTTGGTTTGGGCACCGAGTGTCGAAACGATGTACCCGGCGGGTTACGCAACCAGCGTTTCAGTATCAGGCGTTACTCGCGACTTAGACGGTGCCACAAGACCGGGGCATTTTGAGGGAGTCGCAACCGTAGTACTTAAGCTCTTCAACCAGGTTCGTCCGGATGTGGCGATTTTTGGAGAAAAAGACTTCCAGCAACTCGCAATGGTTCGACGCTTGGCCCATGACCTGGACACAGGCGTTGAAGTCGTAGGTTGCCCAACTGATCGCGCGGAGGATGGGCTAGCGCTTTCTTCACGCAACGCCTATCTCAGCCCCGATCAACGCATTAACGCAGCGACAATTCCCAGAGTCTTAGGTGCTGCGGCCGAGTCACTTAGGATGGGAGAACCCGTCTCCCAAACTCTTCTCACAGCCAAGAGTCGGTTGGAACAGGCTGGTTTCTCTCCAATTGACTATCTAGACCTTCGTGATGCAGCCACCCTCGAGCCAGTTGATATTCTGCTATCTCCTGCCCGCCTCATGGTTGCGGCGTGGCTAGGTACCACTCGCCTGATCGACAATATGGCGGTTTGAGCGAAATCGTTTACCCCGAAAACTTGTGTTTCTGCGCGGAATTTGCGCGAACGCCCACCTAAGGGTCGCTGTAGGGATGGCAGTTACCTGCCACCCCCTGGACGTAGGCGTCTGCCACTTGGCGGCGGGTGGATTTTGATTGGAGTCGCGGTTGTGCAAGGAGCGCCCAAGACCACTCCGAACGGTGATCGAGCAGAGTTGGTGATTCAGCGCCTCGATGCTTAAGGAAGCGTGGCCCACGACATCGCGGGCCGCAGCTTTTACTGGTCGGAATCAGATTGCGCCAGGTACATCAAGTTTGAGCAGTTGGATGGCATTGCCGCTGCGAATCTTCTCCCGGTCTTCATCGGACAGATCCAGGTTCGCGGTGAGATCGCCATGCGCATAGGCACCCCCGAAGTTTGTCCCATAGACCAGACGGTCCACTCCGACCACTTCGACTACGCCGCGGCGTAAGCCGGGCGCATGTACATCGAGATCAAAGTAGAAGTTCGGCAGGTACTCCATCAACGGCCTTTGGTTGCGCGCGTCCGGCGCCATGGCGTTGTTCAACTCGCATAGCCGGCCGAGCTGGAATACCGCCATGCCTCCGGCATGAGTGATGTAAGCCTTGAGGTTGGGGAATGCGTCCAGCGCACCGCCGCAGATCAGGTACCAGAAAAACAGCGTTTCGTCGACGCAGTCGCCAATGATCGACGTGGTCTCGAACTTGTCGTCGGTGTGCTTCTCGCCCCAGTAAATGGACTGGTTGAAGCCGTGCACCATGACCGGCACGTCCAGTTGCTCGATCTTCTCCCAGACCGGGAACAGGCGTTCGTCATGGGTCTCGATGCCGTTGAAGTTAGTGCCGCCGACGCAGACGCCCTTGGCGCCCAGTTGGGTAACGGCGCGTTCAATTTCCCGCACCGCCGCATCCGGCTCGGCCAAGTTGGCATGGCACCAGAAGTCGAAGTGCTGTGGGTCCTGGCGGCAATAGGCGGACATCTCGTCATTGCAGATGCGCGCGTACTCGGTTCCGAATTCTCCGGCCCAGTACATGAAAGCATGCGAGGGCGCGGAAACCACCAGCTTGTCCACGCCGCGCTCGGCCATCAGCCGGCGACGGCTTTCGTGGGTCATACGTGCCAGCAAGTTGGCCTCGGCTTCAGCGTCGTTCCGTGCCTTGGACGGCTGCTTGGTGCCCAGGGAGAAGTGCCCGACGGTGAAGCCGGTGGTTTTCATGAACGGGCCCCAGAACTCATGGCGATTCAGCATTCCCTTCGTCACAAGGTGGGCATGGATATCGATCAGCACGGCGTACTCCTCAGGGTGGGTTGCAAGGCGGTGGCGTCGACTTCGCGCCAGATTCTTGTGAATACTATTTGAACATAAATAAAAAATTTGTTCATATGCTTCGAATGCACCTGCCATTGCGATGTGGGTGACGGCAGGTTGCGTAGTCCACCGAACCAGGAGAACAACAATGAACAAGACATGGTTCGTCACGGGGGCTTCCCGTGGCATCGGCGCAGAAATCGCCAAGGCGGCGCTGGAGGCCGGAGCCAACGTAGTGGCGACGGGGCGCGATCTCGCTCAACTCGAGGTGCTGTATGCGCGCTACGGAGACCGTGTGCTGCCGCTGCAACTAGACGTGACTGATGAAGGCCAAGCTGCTGCGGTGGTTGAGGAGGCGGTGCGGCATTTCGGACGTGTCGATGTGGTGGTGAACAACGCCGGCTATGGTCAATTGGGACCATTCGAGGAGAACGACGCTGAGGCGGCCGAGCGGCAGTTCGCAACCAACGTCTTCGGCATTTTTCACGTGTGCCGCGCTGTGTTGCCTGTGATGCGTCGGCAGCGGGCCGGGCACATCTTCAATGTCTCGTCGATCGCCGGCCTGGCTGGCATGGGCGGCGCCGCGTTGTACTGCTCGGCGAAGTTTGCAGTGGAGGGCTTCTCCGAAGCGCTCGTGCAGGAAGTGGCGCAGTTCGGCATCCGCGTCACTATCGTCGAGCCGGGGGCGTTTCGCACCGATTTCCTCGATGGCACCTCGGCTGTCCTGGGCGGAAAGGGTCTGGAGGACTACGCCGAGTTCAGCAGGAAGATCAGGGCTTCGTCGGAGACCAATAACCATAGGCAGAAAGGCGACCCGGCCAAGCTGGGAGCTGTTCTGGTGCGGTTGGCTGCCGAAGAAAGTCCGCCATTGCGCTATCTGGCAGGTTCCGACGCCCTGCAGGTGGTGACAGGAAAGCTTGCGGCGGTGGCTAGGGAGATTGAACAGTGGCGCGATTGGTCGGTATTGACCGATGGGGATTTCAGCTGATGCCCAGAGTAGCTCGACGATACTCTCTTCAAGTCTGAGTAGGGACTTGAGTCGTCGCTCGCGGGATAGGTACCGACAAAGCTGGTGAAGGATGAGCGTCTTGAAACGCGACAATAACGATAAAAGCCGTTTGCTGAACTACTTGCTGATACTGATGCTGCTGGCTTGCGCCAGGGGCGAGGCGCTGGGGGCCCCGGACCGCCAAGCGCTTCAGGAGATGCGCACGATGGCGACGATGGCGACGGCCAACGTGCTGCTCTACTACAACCTCAACGGCATGCCCTACGAGACCGAGAACCTCGAGGCCTTCACCCAAAACTTGAAACGGCTGCGCGAGTTGTCCGAGCAAGCCGACGATGCCTCGCTCTCCGAACAAGTTCGCCGGCTCGATGATGCGGTTGCCCACCTCAAGAACTTGCCGCAGAGCGTCGCAGACTTGCGTTCGGTGTGGCCCGCCTACGCACGCTGGTTGCCGGGCCTCATAGAGGCACATGTTCACCTGGAAAAATCGCTATCCGAACGCTACGGCGCTGCGCCCGAGGTGGCGCAGGCGCAAAGCGGGCTGCATGTGCTCAGCCACGATATCGGACGGATGCTGCTGTCATACCAGATGGCCTCCTTCCCTAACTTCGGGGGCGATATCTGGATTCTCGACGAGCAGGCGCTCACCGCACTGGATACTGACATCGAGCGACGCTTCGCCGAACTGGCCGAGCGCGACGGTGGCATTGCGGAGGCGCTGAAGGCTCCACTCCGGGACTATCGTTTCGTGCGCCGGCGCCTGCTTGAACCGGCCGGAAACTGGGCACCAAATGCAGTGGCGCTGTACCTGGCGAAAACCCTACGCACCCTCGATGGCGAGGGGAGACGCCTGGGAAGTAGCTCGCCTGGATAAGATGAGCCATCTGCCAGTAAGTTGATTGCGCGCCCTTTAGGCCGGCCGCATCCATCAAATGGGCGCAAGGATTCGCAGTCAAAAGCGGAGGTCGGCGTCGTTATTTGGATGTGCGCGCAATGAGGTCGGCGATGTGCTGGGCTGACAGTTCCGGGTACTGGTGTTGCAGGCTATCCCCGATGGTGGATATAAAACGAACGGCGCGTTGAGAAGCTGGCCAATTAGCGGGAACCAGTTCTGGACGGCAGTGCTGGTGTCGTTATCGCCACTGATGACCATCGACGTGCACGTCTGGGCCAGCCTGATGCGGCGTCCCGACTTATCCCGGCCAAAGGCTTCGGCCGCCCTAAGGTGCTAGTGTCCTTAATAGTGGCAGCAAGCGAACCACATACCAATGAAAAAGGGCCGGTGAGCGTTGCTCACCGGCCCTTTTTCTTACTCCTTTCTACCCCAACTCCTTTGGGGCTAATGGCCTTGCCCTGTTACTACAGCCGCCCGTGGATGGCTGTCGCCGCTGCCTCCCCAGGCAGCGGCTGTGCACCGCCTCGGTGCATTCGTTTCAACATTCAGTGAAAAAGTTTCAGTGTTTGTTGAAAAACTACGTGACCCGGAATCAATCCCAGCTCAGCGCGCCACCGGTCTGGTACTCGATCACGCGGGTCTCGAAGAAGTTCTTCTCCTTCTTCAGGTCCATGATCTCGCTCATCCACGGGAAGGGGTTGCTGGCGCCCGGGTATTCCTCTTTCAGGCCGATCTGGGTCAGGCGGCGGTTGGCGATGAACTTGAGGTAGTCCTCCATCATCGCGGCGTTCATGCCCAGTACGCCGCGCGGCATGGTGTCGCGTGCGTATTCGATCTCGAGCTGGGTGCCCTGGAGGATCATCTGGGTGGCTTCGTCCTTCATCTGGGCATCCCACAGGTGCGGGTTCTCGATCTTGATCTGGTTGATCATGTCGATGCCGAAGTTCAGGTGCATGGACTCGTCACGCAGGATGTACTGGAACTGCTCGGCGGTGCCGGTCATCTTGTTGCGGCGGCCCATGGAGAGGATTTGGGTGAAGCCGCAGTAGAAGAAGATGCCTTCCAGTACGCAGTAGTAGGCGATCAGGTTGCGCAGGAACTGGCGGTCGGTTTCCGGGGTGCCGGTCTCGAACTTGGGATCGGAGATGGAGCGGGTGTACTTGAGGCCCCAGGAGGCCTTTTTCGCGACGCTCGGAATCTCGTGGTACATGTTGAAGATCTCGCCTTCATCCATGCCCAGGGACTCGATGCAGTACTGGTAGGCGTGGGTGTGGATCGCCTCTTCGAAGGCCTGGCGCAGGATGTACTGGCGGCATTCGGGGTTGGTGATGAGGCGGTACACGGCCAGGACCAGGTTGTTGGCAACCAGGGAGTCGGCGGTGGAGAAGAAGCCCAGGGAACGCTTGACGATGCGGCGCTCGTCTTCGCTGAGGCCGTCCTTGCTCTTCCACAGAGCGATGTCGGCGTTCATGTTCACTTCCTGGGGCATCCAGTGGTTGGCGCAGCCGTCCAGGTACTTCTGCCAGGCCCAGTCGTACTTGAAGGGTACGAGCTGGTTGAGGTCGGCACGGGCGTTGATCATCTGCTTGTCGCCCACCTGTACGCGGGCGGCGGAGCCTTCCAGGTCGTCCAGGCCTTCCTGGATGTCGAGGTCGTCGAGGGCCTTCTTGGCGCGGGCGACGGCATCGGAGTCGTCAGCGGAAACGGCGCGGGCGTCCTGCACGGAGCCGGCGGCTTCGTCGTCGAGCTTGTCGGCGTTCTGTGCGGCGGCCTGGGCGATGGCGGGCGCGGCTTTGGCTTCGGTGGGGTCTTCTTTGTCGAATTCGTCCCAGCTGAGCATGGTTCCTCTCCTGGTGTCTGGATGCGTGAGTATGGTTGCACGCTAAAGCGATGATCTGGCCGGCGGTGCTTTGCCTGGCCTGCACGCCCGGTGTGTGGACGTGCTGTTCGGATTCGGTGTTGCTGAGGTTTCCCTCACCCCCGGCCCCTCTCCCGGAGGGAGAGGGGAGGAGTCTTGCCCTTGATCGAGCGCGCCGCTGAGCGGCGCGCGCTTACTGGCAGGCTTCGCAGTCGGGGTTGTCGATGGAGCAGGCCTGGGGTACCGGAGCCGGCTGCGGAGCGGCCTGCAGGCCTTCGTCGATCACCGAGCTCACGGCGTTCAGCTTGCCGGTGTTGATGGTGGACTTCTCGGTGCTGGTGGCGGCCAGGGCACGGAGGTAGTAGGTGGTCTTCAGGCCACGGTACCAGGCCATGCGGTAGGTCACGTCCAGCTTCTTGCCGGAGGCGCCGGCGATGTAGAGGTTCAGGGACTGGGCCTGATCGATCCACTTCTGGCGGCGGCTGGCGGCGTCGACGATCCACTTGGTCTCGACTTCGAAGGCGGTGGCGTACAGGTCCTTCAGGTCTTGCGGGATGCGCTCGATCTGCTGCACGGAGCCGTCGTAGTACTTCAGGTCGTTGACCATGACCGGGTCCCACAGGCCGCGCGCCTTAAGGTCGTGCACCAGGTAGGGGTTGATCACGGTGAACTCGCCGGAGAGGTTCGACTTCACGTAGAGGTTCTGGTAGGTCGGCTCGATGGACTGCGATACGCCAGTGATGTTGGCGATGGTCGCGGTCGGGGCGATGGCCATGATGTTGGAGTTGCGGATGCCTTTCTTGACGCGCTCGCGCACCGGGGCCCAGTCCAGGCTCTCGCTCTGGTCGACTTCGATGTACTTGGCGCCACGGGCTTCGATCAGCAGCTTCTGGGAGTCGATCGGCAGGATGCCCTGGGACCACAGGGAGCCCTGGAAGGTCTCGTAGGCGCCGCGCTCGTCGGCCAGGTCGCAGGAGGCCTGGATGGCGAAGTAGCTGATGGCTTCCATGGACTTGTCGGCGAAGTCGATGGCGGCGTCGGAACCGTAGGCGATGTGCTGCAGGTACAGGGCGTCCTGGAAGCCCATGATGCCCAGGCCCACCGGACGGTGCTTGAGGTTGGAGTTGCGCGCCTGGTCGACCGAGTAGTAGTTGATGTCGATGACGTTATCGAGCATGCGTACGGCGGTCTTGACGGTGCGGCCGAGTTTCTCGACGTCCAGCTTGCCGTCGATGATGTGATTCACCAGGTTCACGGAACCCAGGTTGCACACGGCGATCTCGTCCTTGTTGGTGTTCAGGGTGATCTCGGTGCACAGGTTCGAGCTGTGGACCACGCCCACGTGCTGCTGCGGGCTGCGCAGGTTGCACGGGTCCTTGAAGGTCAGCCAGGGGTGGCCGGTCTCGAACAGCATGGAGAGCATCTTGCGCCACAGGTCCTTGGCCTGGATGACCTTGTGCAGCTTGAGCTTGCCGTAGGTGGCCAGGGCTTCGTAGTACTCGTAGCGCTCCTCGAAGGCCTTGCCGTAGAGGTCGTGCAGGTCCGGTACGTCGGCCGGGGAGAAGAGGGTCCAGGTGCCGTCTTCGAACACGCGCTTCATGAACAGGTCCGGAATCCAGTTCGCGGTGTTCATGTCGTGGGTACGGCGGCGGTCGTCACCGGTGTTCTTGCGCAGCTCGAGGAATTCCTCGATGTCCAGGTGCCAGGTTTCCAGGTAGGCGCAGACGGCGCCCTTGCGCTTGCCACCCTGGTTCACGGCCACGGCGGTGTCGTTGACCACTTTCAGGAAGGGGACGACGCCCTGGGACTTGCCGTTGGTGCCCTTGATGTAGGAGCCCAGCGCGCGCACTGGGGTCCAGTCGTTGCCGAGGCCGCCGGCGAACTTGGACAGCATGGCGTTGTCGTGGATGGCGTTGTAGATGCCCGACAGGTCGTCCGGAACGGTGGTCAGGTAGCAGCTGGAGAGCTGCGGACGCAGGGTGCCGGCGTTGAACAGGGTCGGGGTGGACGACATGTAGTCGAAGGACGACAGCAGGTTGTAGAACTCGATGGCGCGCTCTTCCTTCTGCGGCTCCTCGATGGCCAGGCCCATGGCCACGCGCATGAAGAAGACCTGCGGCAGTTCGAAGCGGATGCCGTCCTTGTGGATGAAGTAGCGGTCGTACAGGGTCTGCAGGCCGAGGTAGGTGAACTGCTGGTCGCGCTCGTGGTTCAGGGCGCGGCCCAGTTTCTCCAGGTCGAAGGACTTCAGCTTGGGATCGAGCAGTTCGAACTCGATGCCCTTTTCCACGTAGGCCGGCAGGGCCTTGGCGTAGAGGTCGGCCATTTCGTGGTGGGTGGCGCTTTCGGCGACGCCCAGGAAGCCCAGGGCTTCGGCGCGCAGGGTGTCCATCAGCAGGCGAGCGGTGACGTAGGAGTAGTTCGGCTCACGTTCCACCAGGGTACGGGCGGTCATCACCAGGGCGGTGTTGACGTCCTTCTCGGCCACGCCGTCGTACAGGTTCTTCAGGGTTTCACGCTCGATCAGCGCGCCGTCGACTTCGGCCAGGGCTTCGCAGGCTTCGCTGATGATGGTGGTCAGGCGGCCCATGTCCAGCGGGACGAGCGAGCCATCGGCGCGGGTGATGCGGATGCTCGGGTGCGGCTGGGCGACGTCGCTGCCGGCGCGGGCGTTCTTGCGCTCGGCGGCGCGGGCCTCGCGGTAGATCACGTAGTCGCGGGCGACCTTCTGCTCGCCGGCGCGCATCAGGGCCAGTTCGACCTGGTCCTGGATCTCTTCGATGTGGATGGTGCCGCCGGAGGGCATGCGGCGCTTGAAGGTGGCGGTGACCTGTTCGGTCAGGCGCGCGACGGTTTCATGGATGCGGGAAGAAGCCGCGGCAGTACCGCCTTCCACGGCGAGGAACGCCTTGGTGATGGCAACGGTGATCTTGTCGTCGGTGTACGGGACGACAGTGCCGTTGCGCTTGATCACGCGCAGCTGGCCGGGGGCGGTGGCAGCCAGATCCTGGTTGGAATCGGCGGCCTGCGGCGCCACGGCCTGCGGGTTCTCGCGAGTGGTGTCGGTCTGCATGGGGATCTCCATGTTCTGATTTATTGAGTGGCGCCCGAGCCGTTCTTCATTCCCTTTTCACAACGCATGCGCACGGCGAGGACGCCGGGCGCGAATCGTGGTGCATCGAGGCAGAAGGACAGGACTCAAGCGCCTTCCTGGCCCTACAAGTCAATCGCCACGGTGTTAACACGCCGTGACAACACAATACCTAGTGGTGGGCGTGTTCTTCGCCGCACCGGCTTCCGGCCCCCAGGTGACGTCTCTGTGTCCTGGGCCGGCACCCGCCGCGCTGGGCGGTTGGTGGGTCGAATACTGCTGGTTTGACACCGGTCGTCAGGCTCGGAAAAGGCCGTTAGCGCTTGATTCTAGTTGTGTCCGGTGTTACGCCCTTACCCCAATATGTAGGGGCTGAGCTTGATGGGGGTACAAGATAATGCGGTGCCGGGGTCATTGCAAGGCGACCCACTACATCTAGCCTGTGGATAAGTTGTGGGTGATTTGTGGGTGACTGCGGGGTAACGGAGGGAAAGCCCCGGTGGCTCTAGGCTTTGCCGTTCGTCGCCGCCCAGTGGCACCTTTTTCGGGCTGCACCTGGCTGTCGACGGCGTCGCAAGCTAACACAATATCTTGTGTTTTGTGCTTGATTTGGCATGCGCTGTGCTATCCGCCCGGCATTGATACAATGCGAGCCTTTTTTCGATGGTCCTGATGCAGTCTCGGGGAGTGCGTGGTGGAGCAAGAAGCCTGGCGGGTCCTTATTGTCGAAGATGATCAGCGGCTGGCCGAACTGACCCGCGAGTACCTGGAGGGCAACGGCCTGCGGGTCGCCATCGAGTCCGACGGCGGCCAGGCGGTGGCGCGCATCCTCAAGGAGCGCCCGGACCTGGTGGTGCTGGACCTGATGCTGCCGGGGGAGGACGGCCTGTCCATCTGCCGCAAGCTGCAGGGCCAGTTCGACGGGCCCATCCTGATGCTCACCGCACGTACCGACGACATGGACCAGGTGCTGGGCCTCGAGCTGGGGGCCGACGACTACGTATGCAAGCCCGTGCGCCCGCGTGTGCTGCTGGCGCGCATCCGTGCGCTGTTGCGGCGCAGCGAGGCCGCCAGCGAGGCGCCGGCGCCGGAGAATCCGCGCCGCCTGGAGTTCGGCCCGCTGGTGATCGACAGCGCCATGCGCGAGGCCTGGCTCAGCGAGCGCGGCATCGAGCTGACCAGCGCCGAGTTCGACCTGCTCTGGCTGCTGGCGGTGAACGCCGGACGCATCCTCTCGCGGGAGGAGATCTTCAATTCCCTGCGAGGCATCGAGTACGACGGCCAGGACCGCTCCATCGACGTGCGCATTTCCCGCATTCGTCCGAAGATCGGTGACGACCCCATGCACCCGCGCCTGATCAAGACGGTGCGCAGCAAGGGCTATCTCTTTGTCAAAGAGGCCGCCGAAGGTCTCTGACGACGCGGCCACCGGCCGCCGCACGGGCGAACGTCCATGAACTCCATTTTCCTGCGCATCTATGGCGGCATGCTGGTCACCCTGGTGTTGGTGGCGCTGCTGGGCATCTTCACCATTCACCAGGTCAACCAGGTGCGGGCGGACCAGTACCGCGAAAGTCTGGCGCGGGGCACCTTCCGCCTGATGTCGGACAACCTTCAGCCCATGAACGAGGTAGAGCGTCGCCGCGCCGTGGTGCTCTGGGGCCGGTTGCTGGGCATTCCGCTGGAGTTGCGGCCCATGGACGGTGCGAAGCTGGACAGCGGCGCCCGCAATCGCCTGGCGCGTGGCCAGGTGCTGGTGGAGCAGACCGGCCCCCACGCGGCGCGGGTCTACAGCCTGGTCAGCGTGGGTGAGCGGCTGATGCTGACCGGCGATGTGGAGCAGATCAGCGAGCAACTGGCACGGGCCACCGTCTACCTGCTGATGGACGAGCTGGTGCGCTTCCCCGTCAACGAGCAGCCCCACCGCCTTGCGTCGCTGAAGGAGAACAAGCAGTTCGGTTTTCCCATGCGCCTGATCCCGCTGAAGAGCGCGGACCTGGACGATGACCAGCGCCGCCGGGTGGACGAGGGCGACACGGTGATGGCCCTGGGCAAGGACGGCGACTCGATCCGGGTGTTCGCCGGCATGGTGGACACGCCCTGGGTGCTGGAGCTGGGGCCATTGCACCAGATGAACCCCTACCCGCCGCAGATGCTGGTGCTGATCGGTTTCCTCGGCCTGACCCTGATCGGCCTGACCGTGTATTTCCTGGTACGCCAGCTGGAGCATCGGTTGATGGGGCTGGAGAGTGCCGCCACGGCCATCGCCCAGGGCAAGCTGGACGCACGCGTGCCGGCCAGAGGGGCGGACTCGGTGGGGCGGCTGGCGGCGGCCTTCAACGGGATGGCGGAGCAGTTGCAACGGCTGATCTCCCTGCAGCGGGAGCTGATTCGCGCGGTGTCCCATGAACTGCGTACGCCGGTGGCGCGACTGCGCTTCGGCCTGGAGATGATCGCCGACGCCGAGACCGAGTCGGCCCGGCGCAAGTACATGGACGGCATGGACGGCGATATCCAGGAGCTGGACAAACTGGTGGACGAGATGCTGACCTACGCCCGTCTGGAGCAGGGCTCGCCGGCGCTGCATTTCCAGCGGGTGGACCTGGATGCGCTGTTCGACCAGGTGATCGCCGAGCTGTCCCCCCTGCGCGCCAGCGTGCGCATCGAGCGCGGCCTGTGCCTGAACGTGGGCAGCGACGGCGCCTGGGTGGAGGCCGAGCCGCGCTACCTGCACCGTGCCCTGCAGAACCTGGTGAGCAACGCCATGCGCCATGCCGAGTCGCGGGTCCAGCTCAACTACCAGATCGGTCACAAGCGCTGCCGCATCGATGTCGAGGACGACGGCCCGGGGGTCCCGGAGAACCAGTGGGAGAAGATCTTCAAGCCCTTCATGCGCCTCGACGACAGCCGCACCCGCGCCTCCGGTGGCCACGGCCTGGGGCTGTCCATCGTGCGGCGGATCATCTACTGGCACGCTGGCCGCGCCCAGATCGGTCGCAGCGATTCCCTGGGCGGCGCCCGCTTCAGCCTGGTCTGGCCGCGCCGGCAGAGCGAGGCGGAGTCGCTCTAGTCTTTCCCGCGCAGCTCGAGCGGAGCCCATCACAGTGCCTGCACCAGGCCCCGGCGGTGGGTCGATGGAGCGTGACCCACCCTACGCAAGCCTGCGAGGGTGTCGGCTCCGCGAACCCCATCGGGCGGGGTCAGGCCTCCACGGCCACCAGGCTCAACAACCGCTCCCGGAACAGGCAATGCCAGCCGTCCAGTTCACGTCCCGCCCGCCATTCCGCCGACAGGTCGATCAGCAGCCGCAGGCGGGCCCTGCCGTCGTCGTCGGCCTCCAGCAGCTCCGCGTCCTGGAAATAGAAGCGGGTGCCGACCAGGGGATAGAGGGCCTTGAACAGGCTTTCCTTGATGGAAAAGGTGAGGGTGATTCGCGCGGCCTGCTGCTCCGGGGTGAAGGCCGCGAGGCGTCGCAGTTCAGCGGGGGTGAGGATTTCCGCCGCCAGCTTCAGGGCGCGTGGCGTGGCCAGGGGTTCTTCCAGGTCCAGCCCCAGTCCTCGCCATTGGCGTTGATCCGCCACCAGGGCGGCCGCCAGTCCGTGGCTGTGGCTGATGGAGCCGCTGACGCCTTCGGGCCAGAGGGGCGCACGGTCGTCCCCCAGGGCTGGGACGTCGGCGCGGCCGGTGAGGGCGAGCAGGGCGTCGCGGGCGCAAAGGCGCCCGGCGAAGTACTCGGCCTGCCGCTTGGCCACCGAGCGCTGGATGCTGGCCGGCGCCGGGATGCCGTGCTGGACGAAGGCATCGGCGGCCAGCAGGGCCGGATCGAAGGCGCAGGATCGCATCACCAGCCCCGGCAAGGCCTGGGGAAAGGGCGAGGTGGCGTCGAGGGGGCCGCAGCAGATGGGGTGAGTCGAAGTCATGGCGGGATTCTGCCCGGCGGCGCGGTAAACGGCCAGCGGTCCTCCCGTTTACATATGTTTGCAAATGGCAAACAAAGCGAAACGGAAGCGTCCCCCCGGTTTTTGCCAGACTAGCCCTGCGTTTCTTCTGGAACGCAGGTGAGGTTGTAGTCTGGAATCACGGCAGTGCCGTCTCCGGACATTTTCTCTGAATTGAGTGCGGGAGCCTGGATGGGCTCCCGTTTTTTTTTGCGCGTCTTTTGCGGCGACACGCCTGGTGGGATGAATTCGATCCTGCGAAATATCTTCAGACGCTGTAGGCAATTTCGTTCAGCCAAGGTTCAAGGAGGGTTCAGGCGCGGTTCAGTGGTCGGGGGGCAATCTGGCTCCGAGTTCAACCGATACCCGATCACTCGATGAGGAACCACAGCATGAACCGCACCTTCAGCCGTATCGCCCTTGCCTCCGCCCTGGCCTTCGCCGCAGTGGGTGCCCAGGCCGCCGACAACTTCGCTGGCCTGACCTGGGGCCAGACCAACAACAACATCCAGAAATCCGACTCGCTGAACGCGAACCTGAACAACCCGAAACTGGACAAGGTCATCCACAAGTCCGACACCTGGGGCGTGCGCGCCGGCCAGCAGACCGACGGCGGTCGCTACTACATGACCTACGAGAACTTTTCCGATACCGACAGCGGCTACAAGCTGCGCCAGCAGAACCTGCTCGGCAGCTATGACCTCTTCGTGCCGGTGGGTGACTACAACACCAAGCTGTTCGGTGGCGCCACCCTGGGCCTGGTGAAGCTGGAGCAGGAAAGCAAGGGCTACAGCCGCGACAGCAACATCAACTACGCTGCTGGTCTGCAGGCCGGTATCCTGCAGGACATCAGCAAGAACGCGTCGATCGAGGCGGGCTACCGCTACCTGCGCACCAACGTCAGCACCGACATGGGCGAACACGGCGGTCCGCGCCTGGGATCCCTGGACCTGCACAGCAGCGGCCAGGCCTACATCGGCGCCAACTACAAGTTCTGAACCCTCTACCATCTACCACGACAGGCCGGGCCCGGCGCCCGGCCGCTTCACTGACAGGGAGAACAGCCCATGAAACTGCTGGTGGTGGAAGACGAGGCGCTGCTGCGCCACCATCTCTACACCCGCCTGGGCGAGCAGGGGCACGTGGTGGACGCCGTGCCTGACGCCGAGGAAGCCCTCTACCGCGCCGCCGAATACCACCATGACCTGGCGATGATCGACCTGGGGCTCCCCGGGATCAGCGGCCTGGACCTGATCCGCCAACTGCGCAGCCAGGGCAAGACCTTCCCCATCCTCATCCTCACCGCCCGGGGCAACTGGCAGGACAAGGTGGAAGGCCTGGCTGCCGGTGCCGATGACTATGTGGTGAAACCCTTCCAGTTCGAGGAGCTGGAGGCCCGCCTCAACGCCCTGTTGCGGCGTTCTTCCGGTTTCGTCCAGGCCACCATCGAGGCCGGCCCGCTGCTGCTGGACATCAATCGCAAGCAGGCCCAGCTGAACGGCGAGACGGTGCCGCTGACGGCCTACGAGTACCGCATCCTCGAATACCTCATGCGGCATCACCAGCAGGTGGTGGCCAAGGAGCGGCTGATGGAGCAGCTCTACCCGAATGACGAGGAGCGCGACCCCAATGTGATCGAGGTGCTGGTGGGCCGCCTGCGTCGCAAGCTGGATAACGGCAAGGGCTTCAAGCCCATCGACACCGTGCGCGGCCAGGGCTACCTGTTCACCGAGCGCTGCCGATGAGCCTGGGCTTCAAGCGCCTGCTTCGGTTCCTCGGCGCTTCCCTGCGCCTGCGCCTTATGCTGGGCGCCGCCGCCATGGCCGCGCTGTTCATGCTGGCGCTGCTGCCGGCCCTGCGCGGGGCCTTCGTGATTACCCTGGAACAGTCCATCCAGCAGCGCCTGGCGGCCGATGCCAGCGCGCTGATTGCCGCCGCGCGGGTGGAGGGCGGCCACCTGGAAATGCCCGACAAGCTGCCGAACGAGGAATTCGACAATCTGGAGGCCAGCCAGCTCGGCTACATCTTCGACAGCGATGGCAACCTGGTCTGGCAGTCCCGGTCTTCCCGTGACGAGGCGCTCCACTACCGCCCGCGCTACGACGGCCAGGGCCACGAGTTTCTCCGGGCCACCGACTCCGGCGGCCACGAATACTTCGTCTACGACGTGGAGGTGGACCTGCTGCGGGGCCAGAAAGCCGCCTTCAGTGTGGTCACCATGCAGCCGGTCAGCGACTACCGGACGTTGTACGACAGCTTCATGCGCCAGCTCTACCTGGGGCTTGGCGTGGCCCTGGCGGTGCTGCTGGCTTTGCTCTGGTTCGGCCTGACCTGGGGTTTTCGCAGCCTGCGGGAGCTCTCCGCCGAACTGGACCAGGTGGAGGCCGGCAGCCGTGGACGCCTCAGCGACGATCATCCCCGTGAACTGCTGCGCCTGACCCGGTCCCTCAACCGCTTGCTCGACAGCGAGCGGCGCCAGCGCGAGCGCTACCGTCACTCCCTGGACGACCTGGCCCATAGCCTGAAGACCCCGCTGTCGGTGCTCCAGGGCGTGAGCGAAACCATCGCCGCACGCCCGGAGGACCGGGAACAGGCCCGGGTGTTGCAGACCCAGATCGAGCGCATGAGCCAGCAGATCGGCTACCAGTTGCAGCGCGCCTCGCTGCGCAAGAGCGGCCTGGTGCGCCATCAGGTGCCGCTCGCGCCGCTGCTGGACACCCTCTGCGATGCCCTGGACAAGGTCTATCGGGAAAAGCGGGTGCGAGTGGAGCGCGACTTCGACCCCGGATTGACGCTGCCCATGGAGCAGGGCGCGGCCCTGGAGATGCTGGGCAACCTGCTGGAAAACGCCTACCGCCTGAGCCTCGGCCATATCCGCGTCAGCGGCCGGGCGGCCAGCGGCACCTGCGAGCTGCGGGTGGAGGACGACGGGCCGGGCGTGCCGGTGGACCAGCGCGAACGCATCCTCAAGCGTGGCGAGCGGCTCGATGCCCAGCATCCGGGGCAAGGCATCGGCACTGCGGTGGTGAAGGACATCATCGAAAGCTACGACGGCGAGCTCTTTCTCGACGATTCCCCGTTGGGGGGCGCCGAATTCAGGATGCGCTTCCCGCTGCCCTGAGGTTCGGTGAAGCGTGCCCCACCCTTGAACGCCGGCAGGCCTGATGCCCGATCGACCGGGACTTGTCAGGCTTCTTGCGCGCGGTAGGCGCCGGGCGTCAGCCCCGTCCACTTCTTGAAGGCGCGATGAAAGGCCGAGGGCTCGGAGAAGCCCAGCTGCTCCGCCAGGTCCTGGATGGACAGCTCGTCCCGACCCAGGTGGTAGATGGCCAGGTCCCGACGCAGATGGTCCTTGAGTTCCTGGAAGCTCGTGCCTTCCTCCCGCAGGTGCCGGCGCAGGGTCTGCGGACTGGTATGGAGCTGATGGGCCACCGCTTCCAGGTCCGGCCAGAGTCGGCAGTCGCGGCCCAGCAGGCGTCGGATCTGGCTGATCAGGCTATCGCCGCCGTCGGGGCGGGCCAGCAGGTCAGCCGGGGAGTGCAGGAGGAACTGCTTGAGGGTGCGCTCGTCCTGCAGCAGCGGCATGGCCAGGTAGCGGGCATGGAAGCGCAGGCAGGTGCGTGTCGCGCCGAAGACCCGAGGATTGGGAAAGAGCAGTTCGTACTCTGCCGAGTGGGCCGGCTCCGCATAGTGGAAGCGGGCCTCTTCCAGGCGGATGCGCTGGCCGATGAGCCAGCTTCCGAGCCGATGCCAGATCACCAGCAGGCTTTCCACCAGGAAGTGGTCCGGGTCCCAGAGCGGCGAGTCGTCCACCGTGAGCACGGCGAAGTCGCCGTCCCGCTCCAGCTGGATGCGAGGGGCGTCGGGAAAGAGCCCGTAGAACAGGGTGCCCCGGAGCAGGGCTTTCTCCAGGCTGCGGCAATGGATGATGGCGTGGCACATCATGGCGAAGGTGCCGCGCTTGCTGCGTTGCAGGCCAAAGCCCATGTACTCGTCGTCCAGCGCCTCCCAGAGCACCTGGACGAGCCGTGCGAACTGCTCGGGGGCGATGCGCGCCCGGGGCTCCTCCAGCAGCGCGGGCTGGATGCCGGCGATGCGCAGCAGCGGGGCGCAATCCAGGCCTCGACGCTCGGCGCCCCGCAGGGCGGCGCGAACGAAATGGCTGGCGATGGTGCGCTCGCGCATGGCTGGGAAATCCGTGTTGGGGAGACCGATGGTAGGGCGTGCCTGGCCGGCCCCACAAGGGCGAGGATGGCGGAAATCCCCCTTGGCACCTGGCGGATATCCGCCTGGAACAGTGGCTTCGCCTGCCTGGGTTAATTGTTAAGTTATTGAAAATAAAGGATTTATTCTAATTCAAAGAGTTGGCACAGCGGCTGCTATGGAGACAGTGCCGTCCATTCGACTGGACCGCACAACAACAAAAGTCTCCTGGTGAGGGAGATACGTCGATCACGGTGACGCCAGGCCTTCGGAAGGAAACGGGTCGGGATCACTTGATAAGGAACACTGCCATGTCCCGCCAACCGTTCTACAAGAGCCTGTACGTCCAGGTCATCGTCGCCATCGCCGTCGGCATCCTGCTGGGGCACTTCTATCCGGAGACCGGCGTCGCGCTCAAACCCCTGGGTGACGGCTTCGTCAAACTCATCAAGATGGCCATCGCGCCCATCATCTTCTGCACCGTGGTCAGCGGCATCGCCGGCATGCAGGACATGAAATCGGTGGGCAAGACCGGCGGCTACGCGCTGCTGTACTTCGAGATCGTCTCCACCATCGCCCTGATCATCGGCCTGGTGGTGGTCAATGTCGTCCAGCCGGGCGTCGGCATGCACATCGACCCGACCACCCTGGACACCAAGGGCATCGCCGCCTTCGCCACCGCCGGCGAGCAGCAGAGCACCATCGGCTTCCTGCTCAATGTGATCCCCTCCACCGTGGTGGGCGCCTTCGCCAACGGCGACATCCTCCAGGTGCTGTTCTTCTCGGTGATCTTCGCCTTCGCCCTGCAGCGCATGGGTGACTACGGCAAGCCGGTGCTGGAGTTCATCGACCGCATCGCCCACGTGATGTTCGGCATCATCAACATGATCATGAAGGTCGCCCCCATCGGTGCCTTCGGTGCCATGGCCTTCACCATCGGCCAGTACGGCGTGGGCTCCCTGGTGCAGCTCGGCCAACTGATGCTGTGCTTCTACATCACCTGCCTGTTCTTCATCCTGGTGGTCCTGGGCGGCATCTGCCGCGCCCACGGCTTCAGCGTCGTGCGCCTGATCCGCTATATCCGCGAAGAACTGCTGATCGTCCTGGGCACTTCCTCGTCCGAATCCGCCCTGCCGCGCATGCTGAAGAAAATGGAACAGCTGGGCGCGCAGAAATCCGTGGTCGGCCTGGTGATCCCCACCGGTTACTCCTTCAACCTGGACGGCACCTCCATCTACCTGACCATGGCGGCCGTGTTCATCGCCCAGGCCACCGACACCCCGATGGACATCACCCACCAGCTCACCCTGCTGGCCGTGCTGCTGGTCGCCTCCAAGGGCGCCGCCGGCGTCACCGGTTCGGGCTTCATCGTCCTGGCCGCCACCCTGTCCGCCGTGGGCCACCTGCCGGTAGCCGGCCTGGCGCTGATCCTGGGTATCGACCGCTTCATGTCCGAGGCCCGCGCCCTGACCAACCTGATCGGCAATGGCGTCGCCACCCTCGTCGTCGCCAAGTGGTGCAAGCAACTGGACGAGGACACCCTGCAGCGTGAGCTGGCGTCGGGCGGCAAGCGCCTCGAAGAGCCGGTCGCCGCTCCGCAGGCCACCGCATGATCGACTAGCACCGCAGCGTTCTCCTCCTGGCGAGGAGCGTTCCTCAAACCCGGCCCCCGAAGCCGGGTTTTTTTTGCCCGCGAAATGGCCGGCGAGGCCGGCGGGTGACGCCGGCCAATGGCCTGAACGATTGGGTCAATGGGCCCTGAGCGCCGGGGTCATTGAGGTGGGCCGGGGCCGGCGCCTAACCTGCGGCACGACCCGGGCCCCCGGATATGCCGTGCCGGTCGAGCGCGCGCCGGGACGGGTTGTCTCATGCCGACGCGCGCAAAATGTTCACACTGTAGGGGCACGACTCAAGGAGCTGCCATGAAAGGCCCATTGTCCTCGCTGAAGATCCTCGACTTCTCCACCTTGCTGCCCGGTCCCTTCGCCTCGCTGCTGCTGGCCGACATGGGCGCTGAGGTGCTGCGGGTGGAGTCGCCCACCCGGATGGACCTGGTGCGCCTGCTGCCGCCCCACGATGGGGGCCAGTCCACCAGCCACGCCTACCTGAACCGCAACAAGCGCAGCATCGCGCTGGACCTGAAGCGGCCGGAGGCGGTGGAAATCGTCGGGCGGCTGGTGAAGGAGTACGACATCGTCCTGGAGCAGTTCCGCCCCGGCGTGATGGAGCGATTGGGGCTGGGTTACGAGGCCTTGAAGGCCATCAATCCCCGGCTGATCTACCTGTCCATCACCGGTTACGGCCAGACCGGCCCCTACCGCGACCGCGCCGGCCATGACATCAACTACCTGGCCCTTTCCGGCATCGCCAGCTACACCGGGCGCCGTGACAGCGGGCCGCTGCCGCTCGGCGTGCAACTGGCGGATATCGCCGGTGGCTCGCTGCACGGGGTGATGGGGCTGCTGGCGGCGGTGATCCATCGCCAGGCGACGGGGGAGGGGCAACAGGTGGACGTGAGCATGACCGACTGCGCCTTCGCCCTGCACGGCATGGCTGGTGCCGGCTACCTGGGAGCCGGGGTGGAGCCGGACATGGAGAACCAGGCGCTGAACGGTGGCAGCTTCTACGACTACTACCGCACCCGCGATGGCCGCTGGTTCTCGGTGGGCAGCCTGGAACCGCAGTTCATGGAACCCTTCTGCGCCGCCATCTGCCGTCCCGAGCTGGCGGCCAAGGGGCTGTCGCCGAACGCGGAAGACCAGCGGGCGCTGAAACGGGCCATCGAGATCGAGTTCGAGAAGCGCGACTTCGCCGAATGGCAGGCGCTGTTCGCCGGCCTGGACGCCTGCGTCGAGCCCATGCTGCCGCTCTCGGAGGCGGTGGAACACCCGCAGATTCGCGCCCGGGGCCTGGTGCAGGAGGTGCCCCGCGAAGGGCAGGCGCCGCAGCGGCAGATCGCCTGCCCGATCAAGTTCTCCGCCGGCCTGCCGCCGCCTCGCCATGCCGGTGGCGCCCTGGGCAGCCATACGATGGAGGTGCTCAGGGAACTGGGCCTGGACGAGGCCGCGATTGCCGCGTTGAAGTCCGCTCGGGTAGTGGGCTGAGCTGGGGGGATTTCAGGGAGTGAGCGGGTTGATCGGTGAAAGGACGCGCGGCAGCCCCTCCGTGGGTGGAGGGCTGCCGCGCGTACCGGCGTCTCAGTGGAGCGTCAGCTTGCCGATGCGGTCGTTGTCCAGGCTGCCGAAGTACAGGCTGTCGCCCACCGGTTTCACCGAGGTGACCATGCGCAGGTGGGTGCCGCTGGTGTCGTGCAGGCTGCGGATGATCTCGCCGTTCTCGTTCAGCTGGATCGCCAGCCCATAAGGCACCGGCTTGGGCCAGAACAGGCGCGGCAGCTTGGCCAGCTGCGCTTTCACCCAGGGCAGGGTGTGCAGCAGGTCGGCGTCGGCCTTGCGCGGGGAGGGCAGGGCGACCCAGAAGCTGCCCTGGCGATCGCCCTGCAGGTTGTCCGGCAGGCCCGGCAGGTTGTCGATGAACACCTCATGGGTGCCGGCTTTCTCGCCGCTCAGCCAGTAGCGGGTGATGCGGTAGCGGTAGGTCTCGTTCACCAGGACGAAGTCTTCCTTGGCCGACAGCGCCACGCCGTTGGCGAAATAGAGGTCCTTGAGCAGCACCTCGGTCTTGCCGCTGGCCGGGTCGTAGCGCAGCAGGCGGCCGTGGGGGCGGGCTTCCAGCAGGTCCAGCAGGTAGTCGGGCTGTTCGAACCGGCTCGAGGCATCGGTGAAGTAGATGCGGCCATCGCGGGCGATGTCCAGGTCGTCGGTGAAGCGGAAGGGCACGCCATCGGCTTCGGTGGCGAGCACGCTGATCCGGCCCTGCGGGTCGATCTTCAGCAGGCCCTTGTAGGCATCGGCAAGGATCAGGTTGCCGGCGGCGTCGAAGTCCATGCCCAGGGGGCGGCCGCCGGTCTCGGCGAAGGTCTGCACCTGGCCATCGGCGCCGATGCGCACCACACGGCCGTCATGCAGGCCGGCATAGACGCGGCCCTGGGCATCGACGGCGGTGTCTTCCGGCCCATGCACCTGTCCCTGGGCGATGAGTTCGGCCTTCATCAGGGTGTCGTTGGGCTCCATCACGCCGATCATCGTGGGCGCCTTCGGGGCTTCCCAGGCCAGTGGATCGATGGGGGAAGGGGTGACGGCGAGGTAGACCGCCAGGGCGGCGATCAGCAGGGCGACCAGGCCCAGCAGCTTCTTCATCTTCTAGATTCCCTGTGTGAGGTGATGGCCGGACGAGCGCGTCCGGCGCGGGCTTTTTAGCAGCCGTTCAGGCACCGCGCCAGGGATGGGTGTCAGATTGTCATGCAGGCCGTGGTTGACAGCCCCCCGGCGGCTTGCGCAGTATCCGGACTCGTTTCGCCTGCCACCGAGCCATTCCATGCCCGCCATCGCCTTCATCGCCGCTTTCGCCCTGGCCCTCCCGGCCCAGGCGTCGGCCCATGGCGTTGCCGCGGGTAAATCGAAGAAACAGCCGCTCATTTGATCGGGGCGCGCTGTCCCGTCAGATGGGCTGACAGGACAGTGGACGCGAACCCGGGTCGATCCCCCCTCGAACACTCCCTCCCTGCATCCCTCCGACGGCGACACTGACGGTCAGCCAAGGAGTTCTGCAATGCCTGTGTTTTCCGGTATCTGGGTTGCCCTGGTAACCCCCTTCAACGACGGAGCCGTCGATTTTCCCGCCCTGCGCCACCTGGCACGCCACCTGCTGGATGAGGGCGCCGCCGGGCTGGTGGTCTGCGGCACCACCGGCGAGGCCGCCGCGCTGTCCAAGGCCGAGCAACTGGCGGTGCTCGACGCGCTGCTCGAGGACATCCCCGGCGAGCGCCTGGTGATGGGCCTGGCCGGCAACAACCTGGCGGAGCTGCTGGCCTTCCAGGCCGAGGTGCAGCGCCGCCCCGTCGCCGGCCTGTTGGTGCCCGCTCCTTATTACATCCGGCCGTCCCAGGCGGGCCTGCTGGCCTGGTTCGAAACCATTGCCGACGCCGCCAGCGTGCCGGTGATCCTCTACGACATTCCCTACCGCACCGGCGTTCGCCTGGAGCTGGAAACCCTGCGGCGACTGGCGCGCCACCCGCGCATCCGGGCCATCAAGGACTGCGGCGGCAATGCCGAGGTGACCCAGGCGCTGATCGCCGACGGCCAACTGGACGTGCTGACCGGCGAGGACAACCAGATCCTCAGCACCCTCTGCCTGGGCGGCAGCGGCGCCATTTCGGCGGCTTCGCATATCCGCACCCGCGACTTCGCAGCGCTGGTGGAACGGGTGACCGCCGGGGACCTGGAGGCGGCGCGGGCGATCTTCCGATCGCTGCAGCCCTTGTTGCGCCTGGCCTTCGCCGAGCCCAACCCGGCGCCGGTGAAGACCCTGCTGGCGATGCGGGGGCTGATCCGCGACGAACTGCGCGCCCCCATGCTGCCCAGCTCGGAAGCCCTGCGCGAGCGCCTGCGCACCGAGCTCGCCTAGGCGTCGCCCCGCCCCGGACGTCGGCCGTCACGGGGCGGGAGCGCGGGAAGGCGCGATGCCCGGGTCCCGCCCGTATATACTGCGCGCCACTGATTCAAGGAGAGCCCTGTGGCCATCGACATTATCTGGATCCGCGACGACGCCGCGCTGGCTCGACACTGCACCGAATGGCGGCGCCTGCCCTTCGTAGCCCTGGACACCGAGTTCATGCGGGTCGACACCTTCTACCCCAAGGCCGGCCTGGTGCAGGTGGGGGATGGTGAGCGTGCCTTCGTCATCGACCCGCTGCTGATCGGTGACTGGACGCCCTTCGCCGAGCTGTTGGAGGATCGTGCCGTGCTCAAGGTCCTGCACGCGTGCAGCGAGGACCTGGAAGTCTTCCAGCGCCTGACCGGCGCGCTGCCCCAGCCGCTGCTGGACACCCAGCTGGCCGCAGGCTACCTGGGCATCGGCTACTCCATGGGCTATTCGCGTCTGGTGCAGGCAGTGCTCGGCATCGAGCTGCCCAAGGACGAGACCCGTTCCGACTGGCTGCAGCGACCCTTGACCGAGATGCAGGTGCGTTATGCCGCCGAGGACGTGCAGCACCTGGCGGAACTCTATGTCGCCCTGGAGTCGCGGCTGACCGAACCGAAACGCGCCTGGGTGCTGGAAGACGGCGCCGAAATGGTCGCCAACCTGCGTCGTGAGGTGCTGCCGGACGAGCTCTACCGCGAGGCCAAGCTGGGCTGGAAACTCACCCGTAACCAACTGGCCGTGCTGCGGGTGCTCTACGCCTGGCGCGAGACCGAGGCCCGCCTGCGTGACCAGCCGCGCAACCGCATCCTTCGGGAGCACAGCCTGTGGCCCCTGGCGCGATTCCAGCCGGACAACCTGGTGTCCCTGGCGCGAATCGACGACATGCACCCCCGCACCGTGCGCCAGGACGGCAATACCCTGCTTAACTTGATCCGCGAGGCCGCCGCCACGCCGCCGGAGAGCTGGCCCGAGGCGCTGCCCGATCCCCTGCCGCCGGAGGCCGCGCCGCTGTTGAAGCAGCTCCGTGCCATCGGCCAGGCCGAAGCCGAGCGCCTGGGCATGGCGCCCGAGCTGATGCTGCGCAAGAAGCACCTGGAAGCCCTGCTGAAAAGCGGCTTCCCCAACGGCCCCTACAGCCTGCCCGACGGCCTGCGTGGCTGGCGCCGCGAGCTGATGGGCCAGGCCCTGCTGGACGCCCTGGCCTGAGTGCCGAAGAACCACCCGCCGCGCCCATTGGCGCGGCACGCCCCACGAGTCCGACCATGAAACGTATCTGCTCCATCTACAAAAGCCTGCGCAAGAACGAGATGTACCTCTACGTCGACAAGCGCGAGGCCCTGTCTCGCGTGCCCGAGGCCCTGCTGGGCGCCTTCGGTCCGGCGCAGCACAGCTTCGACCTGGTGCTCACGCCCGAGCGCAAGCTGGCTCGGGAAGACATCGGGAAAGTCCTGGAGAACATCGAGAAGCAGGGCTTCCACCTGCAGATGCCGCCGGGGGAGGAGGAGTACATCGAGCACCTGCCGGAAGAGCTGTTGCGGATGAACGACCCCATCTGATGAACATCCTGATCGCGGAAGAGGAGTTCGCCCTCTACAGCGACCTGCTGCGCAGCCAGCCCGGTCTGCAACTGCATGGCGGCGCCGACGCGGCGGCGCTGCGGGAGGCTGCGGCGGTATGCCCGATCTGGCTTGGCGAACCGGTGATCATGGCGGAACTGCTGCGCCAGGGATGCAAGCCCGCGTGGATGCAGTCCACCTGGGCGGGCATCACCCCGCTGCTGGCCGCCGACCTGCCCCATGACTACCCCTTGACCCGCGCCGTGGGCATCTTCGGCCAGGTCATGGCCGAGTACGTGCTCACCTACCTGCTGGCCCATCAGCGCCGCCTGCTGGAGCGGGTCGCGGCCCAGGCCGAGCGGCGCTGGGACAACCGCCTGCCCCACAGCCTGGCGGGCAAGCGGGTGCTGGTGGTGGGCGCCGGGGATATCGGCCAGAGCGTGGCGGGCTTCCTCGATCCCTTCGGTGTCGAACTCCACGGCATCGCCCGCGCGCCCCGGCCGCTGGAGCCCTTCGAGCGGGTATTCGGCATGGAGTGCCTGGCCGAACAGATGGCCTGGGCGGATTGCGTGGTCAACCTGCTGCCGGATACGCCGGCCACCCGCGATGTCTATGACGCTGCACTGTTCGCCTGCATGCGCCCGACGGCGCTGTTCATCAATGCCGGGCGCGGCGTGGCGGTGGTGGACCAGGACCTGGTGGCGGCGCTCGCGGCCGGACAACTGGCCGGCGCGGTGATCGACGTCTGCCGGGAAGAGCCGCTGCCGGCCTGGCACCCCTTCTGGAGCGCCCCCAACCTGCTGGTCACCGGCCACAGTTCGGCGCCGACGCTGCCCAGCGCCATGGTTGCGCTGTTCCTCGACAACCTCGAACGCTATCGCAGCGGCAAGCCCTTGCGGGGCTGGGTGAGTTTCGAGCGGGGCTACTGAGTCCGCCCCCGTGTCCTCCGGCGGTCAGCTATGCTTGGCCAGTACCCCCGACCCGACTAGACTACGCGCCCCCGAACCAGCCCCTCATACACCATGGCCGCCAAAGTCGAACCCTTCTGGAAGCGCAAGACCCTCGATCAGCTCGATCAGGAGGAATGGGAATCCCTCTGCGATGGCTGCGGCCTCTGCTGCCTGCAGAAACTCGAGGACGAGGACGACGGCGCCGTCTACTACACGCGCATCGCCTGCAAGCTGCTGGACCTCAAGACCTGCCGTTGCACCGACTACGCCAACCGCCGCCAGTTCGTCGCCGACTGCATCCAGCTCACGCCGGCGCAGGCCGACGAGTTCCGCTGGCTGCCGCCCACCTGCGGCTATCGCCTGGTGGCCGAGGGCAAGGACCTGCCGCCCTGGCACCACCTCGTCTGCAACGACCCGGAAGCGGTACACAAGGCGGGCATCTCCCAGTCCGGCCGCATGCTCAGCGAGAACAGCGTGGCCGAGGACGACTGGGAGGATTACCTGATTTTTCGCGCGGGATGAGACGGCTCCGGGATCAAAACGCCGTCTGATCGAGTCTCAGGGACTGACCCCGCCCCACCAAGGAAGCCACCATCCATGTTCGCCCGTCCCCCGCTGCTGCTGTCTGCCCTCCTGCTGACCCTGAGCGCCCCGCTATGGGCCGCCAAGCGGGTCGATCTCGACTATCGGGTGCGTTTCCTGCCCGAGAGCGACCAGGCCGAGGTCAGCCTGGTGCTGGAGAAGGGCGACAGCGTCCGCAGCCTGCGCTTCAACCTGGGCGACAAGGGCTACTACAGCGACTTCGAGTCCAGCGGTGGCTGGAACCAGGACGACCCCGGCCACGGCACCTGGGTGCCGGGCGAGGGCAAGGCCAGCCTGACCTACAGGGTGCGCATCAGCCATCCGCGTGGGGACGGCCGTTTCGATGCCCGCATGACCCCGGACTGGGCCCTGTTGCGGGGGGACGACCTGGTGCCCGCAGCGACCCTCGACATGGTGGATGGCACCGAGCTGGTATCGCGTCTGGAGTTCGAGCTGCCCAAGGACTGGAAGTCGGTGGAGACCGGCTGGACCCGGGTCGGCAAGAATCGCTTCCGCATCGACAACCCCGAGCGCCTGTTCGATCGCCCCACCGGCTGGATCATCGCCGGCAAGCTGGGCAGCCGCCGCGCCACCCTGGGTAACACCGACATTACCGTCAGCGCGCCGGTGGGCGAGCAGATGCGGCGCATGGATATCCTCACCCTGATGACCTACATCTGGCCCTATGCCCGCGAAGTCTTCCCCCGCGAGCCGGGCAAGCTGCTCATCGTCGGGGCCAACGACCCCATGTGGCGGGGCGGGTTGTCCGGCCCCAACTCCCTCTTCATGCATTCGGCGCGCCCGCTGGTCAGCGAGAACGGCACCAGTTCGCTGGTCCATGAGCTGGTCCATGTGCTCAGTCGCATCGACGACACCGATCGCAGCGACTGGATCACCGAAGGCGTCGCCGAGTACTACGCCATCGAGCTGTTGCGACGCTCCGGTGGCCTGGGCGACGACCGCTACGAGTCCGTCCGCAAGCATCTGCGCCAGTGGAGCCGCAAGGTGGACAGCCTGCGTGGCGAGCACGCCACCGGCCCGGTGACCGCCCGCGCCGTCCTGCTGATGCAGGACCTGGACAAGGAAATCCGCCTGCGCACCGACGGCAAGCACTCCATGGACGACGTCACCCGCGCCCTGATGCGCCTGGACAAGGCCAGCACCCGGGATTTCATCGAGATCAGCGAAAACCTCATGGGCGGCGCCTCGGACGTGCTGGACAGCAAGCTCCTGCGCTGAGGGCCCACGCCGCCCGCGCAATTTCGTAGGAGCCGGCTTGCCGGCGAATGGCGCGGAGGTGTTCGCCGCCAAGCCCGCCCTGGCGCGGCGCGGGCCGTTCCTGGGGGCGCCATGCGCAGCGCCCGCGACGCCCAGCCTGCAGGCCTCCGCTACAACTCGTCGCGCCGTCCGCTCAGCAGGTCCAGCAGTGCCGCCGCCGTGGGTTCCGAGGAGGCCGGGTTCTGTCCGGTGATCAGGTTGCCGTCCGCCACCACGTGCGGCTGCCAGTCCGCCACTTTCGAGTAATGCCCGCCCCGGGCCTGCAGCTCGTCTTCCAGCAGGAAGGGCACCACTTCGGCCAGACCCACGGCGGTTTCCTCGGAATTGGAGAAGCCGGTCACCGCATTGCCCTGCACCAGGGGCGCGCCGTCGGGGGCCCTGGCGTTGAGCAGCACCGCCGGTGCGTGGCACACCGCGCCCACGGGTTTGCCGGCGGCATACAGCGATTCGATCAGCACGATGGAGTGGAGGTCGTCCACCAGGTCCCAGAGCGGGCCATGGCCGCCGGGGTAGAACACCGCGTCGTAGTCGGCGGGCGCGAGGCTCGCCAGCATCTGGGTGTTGGCCAGCGCGCGGCGGGCTTCATCGTCCTCGCGGAAGCGGCGGGTGGCCTCGGTCTGGGCCTCGGGGTCGTCGCTCTTCGGGTCCAGGGGCGGCTGGCCGCCCTTGGGCGAGGCCAGCACCACCTCGGCGCCGGCGTCGCGGAAGGCGAAGTAGGGCGCGGCGAACTCCTCCAGCCAGAAGCCGGTCTTCTTGCCGGTAGTGCCCAGTTGGTCATGGGAGGTCAGTACCATCAGGATCTTCATAAGGCTCTCCTAGCGGACTCGGTGGCGATTGCCATGGCACCGGCGCAGGATGGCGCCAGGCGCGTTACAAGGCTGAGATCGCCGCGCTGTGCTTTGGGTTCGGGTAGAGGAAGTCTAGTCCGGGCTCCGCCGATCGCCGGTATCCCGTCCGGTTGCGCAGGGTCCCTTGTCGCGGGGCGTAGACTGTAAAATCCCAGGCGCAGGAGCAGGCACATGAATCGATCGCTTTTCCCCACGCTGCTGGCGCTCGCTCTGGTGGCCGGCGGCGCGCTCGCGCAGGGCTCGCCGCCCTTGCTCCGAGCCCCACTGCAGGCGCCGGCCGGTTCTCCCGGCACCTCGACGCCACAACCCTACCCCCAGGTGACGCCGCGAGCCGTCACCCGCCCGGCACCCCAGAGCGGCAGCCCGCAGATGATGCGGCGCCCGGACCAGGAGCAGCGCCTGCGCGAATCCCTGGAGCGGCGCGATCAGCCGATCCCGTCCCTGGAGCGGCAACTGGAACGCAACAGCCGGGGGCTCGGCACCGGTACCGGCAACCCCTGATCAGGACTGGGCCAGCCCCAGCACCTTGAGCAGGAAGGCGTACTCCAGGGCCACGTCCCGCAGGGCCTGGTAGCGGCCGCTCATGCCGCCGTGGCCGGCTTCCAGGTCGGTCTTGAGCAGCAGGGGGTTGTGGTCGGTCTTGAGCGCGCGCAGGCGCGCGACCCACTTGGCGGCTTCCCAGTACTGCACGCGGCTGTCGTTGTAGCCGGCCACCACCAGCATGGCCGGGTAGGCCCGGGCCTGGACGTTCTCGTAGGGCGCGTAGGCCTTGATGCGCTGGAATACCTCGGGGTCGTTCGGATCGCCCCACTCGTCGTACTCGGTGACGGTCAGCGGCAGGTCCGGGTTCAGCATGGTGTTCAGCACATCGACGAAGGGCACCTCGGCAATGGCCGCGGCGAAGAGCTCGGGCCGTAGGTTGAGCACCGCGCCCATCAGCAGGCCGCCAGCGCTGCCACCGCTGATCGCCAGTTGCGCGGAGGTGGTGTAGCCCTCGGCGATCAGGCGTTCGGCACAGGCGATGAAGTCGCCGAAGCTGTTGGTCTTGTGTTCCAGCTTGCCGGCGCGGTACCAGGCTTCGCCCAGTTCGCCGCCGCCGCGCACATGGGCGATGGCGAAGACGAAACCGCGCTCCAGCAGGCTCAGGCGGGCGTGGGAGAACCAGGGGTCGAGGCTCTCGCCGTAGGCACCGTAGCCATAGAGGTAGAGCGGGGCGGGGCGGCCCAGGGTTTCGCGACGGGCCACCAGGCTGATGGGGACCTGGGTGCCGTCCGCGGCCGTCGCCCAGAGGCGCTGGCTCACGTAGTCGTCGGCGTCGAAGGGGCCTTCCACCGGGGTTTCCTTGAGCACCTGCTGTTCGCCGCTGGCCAGGGTCAGCTGGCGTATCTGCGCCGGCCGGTTCAGGGCCTCGTAGCGCAGGCGGATCACCGGGCTGTCGAACTCCAGGCTGTCCTGCACGTAGAGGCTGTAGGCGGCGTCCGGCAGTTGCAGTGGGTAGGGGGCGCCGCCGGCCGGGTGGACCTCGATGATGGGCAGGCCGCCTTCCCGCAGGCTGAGGGCGAAACCGCCCGCATTGAGGCTGGCGCCCTCCAGCATCCGTGCCGGGTCATGGGCGATCAGCTCGCGCCAGTGCTCGCGACCCGGAGCCGCGTCACTGGCCTGGAACAGGGCGAAGTTGATGCCGCTCTGGTTGCTGCGGATCAGCCAGGTCCACTGGCCGTCGAGCTGGCCGTGGTCGGGGTAGTACTCATGACCCTCCTCGCGGGCGGCGAGGCAGGTCCAGGCGCCGCTCGGGGCGTCGGCGTCCAGCACCCAGGCTTCGCAGGTGGTCTTGCTGTTCAGCAGCAGGACCAGCTGGCGCTCGGAACTGGTGCGGTAGCAGTGCAGGAAGAATCGGCCGTCCTCTTCCTCGAACACCCGCTCCGCGCCGGGCTCGCCCAGGCGGTGGCGGTTCAGGCGGAAGGGGCGATGGGTGTCGTCCAGTTCGCCGAAGAACAGCGTGGCGCTGTCGTTGGCCCAGGTCATGCTGCCGTCGCAGTCCTCGAAGGGCAGGGCGCTGATATCGCCGCTGGCCAGGTCTTTGACGAACAGCCGGTAGATCTCGTCGCCGCTGGTGTCGAGGCTGTAGGCCAGGCGCTGGTGGTCGGGGCTGACACTGAAGGCGCCGATGGAGAGGAAACCGCCTGCGGCCAGTTCGTTGGGGTCCAGCAGCAACTGCTCCCCGGCTTCGTCCAGCGTCAGGGAACCATCCGCCGGACGCGGGCAGCGGTAATGGCGTGGGTATTCGTCACCGGCGGTGGTGCGCTGATAGTAGAGCCAGGGGCCCCAGGGCACCGGCAGGGACAGGTCAGTCTCGCGGATGCGGCCCTTGATTTCCTGGAACAGCGCCTCGCGCAGGTCCTTCTGGTCGGCCATCTGGGCCTCCAGCCAGGCGTTTTCCGCCTCCAGGTGAGCGATCACCTCGGGCGCGTCGCGCTCCTCCAGCCAGCGGTAAGGGTCGTTGCCGGGGGCGATGCGGGCGATGGGGGCATGGGGCATGGGCAGTCTCGAAAGGAGGGCGTGGGTGACGACGGCAGGAGCGCCGGATGCGAGAAAAGGGTTTATCATAAGCGCCCTTTTGCCAGCCTCGCCACGGACGCCAATGACTGAAAACGACTACCTGCTCGCCTGGGCCGCCTACGGTGTCGCCGCACTGGGCTGCCTGCTGGTGTGGTTCCGCCTGACCGGCTGGATGTGGCGTTGGTTGCGCGAGCCATTGCGGGTGCTGGTGGCGGTGCTGCTGCTGACCCCGACCATCGTCGATCCGGCCAAGGACCTGTTCGCCCCGGCCATCGCCATCACCGCCCTCGACCTGATGTTCAAGGTCGGCAACAACGCCTGGAAGGCGGCGCTGGACCTGACCATGTACACCATCATCGCCTTCGGCCTGTACCTGGCGTTCGCCGGTATCCGCTGGCCCATCGAGCGCAGGATCAAGGCTCGCCGCGCCGCCGACGAGGACGCCCGGCAGGCGGAGGGGGAGCCCACCCTGCGCGAGGTGATTCAGGGCCGCGCCGACGAGGCGGACAGTCGTTACGACGCGAACGGCGATCGCCGGCTGCGCATCGAACCCCGCCTCTGACTCCCCAGGCCTTGCAGCCTCGGCCCGTCGCGTTCAGCATGGGCCTCCCGGCCGGGTATGCCCCGGCCGGCCCCGATTTCTACACGAACTCCCTGACGCCTGAGTCCTGACCATGTGCGAACTGCTCGGCATGAGCGCCAACGTCCCCACGGATATCGTTTTCAGCTTCACCGGGCTGATGCAGCGCGGTGGCGGCACCGGACCGCACCGTGATGGCTGGGGCATCGGCTTCTACGAGGGCCGCGGCCTGCGCCTGTTCCAGGACCCGGCCGCGAGCATCGAGTCCGAGGTGGCGCGGCTGGTGCAGCGCTACCCCATCAAGAGCGAGACGGTGATAGGGCACATCCGCCAGGCCAACGTCGGCAAGGTCTGTCTCTCCAATACCCACCCTTTCGTGCGTGAGCTCTGGGGCCGCAACTGGTGCTTCGCCCACAATGGCCAGTTGGCGGACTTCCAGCCGCCGCGCGGGTTCTACGCCCCGGTGGGCGATACCGACAGCGAGGCGGCCTTCTGCGATCTGCTGAACCGGGTGCGCGGGGCTTTCCCCGAGCCCGTGATGGCGGAAATCCTTCTGCCGGTGCTGATCCAGGCCTGCTTCGAGTACCGCCGCAAGGGCGTCTTCAACTGCCTGCTGAGCGATGGCGACTGGCTCTTCAGCTTCTGCTCCAGCAAGCTCGCCCATATCACCCGCCGTGCTCCCTTCGGCCCGGCAAGCCTGAAGGATGCCGACCTCACCGTCGACTTCCAGGCGGAAACCACGCCCAACGACGTGGTCACCGTGATCGCCACCGAGCCGCTTACCGACAACGAGACCTGGAACCTCTTCCGGCCCGGCGAGTGGATCCTCTGGCGACGGGGCGAGATCGTCACCCAGGGCCGTACATGACCCCAGGAGCACAGGGAATGTTGCGAAGCTACCTGCGTCTGATCCTCTTCACCTTCGGCCTGCTGGCCGGTATCCAGGTTCCCGGTTTCATCGAGGACTATGCCCAGCGCGTGGACGCCCACCGGGCCGAGGCGGAGCAGGGACTGTCCGGCTTCCGCGAAACCGCCCAGCGCTTCTTCAAGGGTGACCTGGTGGCCCTGGTCGCCCATTACCGTGCCAGTACCGACCCGGTGATGCGCAGCGACGCTGACAGCATCGCCCACCTGGTGGCCCGCGCCGAGCTGATGCAGCGCGAGTGGCAGGCCATGCAGGGCACCTGGTACCGGCGCGCCTGGCATGTGCTGGCGCTGGCCGATCCCGGGCTGCGCCAGGAAACCCTGGCCGGCTATGGCTACCAGGTGCTGCTCAAGCCGGAGGCCATCGCCTGGGGCCTGTCCTGCGGACTCCTGCTGGCCTGGCTGGTTGAAAGCGTCGTGCTGCTGATCGGCGCCGCCGCCGGCGTGGGGCGCAGCCGCAAGGTGCAGCAGCGGCACCGGCTCTGACTCCCCGGGGCGGGTTAAGGAAGCACTCGCAAGCGATTCCCATTTGGCTTTAAACTCGGCGCCTTTCTGACAGGGGCCTGCCATTCGTGGGTGTTCTCGACTTCCTTCATGAGCGCCTGGGCGAATGGGCGATCACGCCGATCGTTCAGCAGTTCGCCGGCATCTTCGACTTCAACGGCCGCTTCGGCGTGCTGTTCCTGTCCATTTCCTACCTCGCGGCCTATGGCCTCTACCGTTTCAGGCGGCATCGCGGCCTGACCGACGCCGGCTCGTTCTGGCAGTTCGTCGGCGGCGGACAGGTGCATTTCCACCCCTCGGCCTGGCTGGATTACCGCTACTACTTCGTGCGCGCCATCCTCAAGGTCGCCCTGGTGGTTCCCATCGTCGGCCTGGTCGATCCCTACGTGCTGCGTTCCGGTGACTACATCGCCTTCTTCACCCGGCTCTGGGGCGCGCGCCCGCAGCTGGGGGAAACCCTGGGCCTGTCGCTGGCCTTCGGGCTCGGCGTATTCCTGGTCAAGGATTTCGTGCACTACTGGGCGCACCGGGCGTTCCACTCCCGCTGGCTCTGGGCCTTCCACAAGGTTCACCACTCCGCACCGGTGCTGGTGCCCGCCACGGCGAGTCGTGTCCATTTCGTCGAGAAGATCATCAGCAAGCTGGCGGTCACCGCCTGCGTCGGGCTGTATGCCGGGGCGTTCTGGTACCTCTGCGGCGGCGAGATCAGCCGCTACACCCTGTTCGGCGTCACCTACCTGGTGTTCATCTTCAACGGCCTTGCCGCCAACCTGCGCCACAGCCATGTCTGGCTGTCGTTCGGACCGGTGGTGGAGCACCTGATCAACAGCCCGGCCCAGCACCAGATCCACCACAGCGACGCGCCACGGCACTTCAACAGGAACTTCGGCACCAACCTGTCCCTCTGGGACTGGATGTTCGGCACCCTCTACGTCACCACCTCGACGCCCGAGGACATCCGCTTCGGCATTCGCGGGCTGGACCAGGGACGCTACCTGACCCTCTACAGCCTGATCGTCACGCCCTTCGTGGAAACGGCCTGCAAGCTGGCACGCCTTCGGCGCGGCGCCGGACTGCCGCTCACCCGGAAATCCTAGGAGCCGGCTTGCCGGCGAATGACGCGGATGGGTTCGCGAGCAAGCTCGCTCCTACGCGGGCGCGATTGTAGGAGCCGGCTTGCCGGCGAATGACGCGGATGGGTTCGCGAGCAAGCTCGCTCCTACGCGGGCGCGATTGTGGGAGCCGGCTTGCCGGCGAATGACGCGGACGGGTTCGCGAGCAAGCTCGCTCCTACGGGGTACGTGCGGGCCTGGCGTCGTAGGAGCCGGCTTGCCGGCGAATCGCGCAACCCCGTTCGCGAGCGAGCTCCTGCAGGGGGAGGCGATGCCCTGTTACGGAGCGGGGCTACTTCGACAGGAACCGCATCCCGTCCTCCAGCCCCTGCAGGGTCAGGGGGAACATCTGGTCGTTGACCAGCTCCCGCACCAGGCCGGTGGAGGCGGTGTAGTTCCAGGTGTCCTTGGGGTAGGGGTTGATCCAGATGAGCTTCTTGTACTTCTCCATGAAACGCTTCATCCAGACGTAGCCGGGCTCCTCGTTCCAGTGCTCGACGCTGCCGCCGGCCTGGGTGATCTCGTAGGGGGCCATGGCGGCGTCGCCGACGAACACCACCTTGTAGTCCGGGCCGTACTTGTGCAGCAGGTCCTGGGTGGAGGTGCGCTCGGAGGTGCGGCGCAGGTTGTTCTTCCACACCGACTCGTAGACGAAGTTGTGGAAGTAGAAGTACTCCAGGTGCTTGAACTCGGTCTTGCAGGCGGAGAACAGCTCTTCGCAGACCTTCACGTGGGCGTCCATGGAGCCGCCGATATCCAGCAGCAGCAGGAGCTTCACGGTGTTGCGCCGCTCGGGGCGCATCTGGATGTTGAGCAGGCCGGCATCGCGGGCGGTGTGGTCGATGGTGCCGTCCAGGTCGAGCTCTTCCGCCGCGCCTTCGCGGGCGAACTTGCGCAGGCGGCGCAGGGCGACCTTGATGTTGCGGGTGCCGAGTTCCACCTGGTCGTCGAGGTTCTTGTACTCGCGCTGGTCCCAGACCTTGACCGCCTTGCCCTGGCGCTTGCCGGCATCGCCCACGCGGATGCCCTCGGGATTGAAACCGCCGGAGCCGAAGGGGCTGGTGCCGCCGGTGCCGATCCACTTGTTGCCGCCGGCGTGGCGTTCCTTCTGCTCTTCCAGGCGCTTCTTGAATTCCTCGATGAGCTTGTCCAGGCCGCCGAGGGACTGAATCTGCGCGCGCTCCTCGTCGGTGAGCAGGCGCTCGAATTCCTTGCGCAGCCACTCGTCGGGGATCAGCGCCTCAATGTGCTGGTTGAGGTTTTCCAGGCCCTTGAAGTAGGCGGAGAAGGCCCGGTCGAACTTGTCGAAGTGGCGTTCATCCTTCACCAGCACGGTGCGGGCGAGGAAGTAGAACTCGTCCATGTCGGCGAAGACGACGTTGTGCTTGAGCGCGTTGATCAGGTCCAGCAGTTCGCGGACCGAGACCGGCACCTTGGCGGCGCGCATTTCGTTGAACAGGTTGAGCAGCATGGCTGCACCCTCTTGCTAGCGGTGGGGCCTCAGGAACGGGATTCCTGGGGCAGGCCGTCGGCGATGGCGTACCAGTCGGCCTTGGATTCTGTGTAGATGTGCGTCTGCGGGATCTCGCCCAGGGGCGAGTCCAGTGTGCCCAGGGCCACCGAGACCCACTTGGGGTGCGGGCGGTCGGCGAACCATTGCAGATTGCTGCCGCACTGGCGGCAGAAGGTCCGGGTCACGTGGGGGGAGGAATGGAACGCAGCCACCTGCTCCTGCCCCTGGGTGAAGCGGAAGTGCTCGCGTCGCACGTTGCCGTAACTGGCGAAGGCCGCGCCATGCCCTTTGCGGCACTGGCTGCAATGGCAATGGGTGGCGGATTCGATGGGCGCGTCGATCTGATACTTCACCGCGCCGCACAGGCAACTGCCGTGGTGCATGGATTTGAAATCTCCTGCGTTGGCTGGGCTTCCCTCACCCCCGGCCCCTCTCCCGGAGGGAGAGGGGAGACACGCGGCTTTCAGCGGGACGCGCGGCGCGCCATGAAGGCCAGGCGCTCCAGCAGCATCACGTCCTGCTCGTTCTTCACCAGCGCGCCGGCCAGCGGCGGGATGGCCTTGGACGGGTCGCGCTCGCGCAGGACCGCTTCGCCGATGTTGTCCGCCATCAGCAGCTTCAGCCAGTCCACCAGCTCGCTGGTGGAGGGCTTCTTCTTGAGGCCGGGAACCTTGCGCACGTCGAAGAACACGTCCAGTGCCTCGGCCACCAGTTCGCCGCTGATGTTGGGGTAGTGGACGTCGACGATCTTCTTCAGCGTCTCGCGGTCGGGGAAGGCGATGTAGTGGAAGAAGCAGCGGCGCAGGAAGGCGTCCGGCAGCTCCTTCTCGTTGTTGGAGGTGATGATGATGATCGGGCGCTGCCTGGCCTTGATGGTCTCGTTGGTCTCGTAGACGTAGAACTCCATCTTGTCGAGTTCCTGCAGCAGGTCGTTGGGGAACTCGATGTCGGCCTTGTCGATCTCGTCGATCAGCAGGATCACGCGCTCGTCGGCCTCGAAGGCCTCCCAGAGCTTGCCCTTCTTGATGTAGTTGCGGACGTCGTGGACCTTGTCGGAGTTGAGCTGGGAGTCGCGCAGGCGGCTCACCGCGTCGTACTCGTACAGGCCCTGGTGCGCCTTGGTGGTGGACTTGATGTGCCAGGTGATCAGCTTGGCGCCGAAGGCTTCCGCCAGTTGCTCGGCGAGCATGGTCTTGCCGGTGCCTGGCTCGCCCTTGACCAGCAGCGGGCGCTGCAGGGTGATGGCGGCGTTCACCGCGAGCTTGAGGTCGTCGGTGGCGACGTAGGACTGGGTGCCTTCGAACTTCATCAGGGATTCCTCGACTCGGCGCCGGTTGGCAAACCGCGCGGTTCAGTATTTGGGAAAGGGCTGACTATAACGCGCGCGCAAGTCGACTGTGAACGCAGACGCTTCATTCAGTCACTGAATGGCGGGTCGAGCCGGGACCCGCTCGCCATCCGGCTGGACGCCTCTGTGGCGCCCGCTTAGGCTTGAGGACTTTTTCCGCCATGACAAGGAATCCGCCATGAGCCGCATCTTCGCAGACAACGCGCAAGCCATCGGCAACACGCCACTGGTCCAGATCAACCGCCTGGGTCCCAAGGGCGTCACCCTTCTCGCCAAGATCGAAGGCCGCAACCCCGCCTACTCGGTGAAGTGCCGCATCGGCGCCAGCATGATCTGGGACGCCGAGGCCTCGGGCCGCCTCAAGCCGGGCATGACCATCGTCGAGCCCACCTCCGGCAACACCGGCATCGGCCTCGCCTTCGTCGCCGCCGCCCGTGGCTACAAGCTGGTGCTGACCATGCCGGCCTCCATGAGCCTGGAGCGTCGCAAGGTGCTCAAGGCCCTGGGCGCCGAACTGGTGCTGACCGAGCCGGCCAAGGGCATGAAGGGCGCCATCGAGAAGGCCGGCGAACTGGCCGCCGCCCACCCCGAGCAGTACCTGCTGCTGCAGCAGTTCGAGAACCCGGCCAACCCGGCGATCCACGAGAAGACCACCGGCCCGGAAATCTGGAACGACACCGATGGCGCCATCGACGTGCTGGTGGCCGGCGTCGGCACCGGCGGCACCATCACCGGCGTGTCCCGCTACATCAAGCAGACCTGCGGCAAGCCCATCCTTTCGGTGGCGGTGGAGCCGGTGGGCTCGCCGGTGATCAGCCAGACCCTGGCCGGCGACGAGGTGAAACCCAGCCCCCACAAGATCCAGGGCATCGGCGCCGGTTTCGTGCCGAAGAACCTCGACCTGAGCCTGGTGGACCGGGTGGAACAGGTGAGCGACGAGGAGGCCAAGGCCATGGCCCTGCGCCTGATGCGCGAGGAAGGCATCCTCTGCGGCATTTCCTGTGGTGCCGCCATGGTCGCGGCGGTGCGCCTGGCCGAGCGTCCCGAGATGCAGGGCAAGACCTTCGTGGTGATCCTGCCGGACTCCGGCGAGCGCTACCTTTCCAGCATGCTCTTCGACACCCTGTTCACCGAGCAGGAACTCCAGCAGTAAGTCGCAGCGGCCGCACCGGAAAAGGCCCGCCCCCGTCCTCGGGGAGCGGGCCTTCCTGCATCCGGCCTCTCCTCGCGGGCCCGCTGGGACTTGCCGCGCATTGTCACTGCCCGCCCTGATGGCGAAGCTGGAACCCCCGCACGACGGGGGCTCGATCCACTCGCAGCAGGACAAAAAGACAATGACAGGTTCCTTCGCGCCGCTTCTCCTCACCCTGGCTATGGCCACGACCGCCCAGGCGGCCGGCACCGTGAAAATCTACAACTGGAGCGAATACATCGCCCCGGACACCGTAGCCAACTTCACCCGGGAGAGCGGCATCCAGGCCAGCTACGACGTCTACGACAGCAACGAGACCCTGGATGGCAAGCTGATGACCGGCAAATCCGGTTATGACGTCGTGTTCCCTTCCAACCACTTCATGGCCAAGCAGATCCAGGCCGGCGCCCTGAAGAAGCTGGACAAGAGCCGGTTGCCCAACTGGAAGCACCTCAACCCGGTCCTGCTCAGGGCGCTGGAGGTGAACGACCCCGGCAACCAGTACGGCTTCCCCTACCTCTGGGGCAGCACCGGCATCGGCTACAACCTGGAGAAGGTCAAGGCCGTGCTGGGCGACGATGCCCCGCTGGATTCCTGGGACATCTTCTTCAAGCCCGAGTACATGGAAAAGCTCGCCCAGTGCGGCGTCGCCGTGCTCGACAACGGCCCCGAGCTGCTGCCCATCACCCTCAACTACCTGGGCCTGCCGCACCACAGCCAGACAGCCGACGACTACAAGGCCGCCCAGGCCGCGCTGATGAAGGTGCGCCCCTACATCACCTACTTCCATTCCTCGAAGTATGTGAGCGACCTGGCCAACGGCGACGTCTGCATGGCCGTGGGCTTCTCCGGCGACATCCTCCAGGCCGCCACCCGCGCCAGGGAGGCCGGCAATGGCGTGAACATCCAGTACTCCACGCCGAAGGAAGGGTCGCCCATGTGGTTCGACATGGTCGCCATGCCCGCCGATGCGCCTGACGAAGCGGCCGGCTACGCCTTCCTCGACTACCTGCTGCGGCCCGAGGTGATGGCCGGCATCAGCAACTCGGTTCACTACGCCAATGGCAACGCCGCCGCCGACCCGCTGGTGGAGCCCGCCATCAAGGCGGATGCCGCGATCTACCCGCCGGCGGACGTGATGAAGAGCCTGTTCGCCCTGGAGTCCATGCCGCCGAAGATCGACCGTGTGCGCACCCGCACCTGGAGCGCGATCAAGACCGGGCGCTGAGCCCACTCATGGACCGCCCGGCCGGCTCCGGCAGCTTCGTCGCCTGGATGCAATCCAGGGGCGGTGGGGCTGCCTATCCCCGGATTTCGTCCGGGCGACCCACTGCCTGGACTAGCGGGTCGCCTTCGCCTCGGCCGGCGCCGCCGCCGGCTTGAGCACCAGCCACAGCGCCAGGGCGATCAGCACGCCGCCCTGCAGGTGCGCCATGGACAGCGATTCGTCCAGCAGCAGTACCCCCCAGAACACGCCGAAGGGCGGGATGAGGAAGGTCACCGTCATGGTCTTCACCGGCCCCACATTGGCGATCAGGCGGAAGTAGAGGATGTAGGCGAACGAGGTGCAGACGAATCCCAGGGCCGCCAGGGCCAGCCAGGTGCCGGGCTCGGCCAGCGGTGCCAGGGGCAGGTCGCCGGCGTCCCAGGCGAACGCCGGCAGGAGGCAGAGGGTGGCGCCGATCTGGCAGCCCAGGGCCACCAGGCCGCTGTCCATGCCGCCCGCTTCGCTGATCCAGCGCTTGGTCATGAAGCCGGCGAAGCCGTAGCAGGTGGTGGCCACCAGGCAGGCCGCCGCGCCCCACAGGAGGTTCGCATCGAAGGCCACGGGGCCGGTGCGGGTCAGCAGGGCCACGCCGGCCAGTCCCATCAGTACGCCGCCGGCCTTGGCGCCGGTGAGCTTCTCACTGAAGAACAGCGCGCCGATGAGCACCCCCATCAGCGGCGTCGTGGCGTTGAAAATGGCCGAGTAGCCCGCCGGCAGCACCTGCGCCGCCAGGGCGTACATGGCGGCGGGAATGCCGGAACTGACGGTGCCGATCACCAGGGTCTTGCCCAGCTTGCCGCGAAAGGCCCAGTCGCTGCGCAGCAGGGCCAGCAGCACGGCCAGGCCCAGCGCCGAGAGCAATACCCGCAGGAAGGCCGTCGGCATCGCACCGATTTCCGGCACCAGGATGCGGATGAACAGGAAGCTGGCGCCCCAGATGGCGGCAAGGCTCAGCAGGCGGAGGAGGTCGGCGGGGTTCATGGCGGGCTCCAGGCAGTGGAGCCGGCACGATGAACCCCGCCAGGAGGGCGCGCAATCCACAACTTGCTTTCAAATTGCCGGCACAGTTTTCCGCTGGGGTGTCCCTTGGGCCTCGAGAGGGCGGGTTCTCAGCCCGTGGCGATTGAGGTCGCCACGAGGCCTGCAAGGCGCCGAAGGGGCGGCCGACCTCAGAAGCTCTTGCTCAGGCTCGCCACCCAGGTGGCGCTGCAGACGTCGGTGAAGCCGTAGTAGCTCGCGCATTCCGACTCGGAGAGGTCGGTGTCGATGTAGGACAGGCCCCAGGTGACGCCGACGAATTCGCGGGTCAGCTTCGCCTCCCACTCACGGTAATGGTCGGAACTGTCGCCGTCGTTGGACCAGAACAGCGGGTCCTTGAAGTCGTTGCGGCCGTAACGGAGCGTCAGGCCCAGGTCCAGCAGCAGGGTGGCTTCGTAGCTGAGGTAGCTGTAGAGGGTGTCCTGCTTCTCGCCGAAGAGGTTCTTCGCGTCGTTGGAGTACTGGGCGGCGACCTGGAATCCGTAAGCGCCCAGGATGGCGTAGACCTCGCTCTGGTTGAACTGGCCTTCCCTGGGATAGGTGTACTTGATGTAGCCCAGGTCCAGGCTCAGGTCGTCGGTGGCCTGCCAGTACCAGCCGGCCAGGTAGTCCACTTCCTGGCGTGTCTTGAGGCCGAAGCCGTAGTCCACGTTGGAGGTCCAGATTCCCGCATAGAGGCCGGTGGCGTGCAGCAGCGTGGCGCCGGCCTGGACGGCGGGGTCGTTCTGCGTCTGGGAGACGCCGCGGGTGCGGTAATCGCTTGCCAGGGTCAGGTCCAGTTGCAGGCCGAAGTCGTCGGTCAGTTCGATGGCCTGGACGGCGGAGGACGCCAGGGCGAGGGCGAGGGCGAGGAGGGCGGTGCGTTTCATCGGGTTTACCCTTTGTTGTGATTGTTCTGGCGGATGCGGGCAAGGCTCCGCCCAACCCCCGCCAGGGGGCAGGGGTGGACGAGCGGAGAAGGAGGATTCCTGTCAGTCGTTGGCCTGGTAGACCTCACGGCCGCCGAACCAGGTCTGCAGTACGCGGGTGTCGGCAAGGTCTTTGTCGGCGACTTCAAGGACGTCGCGGTCCAGCACGATGAAGTCGGCCTGCTTGCCGGGGGTGAGGGAGCCTATGCGGTTCTCCAGGCCGATGGTGCGTGCAGCGTTGACGGTGTAGGCCTGGAGCATGGTGGCGCGGTCAATGCGCTCGTCGGCGTTGAGCACCCCCTTCGGGCCGTCGCGGGTGATGGCCTGAGACATCGCCATCCAGGGATTGGGCGACGACACCGGCCAGTCGCTGGCGCCTGCGATGGTGGCGCCCTGGGCCAGCAGCGAGTGGGCCGGGTATTGGTAGCGGAAGGCGAAGGCGCTCACATAGGGCTTGACCAGGTCCAGGGTGTAGTCGTCCCCCGAGGCCCAGAGCAGCTGCATCGAGGCGATCACGTCCAGTGGCTTGAAGCGGGCGAATTCCTTGGGGTTGACCAGTTGCAGGTGCGTGATGGAGTGGGTGATGCCGCTCTGCCGGTCACGCCGCGCCTGCTCGATGCCGTTGAGGGACTCGCGCACCGCGCGGTCGCCGATGGCGTGGATGTGCACCCGCCAGCCCCGGGCATCGGCGGCGCTCACCAGCTCGCCGAAGTGAGCGGGGTCGATCAGCAGCTCGCCGCGTTTCTGCGAGTTGTTGTACGGATCGATCAGTGCTGCGCTCTGGGCGGGGTACTCGAGCACGCCGTCGGCGAACACCTTGATACCCGGCAGGGTCAGGTTGGGGATGCCGGTAAACCGCTGGCGGACCTTGTCCAGGGTGTCCAGGTCGGCCGGGCGGCTCTTGGAGTTCGCCACCAGCAGCGCGGCCACGTGGGCGCTCAGCTCGCCCTTGTCCGCCAGGGCCTTGTACACCGGCAGGATGCCCACGGAGTTCTCCGTGGGCGTCATGGCGAACACCGCCTCGCCCGGCGCGGCGTTGGCCGCCGGGTCCATCCAGGCGGTGATGCCCAGGCTGTTGTTGTACTTCACCGCGGCCTCGGCGGCCTTCAGCAGGATCTGCGGGCTTACCGGCGGCAGGGCGGCGGCGATGCGGTCCCAGCCGGCGTCCACCGCGAAGCCGTTGGGTTGCCCATCCGGGCGGGCGCCCAGGGTGCCGCGCTCGGCTTCCGGCAGGCTGGCGATCAGCCTGGCGTCGATCCCGGCACGCTCGAGCATGGCGTTGTTGGCCCAGCCGGTGTGGTGATCACTGCCCGCCAGCACCACCGGCTGTTTCGCCCATTCGCCCTGGTTGAACAGGCGGCCCAGCTCCTCTGCCTTGCTCCAGTAGGCCGAGCTCATGCCCGAGAGGTTGATCACGTCGCCGTGCAAGGCGGTGCCGTCGTCACGCCAGCCACGCAGGCGTTTTTCCAGTTCGGCCAGTTCCACCACCTCGTCCCCCATGTTCGCGGTGGACATTTCCAGGCCGCCGAACACGGCGTGGGAGTGGGTGTCGATCAGGCCCGGCATCAGCCGCTTGTCCGTCAGGTCGATGACCCGCGTGGAACCGTCGGCCAGGGACTTGATCTCGTCGTTGCCGCCGACCTTGAGCACCTTGCCGTCCTTCACGGCCATGGCCCGGGCGGACGGATTGGCCGGATCGGCGGTGTAGATCTTGCCGTTGAGCAGCACCAGATCGGCCGCCGCCATGGACTCCATCGAGGAAAAAGCCAGCGCGAGCGCCAACAGCGAGGGTGTAAAAGCCTTCATGATCGAACCTCTTGTTTTTCTTGGTCTGGCGGCGAGACTAGCGGCTGCCCCCGGGACGGCAGAACGTCCAGAATGCTCTAAACCCTTTTGCCTGAATGGAAAAACCATGGACAAGCTCGGTGCCATCAGCATGTTCGTCGCCACGGCGGAGCACGGCAGCTTCAGTCGCGCGGCCGAACAGTTGGGCAAGACCCCATCGGCGCTGACCAAGGCCGTCACCCACCTGGAAGACGAACTGGGGGTACGCCTGTTCGAGCGCAGCACCCGGCGTACCGTGCTGACCGAAGCCGGTCGCCTCTACCTGGAAACCGCGCGCCAGGTGCTGCAGCGCCTGCACGAGGCGGGTGAAGAAGTGAGCCAGTTGCAGCACGGCCTGCACGGCAACCTGCGGATGACGGCGCCGCTGGCGTTCGGCCGGTCCTTTCTCGACGAGGCGTGCGCCGGCTTTCTCGCCGCGTACCCGCAGATCCGCCTGCGGGTGGACCTGTCCGACGCCTTCGTCGATCTGGCGGACGCGGGCTACGACCTGGCCCTGCGGGAAGGACGTGGCGACCAGCCCGGATTGATCGCCCGGGTGGTGGGGCGCAACCGCATCGCCATCTGCGCCAGCCCCGGCTACCTGGCGCGTAACCCCTTGCCGGTGGGCCCGGACAGCGTCGAGCGGCACGACTGGCTGCTCTATCGCCACACCTCCCTCAGTCGGCTGCAGTGGTGGGTCGAGAAGGACGGCCAGCGATTCGGCCTCTCCCATTCCGCCACCCCGCGTCTGGAGAGCGACAACTATGACCTGCTGTTGGCCAACTGCCTGGCCGGCGTTGGCCTGCTCCACGTGCCGTTGTGGAGCGGCGCACCCTACATCGCCGACGGTCGCCTTGTGCACCTGATGGCCGATTACGAAATCGACCCCGATGCCTTTGGCCCGCAGATCCTGGCCGTCTATCCCAGCCACCGCCGGGCTAGCGGGAAGGTGCTGGCCTTCATCGACTACCTGGCTCAGGTGCTGAAGGCGCGCGGGCTGGCCTGACGCCCGGCCGAGGGCTTGGCTGCGCGTCCTCCGGGATTCCGTCCGGGTCCCGGCGCTCAGCGCTCGGCACTGAACCTACAAGCGGGCATCTTTTCTGGATAAGCTCGCCTTTTCCATGACCGCAGCCGAGAACAATTCCATGGCGCAGCAATGGCCGGCCGAAGGCATCGCCCGACTGATACTCGAAGGCTTCGACGACTACCGCGAACACTTCCGCCGGATCACCGATGGCGCCCGCGCCCGGTTCGAGCGGGCGGAGTGGCCGGCGACCCAGCAGGCCGCCGCCGAACGCATCGCCCTCTATGAAGTGAAGGTGACGGAAACCCGGGGGCGGCTGGCGGAGGCCTATCCGCCGGAGGAGCTGCTGGACGTGCAGCTCTGGCCCCTGGTGAAGAGCGCCTACATCGACCTGATCGACCTGCGTCTGGACGATGAGCTGTCCGAGACCTGGTACAACTCGGTGTTCTGCAGCCTGTTCAGCCATGACCTGATCAGCGACGGCTGCATGTTCATCCACACCACGCGCCCGTCCTTGCGTACCCATGAACGGGCGCCGCAGACCCGCAACTATCGCCCCGGCGGCCGCCTGCATGCGGCGCTTTCGGCGATCCTCGACGACTTCCGCTTCGACGTGCCCTACGACGACCGCGCCGGCGACCTGGCCAGGCTGGAGGCGCAGCTGCGGGAGACGGTGCCGGACTGGGTGTGCAAGGACCCGGAACTGGCCATCGAGCTGTTCGCCGCGCCCTTGTTCCGCAACAAGGGCGCCTACCTCGTGGGGCGGCTCTACAACCGCGACGAGCAGTGGCCCCTGGTGATCCCGCTGCTGCACCGCGAGGGCCGGGGCATCCAGGCGGACGCGGTGATCACCGACGAGGCGGAGGTGTCCATCATCTTCTCCTTCACCCGTTCCTACTTCATGGTGGACGTGGCGGTGCCGGCGGAGTTCGTCGGCTTCCTCAAGCGCATCCTGCCGGGCAAGCACATCGCCGAGCTCTACACCTCCATCGGGTTCTACAAGCACGGCAAGTCGGAGTTCTACCGCGCCCTGATCAACCACCTGGCCAACACCGATGACCGTTTCGTCATGGCGCCGGGGGTGCGCGGCATGGTCATGAGCGTGTTCACGCTGCCGGGCTTCAACACCGTGTTCAAGATCATCAAGGACCGCTTCGCCCACGCCAAGACGGTGGACCGCAACACCGTGATCGAGAAGTACCGGCTGGTGAAGAACGTCGACCGCGTCGGGCGCATGGCCGATACCCAGGAGTTCGCCGACTTCCGCTTCCCCAAGGCCAAGTTCGACCCCGACTGCCTGGCCGAGCTGCTGGAAGTGGCGCCGTCCACCGTGGAGCTGGAAGGCGACGTGGTGCTTGTCCGCCACTGCTGGACCGAGCGCCGCATGACCCCGCTGAACCTCTACCTGGAGAACGCCAGCGAAGCGCAGATGCACGAGGCGCTCTACGACTACGGCCTGGCCATCAAGCAACTGGCGGCGGCGAACATCTTCCCCGGCGACATGCTGCTGAAGAACTTCGGCGTCACCCGTCACGGCCGCGTGGTGTTCTACGACTACGACGAGATCTGCTACCTCACCGAGGTGAACTTCCGCGTGATTCCACCGGCGCGCTACGAGGAGGACGAACTCTCCGCCGAGCCCTGGTATTCCGTGGCGCCCAACGACGTCTTTCCCGAGGAATTCCCGCGCTTCCTGTTCGCCGACCTCAAGCAGCGGCGGCTCTTCGCCAAGCTGCACGGCGAGCTCTACGACGCCGCCTACTGGAAGTCCCTGCAGGACGCGATCCGCGAGGGCAAGGTGATCGACGTCTTCCCCTACCGGCGCCAGGAGCGCGAACTCACCGAGGCCCTGCAGTAAACGCCATGGTCGAGCACGTCTTTTCCCGCGCCACCTGGCTCAACTCCCTGCACATGTCGGCGCTCACCGTGGCCCTGTTGCGGGAAGCGGACATTCCCGCCAGCGAGGTGCTGGCCGGTACCGGCATCAGCGAGCAGGACCTGCTGGAGCTGCAGCGGCTGGTCAGCCCCGAGCAGGAACAACTGGTATACGCCAACGCCGTGCGCCTGGCGCCGCGCCCGGCCCTGGGGCTGATCCTCGGCCTGCGTACGCGCATCTCCGCCTACGGGCTACTGGGCTACGCCATGCTCTCGGCGCCCACCTTCGGCGAGGCGCTGCGCATCGGCCTGAGCTACCCGGTGCTGCTGGGCACCTACTTCCGCCTGGCGCTGGAGCAGGAAGGCGATACCGTCTGGCTCAGCGCCACCGGCTACAACGAGGATGCCGGGTTGCGCGCCTTCAATACCGAGCTGTGCCTGGGGTCCCTGAAGGTGATCTTCGCCGACCTGCTGGGCCAGGCCCTGCCATTGCGCGCGGTGCAGCTGGACTATCCCGCCCTCACCGGCATGGCGCGGCCCTACGCCAAGGGCTTCGGCTGCCCGGTGACCTTCGGCGCCGCTCGCAGCGCCATCGGTTTCGACGCTGACTGGCTGTCCCGGCGCCTGCCCCTGGCCGACCCGGTGACCCACAAGGAAATGCTCGAACAGTGCCGGCGCCAGAACGTCGAGTTCGCCGCCCGCCGTGCCTGGCTGGAGCGGGTGCGCGGCCTGCTCGCGGCACGCCTGCAGGACCCGCCGGGGCTGGAGGAGCTGGCGCGGCAGATGAACTGCTCCTCCCGCAGCCTGCGCCGGCACCTGGCGCAGCAGCAGACCAGCTACCAGCAGTTGCTGGACGAGCTGCGCTTCACCCGCGCCAAGGAAATGCTTCAGCAGGGCGACATCCCCATCTACCGCATCGCCGAGGAACTCGGCTTCAGCGAGACCGCCAGCCTGCGCCACGCCTTCCAGCGCTGGAGCGGCCAGCCGCCCAGTCATTTCCGGGGTTGAGGAGAGCGGGTGCGCGTGGCGCACCCAGGCGTATCGCCCTGTCCCAGGCGGCGCCATCTACTCACCGATGCTCTGGCCTCAGGCCGCCTGGCGCGCGCGCAGGCTGGGAATCAGTTCCTGGGTTATCCAGCGGCGCAGGTTGCGGTTTTCCGGGTGGTAGAAACGCCGGATCATCAGGTCGTAGCAGCCGGATTCGCTCAGCATCAGCTCCTCGCTGACCATGCCGCGGCCGCATTTGATCAGGCCGTTGCGCCACTGGTCCGGGTCCAGGCCCTCGTAGAGCCGCACATTGGCGGAGATGCCCAGCAGCCGTGCCAGGTCGCGGGCGGCGAACCAGGGTTCATGGCCGATCAGGGTGGCGCGCAGCAGGCGGCCGTGACGGAAGAAATGGCGGGTTTCGTAGTAGTGGGTGCTCATGGTGCAGTTCCCTCTAGAGCCTGGAGGAACCGCCACCGGGGTACAGCGGGGAAGGGTGGCGGACTGTGCAAGGTTGGAACCACCGGGTACAGAAACCGGCCGGGCACATGCCCGCCTCGCACAGTCCGCCATGACTGCCAGGAAAACTGGGAACGATAGTTCGCCGTCGACCTGCATGGCTAACCGTACTCTGTACCTCTGGGGTTCCAGCCCAGGTCACGACCGTGGTCGCAACGAGGCCGGATGCTGCCCAAGCCTCCTGTAGGACGGCAATGCGGTTGCCGGGTCGGATTCTTCGGATCGCTCCCGAGCCCTCTGTAGGATGGGTAGAGCGAAGCGAAACCCATCAGCCGCCGACGAGGGGGTTCGCAAGCTCTACCCATCGTACAAAGCGAGAGGGGTTGATCGGCCAGATAAATTGGCCATTTCGATCTCCTATTGGCCGTTCCCACCACTGCGCAAGACGGCGTGGGCGTCCCAGAATCGGTCCACCAATAACAAGACCCGTCGAGGTACCCATCATGCTCACCGTCTACAGCGACGATCACCGCCTCCACTTCGGCCAGTCCGAACTGGTCGATGGCAAGCTCCAGCCCTGCTTCGAGATGCCCAGCCGCGCCGACACCGTGCTGGCGCGGGTACGCCAGCAGAACCTCGGCGAGGTCATCGCACCCCGGGATTTCGGCCTGGAGCCCATCCTGCGGGTACACGATCGGCGCTACGTGGAGTTCCTCAAGGGGGCCTGGGCGCGTTGGGCCGCCGAAGGCCATAGCGGCGACCTGGTCTCCACCACCTTCCCGGGCCGCCGCCTGCGTCGCGACGGTCCCATCCCCACCGCGCTGATGGGCGAGCTGGGCCATTACAGCTTCGACACCGAGGCGCCCATCACCGCCGGCACCTGGCAGGCCATCTACAGCTCCGCCCAGGTGGCGCTGACCGCCCAGGACCACATGCGCCAGGGCGCCAACATGGCCTTCGGCCTCTGCCGTCCGCCGGGCCACCACGCGGGCAGCGACTTCATGGGCGGCTACTGCTTCCTCAACAACGCCGCCATCGTCACCCAGGCCTTCCTCGACCAGGGCGCCAGGCGCGTGGCCATCCTCGACGTGGACTACCACCACGGCAACGGCACCCAGGAGCTGTTCTACAACCGCGATGACGTGCTGTTCGCCTCCATCCACGGCGACCCGCTGGTGGAGTATCCCTACTTCCTCGGCCATGCCGACGAGCGCGGCGAAGGGGCGGGTGAGGGCTTCAACTTCAACTATCCGCTGCCCCACGGCACGGGCTGGGATGGCTGGTCCGCCGCGCTGGAGGACGCCTGCCGCAAGATCGCCGACTACGCGCCGGATGCGCTGGTGATCTCCCTGGGCGTGGACACCTACAAGGACGATCCGATTTCCCAGTTCAAGCTGGACTCCCCGGACTACCTGCGCATGGGCCAGCGCATCGCCGTCCTCGGCCTGCCCACCCTGTTCATCATGGAAGGCGGCTATGCGGTGGAAGCCATCGGCGTCAATGCGGTGAACGTGCTGCAAGGCTTCGAAGGGGCGGCCCGATGAAGGCCCGCATCCTACTGGCGGGGGCCCTGCTGGGCGCCTCGCTGAGCGCCGTCGCCGAGCCGGTGGTGCGCATCTACAACTGGTTCGACTACATAGGCCCGACCACCCTCAAGGACTTCGAGGCCGCCTCCGGCGTGCGTCCGCAGTACGACGTCTACGACAGCAACGAGGTGCTGGAGGCCAAGCTGCTGTCCGGCAACTCGGGTTACGACCTGGTGGTGCCCAGCGACAGCTTCCTGCCCAACTACCTCAAGGCCGGTGTGTTCCAGCCCCTGGACAGGAGCAAGCTGCCCAACTGGCAGAACCTGAACCCGGCGTTGCTCAAGGTGCTGGCCGCCAAGGACCCGGGCAACCAGTACGTGATGCCCTATATGTGGGGCACCAACGGCATCGCCTACAACGTCGACAAGGTGAAGGCCATCCTCGGCGAGAACGCCCCGCTGGACTCCTGGGACCTGGTGTTCAACCCCGACAACCTCGCCCGGCTCAAGCAGTGCGGCGTGGCCTTTCTCGACTCGCCCACCGAGGTGATTCCGGAGGTGTTGCACTACCTCGGCCTGTCGCCCAACAGCCGCAACCCCGAGGACTACAAGAAGGCCGAAGCGCTGCTGGTGAAGCTGCGCCCCCATGTGAGCTACTTCAGCTCGTCCAAGTTCGTCACCGACCTGGCCAACGGGGATGTCTGCGTGGCCATCGCCTGGTCCGGCGGTGCCATGCAGGCCGCAGCGCGCGCCCGCGAGGCCGGCAACGGGGTGAAGGTGGAGTACCGCATTCCCAGGGAAGGCACCGCGGCCTGGTTCGACGTGCTGGCGATCCCGAAGGACGCGAAGAACCTCGACGAGGCCCACGCCTTCCTCAACTACCTGCTGCAGCCCGAGGTGGTGGCGCCGATCTCCGACCACGTGGCCTACGCCAACCCGAACCAGGCGGCGGACAAGCTGATCTCGGCCGAGCTGCGGGACAACCCCAACGTCTACCCGACGCCCGAGGTGCAGGCGCGGTTGTTCTCGGTGGAGATGCTGCCGCCGAAGATCGAGCGCATCCGCACCCGCACCTGGACCAAGATCAAGACCGGCACCTGATGCGTTCCTCGCGCGCCTCGGTGCGCGCAGTGCGCCCCACATGGATCGATGCCGATTGTGGGGGGCGCCATGCGCACCGGGCCCGAAGTGGAGCACCGAATCACGCCTTCGCGAACGAATTCGTTTCCGCGGGCGTGCCGAGCATCAACCCTCCCGCCAATACCAGGCCGCCACCGGCGACGTAGAGCGCCGCCTGCAGGTCGCCGCCGAAGTGGCTGCTGATCGCGGCCAGCAGCGGGCCCGCCAGTTGACCGAGGGCGAAGGCGGCGGTGAGCAGGCCGACGTTGCGGGCGTGGCCCGCAGGGTCCAGTTCACGCGCGTACTGCATCACCAGTTGCATGCCGGCGAGGAAGGGGCCGCCGCAGAGGATCACGCCCAGGGTCAGCCCGGCCAGCCCCGGCAGGGTGCAGGCGAGGGTGCCCAGGGCCTGCAGCCAGAGCGCCGTCACCAGGGCGCGGCGGGTGCCGCCGCCGCTCTGCGGACGCAGGCTCACCAGCATCACGCCCAGTGCCGCCGCCAGGCCGAAGGCGGGCCAGAACAGGTCGGCCTGCCACTGGCCGTGGAAGCGCGCGGCGGCCATCTGCGAGAGGAAGGTGGCGGGGATGATGTAGCCCAGTCCCACCAGGCCGTAGGCGCCCAGCAGGGCGAGGAAGGCGCGGGGCCGGGCGCGGGCCGGACCCTGAGGTGGTGCGGACGGCACGGGGGAGGGCAGCAGCGGCTGGACCAGCAGCGTCAGAACCAGGGCCAGGACACCAAAGGCCAGCCACAGGGCGGCCGACCCCTGGCCCCGCAGATTCAGCTCCAGGGCCAGCAGTCCGGTGAGGATCACGCCCAGGGCGGGGCCGGCGAACACCAGGCTACCCAGGCGTGGCCGGCCGGTATCCGCGGCCAGCCGCTGGCTGAGGCCGGTGACGATCACCAGCACCCAGGCGCTGGCCACGCCCAGTCCGAAGCGCAGCAGGGCGTGGAGCCAGAAACCCTCCGCCGGCACCGAGGCCAGGGTCAGCAGCACGCAGGCCCAGAGTCCACCCGACAGGCGCAGGCGGGCCTGCCGTGGCGTGCGGGCATTCAGCGCGTCCAGGGCGCCCACCAGGTAGCCCAGGTAGTTGGCGGCGGCCACCAGGCCGGCGGCGGTGAGGTCCACCTGGCCTTCGGCGATCAGGTGCGGCAGTTGCGGGGTCAGGGCGAAGCGGCCCACGCCCATGGCCACGAGCAGGGCGAGGAAGCAGGCGAAGAGGCGGATCAACGGTGACATGGCGGGCTCCGGGTCGATCAGGTCGTCGGAATGTCATCCTAGGGGCTGGATGTGTTCATTAAAAACGAATAAAAATGAATGCACTTGTTCTGTATTAATGAATGGTGATCCGATGGAACTCAGCCAGCTCCGCATCTTCCAGGCCGTGGCCGAAGAGGGCTCCATTACCCGCGCCGCCACTCGCCTGCACCGGGTGCCGTCGAACCTGTCCACGCGACTCAAGCAACTGGAGGAAAACCTCGGCGTCGAGCTGTTCCTCCGCGAGCGCCAGCGCCTGAGCCTGTCACCGGCGGGCAAGGTGCTGCTGGGTTACGCCGAGCGCATGTTCGCCCTCCAGGCGGAGGCCGAGGCGGCCCTGCGCGGTGGCGAGCCGGCGGGCAATTTCATCATCGGCTCCATGTTCAGCACCGCCGCCATCCATTTGCCGCCGATGCTGGTGCGCTACCACCGCGCCTGGCCGGCGGTGAACCTGCAGGTGCAGACCGCGCCCAGTGGCGAACTGCTGGATGCCGTGCTCGCCGGCCGCCTGGACGCCGCGCTGGTGGATGGCCCGCTGGAGTTCGCCGAGCTGGACGGCCTGCCGATGTTCGAGGAGGAGATGGTGCTGATCACCGAGGCCAGCCATGGGCCGGTGCATTCGGCTGAGGATGTGGCGGGGCTGGAGGTTTATGCCTTCCGCCAGAGCTGCTCCTACCGACGCCGGCTGGAGGCCTGGTTCGTGGCCTCCAAGGTGCCCATGTCGCCGCCCATGGAGATCGAGTCCTACCACAGCATGCTGGCCTGCGTGATCGCCGGCGGCGGCATCGCCCTGGTGCCGCGCTCCATGCTGGAAAGCCTGCCGGGCCGGGAGGAGGTGCGGGTCCATGAACTGGGGTCGCCGTTCAACCGTGCCGTCACCTGGCTGATGTGGCGCAAGGGCATGCTCGGCGCCAACCTCAGGGCCTGGATAGATCTGCAGCAGGGACGTCAGACGATGCCGAAGGAACTTTCCTGATGACCGTTCGGCGGTTTGACATACGTCATCGAGAAATTTCCGAGCGAGCGTATTTTGGAAGCTGCCCGGAGCAACTAAGCTCCTGCCTAGGGTGATCCAAGACCTGCGGATCACCCGACCAACGTCCCAGGAAAGGGGGTCAAGCATGAAGAAGCGGTTAGAAGCGTGGATGTGGCAGCTGGCTGTCGCGCTGGGCCTGATGGAGGCACCGCGCCTGCAACCCATTCCCGTCCGCAATGAAGGGCAGCGTCAGCGCCGCCAGAGGCAGTAACCGGTTCATCCGTGAGCCCTGAGCCAGTTGTCCGCCAACTCGCGCAGGCGCTCACCGGAGAAACTGGGGAAATGGCCACCATGCACGGTGCGCACCGGAAGGTCGCGCAGCCGTGCGAGGCTTTTCGCGTAATCCTCCAGGTTCGAGTGATAAGCGTTATCCACCAACGGCCCGTCATAGACGATGTCGCCGCTGAATAGCGTGCCCGTCTCCGCCTCCCACAAGCTGATGCCGCCCGGTGAATGGCCGGGCGTATGCAGCACCTCCAGGACCCGGTCGCCCAGGTCCAGCACATCCCCCTCATCGATGAGCCGCGTGGCCGGTGCCGCCTTGACGCGGTACTCGGCGTAGCACAGCGGGCAGTCGGGGTGCGCCTCGAACATCTCGTCCCCCACGTACGCCTTCGACAGGGTGTTGTCGCCGTCGGGGCGGGCGAGGATGTCCGCCTCCGCCGGGTGCACCAGGCGCTCGGGAAACTCGTGGTGGCCGGCGATGTGGTCGAAGTGGGTGTGGCTCGCCACCGCCAGCAGCGGGCGCTGGGTCAGCCAGGGCAGTTGTTCGCGCAGGCTCACCAGGCCGGATCCGGAGTCGATCAGCAGGTCGCGGTCGCGGCCCTGCACGTGCCAGATATTGCAGCGGTAGAAGGGGCGGACGTAGGTCTCGCTGATCAGGCTGATGCCGTTGTAGTGGTGCTCGACATCGAACCAGCGGTCGCGACTGACGATTTTCATGGGATATCCCTGTGCTGAGTTTCCTGCCGGGACCTTATCGCGAATGAATCCGCGCCAAACGATCTCCGGATTCGGTGCGGGCCGGACTGGGGCGCGAGGGTCTCCATCGTAGGGTGGACCGCGCTTCACTGGTCCACCGTGCGAGGCACGATCGGGCGCGGCTGGTGGATGAAAGAAGCGTCATTCACCCTACAACCATCGAGGTGCTCGAGACAAAAAAATCCCCGGTCGGCGGACGCGGACCGGGGCGGGAAGGGCCGCCTCGGGGGAGGCGGCAGTGCATATCAGGCCAGGCTGCCGGCGGCCGCTTGCGGGCGCGACAGCAGGCTCACGATCACGAAGCTCACCGCACCTACCGCCAGGCTGTAGTAGATCGGGGTATTGGCATCGAGGCCGTCGAGGAACATGAAGAGGCAGGCGGTCAGGCTGCCCAGGACCATGCTGGCGATGGCGCCGACGGTGCTGGCGCGCTTCCAGTAGATGGCACCCAGCAGCGGGATCAGCATGCCGCCCACCAGCAGGTTGTAGGCCAGGGTCAGGGCGCTGATCACGTCGCTCACCACCAGGGCGATACCCAGTACCACGACGCCCAGCAGCAGGGTGAAGAGGCGGTTCTTGTGGGCGTCGCCTTCACCGTCGGCGTTGCTGCCGGACAGCAGCGGCCAGAGGTCCTGGGCGGCGGTGGTGGAGGCGGCCAGCAGGCCGGCGCTGGCGGTGGACATGAGCGCGGCCAGGGCGGCGGCGACCACCAGGCCGCGGATGCCGTCCGGCAGCGTGGCGTCAACGATGCTGGCGAAGGCGTTGTTGACGTTGTCCAGGTCAGGCAGCAGCACCTTGGCGGCCATGCCGATGGCGGCGGCGGCCAGGCCGTAGAGCACGCAGTACACGCCAGCGGCGGTGCCGGCCACCTTGGCCACGCCCTCGCTGCGGGCGGTGAACACGCGCTGCCAGATGTCCTGGCCGATGAAGATGCCGAAGAAGTAGATCAGGAAGTAGGTGATGATGGTGTCCCAGCCGATGGCGGTCAGGGAGAAGTAGCTCGCCGGCAGCTTGGCCACCAGGGCGTCCCAGCCGCCCGCGTCGCTGATGGACATGGGCATGAGGATGAACACCAGGCCGATGGTCATGATCAGGAACTGCACGATGTCGGTCAGGGTCAGGGACCACATGCCGCCGATGGTGGAGTAGGCCACCACGATACCGCCGCCGATGAGGACCGCGACCCAGAACGGGATGCCGAACAGGACCTGCATCACGGTGCCGATGGCGATGGTGGAGGTGGCGCCGATCATCAGCGCATACACCAGCATGATGGCGGCGCTGGAATGGCGTGCGGTGGCGTTGTAGCGACGCTCCAGCACCTGGGTCACGGTGAAGATCTTCAGCTTCAGCAGCGGCTTGGCGAGGAACAGGCTGATGCCGATGATGCCCAGGCCCAGGGCGGCGCAGAGCCAGAAGCCGGAAATGCCATGGACGTAGCCCAGGCGCACGGTGCCGATGGTGGAGGCCCCGCCGAGGACGGTGGCGGCCATGGTGCCGAGGTAGAAGCCCGGGCCGAGGTTGCGGCCGGCCACCAGGTAGTCTTCACGGGTCTTGGCGCGGCGCATGCCGTACCAGCCCAGGGCGAGCATGGCAGCTACGTATAGGAGTACTACGAAAATATCCAAAGCCATTACAGGTCTCTCTTTCTATTGTTGTAGCCACGGTTCGCAAGGCCGTGGCAGGTGTTACCAGGCGCGCAACGCTTCACACTGCGCCGTTTTCAAGCAATCCGGCTTGTTCTAGTCCTTGTATTCGGGGCACTCCCTTTCGAGCTTTCTGAGCCAGGCTTCCCAGACCAGTTGGCGCTGCCATTCGCAGGCCTGGAACTGCTCGCAGGCGTGAACGCTGAGATCGTTGGGCATCTCGCGGATGCCGCGCAGGGAGGAGGCGGCGATCTGTATCTCGCACGCCTTGTTCAGGTAGTACATGACGTAGATGGCGTCGGCGACGCTGGCACCGACGCTGAGCAGGCCATGGTGTCGCAGCATCAGGGCGATGTTGTCGCCCAGCGACGCCACGAGGCGCTCGCGCTCGCCCAGGTCCAGGGCAATGCCTTCGTAGGTGTGATAGCCGACCCGCTGGTGGAACTCGGCGCTGATCTGGTTGAGCTGCGCCAGGCCGTTGTCCGCCGCGGCCACCGCCATGCCCGCCAGGGTATGGGTGTGGATCACGCAGTGGGCATCGGCGCGGGCCATGTGCACGGCGCTGTGGATGGTGAAGCCGGCGACGTTGTAGTCGGCGTTGCCTTCCACCACGCGGCCGTGCATGTCCACCACGATCAGGTCGCTGGCGCGGATCTCCTCGAACATCAGCCCGAACGGGTTGATCAGGAAACGCGGCTCCACGCCGGGCAGGCGCACCGAGAAGTGGGTGTAGAGGGTGTCGTCCCAGCCGAACAGGGCGGCCAGGCGGTAGGCGGCCGCCAGGTCACGGCGCAGGATGGCTTCGTTCTGTACGTTCATCAGTGATTGATCTGCGACAGGAAGGCGCGGGTACGCGGATGCTGCGGGTTGTCGAAGAAGTCCGCCGGGTTGGAGGTTTCCACGATCTGGCCGGCGTCCATGAACACCACGCGGTCGGCCACCTTGCGGGCGAAGCCCATCTCGTGGGTCACGCAGAGCATGGTCATGCCGTCCTGGGCCAGTTCGGTCATCACATCCAGTACCTCGCCGACCATTTCCGGGTCGAGCGCGGAAGTGGGCTCGTCGAACAGCATCACCTTGGGGCTCATGCACAGGGCGCGGGCGATGGCCACGCGCTGTTGCTGGCCCCCGGACAGCTGGCCGGGTTTCTTGTGCGCCTGGGAGCCGATATGCACGCGATTGAGGTAGCGCAGGGCCAGCTCCTCGGCTTGCTTGCGGCCCAGGCCGCGTACCTTCATCGGTGCCAGGGTGCAGTTCTCCAGCACGGTCAGGTGGGGGAACAGGTTGAAGTTCTGGAACACCATGCCCACTTCGCGGCGCACGTGATCGCTGCCGGATTTCGTGGAGATGTCCTGGTCTTCCACGGTGATGGTGCCGGTGTCGTGGGGATTGAGGCGGTTGATGCAGCGGATCAGGGTCGATTTGCCGGAGCCCGAGGGACCGCAGATGACGATCTTCTCGCCTTGGCGTACGGAGAGGTTGATGCCCTGCAACACCTGGAAGTCCTCATAGCGCTTGCCGACGTTCTCGAGACGGATGATTTCGTTCATGACGGGCTCCTCAGATACGGCGCATGTGGGCCAGGGTGCGCTGCACCAGGCCGACGGACTTGCTGCTGGTGCTGCTGTGGGCGTCCCACGACAGGCGGCGTTCCAGGCCTCCCTGCATCCAGGTCAGGCTGTAAACCATGGCGAGGTAGTAGACGAGGGCGACGGCGTAGTACTCGGAGAACTGGAAGGTGGTGGATACCGTCTGCGAGGTCACGGCCATCAGTTCCTGCAGGGAAATCACCGAGGCCAGCGAGGTGATCTTCAGCAGGGTGATGAACTCGTTCGCGGTCGGCGGCACCGCGATACGCGCAGCCTGCGGCATGATCACGTAGCGGAAGGTGTGCCAGCGCGACAGGCCCAGGGCGTGGCCGGCGGCGTACTGACCCTTGTCCACGGCTTTCAGCGCGGCGCGGTTGATCTCGACCTGGTAGGCGGCCTCGTTGAGGGACAGCGCGATCCAGGCGGCGATGAAGGGGGTGAACCATTCCTCCCGGAAAACCGGGAAGAACTGCGGCAGGGCGTTCCAGACGAACAGCAGTTGCAGCAGGGTAGGCGCACCGCGGAAGACGCTGAGGACCCCGCGCAGGGTGCTGCGCCAGACGCTGGGCGGGCCGTCCAGGGCCAGGGCGCAGGGAATGGAAATGAGGATGCCCACCGAATGGGACACCAGCGCCAGGATCAGGGTGATGCAGGCGCCGCGGAAGAAGTGCCAGGACGTCAGGGCGTCCCAGAAGACAGTCACATCGAAGTTCATGTACGTGTCCTGCGTGAATGGAAGCGTGTGTCGGCGCCAGGGGCCCGGACAGCTTTGCCTCCCCCGCCGGCGGGAGAGGGCCGGGGAGAGGGCCGACCAGCGAGCACCCTGTCCCCAACCCTTCTCCCACCCGTGGGAGAGGGGGCTCTTATTGCGCGGCGGTTTCCAGGTTGGCCGGGTCGAGCTTCCATTTCTCGGCGATGGACTTGAGGGTGCCGTTGGCCTTCAGGGCGGATACGGCGTCCTCGACGGCTTTCTTGTCTTCCGGGCTCGGCCGCATGTAGGCGCCGAAGATGTCCTTCTCGGGGAAGGCATAGAGGGTCTTGAACTGGCCGGGTGTCTGCAGTTCGCGGTAGGCCAGTTCGGTGTCCTGGGACAGGCCGGCTGCGGCGCGGCCGACCAGTACCTGCTGGGCCACGTCGCTGCCCTTCGGGTAGGTCTGCAGGGTGGCCGGGGTCTTGCCGGCGGCCTTCAGTTGCTCGTTGAGCTTTTCCATGATGTCCACGTAGCGGGTGCCGGACTGCACCGCGACCACCTTGCCGGAGAGGTCATCCAGGCTGTTCAGGGTGAGGTCGCTCTTGCCATTGCCGAAGACGATGGTGGCGCTGGCCAGGTAGGCCACGGCGTTGAGCTTCTCGGTGCGCTCGGGAGTGATCAGGGTGCCGCTGATGACCGCGTCGCAGCGCTTGGCGTCCAGGCCCGGCAGCAGGCCGGTGAACTCGGTGACGATGAAGCGTGGCTTCACACCCCAGTGCTGGGCCAGGGCGCGGATCAGGTCCGCGTCGAAGCCGCTCGGTTCGCGGTCACCGGCCTTCTCGAAGAACTCCAGCGGCGGGAAGGTCGGATCGGAACAGACCTGGAAACTTCCCGAACTCACGAACGAGGGCTTGCCATCGGCGGCCATGGCGCCGCCGCTCAGGGTGGCGGCGACCAGGCCGGCGAGGGCGAACAGTTTCAGCGGACGAGTGCTCATCGGTAACTCCTTCAAGGCGTATTGCAGTGGTTGTTGTTGTAGGCAGTCGCAATAAAGTGGAGCTGTTTCGTTGTTACGCCGCTTCAGGGGGGCCTGAGCGTTTGTTTGGCGATCGGTACGCGCCCGGCGCGACGTGGCGCCGGGGAAGTGGTTGTACTCAGCGGTGGGCGACGCCCGGGAGGATGCAGAGCATCTCGTACAGCAGGTTGGCCCCCAGCAGCGAGGTGTTGCCGGTGGTGTCGTAGGGCGGGGACACCTCCACCAGGTCGCAGCCGATGACGTCCAGGCCCTGGCAGCCACGGATGATCTCGATCGCCTGGATGGTGGTCAGGCCGCCGATTTCCGGAGTGCCGGTGCCGGGCGCCCAGGCGGGATCGATGCCGTCGATGTCGAAGGAGAGGTAGACCGGGCCGCCGCCGACCTTGTCGCGGACTTCCGCCATCAGCGGGGCCAGGGACTTGTGCCAGCACTCCTCGGCCTGGACCACGCGGAAGCCCTGCTTGCGGCTCCAGTTGAAGTCTTCGGCGGTGTAGCCCTGGGCGCGCAGGCCGATCTGAACCACGCGGTCGCAGTCGATCAGGCCTTCTTCGGCGGCGCGGCGGAAGGTGGTGCCGTGGGCGACCTTCTCGCCGAACATCTCGTCGTTCACATCGGCGTGGGCGTCGATGTGCACCAGGCCGACCTTGCCGTGCTTCTTGTGGATGGCGCGCAGGATCGGGAGGGTGATGGTGTGGTCGCCGCCCAGGGTCAGCGGGACGATGCCGTGGCCGAGGATACGGTCGTACTCCTCCTCGATGATGCGTACGGCTTCCTTCAGGTTGAAGGTGTTGATGGCGACGTCGCCGATGTCGGCCACGTTGAGGGAGTCGAAGGGGGCGGCGCCGGTGGCCATGTTGTAGGGGCGGATCATCACCGATTCGGCGCGGATTTCGCGGGGCCCGAAGCGGGTGCCGGAGCGCAGGGAGGTGCCGATGTCCAGGGGAACGCCGACGAAGGCCGCGTCGAGTGCGTCGAGTTCGGCGGGGGTCTGGATGTGGGGCAGGCGAAGCATGGTGGCGATACCGCCGAAACGGGGCATCTCATTGCCGCCCAGGGGCTGATGGAGTTTCTTGTCCACGGGGTGGCCTCACGGTTGTTGTGGTTGTAGGTAGTGGGCTGATTCTGGTCAGGAAGCGGGCGGGGACAAATCGCTGGTGGCAAATAATCAGTTCAAGGATTTCTAAACTATCGGGAGAGGGTAGACTGCGCCGATCTGTCGCACATCGCCCTATCCTGCAGAGGCGAATGAGTTCACCAGGCGCCTTGTAGCCGATCGTTTTGCCGGAGCCCTATGTCCACCGCCCTTCCCGACCTCAAACTCCTGCGCATATTCGCCGCCGTGGTCCGTCACCAGGGATTCGCCGCCGCGCAGCAGGAGCTGAACCTGTCCACCTCGGCCATCAGCACCTACATGAGCCAACTGGAGGCGTCGGTGGGCCTGACCCTGTGTCATCGGGGGCGGGGCGGGTTCCGGCTGACCAGCAAGGGCGAGCTCTACTACCAGGAAACGCTGCGTTTGTTGGGAGAACTCGAAAGCTTCGAGCGCTACTCGGCGTCGCTCAAGGGCGAGCTGCGCGGCACCCTCAACCTGGGCGTGCTGGACTCCACCGTCAGCGATCCGGCGCTCCCGCTGGCGGAGGTGATAGGCGCCTACAGCCAGGAACATGCGGCGGTGCACCTGCACCTGTCGGTGATGAGTCCCTACGACCTGCAACTGGGGGTGCTGGACAACCGCCTGGACCTGGCCATCGGCGCCTTCTCCACCCGCATGAACGGCCTGGTCTACCAGCCGCTGTACCGCGAGCAGCACTGGCTTTACTGCAGTGACCGGCACCCGCTCTACGGCGAGCGGCGCATTCCCGCCGAACTCATCACCCAGCAGCGCATGGTGGGACGCGGCTACTGGAGCCAGGCGGAGCTGGCGCGCCACGGCTTCAAGCACAGCGCGGCGACGGTGGAATCCATGGAAGCGCAACTGATCCTGGTGCTGTCCGGCGCCTACATCGGCTACCTGCCGGAACACTACGCCCAGCCCTGGGTGGAGCAGAAGCGCCTGCGCGGCCTGCTGCCCGCCACCTTCGGCTACCAGGCACCGTTCTCCATGATCCTGCGCCGTGGGCGGGCCAAGGAACCGCTGATCCTGACCTTCCGCGACCTGCTGCGGGCCCAGCTCAACCTGCGCTGAGGTTCACGGATTTTTTGTGAGGCGCATCACATTGCCGATGACCTGATCCCGAGTCGGCCATGGGCTCCGAATGGCAGCGTGCTAGACCTTTATTTCAGGGAATTACTGGCATTGCGCCCATACAGAAGGAGCTGCCCGCCATGCGTCAGAACCTGCCCGTGACCCAGCGGGAGCGTACCTTCAGTGTCGAAGAAAGGCTGATTTCCACCACTGACCTGAACAGCAAGATCACCTACTGCAACGACGCCTTCGTCGCCATCAGCGGCTTCACCCGGGAGGAACTGGTCGGCCAGCCCCACAACCTCGTCCGTCATCCCGACATGCCGCCCGCCGTGTTCGGCCACATGTGGGACACCCTCAAACAGGGCAAGCCCTGGATGGGGCTGGTGAAGAACCGCTCGAAGAATGGCGACTTCTATTGGGTCAGCGCCTATGTGACCCCGGTCTACGAGAACGGCAGGATGGTGGGCTACGAGTCGGTGCGCTCCCTGCCCAGCCGCGAGCAGGTGGCCCGTGCCGATGCCCTCTACGCGCGGTTGCGGGCCGGCAAGTCGCCGGTTCCCCGGCTGGCGCGCTGGGGCTACGACTTCATGCGCTCCTGGCCGGTGGTCCTGGCCACCCTGGTGCTGCTGGCCGGTAACCTGCTGCTGGAGGGTTGGCCGTCGATGGCGCTCCTCCTGGTCACCATGCTCGGCCTGGGTTCGTTGCAGCTCTATCGCTACCGGCAGACCATTCGCCAGACCCTGGAGCAGCATCCCAAGGCCTTCACCAGCGACCTGGTGGCCCTGACCTACACCGACAGCCGTGGCGCCCAGGCGCTGCTGGACATGGCCATGATCAGCGAGGAAGCGCGCCTGCAGACGGCCCTGACGCGACTGGAGGATGCCGGCGAGAACGTCAAGCAGCGTGCCGCCGAGGCGGCGCGGCTTTCACGTTCGGAAGCCGAATTGCTGGAGCAGCAGCGCAGCGAGACGGACCAGTCCGCCACCGCCATCAACCAGATGGCGGCCACCATCCAGGAGGTCTCCCACAACGTCAGCCACACCGCCCACGCCGCCGAGGAGGCGGAACGGCTGGCCCGCCACGGCAACGACCTGGCGGGAGAAAGCCTGAACGCGATGCAGCACATGGCCGCTGCGGTGAGCGAGATCGGTCGCGCGGTGCATGACCTGGCCGAGTCCACCCAGTCCATTGGCAGTGTCGCCGACGTCATCACCGCCATTGCCGAGCAGACCAACCTGCTGGCGCTCAACGCCGCCATCGAGGCGGCCCGCGCGGGCGAGCAGGGGCGGGGCTTCGCGGTGGTGGCCGATGAGGTGCGTACCCTGGCTTCGCGCACCCGACAGTCCACCGAGCAGATCCACCAGATCATCGCCTCCCTGCGCTCCGGGGCCGAGCGCGCGGTGGTCACCGCCACCCGGGGCGAGTCCATCTCGCGGGAGAGCGTGGACAGCGTGCAGGCGGTGCGCGAGGCCCTGGAAGGCATCAGCCAGGCGGTGACCCGCATCACCGGCATGAGCCAGCAGATGGCGGCGGCCTCGGAACAACAGAGCCATGTGGCGGAGGACATCAGCCGCCAGATCACCCGTATCGCCCAACTGTCCGACCACAGCGCCGGCCAGGCCCAGGAGGGGGCGAACATCAGCCAGGACCTGGAGCGCATGGCCGATTACCTGCACAGCCTGGCGGAGCGGTTCAACCGCTAGGGCGCACCGCACGCGCCGCGTCCAAGACACCTGGGCCCTGGTGCGTACAAGCCGTAGCGCAAATGAACCCCGGGGAGGAGGCGGAACACCGCTCCCGGATTGCATCCGGGCTACCAGTGCCCACGCATTACCAACCCCTGCGGGCGCGGCGCGCTGTGGCAGAATGCGCGCCCCAGGAGAGCCCCATGCCACGCCCCAGTTGTCCGCGCTGCCAGCGCCCCGAAAGCCATTGCCTCTGCCCGCTGATCCCGCATCTGGCCAGCCGCACCCGCGTCCTGCTGCTGCAGCACCCCAGCGAGGTGGGGCACGCCCTGAACACCGCCCGGCTGGCGGCGCTGGGGCTGGCGAATGCCGAGCTGCGGGTGGGGGAGCGCTTCGACGACCTGGACGCGCTCCTGGCCGATGGGGCTTGCCGGCCCTGCCTGCTGTTCCCCGGCGAGGGCGCCCGGCCATTGGCCGAGGTCGCTGCCGCCGACCCGCGCCCGCTGCTGCTGGTGGTGCCAGACGGCACCTGGCGCAAGGCGCGCAAGCTGCTCCATGTGAACCCCGAACTGGCAGCCTTGCCCCGGGTGACCTTGCCCGAGGGACGGGTGTCCCGCTACCGCCTGCGCAAGGCGCCCATGCCGGGGGCCTTGTCCACACTCGAAGCCGTGGTCGCCGCCCTGGAGATCGCCGAGTCGCCGACACGTTTCGACGCGCTGCTGCGTCCATTCGAGGCGCTGATCCAGGGGCAGATCGAGGCGATGGGGGAGGAGACCTTCCGCAGGAACCACGACAAGGCCGAGCGCCCCGGCTGACCGTTCGTCCCGGCTGCGTGCCGATGCACCGGATGCGTTGCCTTTCCGGCCCTACCGCTCGCGCATCGCTTCCTGCCGGGCCTTGAGCACGGGTTTCAGCAGGTAGTCCAGCACGCTCTTGTCGCCGGTGATGATGTCCACCGTGGCCACCATGCCGGGGATTATCAGCAGGGGATGGTCGTCGGGGCCCAGGTGGCTTTTCTCGGTGCGCACCTGGATCAGGTAGAAGCTCTTGCCTTCCTCGTCGGTGATGGTGTCGGCGCTGATGAGTTCGAGGTCGGCCTTGAGCCCGCCGTAGATGGTGTAGTCGTAGGCGGTGAACTTGACCATGGCTTTCTGCCCCGGGTGCAGGAAGGCCACGTCCTGGGGCCGGATGCGCGCCTCGATCAGCAGGTTGTCTTCCAGCGGCACCACTTCCACCAGGTCGCTGCCGGGCTGGACCACGCCACCGATGGTGTTGACCTTGAGCTGCTTGATCACCCCGTGCACCGGGGAGACCACCGTGGTGCGGCTGACGCGGTCGTCGATGGCCTTGCCGGTGGAGGTGATCTTCGACAGTTCGGTGCGAGTCTCGTTGAGCTCCTTCAGGGCGTCGGAGCGGAAGGACAACCGGCTTTCCTCCATCTTCCGCTCGATCTCGGAGACGGCGGATTCGGCCCGCGGAATGGCCAGGTTGGTGGCTTCCAGTTCGCCACGGGTTTCGACGGCGCTGCGCTGCAGGCGAAGGATTTCCACCTGGGAGATGGCGCCGGCCTTCACCAGGGGCTGGGACATGTTCAGCTCCTGCTGGATCAGCCCCAGGCTGGAGCGATACTGCTGGCTCTTGGAGCGGAATTCGGCCAGCTCCTGCTTCTTCTGCCGCAGTTGTTCGCCGAGGATGCGCTGCTCGCTTTCCAGGCGATCCATGCGGGTCCGGTAGAGGGATTTCTCGTCCTCCGCCAGTTGCGGCGCCTCGCGGCCGATCTCGTCGGGCAGCGCCAGTTCGCGGCCCTCGGCTTCGGCGGAGAGGCGCTCCACGCGGGCCATCAGGGCCAGCCGGTCGGCTTCGGTCTCGCCCTTGTTGGAGCGGAAGCGGGTGTCGTCGAGGCGCAGCAGCACATCGCCCTTGTCCACCACCTGGCCCTCGCGCACGAGGATCTCGGAGACGATGCCGCCCTCCAGGTTCTGGATGACCTGCACCTTGCTGGACGGGATGGCCTTGCCTTCGCCCGTGGTGACCTCCTCCAGCACCGCGAAGTGGGCCCAGACCAGCGCCACCAGCAGCAACGCACAGGCGACCCAGACGGTGATGCGGGTGGCTCGGGGCGAGTCCTCGGCCAGGGTGCCCGCGACCTCGGGCATGAACTCGGTGTCGGTCCGTTGCGGTCGACCGAAGTAGGGGTTGGCGGCATCCGCACGGCTCATGACGTGCCTCCTCAGGGGTTGACCTGGCCGATGCGGCCCTTGCGCAGGGCGTCGATGACGGTGTCTTTCGGGCCGTCGGCGACGATCTGGCCGTTGTCCATCACCACCAGGCGATCGACCAGGGCCAGCATGGAGCTGCGGTGGGTGATGAGGATCAGCGTCTTGCCCGCCGACCAGGTGGCCAGGCGCTGGCGCAGGGTTTCCTCGCTGCTGTTGTCCATGGCGCTGGTGGGCTCGTCGAGTACCAGCAGCGGCGGGTCCAGCAGCAAGGCGCGGGCCAGCAGCACCGCCTGGCGCTGGCCGCTGGAGAGCAGTTGCCCGCGCTCGCCCACGGGGCGGTCATAACCTTGCGGGTGCTGCCGGGCGAGTTCTGCGACGCCGGTGATTTCGGCCACTTCCAGCATGCGGTCGTCGCTGACGTAGCGGGCGCCCAGGGTGAGGTTGTCGCGCAGGCTGCCGGCCAGCAGCGGCAGGTCGTGGCTGACATAGCCGATCTGCTGGCGCAGGTCGCCGATGTCGGTCTGCCGCAGGTCGATGCCGTCCAGCAGCAACTGGCCTTCGTCCGGGGCGTAGAAGCCCATGATCAGGCGCGCCAGGGTGCTCTTGCCGGAGCCGCTGCGGCCGATGATGCCGACCCGCTCGCCGGCGGCGAGTCGCAGGCTGACCTTGTTCAACGCCGGCGTGGCCTGGTCGGGGTAGCGGAACTCCACCTGGCGCACTTCCAGGTTGCCCTTGAAGCGCTGGTGCTCCAGGGGGCGCTGGCCGGACTCGCGCTCCTGGGGCAGGCCCATCAGCGCGTCGGTGGACTTCATGGTCAACTGCGCCTGCTGGTAGCGGGTGATGAGCCCGGCGATCTGTCCCAGGGGGGAGAGCACCCGGCTGTTGAGCATGTAGCAGGCCACCAGCGCGCCGACGCTGAGGTTGCCGGCGATGATGGCGTAGACGCCCGTGACTATCATGGCCAGGCCGGCGAACTGCTGCATGAACAGGGTGCCGTTGGTGGCCAGCGCCGAGAGGAAACGGGCGTGGCTGTCGAGGCGGGTCAGGGCGCCGTGGGTGTGTTCCCAGCGGTGCTGGCGCTCGCTCTCGGCACCGCAGGCCTTGAGCGTTTCCAGGCCCGAGAGTGTTTCGATCAGCAGTGCCTGGCGTTCGGCGCCCAGTGCCAGGCTGCGCTGCACGGTGTCCCGCAGGCGGGTCTGGATGATCCAGGCGAAGATCGCGGTGAGCGGGAAGGCGAGGAGCGGGATCACCACCAGCGGGCCGCCCAGGAGGCCGATCACCAGCAGCATCAGCACCGAGAAGGGCAGGTCGATGAGGCTGGTGAGGGTGACGGCGGTGAGGAATTCCCGCAGGCCCTGGAAGTCGTGGATGCTCTGGGCGAAGCCGCCGATGGTGACCGGTCGGGCCTTCATGGACATGCCGGTGATGCGTTCGAAGAGGGTGGCGGAGAGCACCACGTCGGTCTTTTTCCCGGCGTTGTCCAGGAGGTTGGCGCGCAGCACCCGCAACAGGAGATCGAAGCCGGTGCCGATGAGCAGGCCGATGGCCAGGACCCAGAGGGTGGCGGTGGCCTGGTTGGGCACCACGCGGTCGTAGGTCTGCATCACGAACAGCGGCACCATCATGCCCAGCAGGTTGATCAGCAGGCTGGCCAGCATGGCGTCGGCGTAGAGCCAGCGGGACAACCGCAGCGTGTCGCGGAACCAGGACTTGACCCGTGGAACCAGGGGCGCGTGGGCTTCCTCCAGTTCATGGCGCGGGCGGGCGAAGAGGGCCTGGCCGGAATACTCCAGATCCAGCACCTCGCGGGGCACCCACTGCTCGCCACCCTCGGCCTCGCTGGGCAGGATCAGGGCCCGGCCGCTGCCGTCGAAACGGCTCAGCACGGCGCTGCGACCGCCCTTGAGCAGCAGCAGCAGCGGCAGGTTCAAGGGCGAAATGGCGTCCAGCGGACGACGCAGCAGGCGACCTTGCAGCCCGGCGCGGGCGGCGGCCCGGGGCAGGAGCTCGGGGGACAGGCGCTGATCCGGCAGCGGCAGGCCGCTGCTCAGGCTGGCCCGGCTGGCGGCGCGGCCGTGAAGCTTGCAGAGGATCAGCAGGCCATCGAGCAACGGGTCGTCGTGGCCCTGGCGCGGATCCCTGGGACCGTCAGTCCTTTCCATGGTGGTCATGGCGCTGGGCTCCCAATCTGGCTCACCTCATGTCCGGCAGTTGGGCTTCGCTCTTCACCTCGCTGGCGGCGATGGCCTCGGCGGGGACCACCACGTTCTGCCGGCGCAGCAGGTCGCCCATGGCGGAGACGACGCGGTACATCGAGAACTCCTCGGTGTAGCGCACGTCCACGTAGCGGCGGTTGGCGGTGAAGAGTTCGTTCTCGCTGTCGAGCAGGTCCAGCAGGGTACGTTGGCCAAGGCCGAACTGCTGCTGGTAGGCCTCGCGGACCCGCGCGGTGTAGTCGGCATAGGCCCGGGCTTCCGGGGTCTGCTTGCGGGCGTTTTCCATGGCGTTCCAGGCCAGGTTGAGGTTCTCGTTGAGCACCCTCAGGGCGTTGTTGCGGATGTCCATGGACTGGTTGATCTGGTGGGCGGAGGCCTGCAACCGGGACTTGTCGCGCATGCCGTTGAACAGGTTGTAGTTCATCACCACGCCGGCTCGCCAGGTGTTGTAGTGGCCCTCGTCGCCCTGCACGTTGTCGTCGGCGGTGGTGGCCAGTTCAGCGTCGAAGCGCGGGTAGAAGGGGGCCTTGGCCGATTCGTACTGGCTCTCGGCGGCCTGCACGTCGGCCTGGGCGGATTTCAGCAGGGGGTTGGCTTCCATCACGCCCTGGCGCGCGGCCAGCAGGTCGGCGGGCATCTCGCCCTTGATGCTGGCCGGCGAAACCAGTTCGTCGGCGGGGCGCCCCACGGCGCTGAAGAAGTTGGTCTCGGCGTCGGCCAGGTTCACTTCCTCGGTGTAGAGGTTGTTGCGGGCCAGGGCCAGACGCGCTTCGGCCTGGTCGAGGTCGGCTGTACTGCCCACGCCCCGCTGGCTGCGCAGGTTGATCTGGTCGTGAATGCGTTCGTGGGCCAGCAGGTTGTTCCTGGCCAGTGACACCATCTCGCGACGCTTGAGCACGTCCAGGTACACCTCGACGGTGCGCAGCGCCAGGCTTTCGGCGGTGCCCAGGGAGTAGTAGGCGCGGGAGTTGACCACCGCCTCGGTGCGCTTCACTTCGTTCGGGGTGTTGAACCCGTCGAAGAGCATCTGCCGCAGGCGCAGCTCGGCGTCACGAAAATTCAGGGTTTCCTTGTTGTGGTCCCCCAGTGCCCGGGTGGATGGGCTGTCGGTCTGCTCCCGACCCGCGCCGGCTATCAGGTCGACGGTCGGCAGGTACCCACCTTTGGCGACTTTCACTTCTTCGTCGGCGACCAGGCGATTCTGGTTGCTGGCTTGAAGTTCCGGGTGATTGTCCAGGGTGCTCTGAATCGCTTCAGTCAGCGTCATGGCGTGGGTTTGCGAGGTGGCCAGCACCATCAGCAAAGCGGAGCAGAGCGGTGTGAGCTTGTGCATTCTGGTTGTTCTCCATGTCAGAACTGCTGCTTCCTGGCGCCGTAAATTTGGCGAAAATCCATGGCAAACCGTTTCAGGCTTGTAACATCAGAGCTAAGAACAACTTTCGAATTGCCTAAGAAGAATTTTTCACATGGGCTATCAGGAAAAATTCTTATGCACTCGTCGGAATTCCACGACATCTTTTGGCCATCAGATCGCGTGTTCTGGGGCTCGCAGCACTCGTGCGATCAGGTAGGCCGTGGTCAGGCACATAACCAGTGTTTCTAGGGCGGGGCAGATGCGATGGAGTAGTACGACGCCGGGTTGCGTGACGTTTTATTGACTTTGCGTGATTTTTTTGGCGGTACTCAGGGGCCTTTGGGCTCCCCAGCTCGTTCCCGATATCCGATACGCGTGCTTTGACCTCATTGACTGGTGTCGGCGCTGTCCGTCTGGCAGCACGCGGTGCGGGAGGAAGGAAGCATGGCTGGATCAATCGGGGTCGTTCGGCAAGTCATTGGCGAGGTGTTCGCGGTCGCCGCGAACGGTGCGCGCCGCCCCTTGAGCGAAGGTGACCGGGTGTTCGTCGGCGAGGAACTGGTGACTGGCGCCAATGGCGCGGTCGCCGTCAGGCTGACCAATGGCCAGGAACTGGTCCTGGGCCGCGAAAGCAGCATGCCGCTGGACAATTCGCTGCTGGCGGGCAGCCCTGACAAGGCCCCGGGCGATGCCGACGCCGCTCCCGCCGCGCCCAGCCAGCAGGATCTTACCGACGTCGAGAAACTGCAGGCCGCCATCGAGGCCGGCGTGGACCCGACCCAGGTCGCGGAAGCCACGGCGGCCGGTCCCGGTGGCGCCGGCGGCGCAGGCGGTGGCGGTCACTCCTTCGTCCTGCTGGGTGAAACCGCCGGCCGGGTCGATCCCAGCATCGGCTTCCCCACCGGCCCCATCGCCTTCGGCGTCGACTTCCCGCAGCCGGAAACCGGCCTGCCCGATGTCCCCCTGGCCGCCGAGACCCCGGAGAACGGCGTGCCGGTGGCGGTGGACGATGACCAGAGCATCGACGAAGGCCAGGAAAGCGTGCAGGGCAATGTGCTGGACAACGACGATGGCGGCCCCGACCTGCCGACCCAGTTCGTCTCCTGGCAGGCTCCCGGTGCCAGCGAGGGTCCCGGCGGCAGCCTGCTGGTCAGCACCCCCTACGGCGTGGTGACCCTCAATCCTGACGGCAGCTACAGCTTCCAGCTGGCCAATGGCACGCCGGCGGTAGAAGGGCTTGGGGAAGGGGAAACGGTCAGCCTGGAATTCGGCTACAGCATCCAGGACGGCAACGGGGACCAGAGCTCCGCGAACCTGAACATTTCCATCATCGGTCGCAACGACATTCCCACCGTGGAGGTGAACTTCCCCGGTTCCGAAGGTGGGGCGGCCCAGGTGTTCGAGCAGGGTCTGCCCGGTGGCAGCAGTGCCGGGGATGGCAGCACGGTGGTCAACGGCACTTTCACCGTAGCGGACGCCGATGGCCTGGCCAATCTGAAGACCCTGAGCGTCGGAAGCCTGTCGCTGGACCTGGGTACCCAGAGCCTGGACAGCCTGGTGGGCCAGAGCTTCACCACCGCCCATGGCACGGTGCAGATCACCGGCTACAGCAACGGCACCTACAGCTTCAGCTACACCCTGACCGAAGCCACCACGGATGCCGCCGGTCTGGAGACCGACGGCTTCCTTATTAATGTGGGCGATGGCTCGGGCACGGCCTCCGCCACCGTCACCATCGAGATCGTCGACGACCTGCCCACCGCCAACGCCGACAGCCGCAGCCTGACCGAGAACGGCGAGCCCGCCAGCGTCACCGGCAATGTGCTGGACAACGACCTGGGCGGCGCCGACCAGCCGAAGAGCTTCACCAGTTGGAACGGCGTGGCCGGGGCGACCCCTGGCGAAGGCGGCAGCCTGCTGGTGAACACCCCCTATGGCCTGGTGACCCTGTTCACCGATGGTAGCTACAGCTTCACGCTGGCCAATGGCTCGGCGGCGGTGGAAGGGCTGGACCAGGGCCAGCAGGTCGTCCTGCAGTACGCCTACTCGATGCGCGACGGCGACAACGACCCGAGCGACTCGACCCTGACCCTCACCATCACCGGCAGCAACGACGTGCCGACCATCGAGGTCAGCACCCCCAACGGGCAGGGCGACCTGGCCCAGGTATTCGAAAAGGGCTTGGCCAACGGCAGCAGCGCCGGGGATGGCAGCAACGTCACTACCGGCAGCTTCACCGTGGGCGACTCGGACGGGCTGGATGACCTCAGCTCCCTCAGCGTCGGCAGCCTGACCCTGGACCTGACCAGCAACCCCTTCAGCGCCCTGGTGGGCCAGAGCTTCACCACCGCCCACGGCACGGTGCAGATCACTGGCTACAGCAACGGCACCTACAGCTTCGCCTACACCCTGACCGAGGCGACCACCGATGCCGCCGGTCCGGAGACGGACGGCTTCCTTATTAATGTGGGCGATGGCTCGGGCACGGCCTCCGCCACCGTCACCATCGAGATCGTCGACGACCTGCCCACCGCCAACGCCGACAGCCGCAGCCTGACCGAGAACGGCGAGCCCGCCAGCGTCACCGGCAATGTGCTGGACAACGATGTGGGCGGCGCCGACCAGCCGAAGAGCTTCACCAATTGGAACGGCGTGGCCGGGGCGACCCCTGGCGAAGGCGGCAGCCTGCTGGTGAACACCCCCTATGGCCTGGTGACCCTGTTCGCCGATGGTCGCTACAGCTTCACGCTGGCCAACGGCTCGGCGGCGGTGGAAGGGCTGGACCAGGGCCAGCAGGTGAGCCTGCAGTACGCCTACTCGATGCGCGACGGCGACAACGACCCGAGCGACTCGACCCTGACCCTCACCATTACCGGCAGCAACGACGTGCCGACCATCGAGGTCAGCACCCCCAACGGGCAGGGTGACCTGGCCCAGGTGTTCGAGCAGGGATTGGCCAATGGCAGCAGCGCCGGGGATGGCAGCAACGTCACTACCGGCAGCTTCACGGTGGGCGACTCGGACGGGCTGGATGACCTCAGCTCCCTCAGCGTCGGCAGCCTGACCCTGGACCTGACCAGCAACCCCTTCAGCGCCCTGGTGGGCCAGAGCTTCACCACCGCCCACGGCACGGTGCAGATCACTGGCTACAGCAACGGCACCTACAGCTTCGCCTACACCCTGACCGAGGCGACCACGGATGCCGCCGGTCCGGAGACGGACGGCTTCACCATCACCGTCAGCGACGGCATCGCACCGCCGGTATCGGCGCCGGTCACCATCGAGATCGTCGACGACCTGCCCACCGCCAACGCCGACAGCCGCAGCCTGACCGAAAACGGCGAGCCCGCCAGCGTCACCGGCAATGTGCTGGACAACGACCTGGGCGGTGCCGACCAGCCGAAAGCCTTCACCAGCTGGAACGGCGTGGCCGGGGCGACCCCTGGCGAAGGCGGCAGCCTGCTGGTGAACACCCCCTACGGCCTGGTGACCCTGTTCGCCGACGGTCGCTACAGCTTCACGCTGGCCAATGGCTCGGCGGCGGTGGAAGGGCTGGACCAGGGCCAGCAGGTCGTACTGCAGTACGCCTACTCGATGCGCGACGGCGACAACGACCCGAGCGACTCGACCCTGACCCTCACCATTACCGGCAGCAACGACGTGCCGACCATCGAGGTCAGCACCCCCAACGGGCAGGGCGACCTGGCCCAGGTGTTCGAAAAGGGCTTGGCCAATGGCAGCAGCGCCGGGGACGGCAGCAACGTCACTACCGGCAGCTTCACGGTGGGCGACTCGGACGGGCTGGATGACCTCAGCTCCCTCAGCGTCGGCAGCCTGACCCTGGACCTGACCAGCAACCCGTTCAGTTCCCTGGTGGGCCAGAGCTTCACCACCGCCCACGGCACGGTGCAGATCACCGGCTACAGCAACGGCACCTACAGCTTCGCCTACACCCTGACCGAAGCCACCACGGATGCCGCCGGTCTGGAGACCGACGGCTTCACCATCACCGTCAGCGACGGCATCGCACCGCCGGTATCGGCGCCGGTGACCATCGAGATCGTCGACGACCTGCCCACCGCCAATGCCGACAGCCGCAGCCTGACCGAAAACGGCGAGCCCGCCAGCGTCACCGGCAATGTGCTGGACAACGATGTGGGCGGCGCCGACCAGCCGAAGAGCTTCACCAATTGGAACGGCGTGGCCGGGGCGACCCCTGGCGAAGGCGGCAGCCTGCTGGTGAACACCCCCTATGGCCTGGTGACCCTGTTCGCCGACGGCCGCTACAGCTTCACGCTGGCCAACGGCTCGGCGGCGGTGGAAGGGCTGGACCAGGGCCAGCAGGTCGTCCTGCAGTACGCCTACTCGATGCGCGACGGCGACAACGACCCGAGCGACTCGACCCTGACCCTCACCATTACCGGCAGCAACGACGTGCCGACCATCGAGGTCAGTACCCCCAACGGGCAGGGCGACCTGGCCCAGGTATTCGAAAAGGGCTTGGCCAACGGCAGCAGCGCCGGGGATGGCAGCAATATCACCACCGGCAGCTTCACCGTGGGCGACTCGGACGGGCTGGATGACCTCAGTTCCCTCAGCGTCGGCGGCCTGACCCTGGACCTGACCAGCAACCCCTTCAGCGCCCTGGTGGGCCAGAGCTTCACCACCGCCCATGGCACGGTGCAGATCACCGGCTACAGCAACGGCACCTACAGCTTCGCCTACACCCTGACCGAGGCGACCACGGATGCCGCCGGACCGGAGACGGACGGCTTCACCATCACCGTCAGCGACGGCATCGCACCGCCGGTATCGGCGCCGGTGACCATCGAGATCGTCGACGACCTGCCCACCGCCAACGCCGATACCGGTTCCGTGGGTGAGGGCGCTACAGTCAGTGGCAATGTGGTGGGCGGCAACGGACTGGGGTCGGTGGCCGATGTGTTCGGTGCCGATGGACGTCCGTCGCCGACCTCCGGCGTGGTGGGCGTCAGGGTGGGAGGGGACACGTCCACCCCGGCGTCCGGCGGTGTCGGCAACGGCATCACCACCGCCTACGGCACACTGGTGCTGAACGCCGACGGCAGCTACACCTACACCAGCCATGCCAATAGCCTGGTCCAGGGTGGCGTGGTGGATACCTTCACCTACACCATCGTCGATGGTGACGGTGACTTCAGCACCACCACCCTGACTATCGATGTCGCCAATGTGACGGTGGTGGGCGGCGTGAAGGCCGGTTCCGATGACGACGTGCGCGAGGCCGCGCTGAGCTTCGGCAGCGAGCCGGGCAGCAACGATGAGTTCGCCAGCGGCACCTTGGTGGCCACGGGCGGTGCCGGGCCCTACAGCTTCAGTCTGGGGGTGGGCGCGGGCACCGGGCAGTACGGCCAGTTGGTGCTCGACAGCAATGGTGCCTACACCTACACGCTGCTGACGGCGCCGAAGGTCGATCCCGGGAACAATGGCAACAACCTGCAGTTCACCGAAACCTTCACCTTCCAGGTGGTGGATGCCAACGGCAATATCGGAACCGGCACCCTGACCGTCGACATTGTCGACGACGTGCCAGAAATCAGCGTCAAGGGGTACGGCGACCTCGGTCTTCAGGTGGATGAAACCCACCTTGGTACCAGCGCCAGTACCGATTTCTCCGGCGCCTTCACGCACCAGTTCGGCGCGGACGGCGCGGCGGCCAGCAATGCGATCAGCTACAGCCTGGATGTGAAGTCCCCCGGCGTGGACAGCGGCCTGCGGGATACCGCAACGGGTAGCGGCATCCTCCTCTACAAGGAAGGGGCGGATATCGTCGGTCGCGTGCTGGGCAGCGGTGATCTGGCCTTCCGGTTGAGCGTGGGGAGCGATGGCAGCGTCACCCTGGTGCAGTCGCGGGCCATCCTTCACAGCCCTGAGGATGGGCCTGACCAGGCCAGCGGCCTTGCCGCCGAAGACCTGATCACCCTGCATGCCACCATCACCGATGGCGACGGCGATACCGATGACGCCTCACTCAACCTCGGGGGGGCCATCAGTTTCCGGGATGACGCACCCTGCATCGACCCTTACGTCAAGGTCAGCCTGGACGATGACGCCCTGAACCATGGGATTCCCGGCGGCTACGGCGATCGCGATCCGGATACCCAGAACACCAGTGGCACCATCGCCCATGATTTCGGCGCTGACGGCCCTGGCGAGATCGAGCTGCAGGACAGCGGTGCGCCCCAGGGCTTCACCTACCATGAGATCGAAGGCGGGCTGCTGATCAAGCAGGGCGGCCAGACCGTCATCACCATCACCCTGGACAAGCACAGCGGTGCCTACACCGTCACCCAGAACGCCGCCATCCTGCATCCCGAAGGCAAGCACGAGAACGACCTGACCTTCGAGGTGGAGTACAAGATCGTCGACCGTGATGGCGATCGTGCCGACGGCTCGCTCTATATCAAGGTGAATGACGATTCGCCCAAGGTGACCAGTCAACTGGCCGGCGCCGGCTCCCTGGAGGTGGATGAGACCCATCTGGGCTACAGCGACACCACGGACTTCTCCGGCCTCTTCGGCGGCGGTCACGGCGCCGACGGCGCGGGTTCCAGCCAGTACAGCCTGAGCGTCAGCACCAGTGGCGCGGACAGCGGCCTGAAGGACTCGCAAAGCGGCGACAGCATCCTGCTCTACAAAGTGGGGGGCGAGGTGCTGGGGCGTGTCGGTGGCAGTACCGGCGAAATCGCCTTCCGCCTGTCGGTGGATGGCGATGGCAAGGTCACCCTGGAGCAGTTGCGGGCCATTCTGCATACCCCGGATAACGGCGTGGACCAGGCCGCCAGCCTGGCCTCCGCCGATCTGGTGAAACTCACCCTGACACTCACCGACCGCGATGGTGACAGCGCTTCGGCCTCCGTGGGGCTGGGCAGTGCCATCAGCTTCCGCGATGACGCCCCCAGCGTCACCGCCAACCAGGCCGTGCAGCTGGACGATGAAACCCTGGCCGGTGGCATCCCCGATGGAACCGGTGATGTGTCCCCGAATACCGCCAACCTCACCGGTACCCTCGGACACGACTTCGGCGCCGACGGTCCCGGCTCCATCAGCCTCCTGGACACCGGAAACCCTGACGGTTTCACCTACGAGAAGGCCGGCGACGACCTGCTGATCAAGCAGGACGGCCAGACCGTCATCACGGTGGAACTGGACGTGTCCAGCGGCGCTTACAAGGTCATCCAGAACAGGCCGATCCTGCATCCGGATGGCCAGGACGAGAACGATGTCAGCTTCACCATCGGTTACCAGGTCACCGACAAGGACGGTGATAGCGCCACCGGCAGCCTGACCATCAATGTCGACGATGACACGCCCATCGCGAAGAACGATACGGCCACGGTCAAGGAGGCTCGCACCGAGGACTTCAACCTAGTCTTCGTGCTGGATTTCAGCGGCAGCATCGACGACACCGAACTGAACCAGATGCTGACGGCGGTGCGCGCCGCCGGCCAGGCCCTGTTCAACGGTGCCAACGGTGATGTGAAGATCCAGTTTGTGGCGTTCTCCGGGACGGCGGCGGCTTCGGCCGTGACCACTGATTTCACCACCTTCTCGAACCTGATCGAATCGGCTAACCCGATGGAGGGCGGCGTCCGGCCCTTCAATGGACAGACGGACTTCACCGCAGCCATCGAGAAGGTGATGGATGCCTACCAACCGATCGCCGGCTACAACAACCAGGTGTTCTTCATCAGCGACGGCAATCCCAATGAGCAGACCGGAACCAACGGCAACGCGCTGCAGGACGGGACCGCGGATGACTGGAGTGATTTCATCGCCGAGCACGGTCTGAACGTGACGGCGATCGGTATCGGCAACGGCATCAGCGTGCCTCGATTACAGGATATCGATCTGGATGGTTCGGGCTCACCCATTACGGTGAATGACTTCAGCAGCCTCATCACCACCCTGCTGGAGCAGGTCAGCAATGGCCTGGTCAGCGGCAACGTGCTGTGGGGGAATGACGGTGACGCCGGTACGGCTGATGACGATGCCTTCGGTGCCGATGGCCCGGGGCTCATCCAGTCCATCGTCATCGGTACCCAGACCTTCACCTGGGATGGCAATCCCGCCACCGCGCAACTGACTGACGTCACCACCGCGGCGGGTGGCAAGCTGAGCTTCAACTTCTCGACGGGTGCCTGGAGTTACGTGGCGCCCAGCGGGTTATCGGCCGATACGCTGGAGCAGTTCACCTACACCATCGTCGATGCCGACAATGACCCGTCGAACGCGGTGCTGAGCATCACCGTCAAGGCCCGGGACGATGCGCCGCTGGCCAAGGACGACTTCCTTTCCACCGCTGAGGACCATAGCCTCACCATTACCGCCGCCCATCTGTTCGGCGCCGATGGAACAGGCCCGCTGAACGACAGCGATTCCGATTCCGGCAGCTTCGCCAGCGTCCGTATCACCCAGTTGGCCAGCAACGGCTCGCTGAAGCTCAATGGCGCCGACGTGACCCTCAACCAGGTCATTTCCCTGGCGGCCATCAACGACGGCCAACTGATGTTCGTGCCCGACGCCAATGAGAACGGCTCGCCCTATGCCACCTTCAAGTACCAGGTGAGCGACGGCAGCAGTTACAGCAATGTGGCCACAGTGACCATCAAGGTGACACCCGAGAACGATGCTCCGGTGGCCTGCGACGACAGCTTCACCACCCACGAGGACACCGCCGTCACTGTTACCTACAGCGGCCTGTTCGGAGCCGACGGTACGGGGGGCAACAACGACTACGACGTGGATTCGGCGAGCTTCACCAGCATCAAGATCACCCAGCTGCCGGGCGCTGGCCTGTTGCAGCTCAATGGTGTGACCCTGACCCAGGGGGCTGTAGTCAGCGTCGCCGATATCACCGCCGGCAACCTGAAGTTCGTACCGGGCGCCGACGACCACGGCAACCCCTATGCGACCTTCAAGTACCAGGTCAGCGATGGTTCGCAGTACAGCAACGAAGCCACAGTGACCATCAAGGTGTACCCGGTGAACGATGCGCCGGTGCTGGATCTGGATGCCAACGACAGCAGCGGTGCCACGGGGGCCAATTACCAGACCACCTTCACTGAAGGTGGGCCAGCGGTGTCCATCGCCGACCTGGATTCGCGCATTACCGACGTGGATGACAGTCATATCGAGTCCGCGACAATCGTGCTGACCAATGCCAAGGCCGGTGATTCGCTGTCCTTCAGCGGCTTGCCCGGTGGCATCAGTGGCTCGGTGAGCAGCTCCGCCGGCAAGATCACCGTGACCCTGACCGGCACGGCGACCAAGGCCGACTACGAGAGCGCCATCGAATCGGTGCGGTTCTCCAATAGCAGCAACACACCGGACACCACGCCGCGCAACGTTACGGTGGTGGTGAACGATGGCAACGCCGACTCCAACGTCGCCCAGACCCGGATCGACCTGGTGGCGGTGGATAACGCCCCGGACGCCAGGGATGACCACGCCACTGTGATCGAAGGGCAGGGTCAGGATTTCAACCTGGTGTTCGTGCTCGACTTCAGCGGCAGTATCAGCAATTCCGAGCTGGGTACCATGCTGAACGCGGTGCGCTCGGCCGGGCAGGACCTGTTCAACGGCACCTCGGGTGACGTGAAGGTACGGGTCGTGGCCTTTTCGGGCGAGGCCACCGCCTACCCGGTGGTGGACAACTTCACCGCGTTCGCCGCGCAGATAGACGGCCTCAATCCGAACGCCGGCGGCACCCGTCCCTACAATGGCCAGACTGACTTCACGGCAGCCATCCAGACCACCATGGGGGCCTACCAGCCGCTGACCGGCTACAGCAACCAGGTGGTTTTCATCAGTGACGGCAACCCCAACGAGCAGACCGGAACAAACAACTCGCTGAACAGCTCCACAGCCACGGCCTGGCAGAACTTCATCAACCAGCATGACCTCACTGTCACCACCGTGGGTATTGGTGACGGCATCAACGCCAACCGCCTTCAGGACGTGGACCTGGATGGACAGGGCTCGCCGCTGACGGTATCGGGCTTCGAGCAACTCATCGATGCGTTGCAGGCTGAGGTGGTGGGCGGCGATGTTTCCGGCAACGTGCTCTGGGGCAACGATGGCGACGCGAGCACGGCGGATGACGACAGTTTCGGCCTCGACGGTCCCGGTCATATCCAGTCCATCGTCATCAACACTGTCACCTACACCTGGAACGGTTCGAACACCATCGCCGTCAGCAATGGCCCGGATATCGCCGGCAGTCTCCTGAGTGACATCACGACCGGGGCTGGCGGCAAGCTGACCTTCAACTTCGCGACCGGTGCCTGGAGCTATGTGGCGCCCCTGGGTATCAGCGCCACCATTACCGAGACCTTCGGCTACACCCTGGTGGATTCCGACGGTACGCCGGACTCGGCCAACCTCAGCGTGACGGTGGTGGACGTGAACACTGCGCCCAGCGGCACCAACGCCACCCTCGGCCTGCTGGAGGACGGCAGCCGTGTGCTGACGGCGGCGGACTTCGGTTTCAGCGATGGCGACGGCGACAGCCTGCTGGCCGTGAAGATCACCACGCTGCCATCGGCCGGCTCCCTGGTTCTGGCGGGCGGGCCGACCCTGACGGCGGGCGCCTTCGTCAGCCTGGCGGATATCAATGCCGGCAAGCTGAGCTTCGTACCGGCGGCCAACGGCAATGGCAACGGCTACGCCAGCTTCAGCTTCCAGGTGCGGGATAACGGCGGTACCGCGGACGGCGGGGTGGACCTCGACCAGAGCCCCAACGTCATCACCTTCAATGTGACACCGGTGAACGATGCCCCTGTGCTGGGCGGCATGGGCGGCGTGCTGGCGTATACCGAGGGCCAGGGCAAGGTAGTGATCGACAGCGGCGTGACCCTGAACGATGTCGACTCGCCGAACTTCGCGGGTGGATCGCTCACCGTGTCCTTGAGCGCGAACGGTTCGAACGATGACCAACTGTCGATCCTGGCCGGCAATGGCATCACGCTGAGTGGCTCGAGCGTGCGCTACAACGGAAGCAGCAACGTGATCGGCTCCTGGGTTGGGGGAAGCGGCGGCAACCCGCTGGTGATCAGCTTCACCAACCTTGCCACGCTGGTTGCCGTGCAAGCGTTGATCCAGCAGGTCGCCTACGCCAACCACTCGGACAACCCGAGCATCCTGGACCGCACCGTCAGCTTCACCCTCGACGATGGCGACGGCACCGCCAATGGCGGACAGAACCTGGCCACCGCCTACGCCATCGTGCAGGTGAATGCCGTCAATGATGCGCCGATCACCGTCGCCGACCGGGTGGTGACCAACAGCGGTGGCAATAGCGTGAGCATCCCCGAGTGGGCGCTACTGTGGAACGACACCGATGCCGAGGGCCATTCCCTGGATGTCACCAGCGTCGTCCGGATCAGCAACCCCAGCGATACCGCCGTCCATACCGCCGGCATGGGCGCCATGGGGAACGTCACCTTCAGTGACTCCAGTGGCAGCTTCAGCTACCGCGCGGTGGATGCCGAGGGTGCGATGGGCAGCAGTGCCACGGTGAGCGTGACGTCCGACAGCTCATCCCCCCTGGGCAGCAGCAGTACCGGCACCGACCAGATCGTCATCGACACCAGCGGGAACGACAACGTCCTGCGGGGTGGCAGCGGTGACGACGTGCTGATCGGCGGCGTGGGGAACAACACGCTGAATGGCAACGACGGCAATGACCTGCTGGTGGGTGGTGCGGGGGATGACACGCTCAACGGCGGTGATGACACTGACACGGCGGCCTATTACGACGCGGCGTCCGGCGTCACGGTGAGCCTGGCCCTGGGCGGCCAGCAGGACACCGTCGGCGCCGGGTTGGACAGGCTGATCGATGTGGAGAACCTGATCGGCTCGCGTCATGACGATGTGCTCATCGGCAACGACGGCGACAACCTGCTGGCGGGCAACGGTGGCGATGACACGCTCACCGGCGGTGGCGGCGCGGACACCTTCAAGTGGATGCTGGGCGATACGGGGATCACCACGGTCACCGGCTTCACGCCAGGCCTGGACAGCCTGGACCTGTCGCAGTTGCTCACCGGCGAGCACGGCGATTCCGACAGCCTTGATCAGTACCTGACCATGGCGTTCGGCGCCGACACCACCATCACCGTGGACAGCAACTCCCAGGCCATCGCTGGCGGCACCGGGCAGACCATCGTGCTGGAGGGCGTGAACCTGCTGACCCACTACAGTGCGGCGGACACCGCTTCGGTGATCACCAGCATGCTGGACGACGGTTCGCTCAAAGTGGATGTCTGATCGGAGGGACTCACCCCGCCCCCCTGTTCGGGGGCGGGCTTTTTTCGGAGAGAGGGGAGGCACCATGGTTTACGTGCAACGGGACGAGAAGGGGCGACTCCTGCGGGTGGAGCGCGAACCTTTCGAGAGCATGACCCAGTGCCTGTCGTCCAGCGATCCGGAGGTGCAGAGCTGGTTCGCCAGCCGCAGCCTGCATGATTATCTGATGTCCCTCCAGTACTCGGACCTGGAGCTGGTCCGGGTCATCGAGGACCTGGTGCAGGTGCTGGTAGGCAAGGGGGTGATGGCCTTTACCGACCTGCCCGAGCCGGCCCGGCACAAGCTGCAGTTGCGCGCCCACGTACGTTCCCAGGTCGGTGACCTCGACGGGCGGGTGCCGGAGGACGGGCGCTTGCCTTATTGAGGCCGCGGGTGGTGCGGATCTTCCCGCGCGGCCCGTAGCGGGCATGCCCGCGAACCGTCCGAACCCTTCGCCGGCAAGCCGGCTCCTACAAGGCGATGCCCCGCGCCAATTTGTAGGAGCGAGCTTGCTCGCGAACCGTCCGAGCCCTTCGCCGGCAAGCCGGCTCCTACAAGGCGATGCCCCGTGCCAATTTGTAGGAGCGGGCTTGCCCGCGAACCGTCCGAACCCTTCGCCGGCAAGCCGGCTCCTACATGCGAGGCTGTCCGGGCCCTTCGCCGGCAAGCCGGCTCCTACAGCGGGGCGTCACTCATGCCAGGGTGCCGGGGCGCCCACCAGGCGGCCCATGGCGCCCTGGATGCCGAGCTCCTTGAGCACGTCCAGCTCGCCCTGGGTTTCCACCATTTCCCCGATCAGCGGCAGGTCGATGCTGTTGGTGGCGCGGAACAGCGCCTCGATGAAGAGGCGCTTGTCGCTTTCCTGGTCGATGGCGCGGATGTAGGTGGCGTCGATCTTCAGGTAGGCGAGGCCCAGGTGGGAGAGGTTGCCGATCAGGCTGAAGCGGCCGCCGAAATGCTGCAGACCAAGGCCGAAGCCGGTTTCGCGGATGGTCTGGCAGATCTGCCCCAGCTCGCTGGCGGGCGGCAGGTGGCGCTCGTCGAGTTCGAGGGTGAGCAGGGGCGCCTGTTGCGGATGGGCCTTGAGGATGGCCAGCAGGCGCTGCCGGCTGTCGCTGTCCCGCAGGCTGGCGGCGGAGAGGCTGAGGGCGATCGGGGAGCGGTGTCGCTCCAGGTGTGCCAGGCAGTGTTCGAGCATGGCCAGGTCGAAGCGCGCGGCCCAGCCCAGGCGCTCGATCCAGGGCAGGAAGCGGCCAGCGGCCACGGCTTCGCCGCTGGGGTCCAGCAGGCGTGCCAGGACCTTGTGATGGAGGATTTCACCGGGGTTGGCACACAGGCCCACGGGTTGGAAATAAAGGCGCAGCTTGCCCTTGTCGAGGGCGTCGTCGATCCACCCACGCCAGTCGTGCAGGCTCTGGCCGGGAGCGCTCTCGTAGTCGTCCAGGCGTACCCAGGAGCGGTCCTGGGCCTGGGCGGCCTGGGTCAGGGCCTGGTCGGCGCGGCCCATCACCTTCTGCATCTCCTCCCCGGGGCGGTAGGCGGCGATACCGAGGAAGGCCACCGGGCTGCGGTCGCTGGCACCGGTGCTGTGCAGGTGCTCCAACTGGTCGGCCAGTTCGCTGGCCAGTTGCTCGGCGTCCTCGCCGGTGATGCCGGGGGCCAGCAGGGAGAATTCGCCGCCACGGCTGCGGGAGGCAAGCCAGTCGGGGCTGCCGCGCCGCTGCAGGAGGCCGCTGAGCATCTCGCCGATGTCGCCGATCAGGGCGTCGGTGCGTTGGCCACCCAGGCGCTGGTTGAGGCCGCCCAGATCGTTGACCCGCAGCAGCAGCAGGTAGCCGGCGGCGTTCTGGTCGTTGGGTACCAGCTGGTTGGCCAGGTGGATGTCGAACTGGCGACGGTTGGCCAGGCCGGTGAGGCTGTCCTGGTAGGCTTCTTCCCGCAGCCGTTCGCTGCGGGCGGCTTCCTCGGCGAACAGCGTGCGCAGCTTCTCCACCATCTGGTTCATGGCCTGCACCACGCGCCGCAGTTCCGGTGTGCGCGGTTCCTTGGGCAGGGCGAGGAATTCCCGCCGGCTGATGGCTTCGGCCTGTTGCACCATGTCGTCCAGCGGGCGCAGCTGGGAGCGCAGCAGCCAGCCCCCGGCCAGGGCGCTGATCACGCCGCAGAGCAACAGCCAGGCCAGGCTGCCGAGGGCGCTTTCCCAGAGTTTGGCCAGGGCGAAGCGCGGATGGCTCAGGACCTCGACCCGCGCGGCCTGCTGCCAGCCGCGCATGATCAGGGCGTCTCCCCCTTCGGGCCGCAGGTCGACCAGGCGGGCGAACCAGTTGGGGACTTCTTCGCTGCTGGTGGTGGTCCGGCGCTCGGCGATCACGTCGCCGTCGGGAATGCGCACCACGCGGATGCTGGCGAAGTAGCCGCTGTCGAAGATGGAGCTGACCATCAGTTCGATCATCGCCGGGTCGTCCACATGGGGCGTCATGGACAGGCCGAGGGCGGTGGCGGCGTCCTGGGCATGGGAGCGCAACTGACTGAGCAGCTGCTCGCGGGAGCTTTCGACCCCGGCGAGGAAGCTGCCGGCGAAGGCCAGCGCCAGCAGCAGGCAGATGGCCAGGAACAGTTGCTTGAGTAACGACATGGGCTAACCCTCTCCAATGGCGAAGCCTTCGGCTCTCATTTTTTTCAGCAGGTCCTGCCAGCGCGACAGTTTCTTGGTGTCACCCGCTCGCTTGGCCCCGGTGTAGAGACCTTCGGCATTGAAGGCGTAGACCGGCAGCAGGTCGGAGCGTTGGGAGGCGGGACGGATCTCGCCGATCAGGTTGTCCAGCACCAGGGGATCGGCGGTGGGGGTCTTGTAGTAGGTGAGCACCATGTGCGCCTGGTTCTGGCGCAGGGCCTTGACGTAGGTGATGCGCAGCTTCTCGGCGGGGATGCCGAGGCGTCGCAGGGTGAAGTACTTGGCGATGGAGTAGTCCTCGCAATCGCCCGAGCCCTTGACCAGGGCTTCGATCGGTGTGGCCCAGTAGTCGTTCTGTCGCCAGGTGCGGATGTCGTCGGTGAAGCGGATCTGGCGGTTGAAGAAACGGTTCACCGAGTCGAGCTTCTCGGCTTCGGGCAGGCCGATGCTGGCGTCGATCAGTTCGCTCCAGGCCAGGATGCGGGGCTTGGCCGGTCCCAGGTCACCGTAGCGCTTCTGGGCGTTGGCGAGGATCAGGTCGAAGTCCCAGCTGGCCAGGACGCTGGCCAGGCACAGCAGCATGCCGGCCAGCAGGGCGCCGCCTCGCCAGGCGAGCCATGAGGGATGGCAGTTTCCCTTTGTCATCCAGCGCCGCATGTGCCGCCTCTCCGCCCGGGATGCTCAGAGTCTAGGCAGGCCCTGGCGGATATGCCGGCCATTTTTGCCCGTTTCAGCGCGTGCGGAGGGTTTTCTGTCGCAGGATGTAGACGCTGACCAGCACGGCGCTGGTGAGCATGAAGCCGCGGGCCCAGGGCAGGGGCACCAGATAGCAGGAAAAGGCGATGCTGGCCCACATCAACACCAGGGTATAGACCTTGCCCTTCAAGGGGATGCCCTGGCCTTCGAGGTAGTCGCGGATCCAGGGGCCGAGACGCGGGTGCTCCACCAGCCAGAAGTAGAAACGCCGCGAGCTGCGCACGAAGCAGGCCGCGGCGAGCAGCAGGAAGGGGGTGGTGGGCAGTACCGGCACGAAGATACCGATCACGCCCAGGACGACACTGAGCCAGCCGACGACGAGGAGGATCATGCGCAGCGCCGGGTGGCGCTGCGGCTGGATGTCACTGTGCGCCATGCGCGCCGGCCTGATCAGTGATGACGGGGCTTGAGCAGGGCGGGTTTTTCTTCAGGAGCGTTGCAGAGCAGGAAGAGGGCGGTGAGCAGCTCGGGGATCTGGTCGATCATCTCGTCCACCAGGTTGCGGTCCTTGGCGATCTCGGCGAACTCGGGCTGCTCGTCGAACAGGCCGGAGCCGACCATGATCGGCAGCAGCAGTTCGCTGACTTCTTCCTCGGCGTTCTCGAACCAGCTCTCCTCACGCAGGAACACGCCTTCCATGAAGCCGATGCACCAGCCACGCAGGTCGGAATCGTCCGCATCCTCGCCCAGGTCGAGGTCGCAGGGCAGTTCGGGGTCCTCGTCGCCGGCCAGTTGACGGGCGATATGGGCCTTCAGGGCCAGCAGGGTGGACTCGATTTCCTCGCGTTCGGCGTCGCTGCGATAGTGCGGCGGCTCGGCGAACAGGGCGTCGATCCATTCGCGCTCGGGCACCTGCTCGGGGCAGATGGAGAGGGCGGTCAGGTAGCCGTGGGCGGCCACATAGTCCAGAGCCTCCTCGTGCAGGTCATCGGCGTCGAGAAAGGCTTGCAGGCGGGACAGTTGCTCAGCGAAGGACATCGTGGGACTACCTTGAGGAATAAACGACGCTGGATTCTAGTCGAGTGCGCGGGCGGCGGCAAAAGTCAGGACCGATGGGCGTGGCCGACTTGACCGGCCGGCTGACGTATAATGCGCGGCTTGTTCCGGAGACCCCCATGCTCGACCAGGCTCAGCGCATCCTCAAAGACGTATTCGGCTACGACGCTTTCCGTGGCAACCAGGCCGCCATCATCGAGCGTGTAGCCTCCGGCGGCGATGCCCTGGTGCTGATGCCCACCGGTGGCGGCAAGTCCCTCTGCTACCAGGTTCCGGCCCTGTTGCGGGACGGCCTGACGGTGGTGGTGTCGCCGCTGATCGCCCTGATGGACGACCAGGTCGCCACCCTCGACGAGTTGGGCGTACCGGCCGTCGCGCTGAATTCCACGCTGTCGGCCGAGGCCCAGCGGGAGATCGCCGATCGCTTGCGCCAGGGTGAGATCAAGTTGCTCTACCTGGCGCCCGAGCGCCTCGTGCAGCCGCGCATGCTGGCCTTCCTGCAGCGCCTGCCCATCGGCCTGTTCGCCATAGACGAGGCCCATTGCGTGTCCCAATGGGGCCACGACTTCCGCCCCGAATACCTGCAGCTGGGCCAGCTGGCGGAGCTCTTCCCCAATGTGCCGCGCATGGCCCTGACCGCCACCGCGGACATGCGTACCCGCGAGGAGATGGTCCAGCGGCTGCACCTGCAGAACGCCGAGCGTTTCCTCTCCAGTTTCGACCGGCCGAACATCTTCTACCGTATCGTCGCCAAGGATCAGCCCCGCAAGCAGTTGCTGGGCTTCCTGGCGGAGCGTCGCGGCGACGCCGGTATCGTCTACTGCCTCTCGCGCAAGAAGGTGGAGGAGGTGGCGAGTTTCCTCTCCGAACAGGGGTTCCCGGCGCTGCCTTACCACGCCGGCCTGGCCAACGACCTGCGGGCCTACCACCAGAAGCGCTTCCTCAACGAGGAGGGGTTGATCATGGTGGCCACCATCGCCTTCGGCATGGGCATCGACAAACCCAACGTGCGCTTCGTCGCCCACCTGGACCTGCCCAAGTCCCTGGAGGCCTATTACCAGGAAACCGGACGCGCCGGCCGCGACGGCCTGCCGGCGGACGCCTGGATGGCCTACGGCCTGCAGGATGTGCTGCTGCTCAAGCAGATGCTGAGCAATTCCGAGGGCGATGAACGCCACAAGCGCATCGAGCAGCACAAGCTGGATGCCATGCTCTCCCTCTGCGAGGAGACCCGCTGCCGCCGCCAGACCTTGCTGGCCTACTTCGACGAGGAACTTCCGCAGCCCTGCGGGCATTGCGACATCTGCACCGACGGCGTGCAGACCTGGGATGCCACCGAACCCGCGCGCCTGGCGCTGTCGGCCATTTATCGCAGCGGCCAGCGCTATGGCGTCGGCCACCTGGTGGACCTGCTGCTGGGGCGCGACAACGAGAAGGTGCGCGCTGCCGGTCACCAGCACCTGTCGGTGTTCGGCGCCGGCAAGCAACTCTCGGAAAATGAATGGCGCACCCTGTATCGCCAACTCGTGGCCCGAGGCCTCGCGGATGTGGACCTGGAAGGCTTCGGCGGCCTGCGCCTGACCGAGGCCTGCCGCCCGCTGCTGCGGGGCGAGGTGACCCTGGAGCTGCGCCGTGACCTCTCCACCAAGGCCCCGAAACCCGCCGCCAGCGCCGCCAGCCAGTTGGTGCGGGGCGAGGAGCGGGAACTGTGGGAGGCCTTGCGCGCCCTCCGCCGCAAGCTGGCGGAAGAGCACAGCGTGCCCCCTTATGTGATCTTCCCTGACGCCACGCTGCTGGAAATGCTGCGCAGCCAGCCGCGCAGCCTGGCGGACATGGCCCAGGTCAGCGGGGTGGGGGCGCGCAAGCTGGAGCGTTACGGCGAAGCCTTCCTGGAAGTGTTGGGTGGCGGTGCCGGTGAAGCGCCCCGGGTGGTCACCGACCTGCGCCATGAACTGGTCAGCCTGGCCCGCGCCGGCATGACCCCGGCGCAGATCGCCCGTCAGCTGAACTGCGGCGAGAAGAGCGTCTACAACCTGCTGGCGGAGTCCATCGCCAGCCAGCAACTGAGCCTGGAGCAGGCCCTGGACCTGCCGGAGGAGTTGCTGGGGGAAATCCAGGACGCTTTCCTGGATGGCGAAGGCGAGCTGCCCCCGGTGACCGAGGTGGCGGCGTTGTTCGCAGGTCGCGTGCCCGAAGGCGTGCTGCACTGCGTGCGGGCGGCGCTGCAGGCGGAATTCGAGTCCTGAGCAGGGGGCATCGCCCGGGGGCGTTGCCCTTCGAGCGTCACCCTGCGCGGGTTCAGGCGCTTTGGGCGGCGGCCGGTTCGTCCACTTCGCAGCCCTTGATCACCAGGCGGATGATGGTTTCCGCAGCGGCGTCGTAGTCGGCGTCGCTGAGGTTGGCCTTGCCGGTGACGGTGGAGATCTGCCAGTCGAAGTCCGCATAGGTCTGGGTCGCGGCCCAGATGCTGAACAGCAGGTGGTGCGGGTCCACCTTGGCCATCAGTCCCTTGTCGATCCAGCGCTGGATGCAGTCGATGTTGTGCTTGGCCTGCCGGTTGAGCTGTTCGGTCTGCTCGGGAGAGAGGTGCGGCGCGCCGTGCATGATCTCGCTGGCGAACACCTTGGAGGCCGAAGGCAGGTCGCGGGAGATGCGGATCTTCGAGCGAATGTAGGCGGTGAGCACCTCATGGGGGTGGCCGTCCTCGTTGAACGGGGCGGAGGCCTGCAGCAGGGGCTCGACGATACTTTCGAGCACCTCGCGGTAGAGGTTCTCTTTCGACTTGAAGTAGTAGTAGACGTTGGGCTTGGGCAGGCCGGCCTTGGCCGCGATGTCGCTGGTCTTGGTGGCGGCGAACCCCTTGTCGGCGAATTCTTCGCTGGCCGCGCGCAGGATGAGGTCTCGGTTGCGCTCGCGAATGCTGCTCACATCGGCTTCCTTCTGTGGCTCGCCAGGCGCCAGGAAGGCCGGCCGGCGAGAGGTCGGCGATGTTATCACCGCGTCGGATCGCCTCTCAAGGGACGCCACCGGGTGAATTTGCTGTATACAAAAAAAGAAAATTCTGTTTCCATTCGGCATCCGTCCATGTCATCGGAACCCGGTCCGGTGCGTGTTGCGGCAGACGTCACCCTATGCAAGACAACCACTTGCTCGACCCCTTCGGTCGTCGAATCACCTATCTGCGGCTCTCGGTCACCGACCGCTGCGACTTCCGTTGCACCTATTGCATGAGCGAGGACATGGTCTTCGCTCCCAGGGCGCAGATCCTCAGTCTCGAAGAGCTCCATGCGGTCGCCGACGCCTTCATCGGCCTTGGTGTGAAGCGCATCCGCGTGACCGGTGGCGAGCCACTGGTGCGCAAGGGGCTTCTCTCCCTGTTGACGCGTCTGGGGGGCCGCCCGGAACTGGATGACCTGGCCATCACCACCAACGGCTCGCAACTGGCGCATCTGGCCGGCGAGCTCCGCCAGGCCGGCGTCACCCGTCTGAATATCAGCCTCGACTCCCTCAGGCGTGAGCGCTTCGCCGCCTTCACCCGCCGCGATCGCCTGGATCAGGTGCTGGACGGGATCGACGCCGCGCGCGCCGCCGGCTTTCGCCGCGTCAAGCTCAACACCGTGGTGCAGAAGGGGCGAAACGACGATGAAGTGCAGGATCTGGTGGCCTTCGCGGTAGACCGCGGGCTGGATATCAGCTTCATCGAGGAGATGCCGCTCGGGAGCATCTCCAGTCACGAACGCAAGGTCACCCTCTGCACCTCGGACGAGGTGCGCGAGCGGGTGGAGCAACGCTTCCCGCTGCTGCCCAGCAGCCATCGCACTGGCGGCCCTTCGCGCTACTACCAGGTTGTCGGCAGCGAAACCCAGGTGGGCTTCATCTCGCCCCACAGCCGCAACTTCTGTGGCGATTGCAACCGTGTGCGCGTGACCGCCGAGGGCAAGCTGGTGCTTTGCCTGGGCCATGAAGGCGCACTGGATCTCAAGGCATTGATCCGCCGCCACCCCGGCGACAGCCAGCGGCTGCGCGCCGCCCTGATCGATGCCCTGCGACTGAAGCCGGAGCGGCACCATTTCGAGGCCGATTCGCAGGTCCAGGTCGTGCGCTTCATGAGCGCCACCGGCGGCTGATCGACCGCACACCCTTTCCATCGAATCTGCGAAGACGCTTTTCGTAGGGTGCGCCGTGCGCACCGTATCTTCCCTGTCCCACTCTTGGTGCGCATGGCGCACCCTACAAGGAGCCCCGAATGGCCAAGACGCTGTTGATCAAGAACGCCGACCTGCTGGTGACCATGGACGGCCAGCGGCGGGAGATTCGCCAGGGCGGGATGTTCATCGAGGACAACCGCATCCTGCAGGTGGGGCCCAGCGCCGAGCTGCCGCAGTCCGCCGACGAGGTGCTGGACATGACTGGCAAGGTGGTCATCCCAGGGCTGGTGAACACCCACCATCACATGTACCAGAGCCTTACCCGGGTGGTGCCGGCGGCCCAGGACGGCGAGCTGTTCAACTGGCTGACCAACCTCTATCCCATCTGGGCGAGATTGACCCCGGAAATGATCGAGGTCTCCACCCAGACCGCCATGGCCGAACTGATCCTGTCCGGCTGCACCACCTCCAGCGACCACCTGTACATCTACCCCAACGGTTGCAAGCTGGATGACAGCATCCATGCCGCCGGCGAGATCGGCATGCGTTTCCACGCAGCACGCGGCAGCATGAGCGTCGGTCGCAGCCAGGGCGGCCTGCCGCCGGACTCGGTGGTGGAGAAGGAGGCGGACATCCTCAAGGAGTCCCAGCGCCTGATCGAGGACTACCACGATGCGTCCCATGGCTCGATGCTGCGGGTGGTGGTGGCGCCGTGCTCGCCCTTCTCGGTGAGCCGCGATCTGATGCGCGAGGCCGCGGTACTGGCCCGGGAGTACGGTGTGTCCCTGCACACCCACCTGGCGGAGAACGTCAACGACATCGCCTACAGCCGCGAGAAGTTCGGCATGACCCCCGCCGAATACGCCGAGGACCTGGGCTGGGTCGGTCATGACGTCTGGCATGCGCACTGCGTACAGCTGGACCAGCACGGCATCGACCTGTTCGCCCGCACCGGCACCGGGGTCGCCCACTGCCCCTGCTCGAACATGCGCCTGGCCTCGGGTATCGCGCCGATCCGCCGCATGCGTGATGCGGGCGTGCCGGTCGGCCTCGGCGTGGACGGTTCGGCTTCCAACGACGGCGCCAGCATGATCGGCGAAGTACGCCAGGCGTTGCTACTGCAGCGGGTCGGCTTCGGTCCGGACGCCATGACCGCCCGTGAAGCGCTGGAGATCGCCACGCTGGGCGGTGCCAAGGTGCTCAACCGCGACGATATCGGTGCCCTGGCGCCGGGCATGGCGGCGGACTTCGTGGCCTTCGACCTGGGCCAGGTGGCCTACGCCGGCGCCCTTCACGATCCGCTGGCGGCCCTGGTCTTCTGCACGCCGACCCAGGTGTCCACCAGTGTGATCAACGGCAAGGTCGTGGTGCGCGACGGCCAACTGGTGACCCTGGACCTGCCCCGCGTGCTGGAGCGCCACAACCGCTTGGCGCGGCAGTTGGTTTCGGCGGAGTAGGTCGCCACGGAAAAAGGGGAGCGGGACGCCCGCTCCCTCCCACCCAAGCCCCTGTAAGCACAAGGAGGAGGTCGATGAAGCCTCAGGCGTTCGGCTGGCTGCTGGCCGGCTTTCTGTCCGTGAACGGCGCTCTGGCGCAGCCCTATGTGATCGGTGTGGAGCAGCAGGAATTCCGGCCCCATTACTGGGTCGGCGACCAGGGCGAGTACCAGGGATTCGCCCGCGACCTGCTGGACCTGTTCGCCCGGGATGCCGGGCTGGAGTTGCAGTACCGGCCCTTGCCGGTGGAATCGCTGACCCCGCAACTGCTGGAAGGCGGGATCGACTTCAAGTACCCGGACAGTCCTGACTGGGCGAGGGATGCCAAGCGGGGCAGGGAGGTCATCTACAGCCAGCCGGTCGTGGCCTATGTGGACGGCGTCCTGGTGGAGCCCGGGCGCCAGGGCCAGGGGGTGGAGGCCCTCGGGCGGCTGGCGGTGGTGAGTGGCTGGACGCCCTGGACCTATCAGGGGCTAATCGACGCGGGCCAGGTGCAGCGGGTCCGGAGCGCGGACCTTGGCCGGATGATTCGCCAGACCATGAAGCGGGAGGCCGACGGCGCCTACTACAACGTGGTGGTGGCCACTTACTACCTGGACAACATCCGCGTCCGTCCGGGGGCTCTGGTCTTCGATCCCAAGCTGCCGCACACCAAGGGTGCCTTCACGCTCTCCAGTGTTCGCCATCCGGAGCTGATCGCCCGATTCGACCGCTTTCTGGCCGAGCATCGGGAGGCGGTGGAGGCGTTGAAGGCACGCTATCAGGTTGAGGCCAACCTGGATTCCGAATACCTGGGGATGGAGCAGTGGAAGATCGATTTCCTCAAGCGACAGAAGGAAAAGGGCCAGCCCTGACGCCGTGACGGCTCTGCGTCGGGGACTGCAGCCCATGCAACGGCCCGGTCGGCGGATTTTTGTACACAATCCATAAATAAATTGTTGTTTGTTGTGTGCTCAACCTGTATATAGTTCGGAAAATCCTGACCTCTGGATCAGCTTTTTCAGAGCTCTAATTGCACAGGGTGTTCGGTATCACCCTGTAAGCCCACGACCTACAAGAACAACAGGCAGGCTTTGACCATGTACGCATCCGACATTTCCGGGGAATGCCCCGCGCATCGCCCGTCCGGTCCGGCCAAGGGGACTGCGCCCTGCAGTCCGGCCATGGGCCGGTACCCGCTTTCCGACCTTTCCGTGATTCGGGCCCTGCAGGGCCTCCTGGATGCAGCCGAACAGCGCAACGCTGAAGAACGCCCATCCGGTGCCAGGCGATTCGAGCGAGCCAGCCTTTCCAGCTGAGGTTCGACGCGAGCAACCCTCTCCATTCCCGCGTCTGTCCGTGCCTGTCCCCAGCTCCAGGGGCGGGCTCGGGGTGGGCGCGGGACGGAACAACCTGAAACCCACTACAACAAGGGGACTCACCATGAAAGCCAAGTATCTGCCGCACTGCCTCGCCCTCTCCGTCGGAATGCTCGGGGGCGGCCAGGCCATCGCCGGTGACCTGCTGTACTGGCAGAACAACAGCCTGACCTACCTCTACGGCCAGAACTTCAAGGTCAACCCGGAGATCCAGCAGACGGTGACTTTCGAGCACGCGGATGGCTGGAAGTACGGCGATAACTTCTTCTTCCTGGACAAGATCTTCTACAACGGCGATGAAGACGATCTGGTGGGGAGCAACACCTACTACGGCGAGTTCCAGCCGCGCCTGTCCTTCGGCAAGATTTTCGATCAGAAGATCCAGTTCGGTCCTGTCACCGATGTACTGCTGGCCATGACTTACGAGTTCGGCGAGGGGGATGTGGAGTCCTACCTGATCGGTCCGGGCTTCGACCTGGCCATTCCGGGCTTCGACTTCTTCCAGGTCAACTTCTACAACCGCACCACCGACGGCAGCCGCCCGGGCGACAACGTCTGGCAGATCACCCCGGTGTGGAGCTACACCATCCCGGTGGGCAACTCCGACATCCTGATCGACGGCTTCATGGACTGGGTGGTGGACAACGACGAGAACAGCCGTGGTACCTACCACGCCAACCTGCACTTCAACCCGCAGGTGAAGTACGACCTGGGCAAGGCCATGGGGTGGGGTGAGAAGCAGCTGTATGTGGGCGTCGAGTACGACTACTGGAAGGACAAGTACGGCATCGACGACGACAGCTTCCTGGGTGACGTGATCCTAGACGGTACCGACCAGAACACCGCCAGCCTGCTGGTGAAGGTGCACTTCTGATTCCCGCTCGGGATAAGGACCGGGGGAGGGCGCCTTGCGCCGCTCCCCACGGCCGGGACCTACAACGGCGCTTGCGAGTCGCCTCAGAAGGTGTATTCCAGGTTCACCGTCGGCGTGGAGGTGCGACTGCCACGACCGCCATCGACGCCGAACTTGTTGTGCCAGTACTCGTAGCCCACGCCCAGCCAGAGGTTCGGCTTGCGTTTGGCACCAGGCATCGCGGCCACCATGAGGGAGGTGCGCATCAGGGTTTCAGGCGCGGTGTCCTTGTCGAAGTAGTCCTCACCCTTCTCGCCCACGTGGTTGATGAAGCCCTGGAACTTGGCGTCGTGATCGCCAAGCTGGAAGGGTTTCATCCAGGTCAGGTTGAGCATGTAGGTGGTGTCGAAGGTATGGTCGGGGTGCTTGGCGTTGGGGATGCCCGAGTGGTTCTTCTCGTGGTAGAGCATCAGGCTGAGATCGAGCACACCGGCGCCGTTGAACTTCAGGGTCGGACCGAGCACCAGGGAGCGCTTCTTCGCCGAGGCCAGGTTGTTGTTGCGGCTGGCGTCGAAACCGAAGGTGAGGGCGTAGTCCTTGATCAGGCCGGTGCCCAGGGGCTGGTCGAAGACCCGCGAGGCGTAGAGCTGGTGACGGTAGATCGCGTAGACCTCGCTGCCGCCGTGGTCGGTGCCCTTGCGTGGGTCACGGCTGTCGGAGAGGAACACGTCGAGGTTGAAGAAGTTGCTGCCGTAGCGGTAGCCGTCGGCGTGGGTGAAGCTGTAGGCACGCTTGGCGAACTTGTTCGGGTTGTTCGGGTTGGTGAACTGCTGGCCGTAGCGGAAACCGACGCTGTTGTTCATCCACTCGAAGAACTTGCCGTCTTCGGCGGCGGATACGGTGGCGCTGGTTGCGAACAGGGCGGCGCCGAGCGCCAGGCATTGCTTGCGAAACATCAGGATCATCCTTCTCGTTATGCAGGTGCGGTTGGCAGGAAACTCAGGTCACGCCGTTGGCGGGGCTCGGTACCTGGTACGGGCATGCAGCCGCGTGGCGGCGGAAGGCGGTGAAAGGGTGGTCGCCGAAATTCGGCCTGACCTGGAAAGGACCGTGGATAGGTGGGTCATGCAGCACCTCGCATTCTTCTTGTAGGGAACCCGGGCCAGCGGGTCGTTGCGGTGGCTGGTGCGAATGCTCGCGCGAATGGTCTTCCTCGCGGGCTGATTGTCTACGTAATAAATTCAGATTGTGTACATGGCTTCCTCCTTCAAGCCTTGGGCGTCCAGCCAGGCCACGGGGGCCGGCCGACGCGGGCGGCGGGATTCAAAAGTGCCCGCCGGGTGGGCGGGCTGTGGAAGCCCCGCCGTACCTCGTGGGTGCGACGGGGATGGGAGCAACAATCAGTGGGCGGCCGTGCAATGACGGGCGCGGTCCTTCTCGCCGAGGACGTTGAACAGGAGGTTCAGGCTGAGGGCGCTGAGGGTGGCCATGGCGATGCCGCTGTGGGTGATGGGTTCCATCCAGTGGGGTAGCTGGGCGAAGAACTCCGGGCGCACCACCGGTGCCATGCCCAGGCCGATGCTCACGGCCACCAGCAACTGGTTGCGGCGGTCGGTGATATCGGCCTCATGGAGGATCTTGATACCGGTGGCAGTCACCATGCCGAACATGGCGATGCCGGCGCCACCCAAGACAGCGGGGGGAATCGAGGCCACCAGGAACGCGGCCTTCGGCAGCAGGCTGAGGACGATCAGGAAGGCGCCGGCGGCCACGGTCACGTAGCGGCTGCGCACCCCGGTCATCTGCACCAGGCCGATGTTCTGGGCGAAGGACGAGTGGGTGAAGGTGTTGAAGAATCCCGCGAGGAAGGATGCGCCTGCGTCGCACAGCAGCCCGCGACGCAGGGCGGTGGGGCAGACTTCGCGACCGGTCACCTTGCCCAGTGCGAGGAACATGCCGGTGGATTCGACGAAGATGATCACCACCACCAGACACATTGACAGGACCGAAGCCAGCTCGAACTTGGGCATGCCGAAGTGCATCGGCGTGACGACCTGGAACCAGGGGGCGCTGTCCAGGCCTTCCAGGTCCACCATGCCGCAGGCGCCCGCCAGCAGGTAGCCCAGGGCCATGCCCACCAGCACCGACACGTTCACCCAGAAGCCCTTGAGGAAACGGTTCACCAGCAGGATCACGCCCAGCACCAGGGAGGCGATGGCGAGGTACTCCAGGGCACCGAACGAGCTGGCCTGGTTGCCACCGCCCGCCCAGTTGACCGCAACCGGGAAGAGGGTGAGACCGATGGCGGTGATCACGGTGCCGGTCACGAGCGGTGGAAAGAAGCGCACGACGCGGGACATGAAGGGGGCGATCAGCAGGCCGAAGAAGCCGGCGGCGATGGTGGCGCCGAAGATGCCCTGGATGCCGACGCCGGGCATGCCGGCCATCACCACCATGCTGCCCACGGCGGCGAAGCTGGCGCCCATCATCACTGGCATGCGGATACCCACCGGACCGATGCCGAGGGACTGCACCACGGTGGCGATACCGGCGACGAGCAGGTCTGCGTTGATCAGGAAGGCGATTTCTTCTCGGGAGAGACCGGCGGCCTGGCCGACGATCAGGGGTACGGCAACGGCGCCACCGTACATCAGCAGGACATGCTGGAAACCGACGAGCAGCAGTTGCATCAGGGGCAGGCGCTGGTCAGCGGGCGAAAGGGCGATTTCTCGCTCTGTCGGAGTGGTCATGCAACACCTCAGGCGCTTTTGTTCTTGTAAGTCGCTTGGCAAAGCCACGCTTCGTGGGCGTGGCCGCCGGGGCATTCATGGAGCAGGCCGGGCGATGGTGCGCCCGGCCGGGGATACCGCTTGGAATAAAAAAGGCCCGCCTGGGGGGCAGGCCTGAAGCGCGGACGACGCTTGGGGTCGTCGTCCGCCGTGGTTCGCGGGACCTCGGGCCGCCGTGAGCGGCCATTGGTCCCGGAGCGCCGGACTCAGTTGGTCTTGGCGCCTTGAGCGATCCAGCGGCCGATCAGGTCACGCTCTTCCTGGGTCATCTGGGTGATGTTGCCCAGCGGCATGATCTGGCTGGCGACTGCCTGGGCCTGGATCTTCGGTGCGAGCATCTGGATCTGCTGCGGGGTGTCGAGCATCACACCGCCCGGCGCCGAGGTGAACATCGGGCTGGTGGGCTTGGCGGAATGGCAGACGGTGCAGCGTTCCTGGATGACGCTGTGGACCTTGTCGAAGTCGCCGGTGGCAGGAGCGGCAGCCTGGGGTTGGCTGGTCGCTGCCGGGGCGGCGCTGCTGGCGGGAGCGGCCTGTTCCTGGTGGGCGGGCTCGACGGCGATGCTCGGTTCGGCGGCCTTGTAGTTCGGCGCGGTGACGAAGGCCAGGCAGATCATGCCCAGGGCGCCGGCCGGCAGGGTCCAGGCGAACTTGTTGCTGTCGTGGCGGGTGTTGAAGTAGTGACGGATCAGGACCGCAATCACCGCGATGCCGGCCAGGATCAGCCAGTTGTACTGGCTGCCGTAGGTGCTCGGGAAGTGGTTGCTGATCATGATGAACAGCACCGGCAGGGTGAAGTAGTTGTTGTGGCGCGAGCGCAGCAGGCCCTTGGCCGGCAGCACCGGATCGGGCTCGCGGTTCTCTTCGATGGCCTTAACCAGGGCACGCTGGGCCGGCATGATGATGCGGAACACGTTGCCCACCATGATGGTGCCGATCAGGGCGCCGACATGGATGTACGCGCCACGGCCGCTGAAGACCTGGGAGAAGCCCCAGGCGGCGCCGATGATCAGCACGAACAGCACCAGGCCGAGCAGGGCGGGGGTCTTGCCCAGGGGCGAATCGCACAGGAGGTCGTAGATGAACCAGCCGGCGATCAGGGCGCCGACGCCGATGGCGATGGCGGCTGCAGGGGCCAGGTCACTGCCGGGGGCGATCAGGTAGAGCGTGGGGTTCAGGTAGAACACCACGGTCAGCAGGGCGACGCCCGACAGCCAGGTGAAATAGGCTTCCCATTTGAACCAGTGCAGGTTGTCCGGCATTTTCGGCGGGGCGAGCTTGTACTTCTCCAGGTGGTAGATACCGCCACCGTGGATGGCCCAGAGGTCACCGGAGAGCCCGTCACGCGGGTTCTTGCGGTTGAGGTTGTTCTCCAGCCAGACGAAATAGAAGGACGCGCCGATCCAGGCGATGCCGGTGATCATGTGAACCCAGCGAATGCCCAGGTTCAGCCATTCGGTCAAATGTGCTTCCACAGTTGTTACCTCTTTCCCGCGGACCGGCACGCCGATCCTTGGGCTTCTCTTATTAGTGGTGGGGGTCAAGGAGGACTTGTTCGTCCTCGGTGAAGTAATGCTCGTCGCAGTTGTTGCCAGAACCACTGCGATCAACCACCAGGAAGTCATCCCGCTTTTCGATCGTCAGCACCGGGTGGTGCCAGACGCCGCGATGGTAATTAACGCCCTGCCTGCCATTGGTGAGGAAGGCACGGACCAGACCCGGTACAGGTACATCGCCAAGTGGCGCGACCACGACCAGAAAGGGGTTGCCGAGCAGCGGGATGAAGGCCTGGCTGCCCAGCGGATGTCGTTCCAGCATTTTGATGCGCAAGGGCATCTCGAGGGATTCGGCGCTGAAGATGCTGATGATCGCCTTGTCGTCGGGCTGGGCGGTCTCGACCGTGGCCAGCTTGTGATAACGGCGGGTGGAGCCGTTGTTGATCATGAAGTAGTCGCTGCCGTCGGTTTCGATGACGTCTCCGAAGGGGGCGAAGGCTTCTTTGGTCAGGGGCTCGATCTTCAGGGTTCGCATGGCTGTTCTACTTGTTCGTTTCTGGTTCCCGTCCCGGGTATGGGCGGGTCCGAAGGGGGTGACCGTTTCATCCTCCCCCCTGGCTCTGCCACCGGGTGGTGAGCCGATGGGCGGACCTGGGTCCGCCCGGGTATCTGAAGGCTGCGGTGCGGCTGCGGCTTACATCTGCTGCAGACGGAACAGCGCGATCTTGTTGATCTCGGCCAGTGCCCGGCTGAACTCGGCTTCCGGGGAGTTGTGGATGCGCTCCTCGAAGGCCGCCAGGATCTGGTGCCGATTGCTGCCTTTCACCGCCATGATGAAGGGAAATCCGAACTTGGCCTTGTAGGCGTCGTTCAGTTCCGTGAAGCGCGCGAACTCCTCGGCCGTGCACTCGTGGATACCGGCACCGGCCTGTTCGCTGGTGCTGGCTTCGGTCAGCTCGCCACGGACGGCGGCCTTGCCGGCCAGGTCCGGGTGAGCGTTGATCAGGGCCAGCTGGGCTTCATGGCTGGCGCTGAGCAACAGGTCGGCCATGCGTTGGTGCAGGCCGTTGATTTCGTTGAGGCTGTCGTCCTGACCGAGGTCGAAGGCCTTCTCGGCGACCCAGGGCGAGTGCTCGTAGATGTCGGCGAAGGCCTCGACGAAGGCTTCGCGGGACAGGGTGGATGGCGTCAGGGTCTGGAAACGGCTCATTGGGCGTGCTCTTTGAAAGGGTGGGTGGCGTGCCAGTGACGGGCGATGTCGATGCGGCGGGCGAACCAGACTTTCTCGTGGGACTTCACGTACTCGATGAATCGTGCCAGGGAGGCCAGGCGGGCGGGGCGGCCCAGCAGGCGGCAGTGCATGCCGATGGAGAGCATCTTCGGCGCGCCGGCGGCGCCCTCGGCGTAGAGCACGTCGAAGGCATCCTTCAGGTACTCGTAGAAGTCATCGCCCTTGTTGAAGCCCTGGACCTGGGTGAAACGCATGTCGTTGGTGTCCAGGGTGTAGGGGATCACCAGGTGGGGCTTCTCGGCGGTGCTGGCCGGGTCCCAGTAGGGCAGGTCGTCGTCGTAGGTGTCGGAGTCGTAGAGGAAGCCGCCTTCTTCCATCACCAGGCGACGGGTATTGGGGCTGGTGCGGCCGGTGTACCAGCCCAAGGGGCGCTCGCCGGTCAGTTCGGTGAGGATGCGGATGGCTTCGAGCATGTGCTCGCGCTCCTGGGCCTCGTCCATGTACTGGTAGTCGATCCAGCGGTAGCCGTGGCTGCAGATCTCGTGGCCGGCCTCGACCATGGCGCGGATCGCGTCCGGATGGCGCTGGGCGGCCATGGCCACGGCGAAGATGGTCATGGGGATGTCGTGGCGCTTGAACAGGTTCAGCAGGCGCCAGACCCCCACGCGGCTGCCGTATTCGTAGAGGGACTCCATGCTCATGTTGCGCACGCCCTGCAGCGGCTGTGCAGCGACCATTTCCGAAAGGAAGGCTTCGGATTCCTTGTCACCATGGAGCACGTTGCGCTCGCCGCCTTCCTCGTAGTTGAGGACGAAGGACAGGGCGATGCGGGAGTCACCCGGCCATTGCGGGTGAGGAGGGGTGTTGCCGTAACCGATCAGGTCGCGTGGGTACTCAGCGCTCACTGCAGTCTTCCTTTCAGGTCTGTTGGACGATCGGCGGCAGCCCGGGAGGTGGTGCGCGACCGTGGATGGGGTGATTGTATACAAACTGCTTTGCGTTTTGTAAATCAAAACTTTGCTCATGGCACTGCACGACAACCAAGCAAGAAATCTGCCCAGGTGGTCAGGTCCATTGGCCTGGACGCCATATCTGGAGAGCTTCTTCAAAATTTCCGTTGGAGCAGGTGGGCGACTTGGTGATGGGGGCTGCGAGAGTGATTGTGTACAATTTTCGTGTTTTATGTCTTACATTCTGTCGGTCGCGTGTTATTCTGCGCACCGTACAGGGGCCGAGGCCCCTCCCACGCACCGATATGAACAAGCAGAGGAGGTGTGGCGTGCCGCCCTGGCCCCGTCGGCCTGGAGGACGCCCAGCGAGCAATGGGACGTTTGACCACTCATGTACTGGATGCCGCCCACGGTTCCCCCGGCCGTGACATCAAGATCGAACTCTTCCGCGTGGAAGGTGCCGGCCTGGAGCTGGTCGCCACCGCCACCACCAACGACGACGGCCGCTGCGATGCGCCCCTGCTGCAGGGTGCCGACTACCAGAGCGGCGTCTACCAACTGCATTTCCACGCGGGTGACTATTACCGCGCCCGTGGCGTGAAGCTGGCCGAGCCGGCTTTCCTCGATGTGGTGGTGCTGCGCTTCGGTATCTCCGCCGAGCAGGACCACTACCACGTGCCGCTGCTGATCTCCCCCTACAGCTACTCCACCTATCGCGGTAGCTAGTTCCGAACACTCGTTACCCTCGACTCACTGGAGTCTTTTAACGCCCGTCCACACTGCGGGCTTTTTTTTGTCTGGAAGAAAGTGGCGGCGCGGTGTGCCTTGTCAGCAGCCATAAAAAAGCCCGGCGCCAGGGCCGGGCTGAAGCGCATCACGGGGAGATGCGCACAAGGGATCAGTTCATGCCGAGCCAGTTCGGCAGGGCCAGGGAGATCCAGGGCACGTAGGTCACCAGGACCAGGAAGCCCAGCAGCAGCATCAGCCAGGGCATGGCGGCGTGGATGGTCCTGGTCAGGGGCATCCCCGTCACCGCCGAGGTGACGAACAGGTTCAGGCCCACCGGCGGCGTCACCAGGCCGATCTCCAGGTTCACCACCATGATGATGCCGAGGTGGATGGGGTCGATGCCGAGCTTCATGGCGATGGGGAACAGGATGGGTGCCAGGATGAGGATGATCGCCGAGGGCTCCATGAAGGCCCCGGCGATCAGCAGCACGATGTTCACCACCAGCAGGAAGGTTATCGGGGTCAGGCCGGCGTCGATCACCCAGGCGGTGATCTGCTGGGGCAACTGCTCGGTGGTCAGCACGTGGGCGAAGAGCATGGCGTTGGCGATGATGAACATCAGCATGATGGTCAGCTTGCCCGACTCCAGCAGGACCTTCGGCACTTCGCCCAACCTCATGTCCTTGTAGACGAACAGGGCGATGAAGGCCGAGTAGACCGCCGCCACCGCCGCCGCTTCGGTAGGGGTGAACATGCCGGAGTAGATGCCGCCGAGGATGATCAGCATCAGCAGCAGGCCCCAGATGGCCTTGCGCGCGGCGGACAGCCACTCGCGGAAGGTGGCGCGGGGCAGGGCGGGCAGGTTCTTCTTCACCGCGACGATGTAGATCGCGATCATCAGCACGACGCCCAGCATGATTCCCGGGATCACCCCGGCCATGAACAGCTTGCCCACCGAGGTTTCGGTGGCGGCCGCATAGACCACCATCACGATCGACGGCGGAATCAGGATGCCCAGGGTACCGGCGTTGCAGACGATGCCGGCGCCGAAGGCCTGGGGATAGCCGGAGCGGACCATGCCGGCGATGGCGATGGAGCCCACCGCTGCCACGGTGGCCGGGCTGGAGCCGGACAGCGCGGCGAACAGCATGCAGGCCAGCACCGCGGCGATGGCCAGGCCGCCACGGATATGCCCCACGCAGGCGTTGGCGAAGTCGATCAGGCGCTTCGCCACGCCGCCGGTGGTCATGAAGGCGCCGGCCAGCAGGAAGAAGGGAATGGCCAGCAGCGTGTAGTGCTCGGAGGTCTCGAACAGCTTGATGGCGAGGGAACGCACCGAGTCGGGGCTGAACAGGATGATGGTCATCGAGCCGGCCAGGCCCAGGGAGATGGCGATGGGCACGCCGATGAACATCAGCAGGAAAAGCAGGAGGAAGAGGAACAGGACGGTCATTTCGAGTCTTCCTTGTGCGGGCTGTCTTCATGCTCCGTGAGCTTCAGCGCCTCGGCGGCCTCGTCCGCCAGCCCGAGGCCGGTCTGTTGGCCCTTGAGAATGCGTATGAGGATTTCGGCGAAGCGGATGAATACCAGGCTGAAGCCCAGTGGCAGGATCAGGCCGATATGCCATTGCTGCACGCCGTAATGGCCCAGGTCCTCGGCGCCGATGGCGGCGGTGAAGAGGGTCTGGGTCCACTCGAAGCTGGCCACGGCCATCAGGCCGGCATAGGCGAGGCAGCACAGGCACGCGATGACGCCAATCACCCGCTGGATATGACGGGGCGCCAGCTTGACCAGGGCGTCCACACCGATATGACCCGCTGTGCGCACGCCATAGGCCAGGCCGAAGAAGATCAGCCAGGCGAACAGCGCCTTGGTCAGGGAGTTGCTCCAGGTCATGGCCTGGGCCATGGCGAGGATGGCATCGCCGATGGCGAACAGGGTGTCGCTGGCCGACTCCCAACGGTCCGCCAGGTTGTAGAACAGGGTGTAGAGGTTGTTGAGGATGACGTAGACGAAGGTCACCAGCGTCATGGCGGCCAGGAGGAAGGCGATGAAAGCTTCCTCGAAGTGGTCCCAGACGCGCCGCAGGGCGTTCATGGTTGGCATCTCCCGATGGCTGAAACGTCGTGCCGAGGGCAGCGGCCTTCACCGCTGCCCATGGCGGGCGGATATCACTGGGCCTGGTTGGCGGCCTCGGCGGCCTTGATCAGATCGGGGCCTATCTCGCCCTCGAACTTCTTCCATACCGGCTTCATCGCTTCACGCCATTCGTTGCGCTGCTCGGGAGTCAGCTCGATGATTTCGGTGGTCTTGGCGTCGATGATGCGCTGCTTGTCGCCCTGGTTCAGCGCTTCGGCCTGCTTGTTCACCTCGTTCGTCACCTCCACGGTGATCTTTTCCAGCTCGCTGCGGACATCCGCCGGCAGGCCGTTCCAGAACGTGGTGTTGGTGATCAGCATGTAGTCGAGCACGCCGTGGTTGGACTCGGTGATGTACTTCTGGACCTCGTGCATCTTCTGCGAGTAGATGTTCGACCAGGGGTTCTCGGCGCCGTTGACCACGCCGGTCTGCAGGCCCTGGTAGACCTCGGCGAAGCTCATCTTGCGCGGGTTGGCGCGCAGGGCCTTGAACTGTTCCTCCAGTACGGCGGAAGCCTGGACGCGGAACTTCAGGCCGCGGGCGTCCTTGGGTTCGCGCAGGGGCTTGTTGGCCGAAAGCTGCTTCATCCCGTTGTGCCAGTAGCCCAGGCCGGTGATGTTCTTGCTTTCCATGGACTTCAGCAGTTGCTGGCCCTCGGGGCTGTGCTGGAAACGGTCCACGGCCTGGATGTCGTTGAACAGGAAGGGCAGGTCGAAGAGTTGTACCTGCTTGGTGTACTGCTCGAACTTGGCCAGGGACGGCGCGATCAGCTGCACGTCACCCAGCAGCAGGGCTTCCATTTCCTTGCCGTCACCGAACAGGGAGGAGTTGGGGTAGACCTCCACCTTCACCTTGCCGGGCAGGCGCTCTTCCGCGAGCTTCTTGAACAGCAGCGCACCCTGGCCCTTGGGCGTGTGCTCCGCCACCACGTGGGAAAACTTGATCACGATGGGGTCGGCGGCCTGGGCCAGTCCGGCGGCGCCCAGGGCGAGGGCACAGGCGAGGGCTTTGAGAGCAGGTTTGAACATCGATACGTCCTCTTGTTGTTCTTCAGTGAGTCAGGTGCCGATGGGCGACCTGGGCGAGGCAACAAGAAGGAGTCTAGGCGGCAACCCGAAAAGGGGCGGCCCGATTGGCAATGCGCGGTACGGCTTGTTCTTGTTGACTCGCACGTCTGGAACAGGGCAAGCAACGTGCCAGCATGCGCAATGCCTGAAGAGCCGGGGCTCACTTTCACCGGGGCATGCTGGAGCCTGGCGGGAATCCGCCGGCTTTTGGGTTTCTGGTGGCGGATATCCGCCATGTCCGTCCGGGCGAGGGGGGCTGCGGATATGAAAAGGCCCCATCGCATCGCGATGGGGCCTTGTGAGGGAGAGCCGGGAATCAGAGGAAGATGAACTTGGCCACGAAGATCAGGCACAGCGCGTACAGGCTCAGCGAGACCTCCTTGTACTTGCCGGTGAAGGCCTTCATCGCCACGTAGGTCACGAAGCCCAGGGCGATGCCGTCGGCGACCGAGAAGGTCAGCGGCATCATGATCACGGTGACGATGGCCGGGATGGTCTCGGTGTGTTCCTTCCAGTCGATGTGGGCCATGCCGCCCATCATCAGCATGGCGACGTAGATCAGCGCGCCGGCGGTGGCGTAGGCGGGGATCATGCCGGCCAGGGGGGCGAAGAACATGGCGGCGATGAAGAGGATGCCCACGGTCACGGCGGTCAGGCCGGTGCGTCCACCGGCGGCCACGCCGGCGGCGCTTTCCACGTAGCTGGTCACCGGCGGTACGCCGAGCACGCCACCGAAGACGCTGGAGGCGCTGTCCGCCTTCATGGCCTTGGAGAGGTTTTCGATGCGGCCGTCTTCCTGTACCAGGTTGGCACGCTGGGCGACGCCCATCAGGGTGCCGGCGGTGTCGAACATGTGCACGAAGAGGAAGGCGAGGATCACGCTGACCATGGTCACGTCGAAGGCGCCGGTGATGTCCATGGCCATGAAGGTGGGCGCGAGGCTCGGGGGCATGGAGAAGACGCCGCCGAACTTGACGATGCCGAGGCCTACTCCGACCAGGGTGACGGTGAGGATGCTGATCAGGATGCCGCCGAAGATGCGGCGGTATTCCAGTACCGCGATCATCAGGAAGCAGATGGCGGCCAGCAGCGGACCGGGGGAGGTCAGGTCACCGATGTGCACCAGGGTGGCCGGGTGGGCGACCACAATGCCTGCGGTCTTCAGGCCGATGAGGCCGAGGAACAGGCCCACGCCCGCTCCCATGGCGAAGCGCAAGCTGCTGGGGATGCTGTTCAACAGCCATTCGCGGATCCGCGAGAAGGTGAGGATCATGAACAGCACGCCGGACAGGAACACGGCGCCCAGGGCGATCTGCCAGCTGTAACCCATGGTGTTGACCACGGTGTAGGTGAAGAAGGCGTTCAGGCCCATGCCCGGGGCCAGGCCCACCGGCCAGTTGGCATAGAGACCCATGAGCAGGCAGCCGAAAGCGGCGGCCAGGCAGGTTGCGACGAAGGCTGCACCATGATCGATCCCGGCATCGGCCATGATGTTCGGGTTGACGAAGATGATGTAGGCCATGGTGATGAAGGTGGTCAGGCCCGCGGCCAGCTCGGTCCGGACGGTGGTGCCGTGCTGGGTGAGCTTGAAGAGGCGTTCGAGCAGGCCCTTGGCGGGCGGTGTTGCGGCGTACGTTCCCTGTTCTTGTTGTTTGATGCTTTCCACAGCGTGGTACTCCTCATCTCTTTTGTACTTGTTCACCCAGAGCCTGGAGCGGGCTCCGGACTGACTGAGGCGGATGGCGTGAGTGGTGCACTTCCTCAAATAGTTGACTGCTGGGTCAGGAAGTCACGGCGCGATTATGCCTTTGTATACAAAAAAAACAAATAATGTTTTCAATGTTCCAAAAAACGCACCAATCCCATAAAGCCGACCGAAAAGACAGGATGTGGCGCGACAATTTGCAGCCTAACTATTCTTAAAAGGTTATTAAAATCAAAGAGTTAGATATTTTTACCGAAATGAAGGAGCTGACTTCCTGCAGGCCGCAAAGCACCGAATCGAACAGGCAAAGGCGTGCTTATGAAAAAAAAATGTAGGAATAGGCGCTCACGGGCGCCGCTTCGGGAAGGAAAACGGATGATCTGGGAGGGTCGAAAAATCCTGTTCGATCGGTCAGGAACAGGAGGCGACCTGCAGCGAAACTGTTCAAGCCTGAGTGATTGTGTACAATATCTAACGCTTTTTCCCTGTTTTCCCTGCCTGAACCTACCTGCTCAGTGCCGTGGAAACGGCAAAAAGGGCCCTGGACGACCTCCGAACCCTCTAGACGCGAGCCCCCATGAACGAACAGTTGCAGCCACTCAAGAAGCAGCCGCGCGCCGCCAAAAGCAGTCGCAGCGGCACGCAGGACGACGTCGTCTACGCGCACATCTTCGATGCCATCCTCGAACAGCGCCTGGCTCCGGGTACCAAGCTGAGCGAGGAGGCCCTTGGCGAGATCTTCGGTGTCAGCCGCACCATCATCCGTCGCGCGCTGTCTCGCCTGGCCCATGAAGGTGTGGTGCTGCTGCGTCCGAATCGTGGCGCGGTGGTTGCCAGCCCCAGTGTCGAGGAGGCCCGACAGATCTTCTACGCGCGTCGCCTGGTGGAGCGCGCCATCACCGAACTGGCTGTCGAGCATGCCACCGCCGAGCAGTTGCAGGAGTTGCGTCAGATGGTCAACGAGGAGCAGGCCTGCTTCTCTCGCGGCGATCGCGGCGCAGGCATTCGCCTGTCCGGCGAATTCCACCTCAAGCTGGCCGAGGCGGCGAAGAACGCGCCGCTGGTGAGCTTCCAGCGCAGCCTGGTGTCGCAGACCTCGCTGATCATCGCCCAGTACGAGAGCGGCAGCCGCTCCCACTGTTCCTTCGACGAGCACAATCGCCTGATCGACGCCATCGAGTCCCGTGATGTGGAGCGAGCGGTGCATCTGATGATGCATCACATGGACCATATCGACGACAAGCTCAACCTGGATGAGGGCGGCGCCTCCGATGACCTGCATGCGGTGTTCTCGCACCTGCTGCAAACCAAGAAGAAGCCGGGCCGCGCCACGCCCCGCAGCGCCTGAAACCGTAGGAGCCAGCTTGCTGACGAAGGTGTGCCATTCGCGGGCGAGCCCGCTCCTACGGCCATCCAGGCGGTAGGAGCCAGCTTGCTGGCGAAGGGGGCCTTTCGCGGGCCAAGCCCGCCCCTACGGACCATCCACGTTGTAGGAGCCAGCTTGCTGGCGAAGGTGAGCCATTCGCGGGCAAGCCCGCTCCTACGGGCCATCCACGTAGAAAGCCCCGCGATGCGGGGCTTTCTTGTCTTGCTATCCCTCAGTCGCGCTGGTGCACGCTGCGGCCGGCGGCGAAGGTCTCCTTCACCGTGCGGTCGTCGCCGAGGATGGTCAGGGCGAACAGTTTCTCCGGCAGGGATCTGGCCTGCTGCATGCGATAGTCCAGCAGCGGTGTGGCCTTGTAATCGAGGACCACGAAGTCCGCGTCCTTGCCGGTCTGGAAGTTGCCGATGCGGTCATCCAGGTAGAGCGCCCGGGCGCCGCCGAGGGTGGCGAGGTAAAGGGACTTGAAGGGGTCGAGCTTCTTGCCCTGCAACTGCATGACCTTGTAGGCCTCGTTGAGCGATTGCAGCTGGGAGAAGCTGGTGCCGGCGCCGACATCGGTGCCCAGGCCCACGCGCACGCCGTGCGCTTCGAGCTTCTCCAGGTCGAACAGGCCGCTGCCGAGGAACAGGTTGGAGGTGGGGCAGAAGGCCACCGCCGAACCGGTCTCCGCCAGTCGCTTGCATTCGTCGTCGCAGAGGTGGACGCCGTGGGCGAAGACCGAGCGTTCGCCGATCAGCTTGTAGTGGTCGTAGACGTCGAGGTAGCCCTTGCGTGCCGGGAACAGCTCTTTCACCCATTCGATCTCCTTGCGGTTCTCGGACAGGTGGGTGTGCATGTAGAGGCCCGGGTACTCGCCGTACAGCTTGCCGGCCAGCTCCAGCTGTTCCGGAGTGCTGGTGGGGGCGAAGCGGGGGGTCACGGCGTAGTGCAGACGACCCTTGCCGTGCCAGCGCTCGATCAGCTCCTTGCTGTCGGCGTAGCCGGACTCGGCGGTATCGGTGAGGTAGTCCGGGGCGTTGCGGTCCATCAGCACCTTGCCGGCGATCATCCGCAGGTCCAGGGCGTGGGCGGCTTCGAAGAAGGCGTCCACCGACTCCTTGTGCACGGTACCGAACACCAGCGCGGTGGTGGTGCCGTTGCGCAGCAGCTCCTTGATGAAGATGCCGGCGACGTCGGCGGCGTGGGCCTTGTCGGCGAACTGCTTCTCGGTGGGGAAGGTGTAGGTGTTCAGCCAGTCCAGCAACTGCTCGCCGTAGGAAGCGATCATACCGGTCTGGGGGAAGTGGATATGGGTGTCGATGAAGCCGGGGGTGATCAGGGCGTCGCGGTACTCGAGGACCTCGACGTCGGCGGCCAGGCTGGGCAGCAGCGCATTGGCGTCGCCCAGGGCCTTGACCCGGCCATCCTCCACCACCAGCAGGCCATCTTCGAGGTACTGGTAGGACTGTTCGATGCCCACTTCGGCGGGGTCGGCGATGCTGTGCAGGATGGCGGAGCGGTAGGCGGTTACGTGGCGGGTCATGTCAGTCTCGTTGAAAATTGTTGCGATTGTCGCGTCGTTCCGCAGGGGTGAGGCCGGAGTGGGGAGCTCCCTGTCACGCGGCGCTCCCCACCCGGCACAACGCGTCGCCTTCTCTCCGTACGGGAGAAGGCTGGAACTCAGGCCTGTTCGCGGCGGGAGGAGGGGGTCAGGCGCGCGACCGTGTCCCCTTTCTTCACTTCCTGCCCGAAGTTGGCGTTATAGGTGGCCACCACCTCCCCGGCGATGGAGATGGCGATCTCGGCCGGCAGCTTGCCCTTGACCTCGCCGATGCCCATGGGGCAGCGCATGCGCTGCACCGTCTCGGCGGCGAAGCCTCGGGTGCGCAGGCGGTGCTCGAACTTGACGCGCTTGGTCTTCGAGCCGATCAGGCCGAAGTAGGCGAAGTCGTTGCGCTTGAGGATCTCGGCGGTGAGCTCGAGATCCAACTGGTGATCGTGGGTCATGACGATGAAATAGCTGCCCTTGGGCATGGCGGCGATCTCGTCGATCACGTCCTCGTTGACCACCTTGTCCACGCCGGCCGGGACAGTCGCCGGGAACTCGCTTTCGCGGGAGTCGATCCAGCGCACCTTGCACGGCAGGCTCGCCAGCAGGGGCACAAGGGCGCGCCCGACGTGGCCGGCACCGAACACGGCGATATGCGCCTGGGGCTGGCCCATGGGCTCGAACAAGAGCACGGTGGCCCCGCCGCAGCACTGGCCCAGGCTGGCGCCCAGGCTGAAACGCTCAAGGCGGGTTTCCAGGGTGCGTTCCACGAGCATCTGGCGGGCGATCTCCATCGCCTTGAACTCGAGGTGGCCCCCACCGATGGTCTCGAAGAGGCGCTCGGCGGTCACCACCATCTTGGAACCGGCATTGCGCGGCGTGGAGCCGCGCTCCTCGATGATGGTCACCAGCACGCAGGGTTCTCCGCGTTGCTGCAGGTCGGCAAGGGCACTGATCCAACTCATTTGCTCAATCTCCAGCTACGCAGTGGCCGCGTCGTGCGTGACAGGCGCCAGTCGTCCCTGGGACGAACCGGTGCCGGCAGCGTTTCCAGCAACACGGGTTCGCTCCCCGGCTGCATCGTCTTCGTTCGTTCGGTGGATGTTGTCATTGTTCTGCACCGTTGGGGTGGTTCAGGGGCCGGTGCGGCCGGCCCCCGTGGTCATGCCGGTTCGACCTCCGCCTGGGCGGAGGAACGGGCCGGCCGTTGCAGCTTGCGCATCTGCTCCACGCCCCAGAGCACGCGCTCGGGGGTAGCCGGTGCGTCGATCTGCGGGTGGGCCTTGTAGTCGGCGAGGCTGGCCACGGCGTCCTTGATGGCGCACCAGGCGGCGATGCCGAGCATGAAGGGCGGCTCGCCCACGGCCTTGGAGTGGAACACCGTCTGCTCGGGGTTCTTGCGGTTCTCCACCAGCTTCACCCGCAGGTCGATGGGCATGTCGGCGATGGCCGGGATCTTGTAGCTCGCCGGGCCGTTGGTCATCAGCTTGCCCTTGGCGTTCCACACCAGTTCCTCGGTGGTCAGCCAGCCCATGCCCTGGACGAAGGCACCCTCGACCTGGCCGATGTCGATAGCCGGGTTCAGCGAGGCGCCGACGTCGTGGAGGATATCGGTGCGCAGCATCCTGTACTCACCGGTGAGGGTGTCCACCAGCACTTCGCAGCAGGCCATGCCGTAGGCGAAGTAGTAGAAGGGGCGACCCGCCGCCTTGTCGCGGTCGTAGAAAATCTTCGGCGTGCGGTAGAAGCCGGTGCTGGAGAGCGAGATCTGGTTGAAGTAGGCCAGCTGGATCACTTCCTCGAAGGACAGGAAGCGATCACGCACGCGTACCTGGTCGTTCTTGAACTGCACGTCCTCGGGGGTGACCTTGAAGTGGCTGACGAGGAAGTCCACCAGGCGGCCCTTGATGGTCTCGGCGGCGTTCTGCGCGGCCTTGCCGTTCAGGTCGGTGCCGCTGGAGGCGGCGGTCGGCGAGGTGTTGGGCACCTTGTCGGTGTTGGTGGCGGTGATCTGGATGCGCGAGATGTCCACCTGGAACACTTCGGCCACGACCTGGGCGACCTTGGTGTTGAGGCCCTGGCCCATCTCGGTGCCGCCGTGGTTCAGGTGGATGCTGCCGTCGGTGTAGACGTGGATCAGCGCGCCGGCCTGGTTGAGGAAGGTGGCGGTGAAGCTGATGCCGAACTTCACCGGCGTCATCGCCAGGCCTTTCTTCAGTACCGGGCTCTGGGCGTTGAAGGCGCGGATGGCCTCGCGGCGCTGGGCATACTCGGCGCTGGCTTCCAGCTCGGCGGTCATCTCCTCGAGCATGTTGTGCTCGACGGTCTGGTAGTAGTGGGTGACGTTGCGCTCGTCCTTGCCGTAGTAGTTGAGCTTGCGCACCGCCAGCGGGTCCTTGCCCAGGTGGTGGGCGATGACGTCCATGATCTCCTCGATGGCGACCATGCCCTGCGGGCCGCCGAATCCGCGGTAGGCGGTGTTCGACGCGGTGTTGGTCTTGCAGCGCAGGCCATTGATGGTGGCGTGTTCGAGGAAGTAGGCGTTGTCCGAGTGGAACATGGCGCGGTCGACGATGGAGCCGGACAGGTCCGGCGAGTAACCGCAGTTGCCCGCCAGTTGCAGTTCGATGCCGGTGAGCAGGCCGTCGTCGTCGAAGCCGATGTCGTACTCGACGTAGAAGGGGTGGCGCTTGCCGGTGATGCTCATGTCTTCCATGCGCGGCAGGCGCATCTTGGTCGGCCGCCCGGTGAGGTGGGCGATCACGGCGCAGAGGCACGCCGGTCCGGCGGCCTGGGTTTCCTTGCCACCGAAGCCACCGCCCATGCGGCGCATGTCGATGACGATCTTGTTCATCGGCACGCCCAGCACTTCGGCCACCAGCTTCTGCACTTCGGTGGGGTTCTGGCTGGAGGTGTAGACGATCATGCCGCCATCCTCGGTAGGCATCACCGAGGAAATCTGGGTCTCCAGGTAGAAGTGCTCCTGACCGCCGATATGCAGGTTGCCCTGCAGGCGGTGCTTCGAGGCGGCCAGCGCGGTGGCGGAGTCGCCTCGCTTGTGCTGGTGCGGATCGAGCACGTAGTGCTTCTTCTTGTAGGCCTCGACCACGTCGAGCACGGGTTCCAGGTCCTCGTACTCGACGATGGCCGCCATGGCCGCCTTGCGCGCGGTTTCCAGGCTGTCGGCGCCGACCGCCAGGACCACCTGGCCGACATACTCCACCTTGCCGTCCGCCAGCAGCGGGTCACCGGCCACTACCGGGCCGATGTCCAGCTGACCCGGCACGTCCTCGGCGGTGATGGCGATGGCCACCCCGGGGATCTCGTAGCAGGGACGGGTGTCGATGCGGGTGATGCGCGCATGGGCGCGGTCGCTCATGCGGGCATAGACATGGAGCTGGTTGGGAAACTCCAGGCGGTCGTCCACGTACACCGCTTCGCCGGTCACGTGCTTGGGCGCGCTCTCGTGCTTGACGTTCTTGCCGACGCCGGTGGTGATGTCGGCGCGGAACAGCTCCGCCAGCTCTTCCTGGGTCTTGATGTGGTGCTTGTTAGACATAAGCGGTCACCCGGGTTTCGACTTCAGGGGATTGCAGTTCGAGGAAGAACTTGCGCAGCAGGTTCTGTGCGGTCAGCAGGCGATATTCCTTGCTGGCACGGAAGTCCGTGAGCGGGGTGAAGTCCTTGGCGAGCGCCTCGCAGGCGCGCTCCACGGTGCCCGGGTACCAGGCCGAGCCGACCAGGGCTTCCTCGCAGGCGCTGGCGCGCTTGGGAATGCCGGCCATGCCGCCGAAGGCGACACGGGCGCGGCGTACCACGCCATCCTCGATCACCAGGTTGAAGGCGGCGCAGACGGCGGAGATGTCGTCGTCCAGGCGCTTGGACACCTTGTAGGCGCGGAAGGTCTGGTTCTTGCGGGCGCGGGGGACGCGCACCTTTTCGATGAACTCGGACTCCTGGCGGGCGGTGACCTTGTAGTCGAGGAAGTATTCATCCAGCGGCAGGATGCGGGTCTGGTTGCCCTTGCGCAGGACGATCTCGGCGCCGAGGGCGATCAGCAGCGGCGGGGCGTCGCCGATGGGGGAGGCGTTGCCGATGTTGCCGCCCAGGGTGCCCTGGTTGCGGATCTGCAGGGACGCGAAGCGGTGCAGCAGTTCGCCGAAGTCCGGGTACTCGCGGGACAGGGTCTCGTAGCAGTCGGACAGCGGGGTGGCGGCGCCGATCTCGATGAAGTCGCCATTCTCCTCGATGCGCTTCATCGATTCGATGTGACCGACGTAGATCATCACCGGCAGCTCGCGGTGGAACTGGGTGACTTCCAGGGCCAGGTCGGTGCCGCCGGCCAGCAGGCGGGCCTGCGGGTTGGAGACATAGAAGTCGGCCAGGTCGGCGATGGTCGTCGGCACCAGGCAGCGCTTGTCGCCGCTGTTGAGCTCGGCGGTGTCACGGGGAGCGATGGCTTTCAGCCTGGCGACCGTCTCGGCTTCGGCGGCGTCGAACTGGTCGGGCTGCTTCTGGCAGCAGGCCTGCTCGGCGGCATCGATGATCGGGCGGTAGCCGGTGCAGCGGCACAGGTTGCCGGCCAGGGCTTCCAGGGTCTGGCCCTTGTCGTAGCCGTTGCTGTTCTTCTGCAGGGCGAACAGCGACATGACGAAGCCGGGGGTGCAGAAGCCGCACTGGGAACCGTGGCAGTCCACCATGGCCTGTTGCACGCTGTGCAACTGGCCCTTGTGCTTGAGGTCTTCGACGGTGATGAGTTGCTTGCCGTGCAGCGAGGACACGAAGGTCAGGCAGGAGTTGAGGGTGCGGTAGCGGACGCGATCACCCTCCAGCTCGCCGACCACCACGGTGCAGGCACCACAGTCGCCAGAGGCGCAGCCTTCTTTGGTACCGGTCTTGCCGACATGCTCACGCAAGTAGTTGAGCACCGTGACATTGGGATCGAGGGCTTGCTCGGTGCGCAGCTCACGATTGAGTAAAAACTGGATCAAGGACGACCTCCAGGCACTTTATTGTTTTTACGAGGGCTCGTATGGGCGCAAATTTAGAAGGCTCTGACTTGTGGGTCAATAAATTTTTGACTCTAAAGTCAGGAAAACATCCTTCCATTCGGTTATTGGCCCGCCGTACCCGCTCTGTCTCGCGGATCTGGCGCAATTCGTGGCTCCTGCATCCAGTGTAGGAAAGACGGACGCGTCCGGCTTTACGCCCTGAAGGGCCCCGGTGGGCATCCGGGACCTTGTGGTAGACTGCGGCGCCTGCCCTATCCTGCGGCAGAGTCGGAAATTTCCCTTGCCGTGCTTGCACCCCCTGCCCGTACCCGTAGTACTGTCAGCGCCGGCGCTTTTCCCGGGGAAACGGTCCGGCAAGGCGTCCCAACATCCCCAGTTCAAAGGACAACCATGACGTTCAAGGCACCGGACAGCCTGTCCGAGCAGATCGCCCAGCACCTGGCCGAGCGCATCATCCGCGGCGAGCTGAAAGAGCGTGAGCGCATCCAGGAACAGAAAGTCACCCAGGCCATGAATGTCAGCCGGGGGTCGGTGCGCGAGGCGCTGCTGATCCTCGAACGTCGCCACCTCATCACCATCCTGCCCCGCCGTGGTGCCCAGGTCTCGGAGCTGACCCAGCAGCACGTGCGCAGCCTCTATACGCTGGTGATGGAGCTCTACATCCTGCTGGGCTACGCGGTGGCCGAACACTGGCGCACCGAGGAGGACCTCGCGCCGTTCCGCGTCATCCAGCAGCGGCTGGCGGAGGCCCGCGAGAAGGAGGACATCCTCGCCTTCGTCGACTCCAGCTTCGCCATCATGCAGGCGGCCTATCCCTTCGCCGACAACCCCTACCTGCAGCAGACGCTGGACAACCTGCAGCCGGCCATCGCCCGTACCTACTACATCGCCCTGGAGCGCCGTCGTGGCCAGATGGGCACCTTCGGCGCCGTGTTCGACGGACTGCTGCTGGCGGTGATCGATCGGGACCCGGTGCGCATCCGCGAGGTGCTGCTGGACTACGGCAAGCAGAACTGCGAGCTCGTGCTCGCGGCCCTGGCCGAGCGATGAACGGAGCCCGACGATGCGGCTGAAGTGCATCAAGCTGGCCGGATTCAAGTCCTTCGTGGACCCGACCACGGTCAGCTTCCCCAGCAACATGGCAGCGGTGGTCGGCCCCAACGGTTGCGGCAAGTCCAATATCATCGACGCCGTTCGCTGGGTGATGGGCGAGAGTTCGGCGAAGAACCTCCGTGGCGAGTCGATGACCGACGTCATCTTCAACGGCTCCAACACCCGCAAGCCGGTGGCCCAGGCCAGCATCGAGCTGATCTTCGACAACTCCGACAACACGCTGGTGGGCGAGTACGCCGCCTTCGCCGAGATTTCCATCCGCCGCCGCGTGACCCGCGACGGCCAGAACACCTACTTCCTCAACGGCACCAAGTGCCGGCGCCGCGATATCACCGACATCTTCCTCGGCACCGGCCTGGGGCCGCGCAGCTACTCCATCATCGAGCAGGGGATGATCTCCAAGCTCATCGAGGCCAAGCCCGAGGACCTGCGCAACTTCATCGAGGAAGCCGCCGGCATCTCCAAGTACAAGGAGCGCCGTCGCGAGACCGAGAGCCGTATCCGTCGCACCCAGGAGAACCTGGCGCGCCTCACCGACCTGCGCGACGAGCTGGAGCGCCAGCTGGAGCGCCTGCATCGCCAGGCACAGTCCGCCGAGAAGTACCAGGAGTACAAGGCCGAGGAGCGCCAGCTGAAGGCGCAGCTCGCCGCCCTGAAGTGGCAGGCGCTGAACGAGCAGGTGGGGCAGCGCGAGTCGGTGATCGGCAACCAGGAAGTGAGCTTCGAGGCCCTGGTGGCGGAGCAGCGCAGCGCCGACGCCAGCATCGAGCGGCTGCGCGACGGTCACCACGAGCTGTCCGAGCGCTTCAACCAGGTGCAGGGACGTTTCTATTCCGTGGGCGGCGATATCGCCCGGGTGGAACAGAGCATCCAGCATGGCCAGCAACGCCTGCGCCAGTTGCAGGACGACCTGCGGGATGCCGAACGGGCCCGTCAGGAAACCGAATCCCACCTGGGCCATGACCGCCAGCTGCTCGCCACCCTGGGCGAGGAGCTGGACATGCTCATCCCGGAGCAGGAGATGAGTGCCGCCGCCGCCGAGGAGGCCGCCGCCCAACTGGAAGAATCGGAATCCGGCATGCAGGCCTGGCAGGAGCGCTGGGACGGCTTCAACCAGAGCAGTGCGGAGCCCCGCCGGCAGGCCGAGGTGCAGCAGGCGCGCATCCAGCAGTTGGAGCAGAGCCTGGAGCGACTGCTGGAGCGTGAGCGTCGTCTCAGCGATGAGCGCGCCCAGCTGGCCGCCGACCCCGAGGACGCCGCTATCCAGGACATGCTGGAAGACCTGGCCCTGGGCGATCTGCGCCTGGAGGAGCTCCAGGCCGCCGAGCAGGCCCTGGCGGAACGCCTGGACAGCCTGCGGGACGAGCTGCAGCAGGCCGGCCAGGCCCAGCAGCAGGCCCAGGGCGAACTGCAACGCCTGAATGGGCGCATCGCCTCGCTGGAGGCACTGCAACAGGCCGCGCTGAACCCTGGCAAGGGCGCCGCCGAATGGCTCGGGGAACAGGGGTTGGCCGAGCGCCCGCGCCTGGCCGAGGGCCTGCGGGTCGAGGCGGGTTGGGAGCTGGCGGTGGAAACCGTGCTTGGCGCCGATCTCCAGGCTGTCCTGTTGGACGATTTCGCCGGGCTCGACCTGTCCGGCTTCAGTCAGGGCGAACTGCGCCTGGCCAGTGCGAGTCGTGGTGCGTCCCGCGTACCGGGCAGCCTGCTGGACAAGGTGGAGGCGCCGCTGGACCTCGCGCCCTGGCTGGCGAAGGTGCTGCCCGTGGAGAGCCTCGACCAGGCCCTGGCCCGGCGCGCTGCTCTGGGCGAGGGCGAGAGCCTGATCAGCCGTGACGGTTACTGGATCGGCCGCAACTTCCTGCGGGTACGCCGCGCCAGCGAGGCCGAGAGTGGTCTTCTGGCCCGTGGCCAGGAGCTGGAGCGCCTGAGCGCCGAGCGCGAGGAGCGCGAGGCGGCCCTGGAACAACTGGAAGAGCGCCTGCAGCAGCTGCGCGACAGCCAGCGGCAGCAGGAAGAGGCCCGTGAGCAGCAGCGTCGCCTGCTGCAGGAGGAGTCCCGCACCCTGGGCGAGCTCAAGGCCCGACTCTCCGCCCAGCAGGCCAAGGTGGAGCAGCTGGCCCTGCGCCGCCGTCGCCTGGAGGAAGAGCTGGCGGAACTCGGCGAGCAACGAGCCCTGGAGCATGAACAGCTGGGCGAGGCGCGCCTGACCTTGCAGGACGCGCTGGACGCCATGGCCAACGACACCGAGCAGCGGGAGCGCCTGCTGGCCGAGCGCGATGGCCTGCGGGAGCGCCTTGACCGCATCCGCCAGGACGCCCGGCAGCACAAGGACCATGCTCACCAGTTGGCCGTGCGTCTGGGCTCCCTGCGGGCGCAGCATGATTCCACCCGCCAGGCCCTGGAGCGCCTGACCCTGCAGTTCGAGCGTCTCAATGAGCGCCGTGAGCAGCTCAACCTCAACCTGGAAGAGGGCGCCGCGCCCCTCGAAGAGCTGCGTATCAAGCTCGAGGAGCTGCTGGAGCGGCGCATGGGCGTGGAGGAAGAGCTCAAGCAGGCGCGGCTGGCCCTGGAAGACGCCGACCGCGAGCTGCGCGACGCCGAGAAACGCCGTACCCAGGCCGAGCAGCAGTCGCAACTGCTGCGTGGCCAGCTGGAGCAGCAGCGCCTGGAGTGGCAGGCCCTCACGGTGCGTCGAAAGGCCCTGCAGGAGCAACTTCACGAGGACGGCTACGACCTCCACGGGGTGCTCGCCACGCTTCCGTCGGACGCGACCGAGCCGGCCTGGGAAGAGGAGCTGGAGCGGCTCGCCGGGCGGATCCAGCGCCTGGGTCCGATCAACCTCGCGGCCATCGACGAGTACCAGCAGCAATCGGAGCGCAAGCGTTATCTCGATGCGCAGAACGATGACCTGGTAGAGGCCCTGGAGACGCTGGAAAACGTCATCCGCAAGATCGACCGGGAAACCCGCAACCGCTTCAAGGAAACCTTCGATCAGATCAACGCCGGCCTGCAGGCGCTGTTCCCCAAGGTCTTCGGCGGTGGCCACGCCTACCTGGAGCTCACCGGAGAGGACCTGCTGGACACCGGCGTGGCCATCATGGCGCGGCCGCCGGGGAAGAAGAACAGCACCATCCACCTGCTTTCGGGGGGCGAGAAGGCGCTGACGGCCCTGGCCCTGGTGTTCGCCATCTTCCAGCTCAATCCCGCGCCGTTCTGCATGCTGGACGAGGTGGACGCGCCGCTTGACGACGCCAACGTCGGTCGTTATGCGCGTCTGGTAAAGGAAATGTCCGAGAAGGTGCAATTCATCTATATCACCCACAACAAGATCGCCATGGAAATGGCCGATCAGTTGATGGGCGTGACCATGCATGAACCGGGGTGTTCGCGCCTGGTGGCGGTGGATGTGGAGGAGGCGATGTCGATGGTCGAGGCCTAGTGAACGGGGCCTGGGGCGAACTCCTGCGGGGCGGACGAATCAAATTCGCATTGCCCGTGGCCTAAGCCCCTATCAGAGGTTTCTCTGCTGGTCTGGTCGTGCTAGCTTTATGCCCAATTTTGTCGCACGTGGAAAACGCCTGTCAGAACATGGAGTTGGGCGCCGCGTTTCAGGGGACGGGATGTCCTTTCTTCATCATTTTTTCAGTTTGCATATTCTTCACTAGGGGACACAGGACTACATGGATATCGGTCTGCGCGAGTGGCTGATCGTCATTGGCATCATCGTAATCGCCGGCATTCTGTTCGATGGCTGGCGCCGCATGAGTGGCGGCAAGGGGAAGCTCAAGTTCAAGCTTGACCGAAGCTTCTCCAATGCGACGGACGATGATGAGGACCCCAACCTCCTGGGCCCTGCACGGGTCAAGGATCGCCCGCACCAGGAACCGTCCCTGGACGAGGCCGACCTGCCTTCCCTCAGTGCCCGGGAACCGAACAAGCGCCGTGGCGAGCCCCAGCAGGGCGACCTCAACCTGGACGAGCCGGTGCCGACGCTGCTCAACCCCGTCGACGAGGGTGGCAAGAAGAACGGCAAGGCTCACCCCCAGGCCCAGCCGCAGCCGGAGGTTCCGGTGGAGGAAGTGCTGGTGATCAACGTGGTCGCCCGCGACGAGGGCGGCTTCAAGGGGCCGGCCCTGCTGCAGAACATCCTGGAAAGCGGCCTGCGTTTCGGTTCCATGGACATCTTCCATCGCCACGAGAGCATGGCCGGCAACGGCGAAGTGCTGTTCTCCATGGCCAATGGCGTCAAGCCGGGTACTTTCGACCTGGATGACATCGACCACTTCAGCACCCGCGCCGTGAGCTTCTTCCTCGGCCTGCCGGGCCCGCGCCATCCGAAGCAGGCCTTCGACGTGATGGTGGCCGCCGCCCGCAAGCTGTCCCAGGAACTCAATGGCGAGCTGAAGGACGACCAGCGCAGCGTGATGACCGCTCAGACCATCGAGCATTACCGCCAGCGCATCGTCGAATTCGAACGCAAGCACCTGACCCAGAAGCGCTGATCCAGCGCTTGGTCGACTAAAGAGCAGCCCAGGCTGCTCTTTTTGTTTCACACGATCAGAGCCAGACCATGACCGACGCCCAAACCGCCGCTGAACGCATCAACGCCCTGCGCGCCGAGCTGGATGCACACAACTACCGCTACTACGTGCTGGATCAACCCAGCGTGCCGGATGCCGAGTACGATCGCCTGTTCCGCGAGTTGCAGGCCCTGGAGGCTGAGCACCCGGAGCTGGTGACGCCGGAATCCCCCACCCAGCGGGTCAGCGGCGCGGCCTTGGCGGCGTTCGGCGAGGTTCGCCATGAAGTGCCGATGCTGAGTCTCGGCAACGCCTTCGAGGAGCAGGACCTGCTGGATTTCGACCGTCGGGTCCGCGAGGGACTCGGGGAGCTGCTGCCGGGGGGCGATCTGTTCGGCGATGGTCCCGAGGTGGAGTACACCTGCGAGCCCAAGCTCGATGGCCTGGCAGTCAGCCTGCTATACGAGAACGGCTTGCTGGTGCGCGGCGCCACCCGTGGCGATGGCAGCACCGGCGAGGACATCAGCGGCAACGTCCGCACCATCCGCAATCTGCCCCTGAAGCTTCAGGGCCAGGGCTGGCCCGCCGTGCTGGAGGTGCGTGGCGAGGTGTTCATGTCCAGGGCCGGTTTCGAGGCGTTGAATGCGCGCCAGGCCGAGGCCGGCGGCAAGACCTTCGCCAACCCGCGCAACGCCGCCGCCGGCAGCCTGCGTCAGCTGGATGCGAGGATCACCGCCAGCCGCCCGCTGGAGTTCTGCGCCTACGGTTTCGGCCGGGTGGAGGGCGAGTTGCCGGACAACCAGTTCGACATTCTCCAGGCGCTCAAGGGCTGGGGGCTGCCCATCAGCCGTGAGCTGAAGCGGGTGAAGGGCGCCCAGGGTTGCCTGGCGTACTACCGCGACATCGGCGAGCGCCGGGACAGCCTGGCCTACGAGATCGATGGCGTGGTGTACAAGCTCAACAACCTCGCCTGGCAGCGTGAACTGGGCTTCCGGGCCCGCGAGCCGCGCTGGGCGCTGGCGCACAAGTTCCCGGCCCGGGAGGAACTCACCGAGTTGCTGGACGTGGAGTTCCAGGTGGGACGCACCGGCGCGGTGACGCCGGTGGCGCGGCTCAAGCCGGTGCAGGTGGCGGGTGTCACCGTCTCCAATGCGACGCTGCACAACATGGACGAAGTGGCGCGCCTGGACCTGCGCATCGGCGATACCGTCATCGTCCGCCGCGCCGGCGACGTGATTCCGCAAGTGATGCAGGTGGTGCTCGAACGTCGTCCCGCCGAGGCCCGTCCGGTGCATATTCCCGAGCAGTGCCCGGTCTGCGGTTCGGCGGTGGAGCGTACCCAGCTGGTTAAGCGCGGCAAGGGCAGGGAAACCGTCAGCGAAGGCGCCATCTACCGTTGCGTCGGCCGCCTGGCCTGCGGCGCCCAGCTGAAGCAGGCGATCATTCACTTCGCTTCCCGCCGTGCCCTGGATATCGAGGGGCTGGGGGACAAGATCGTGGAGCAACTGGTGGACACCGGCCTGGTGGCGTCCCCTGCGGACCTCTACACCCTGAAGTACGAGCAGGTGGTGGAGCTGGAGGGTTTCGCCGACCTCTCCACCCGCAACCTGCTGGCGGCCATCGCAGACAGCCGCAAGCCCACCCTGGCGCGTTTCATCTACGCCCTGGGGATTCCCGATGTGGGTGAGGAAACCGCCAAGCTTCTGGCCCGCGCCCTGGGTTCCCTGGAGCGTATCCAGCAGGCCCTGCCGGATGTCCTCACCTACCTGCCGGACGTGGGCCTGGAAGTGGCCCACGAGATCCACGCCTTCTTCTCCGACGAACACAACCAGCGGGTGATTTCCGACCTGCTGGCGCGGGGCGTCGAGTTGCAGGAGGAGGGCGGCCTCAGCCCCGAGTTCGCCGCCTGCGCGACCTTCGCCGGTTTCATCGACAAGCTGAACATCGCCGGTATCGCGGCCACCGGCGCGAAGAACCTGGCGGAGAAGGCCGGCAGCCTGGAAGGCCTGGTGGCCCTCAGTCGCGACTGGCTCGAGCTCAGCGTGATGAAGGGCGTGAACGAGAAGGCCAAGCAGGCACTGCGGGAGTTCTTCGCGCAGCCGGAGCAGGTGCAACGAGCTCAGGCCATCGAGGCCCAGTTGAGGGATTTCGGCATGCACTGGGAGAGCGAGAAGAAGGCCGTGGAGGGCCTGCCACTGGCCGGTCAGACCTGGGTGTTGACCGGCACCCTCGAGGTGATGACCCGCGAGGCCGCCAAGGAGAAGCTGGAGACCCTGGGCGCCAAGGTGGCGGGCTCGGTGTCGGCGCGGACCCACTGCGTGGTGGCCGGGCCGGGGGCGGGCTCGAAGCTGGCCAAGGCCAACGAACTGGGTGTTCGCGTGCTGGATGAGCAGCAGTTCCTGGCGGAACTGGAGACCCTGGGCTGAGCCTCAGGCGCTGGCGTCCAGTACTCCCTGGTCCGCCATCGGCGCCGAGTCGTCCCGGGGAGCGGGCGCCTGCAGGCCCTGGCGGTATTCGCTGGGGCTGCAGCCGGCCAGCTGCTTGAAGGCGCGGGCGAAGTAGGACGGGTCCTTGAAACCCGCCTCGTAACCGATGCTGGTCACCGGCATCTGGCTGTTTTCCAGCAGGTGCTTGGCGTAGTCCATGCGCTTGCCGAGTATGTACTCCATGAAGCCCACACCGTTGACCTCCTTGAACAGCCGGCTGAAACGAAAGGGGGTCATGCCGCATTGCCTGGCCAGTTCCTTCTGGTCCACGCAGTCGCGAAAGTGCTGTTCGATATAGGGCATCACCTTGCTCAGCGCCTTGTGCTTCTGGTGGCCGGTGGTCAGGCGAATGCTGTCGGGCAGCGGCGGGTTGCGCTCCAGCAGCGGCTTGCGGCCCAGGCTGGGAAGGGTGCGCCGCAGCTCGCTGAGTTGCGACAGGCTATCCAGGTAGCGTTGCAGCTCCGCATTCGACATCGGCAAGATCACGAATTCCCAGACCCGCGCGCGCATCGCCCAGATCGCCAGCTCCTCGGAGTGCTGGACGGTGAGCATGGTGATGGGTGTCGATGGGTAACGGCGCTTGATGTCCAGCAGCAGGTTGAGGCCATTGGCATCCGGGCGATCGAAATGGACGCAGATCATATCGGCCTGGCGCACCTCTTCCCTGGTCACGTCCGCCATTCCGCTCGTCAAGCGGCAGGTGCAGTAGCCCGCGAACTGCAGCATGAGTGCGGGCGTCGACCTGTCGCGAGTCAGGTCGAGCCAGAGCAGGACTGGTTCTACGGCGGAGTCTGACTGCATGTTCCAACCCATCGCCCATTTATTGTGGTATCCCGAGCTGCAGTATTGTCACTGTGCCATCAGGCTAAAGAACCAATCCCTATAAGCCTGGCTGAAATCCTTCGAGTCCGTTCTACCCAGTTCTGGGGACCTTGATTTTCGCGGCTTTCCCGTCGCCATCGCCGTTCGTCATCCGACCAGTCACCTTTGTGCAAGCCGCGCACCGCCTGGGCCAGAGCCCGCCTGGCGTTGCGCAGTGGAGGCTTGCATGACAGCTGCAAGAAAGTCCTAGGAATCCGCAAAAAACTCCTAACCCCCAGTGTTGGGGGCTGACTAGTTTCGAGACCAGGCGGATCGCGAAGTGCCGCCGGACACTGCAGACAGAGCGGATACAACTGAGTGAGGTGGGCGAAATGACTTTTGAAGCGATCAAGACTTCGGTGATGAAGTTCGTGAAGGACGAGGATGGGCTGACCATCGTGGAGTACGCGGTGGCGGGTGGGCTGATTACGGCCGCCGTTGCTGCGATGTTCGTCGCCTTGGGTGGGGAAGTGAATACGAAGATCACCACCCTTTGCGAGGCCGTCCAAGGGGCTGCTGGCGGTAACTGCGCCCCCTGAGCGGATTTCAAAATCAGCTCCGGTAGAGGGGTAGGCGATGTCCATAGAGCAATTAGGGGCATTGGGGTCACTACTGGGACTGCTGGCGGTTGCGGTGGCGAGCGATCTGCGTCGCCACCGTATCCCTAACCTCCTGGTGCTGACGGGAATTCTGCTGGGGGTGGGAAGTCAGCTTCTTGCCGCTGGCATCAGCGGAGTCAGCGCCAGTCTTCTGGGCATGCTGACCGGGTTCGCCATCTTCCTTCCCCTTTACATTCTCAAGGGTATGGCTGCGGGTGACGTGAAGCTGATGGCCATGGTCGGCAGTTTCTTCATGTACCAGGACGCCCTGTGGATTGCGTTCTACAGCCTGATGGCGGGTGCCGCCTGTGGGGCGTTGATTGTCCTGGTGCGTGGACAGGCGACTCAGACCCTGGCGCGCTACGGAATGATGCTGAGGACCCGTATCTATCTGGCGCCAGCATCGGACGAAGTCGCCGGAAAGCCGTTTCCCTACTCGATCGCCATAGCGATCGGAACCTTGGTCGGTATGTTCTGGCAGCCCTTCGGGTCCTAGGTCAGGAGGCACACCATGTACGCCATCAGCGACAGCGATGCCTACCCCAGCGAGCGCGAAGCGGTGCAGCGCCTGGCGCCGCAGCCGCGCACCATCCGCGACACCGGGCTGGCGGACAACTTCCTGGGCGACCTGGTCTGCAAGCACCTGCACGACGCCGGCGTACTCGACCTTCCGCACCTGGTGGAGCGCCTGGCGCTGACCGGGGCGGTGCTGGAGGAAATCCTCGCCTTCCTGCGCAAGGACGGCCGTATCGAGGTGCTGGGCCAGGCTGGTGGCCAGGCCCTGCGTTATGGGCTCACCGAACGCGGTCGCAGTTCCGCCCGCGATGCCCTGGCGCGTAGCGGGTACATTGGCGCGGCGCCCTTTCCGATCAGCGCCTACCGCTCCCTGCTGAAACTCCAGACCATCCACCACGGACGCATCACCGCCCGCGACATGCGCACGGCGTTTCACGGCGTGGTGCTGGCCGAGGCCATGCTGGACCAGCTGGGCGTGGCGATGAACTCGGGGCGCGCCATCATGATCTACGGGCCGGCGGGCACGGGTAAGACCTATATCAGCAGCCGCCTGATCCGCCTCTTCGCCGAGGCCATCTGGGTGCCCTATGCCATCGCCATCAACGAGGCGGTGGTGGAGATCTACGACCCCCAGGTGCACCAGCGTCTCGACGACCGGCCCGATGCGAACAAGCTCCTGCTGGACGAGGGCATCGACCGGCGCCTGCTCTGCTGCAAGCGGCCTATCGTCATCACCGGCGGCGAACTCGGCATGGAGCAGCTGGATATCCGCTATGACCCCTTCAGTCGGCTGTACCAGGCGCCCCTGCAACTGAAGGCCAGCAACGGCCTGTTCATCATCGACGACATGGGACGCCAGCGCATGGCGCCGGCCGAGCTGCTGAACCGCTGGATCGTGCCCATGGAGGAGAAGCGCGATTTCCTCAATCTGGGCGGCGGGCGTCATTGCGAGCTTCCTTTCGACCTGGTCCTGGTGTTCTCCACCAACCTCAATCCGCTGGAGCTGGCCGACGAGGCCTTCCTTCGGCGCATCGGCTACAAGCTGCATTTCAACTACCTGCAGCCGGAGGAGTACGGGCGCATCTGGCGCCAGGAGTGCGAACGGCTCGGCCTCGCCTTCGACCCCGTCCTGCTGCGCTATGTGCTGCAGGGCCTCTACGAACTCCAGGGCATGCCGCTGGTGCCCTGTCACCCCCGGGACCTGCTGGGGATGGCGCTGGACCACCAGCGTTACCTCGACGGCTCCGGCCCGCTGTCGCCCCAGGACCTGGAGTGGGCCTGGCACAACTACTTCGTCCAGCTCGACTTCCTTGGCTGAGGAGAGACCGACATGAGCGCAAGAACCCTCACCCTCGTCGCCCTGTCCCTGTTCCTGGGCCTGGGCGCCGCCTGGATGGCCAACAACTGGCTGAGCGCCAAGCTCAATGCCAGCCCCGACGACAACCTGCAGGCCGTAGTGGTGGCCACGGTGGAGATTCCCTTCGGGCAGATGATCGAGCCCCAGCAGGTGACCGTGGTGCGCATGCCCAAGGGCACGGTGCCGGACGACGCCTTCGCGGCCCCCGACCAGGTGGTGGGCAAGATCGCCACCTTCTCCATGCTTCGCGGCGACATCCTGCGCAGCGCGCGGGTGGCCGAGCACCTGGGGGGCAGCACCCTGGCCTCGCTGATCGCCGCCGACAAGCGCGCCGTTTCGGTGCGCGTCGACGATGTGGTCGGGGTGGCCGGATTCCTGTTGCCGGGCAACCGGGTCGATGTGCTGGCCACGCGCAAATCCGGCGGCGCTGACGGTGCCGAATCCCGGACCATCCTCCAGGACCTGCGGGTGCTGGCCGTCGACCAGACCGCCAGCACCGACAAGACCCAGCCGGTGGTGGTACGGGCGGTCACCCTGGAGATGACACCCAAGGAAGCCGAAGTCCTGGTCAAGGCCATGAGCGAGGGGCGCCTGCAACTGGCCCTGCGCAATCCCCTGGATGACCAGAAGAAGCCTGAAGCCAAGGTCGCCGCGGCGGCGACGCCGACGCCTGCCGCGCCCGCGCCGGTCGCACCGAGGCCCATCGTGCGCCGCGGCAATGGCGAGTACGGCGTGATCATCATCCGCGGCACCGACGTGAAAGTCGCCAAGGCCCAGCTGTAGGGCACGCCTGCCGCCAACCGGCGCGACGCTGGCCAGGGCTGTGACCCGTCACATGAGGAGAGGGTTATGCAAAACATTCGGAAGGTTGGAACCCTGGCAGTACTCCTGCTGGCCTGGACCCTGCAGACGCCCCCCCTGGAGGCGGCGCAGCCCCCGGTGACGGCCGCGCCGATGCCGACCGCCAGTACCGGCCGGATCCAGGTCCCCCTCTACAAGGCGCGGATACTCACCACCCGCGCGCCGGTCAAGCGCATTTCCGTCGGCAACCCGGAGGTGGCGGACCTGTTGATGACCAGCCCGACCCAGCTCTACCTGCTGGGCCGTTCCCTCGGCAGCACCAACGTGCTGCTCTGGGACAACAGCAATCGCCTGATCGACAGCCTCGACCTGGATGTGGTGCATGACCTGGGCGGGCTCAAGGAGAAGCTGCACCAGCTGATGCCCAACGAACGCATCGAGGTCTTCAGCTCCCAGGGCTCCCTGGTGCTGCGCGGCCAGGTCAGCAGCGCCGCGGTCATGGATACCGCCATCAAGGTCGCCAAGTCCTACGCCGCGCAGAGCGCCAGCGTCGTCCAGGGTGAAGGCGAGCAGGCCCAGGCGGCGCCCACCCAGGCCCTGGATGTGATCAACCTGCTCAGCGTCGGCGGCACCCAGCAGGTGATGCTGGAGGTGAAGGTGGCGGAGATGCAGCGCAACCTGTTCAAGAGCCTGGATGTGCGCTTCAACGCCCTGGACTTCGGCTCCTCCGGCCGCTGGTCCACCGGTGGCTTCAACAATGGCTCCGGGCTGGGCTTCGATGAGGACGGCAATGTCAATCCGACCACGCTGTTCGGCAGTGGCAAGGGCTTCCTCGCCCAGTTCCTCTCGGATGAGTTCCTCTTCAACGTGGTGCTGGAGGCCGCCAAGGACAACGGTTCGGCCAAGGTCCTGGCCGAGCCCACGCTGACCACCCTGAGCGGGCAGCAGGCGGAGTTCATCTCCGGTGGCGAGTTTCCGGTGCCCATCACCGAGGACGATGGCATCACCATCGAGTTCAAGGAATTCGGCGTCGGCGTGAAGTTCATGCCCGTGGTGCTGGACGAGGGGCGCATCAACCTCAACCTCAACGTCTCGGTCAGCGAGCTCTCCAATGCCAACGCCCTGGCCCTGGACACCGGGCTGGAGAGCATCCTCGGCGAGGGCGTCACCCAGGTGATCCCCTCGCTGACCAAGCGCAGCGCGCAATCCACGGTGGAGCTGGGCAATGGCCAGACCATCGCCATCGCCGGCCTGATCAGCGAGAACACCCGGGATTTCGTCAGCAAGTTCCCCGGGCTCGGCGACCTGCCGGTGCTCGGTCACCTGTTCCGCAGCCAGCAGTTCCAGAATGGCGAGACCGAGCTGGTGATCCTGGTCACGCCGCACCTGGCCAAGCCCATCGATGCCAAGGCCGTGCGGCTGCCCACCGAGCGGTTCGTCGAGCCCAGCGACCTGGACTTCTACCTGCTGGGCAAGACCAAGGGACGCGAGCCCGGCAGGGCGGTTCCCGTCAGCCTCGGCGTCAGCGAAGGCCGCTTCGGCCATGACCTTCAGTAACCGGAGACCGCCCCATGAAATTCATCCTGATTCCCTGGCTTCCCCTGATCCTACTCACCGGTTGCATGACCTACGAAGAGGGGCGAGTGGGAAGCCTGGGTTCCACGGTGTACCAGACCCACTACCAGCAGATCGCCGACAAGGAGCGGGCGGCCAATCCGGGGACGGAAGTCTCCGCGTCGGGCGGCGATGGTCCGCTGACCGAGCGGACCCTGGAGGCCTATCGCGGCAAGACCGGCGACGCCCAGCAGGTGGGCCAGCCCATCCAGATCAATATCGGCAACTGAGGTATCGGCCATGGGCCTTCCCATCCGCGGTTCCATTTCGGCGATGCCCCGGCGGCAGCGTGGGGCGGTGCTGGTGCTGGTGACGGTCGCCCTGCTGGCCATCCTCGCCATGGGCGCCCTGGCGATGGATGGCGGGCATCTGCTGCTGAACAAGGCACGCCTGCAGAACGCCGTGGATGCCGCGGCGCTCAGTGGCGCCAAGACCCTGAGCAAGGCCCTGGACGATCCCGACGCCTACCTCGCCGCGGCCGCCGATGCCCGCCAGACCTTCGAGAACAACGCCCTGGCTGCGGGCAATTCGGAACTGTCCGTGGCCATGACGGCGGCTGGTGGCAAGAACGGCTTCGTGGTCGTGGAGTTCTCCGCCAGTGTCTATGGCGCCTTCGTCCCGACGCCCGCGCCCGGCAGCGATGTCCGCTATGTCCGGGTGTCCGTGCCCGACTTCCCCCTGACGGGTTTTCTCTGGGGCGTTCTCCAGGCCCTGGGTGACGGGGCGGCGCCGGACAAGGCGGTGGCCGCCATCGCCACGGCGGGACCCAGCCCGACAGCGGCGCCCTGCGACCTGTCTCCGCTGGTGGTCTGTGGCGTAGAGCAGGCCGGCACTTACCACGGCTACCAGTTCGGTGACCTGGAGGTGCTGAAGACCGCGGCGAATGACGAGAGCCTTGCCAATGGCAACTACCAACTGCTGGATTTCGGCAATGGCGCCAAGACTGTGGGCGAGTTGCTGGCCGGGGGCGGCACCCTCTGCCCTGAGGTCGGCGAGAAGGTTCCCACCAAGCCGGGCAATACCGTTGGCCAGGCCATCTCTGGCCTGAATACGCGCATGAACGAGTACGACGGCAGCTTCAAGAACACCGAGGACGACTACCCGCCGGACCTGGTGGTGGGTTACGACAAGGTGGGCAAGGACCCGGCCCTGAGCCTGGATGCCAATGGCGTCATCGTCCATGGCGCGAGCAAGAAGTCCGCAGGGGTTCCGGTCTCCGCCGATTCGAACGGCAACCTCTCCTACACGGATCCCGCCACCTCCGCGACCGTCCCGTTGCTGGACTACAACGACTGGAAGGACGCCTCCAGCGCCTGTCTCCAGGGCCAGGGCTCCTGCACCGATGGCGGCGTCTTCGAGCGGCGCATCCTCAAGATCGTGGTGGGTGACTGCACCGGCCTCAAGGGGGGCGCCACCCAGGTGCCCGTGCTCGGCTTCGGCTGTTTCTTCCTGGTGCAGCCGGGCATCCACACTGGTGGGGACGCGCAGATCTTCGGCCAGTTCGTCGAAGAGTGCGAGGGCGACGGCGTGGCCGGCCCGACCCCGGAGGACGACCAGGGCCCGATGATCATCCAGCTGTACAAGACCTTTTTGGAGAACGGCTCGACCCCCAGCAAGGACTCATAGGAGAAGGCTCATGAAAGGGTGCGCGTTTCATCAGCCCAGGGGGCAACGGGGTGTCGCGATGGTGGAGTTCGCCATCGCGCTGCCGCTCCTCTTGCTGATGCTGCTGGCCATCGGCGAGTTCGGCCGCATGCTTTATCAATACAACAGCCTGCTGCAGGCCAGCCGTGACGCGGGCCGCTATGTGGCGGGGAAGGCCTGGGACCGTACCCTGGGCAAGATCGTCCTGGTGGATCAGCAGCAGGACAAGGACCTGGTCAGCGAAGCCCGAAACATCGCGGTCTACGGCATTCCCGGCGTTACCGACGATAGCCAGCCCGTGGTGGCCGGGCTCGAGACCGGTGACGTGTCCGTCACCGAGTTCGATGCCGAGCATGTCCAGGTGAGCATCACCTTCGCCTTTCAGCCCCTGCTCGGCGACGGCATTCCGGCCCTTGTGGGCGACGAGATCGACCTGAACCTGAACCTGGTGGCCACCACCGTGATGAGGGCGCTGTGATGAACGCCAGGTCCATGCGCGGGGTCTTCGTCGTCGAATTCGCCATTGTCGGCCTAATGCTGTTCGTGCTGCTGTTCGGCGTGCTGGAAATGGGCCGGCTGTTCTTCACGGTGAATGCGCTCAACGAGGCGGCGCGCCGGGGCGCCCGGCTGGCCGCCGTGTGCGACATACAGGATGTGCATATCCTCCATCGGGCCATCTTCAACGAGGCGGGTGAGACCGGGGAGAGCTCGCTGATCGGCAATCTCCAGCCGTCCCAACTGGTGCTGGCCTACTTCGACGCCGAAGGCGCGGCTGTCGCGAGTCCGAATGACCTCACCAGCCCCACGGGCTTCCGTGCCATTCGCTTCGTGCAGTTGCGGGTGGTGGGGTTCACCTTCGACCTGCTGATTCCCACCTTTTCTTCAACCATCACCCTGCCTGTCTTCCAGTCGACCCTACCGAGGGAAAGCCTCGGCCGGCATGCCGAAGGGCCGCAAGGATCGGACAAGCCCAGCTTACCGGGGGTTACACCATGCTGACCGCCAGAGAACACTCGCCTGGCCCCGTGCCCGGCAAGCAGGCATCGCGGCTGCTGATCAGCAGCCGCGATGCGGCCGCGCTGCGCCATCTGCAGGGGTGCTGCCAGCGGCAGCCGGGGCTGGTGGTGAGCACCCGCCTGGTCACCAACGGTCATACCGACCCGCTCTATGGGCTGGAGCAGATGCCCGATTTCCTGTTGCTGCGGGTCAGTCATCTATGGCGCGAGGAACTGGCGGCGCTGCTCCAGCGCCCGGCGAAGGAGCGCCCGCCATTGCTGGTCTGTGGTCCGCTGGACGACCGGGAGGGCGTGCGCCTGGCGATGCAGGCGGGCGCCCGGGACTTCCTGCCGGAGCCGGTCTCCGAGGCGGAGCTGCGCACCGCGCTGTCCCGGATGATGACGGAGTGCCACGCGGGTGGCGCCGCCGGTGGCAAGCTGATTGCCGTGATCAATGCCAAGGGCGGTTCGGGCGCCACGCTGCTGGCCTGCAACCTGGCCCACCAGCTCAGCAACCGGGGCGGCACCCTGCTGCTGGACCTGGACCTGCAATTCGGCAGCGTGGCGCATTACCTGGATGTGCATCCCAGCCACAGCCATCTCGAGGTCATGCAGCAGGTCGATGAGCTGGATGGCGTCGCCTTGCGTGGCTTCTGCAGCCACTTCAGCCCGGACCTGCATGTGCTGGGCGGTCGCGCCGGCGAACTGTGCCTGACCCAGGACGTGCGACTCGAACAGCTCGAAGCGCTGTTGCGGCTGGCGCGCGACACCTACGACTGGGTGGTGGCGGATCTTCCCAGGCAGATCGACCATCTCACCGGCATCACCCTGGAGCAGGCCGACCGGGTGTACATCGTCGTCCAGCAAAGCCTCAGTCACCTGAAGGATGCCGCCCGCCTGGTGCGGATCCTGCGGGATGACCTGGGTGTGCAGGGCAATCGCATCCAGGTGGTGGTCAACCGTTACAACAAGGCGGCCCCGGTGAGCCTCAAGGACATTGCCGAGGCGCTGCGTTGCGTCGAACTGCAGAAGCTGCCCAACGACTATGCCGCCGTAACGGAAAGCCAGAACACCGGCGTGCCGCTGGTCCTCCACGCGCCACGCTCCCAGGTGGCCCTGGCCCTGCGTGAGCTGAGCCAGGACCTCCTGGGGATCGAAGACGCCAGGCAGGGGTTGTTGAAACGCACCATCGGCAGATTGTTCAGGGGGTAGATCATGCTCAGTGAATTTCGCAACCGGCTGCGCCAGCCTTCCGCCCGGAAGGCCTCCGCCAGCGTTCCGGATACCGAAGCCGAAGGCGCCGAGAGCCCGCTGATGGCCTGGGAAGTCTGCGCCCCGGACACCCTGTACGAGACCCGCACCCAGCTGAATCCGGTGGAGGCGGAGTGGCGCGAGAAGATTTACCAGCAACTGTTGAAGGTCATGGACCTTTCGCTATTGGATTCCCTGGAGCCGGCCGAGGCGACCCGGCAGATCCGCGACATCTGCCTGCGGCTGCTGGAGGAGCACTCGGCACCCCTGAGTACCGGGGTCCGCCAACTGGTGATCAAGCAGATCACCGATGAGGTCCTGGGCCTCGGCCCCCTGGAGCCGCTGCTGATGGATCACAGCGTGTCCGACATCCTGGTCAATGGCCACGGCTCGGTGTACGTCGAGCGCCATGGCAAGTTGCAGCGCACCGATGTGCGATTTCGCGACGACCAGCACCTGCTGAACATCATCGACCGTATCGTCTCCAGCCTGGGGCGTCGTATCGACGAGTCCTCGCCTCTGGTGGATGCCCGGTTGAAGGACGGTTCGCGGGTCAACGCGATCATCCCGCCGCTGGCCATCGATGGCCCCAGCCTGTCCATTCGCCGCTTCGCCGTCGACCTGCTGAGCGCTGAAAGCCTGGCCCAGATGGGGACCCTGACGCCGGCCATCGCCCTGGTGCTCAAGGCGATAGTGCGCGGCCGGCTGAACGTGCTGGTGTCCGGCGGTACCGGGACCGGCAAGACCACCATGCTCAACGTGCTGTCCAGCTTCATCCCCCATAACGAGCGCATCGTCACCATCGAGGATTCGGCGGAGCTGCAGCTGCAGCAGCCCCACGTGGTGCGCCTGGAGACCCGGCCGGCGAACATCGAGGGGCGGGGCGAGGTGAACCAGCGGGAGCTGGTACGCAACAGCCTGCGGATGCGCCCGGACCGCATCGTGATCGGTGAAGTGCGGGGCGCCGAAGCCCTGGACATGCTCACGGCGATGAACACTGGCCACGATGGCTCGCTCACCACCATCCACGCCAACACCGCACGGGATGCCCTGGGGCGGATCGAGAACATGGTGTCCATGACCGGCGCTACCTTCCCCATCAAGGCCCTGCGCCAGCAGATCGCCTCGGCCATCGATGTGGTGATCCAGCTGGAGCGCCAGGAAGACGGCAGGCGGCGCCTCGTCAGCGTGCAGGAAATCAACGGCATGGAGGGCGACATCATCACCATGACGGAGATCTTCGCCTTCGAGCGCCGGGGCATCGGCGAGCAGGGCGAGGTCCTGGGGGACTTCCGTCCCAGCGGCATGGTCCCGCATTTTCGCGATGTGCTGGCCAAGCGCGGCATCGAGTTGCCGTTGAACCTGTTCCGGCCGGAATGGATGGAGGGCTGACGCCATGGGGCAGATTCCTTCGGAGTTCATCCTGGCATTCCTCGGGATGGTGTTCGTGGCCGTGTTCCTGCTCAGTCAGGGATTGGTGGTTCCGGTGTTCGGCGAAGCCAGCAAGGTGCGCAAGCGCATCCGCGCGCGGCTCGGCTTGCTGGAACACGCCAGCAACCTGCCGAACATGCAGACGGTGTTGCGGCAGAAGTACCTCAAGCGCCTGTCGCCGCTGGAGGCCAGCCTGGAGCAGCTGCCCTTGATGGAGCGCCTGGCGCAGATGATCGAGCAGGCCGGACATGAGTTCCGTGCCTATCGGGTTGTGCTGCTCGGGCTGGTGCTGGCGATCGTCGTTGCCGCGGTGGCCTGGTTCCTGCTGAAGCTCTGGTGGGTGGCGCTGGTCCTGGCGGTGCTGGTGTTCTGGGTTCCGGTCCTCAAGATCGCCAGCGATCGGAACGCCCGCTTCGCCGCGTTCGAGGAAGGCCTGCCGGATGCCCTGGACGCCATGTGCCGTGCGCTGCGAGCCGGGCACCCGTTCAACGAGACCCTGCGCCTGGTGGCCGAAGAGCACCAGGGGCCGGTGGCCCAGGAGTTCGGCCTGACCTTCGCCGATATCAACTACGGCAACGATACGCGCCGGGCCATGCTCGGGCTGCTGGAGCGGATGCCCAGCATGACGGTGATGATGCTGGTGACCTCGGTGCTGATCCAGCGGGAGTCCGGCGGCAACCTGACCGAGGTGCTGGAGCGCCTGAGCAGCCTGATTCGCGGACGTTTCCGCTTCCAGCGCAAGGTCAAGACCCTATCGGCGGAGGGGCGGATGTCGGCCTGGGTGCTGGTGGCGGTTCCCTTTGTTCTGGCTGTGGTAATCATGGTGACGTCACCTCAATACATGCCAGTGCTGGTCAATCACCCTCTTGGGCAAAAACTTATCCTGTTCGCATTCGCCGCGATGCTGGCCGGGATCTTCTGGATCCGCCGGATCATTCGCATCCAGGTCTGAGTCGCGCATTGGAGTGGAGGATCACCTCATGGACTATCTGCTTGGACTGATCAGTGGTGCGGTGGGTGACGAACAGCTGGCGCGGATGATCTTTCTCTCGGCCATCGCCATGAGCGCGATGCTGGCGGTGGCCACCATCGGCCTCCTGGCATTCGGGCTGCAGAGTCCCGTGCAGCGGCGCCTTGCCTTGATCAAGCGGGGCCACGGCTCGGACTCGAACATCCGTCCCGTCGGAAACCTCCAGTTGCTGCTGGAACGGGTGGGACAGCGAATGGCGCCCGAGGAAAACGCCAAGTCTTCCGAAACCCGGATGCTGCTCATTCATGCGGGGTACCGCTCGCCATCGGCGGTGCAGGTGTACTGGGCCGTGCGCCTGTTGCTGCCCCTGATTCTGCTGGCGCTGGCGGTACTCGCCCTGCCGTTGTTGCCGAAGTCCGGCATGACCTTGAGCCTGCTGCTGGCGGCGGGGGCCGTGGGCGTTGGTTGGCTGGCTCCGGCGATCATCGTCGAGAAGCGCAAGGAAGCACGGATGACACGGCTGCGCACCGCCTTTCCGGATGCCCTGGACCTGATGGTCGTGTGCGTGGAGTCCGGGCTGGCCTTGCCCCAGGCCATCGAGCGGGTGGCCGAGGAGATGGCGGTGAGCCATTCGGAGCTGGCTGAGGAGCTGGCGCTGGTGAACGCCGAGGTGCGTGCCGGCATCCCCGCCGCCCAGGCGCTGAAGAACCTGGCCGACCGCACCGGGCTGGAGGACCTGCGTGGCCTGGTGAGCCTGCTGTCGCAAAGCATCCGCTTCGGCACCAGCGTGGCCGACACCCTGCGCATCTACGCCGAGGAGTTTCGCGACCGGCGGACCCAGGCAGCCGAGGAACGGGCTGCCAAGATCGGGACCAAACTGGTCTTCCCGCTAATCTTCTGCCTATGGCCAAGCTTCTTCCTGGTGGCCATCGGCCCCGCACTCATTGGGGTACTCAAAGCCTTCGGGAAGCTGTGACATGAACAGAACAAGTCTGCTGACGGCCATGATGGTCGTGTTGTCGGGGTGCCAGAACATGGGGCCGGAAAAGGCCGGCGGGATCCAGTCGATCTACCGCGGCGACAACTCCGTGCTCTACCAGGTCCAGACTCAACTCGATTCGCCGGACCAGGCCATGCGCTTCGCCGCACGGTCCTACCAGGCCGGAGACCTGGATCAGGCGTTATTTCAGTACCTGCGTGTGATTGAGCTCGACCCCAAGCGATATGAGGCGCTGGTGTGGGTGGGACGCATCCATCGTGAGCGGGGCAATCACCAGTTGGCCGAGATGGCGTTCATGGATGTGCTGGCCAGCGATCCCGATAACCTCGGCGCCCTGGGCGAAATGGGCTTGCTGCAACTGGCCGTGCGAAATCAGGAGAAGGCCCGGGAATACCTCCAGCGCGCCGTCGGTGAGGACCAGCGCCGACTCGGTGGTGATCCTAAGGTGAGCCTGGCCGATGCGGCCGGGATCAGGGTGGATGGCGATTCGCCTGTGCGGGTCTACAACGGCCTGGGCGTGCTCTTGGACCTTCGCGAGGAATTTCCTGCCGCGGAAGCCTTCTACCGCCTGGCCATGCAGATCGAGCCCCGTTCACCCCTGGTGCAGAACAGCCTGGGCTACTCCTATTACCTGGCCGGGCACTGGGTCGAGGCGGAAAGCGCCTACAAGCGCGGCATAGGCTACGAACCCGGTTACCAGCCGCTGTGGCGCAACTACGGTCTGTTGCTGGCTCGCATGGGACGCTACGAAGAGGCGATATCCGCCTTCGAGCAGGTGGAAAAACGTGCCGAGGCAAGCAACGACGTGGGCTACATCTGCCTGGTGGAGGGCAAGCTGGACGAGGCTGAGCAGTTCTTCCGCAGTGCCATCGAACAGTCGCCCGCCCACTACGAAACGGCCTGGGAGAATCTCAACCGGGTTCAGCAGATTCGCAGATTGCGCGGCTTGGGCGGGCGCACGATAGTCGCAGAACCGGTGGCCGCGGTGCCGGGGACGGAGGTGTTTCCGGTCGCCCTTCCCTAGGGCGGAGAGAGGGCAGGCCCTGGGCCTGCCCCGGTTGCGTCACTTGTTGACCGCGTCGGTCAGGACCTTGGCCGGTACGAACTTGACCACTTTCTTCGCGGCGATCTCGATGGCCTTGCCGGTCTGCGGGTTGCGGCCGGTGCGGGCGGGACGCTCGCCCACCTTCAGCTTGCCGATGCCGGGCAGGGTGATCTCATCACTGTTTTCCAGGGTGTCGCTGACGATCTCGCCGAGCTGGTCCAGGATCGCGCGTACGGCAGCCTTGGTGTTGTCGGTGGCTTCGGCGATGTCGGTGATCAGCTGGTCTTTGGTGATTGCCATGGTGTAGCTCCATTCAGTGAGTGTCTGGCTTTTGGCCTGGCCGGGCTTGCCGGCCCTGGTGTGACAAGCGGCGTGCCCGGAAGTGCGGCACGCCTCGAACGCCGCAGGGAAGCTAGCACAAAAGGCTGTGTGAGCCGCCACGCGCCCATTGCGGTCGCGTCGATATGCCGCAACCGTCCATCGCCCTTATCGCCGCCATCGACGGGGAGCGGGGCAGGGGGAGCCCAGCCCGGAGCAGAGCACCCAGGCCAGTCGGCACCTGTCCGAACTTTCCAGTGGCCTGGCCCAGCTGCTGGGGCGTTTCCTCGCCTGATTCGCAAGTGCTTGTAAGGAAACCGTTTTTAGCGGTTGTAAGTTGGCAAAGAGCCGGTACAATGGCGCGGCTCGTCGATCTGGCGAGCCGCGTGATGGTGGCCCTGCCGGTCCCCCCGCAATGATCAGCCGTAAACCCGGTCAGGCCCGGAAGGGAGCAGCCGTAGCGGTGAAATCGTGTGCCGGGGTGTGGCTGGTGGGGTCACCTCCAATTCCTAAGCCCTTAACTCTAAAGGGCTTTTCTCGCAAAGAATCGAAGAGTGGAACAGCATTGTGAGCAATCGCGATGGTGCTGTGCTTGTGCGTTTTTTGAGCGATTTGTAGGCGGCGGTCCCTGTTGAGGAGGTCCGCCGCCGATAGGGGTGAGAGGCTGCGAGGATCAGAAGACGCGTTCGACGACGCTGTCCAGTTCCTTGAGTGATTTGCGCAGATCCGCGGGAATGCTTCCGGCCCGTGAGGCCAGGTCGAGGCGGATTTCCTCGAGGTTCTGCACGAAGACGCCCTGGTCCTCCAGTTGCGGCTGGGTCATGACACGGCTGTAGACGGTGGCGTCGCTTTCATCCAGCAGGGCCAGGACGATGCTGCCGTCGGGGCGTGGCGAGCTGAAACGGGCGCGCAACGGGTTGAAAAGTCGTTCGACGAGGCGCTGGTTGGCGAGTTCCATATCCAATCTCCTTCCTGAGGGTGAACGGCCTGTGACAGCTGGATTCCCGAAGGGTTCAATCCGGCAGAGCGATGCGCTTGATGGCCCTGGGGCGGGTGCGGCGCATGACGTGAGCATCCTTATCAGGGCGATCTCTGGCAGAGCGTGGTTTCTGCCGGCACCGGCCCTCTTTCTAGTGGCCCATTGCCTGGATGGGGCTGGCGCTTCAGAATCGCGCCCCGTTCAACTCGGGCGGCGTGTTTGGTAATGCGCAGTTCGGGGCCTACCCGTTAAGCCACATGGATTTCTCCCCAGATGAATGCCGCCAGCCAAAGTCTTTCCCATTCGTCGCTGGCCTATAGGCCGGACGTCGATGGCCTCAGGGCTGTCGCAATCATTTCCGTGGTGCTCTATCACGCGTTCCCCTTCCTGCTGCCGGGCGGGTTCGTTGGGGTCGATGTGTTCTTCGTGATCTCCGGCTTTCTCATATCCAGCATCATATTCAAGGAGCTCGAAGTTGGTCGGTTCAGCTTCGCCGATTTTTATCGCAGGCGGATCCGGCGCATCTTTCCTGCGCTGATCCTGGTTCTCTGTGTCTGCTATGCGATCGGCTGGTTCACGCTGATGGCGACCGACTTCAAGATGCTGGGCAAGCATTTGGCAGGTGGTATGGGGTTCGCCCAGAACATCGTGCTCTATCGCGAGGCTGGCTACTTCGACACGGCCTCCGAGCTCAAGCCGCTGCTGCATCTATGGTCGCTTGGTGTGGAGGAGCAGTTCTACATACTCTTTCCCGTGATCGCCTGGGGAGTATGGCGTTGGCGCGGAGCCTTGCTACCTGTCGTGCTGGGGCTGGGGGTCATCTCCTTTGTGGCAGGCGTGCAGAAGCTCCCGAGTAACGCATCGGCTGCCTTCTATGTGCCGCAGTACCGCTTCTGGGAAATCCTGGCCGGAAGCCTGGTGGCCTATTGGTCGGTCTTTCATCCTGTAGCCGTGACCCGGTTGCGCCAATGCACTGCTCTGCGCGAGGCACTGGCGCTACTGGGCTTTGTGCTCATGGGCATCGCGCTGTTCGTCATCCATGAAGCCCGGTCATTCCCTGGCTACTGGGCGCTCCTGCCGGTGGCAGGCGCGAGCCTGCTGATCGCTGCGGGCGCCGAATCCAGGCTCAATCGGGTACTGCTTGCCAGCCGGCTGATGGTGTGGGTCGGGCTGATCAGCTACCCGCTCTATCTGTGGCACTGGGTAGTGATCACCTACATCCGCATCATCGGGGCTGATGCGTTGACGATCGTCAGCGGTACGGTCGCCATCGTTCTCAGTGTGCTGCTGGCGTTCCTGACCTATCGATTCGTCGAGCTCCCGTTCCGACGCGCTCGCTCCAGTCTGCCGAAGACCGCCATCCTTGTTTCGTTGGGGGCAATGGTGGCAGCGGTCGGAATGCTGTCCTTCATCAAGAGCGGCCTGCCTTTCCGTCCCGGCTTGGCAGATAAGGTCAAGGCCCGCGAGACCTATGCACAGTACTTCGAGAACTCGTTGCCGGAGTGGGCCTATTTCTCCAGGGCGGGGATCTTCGACGCCTATCGTATGGAATGCGACTTCTTCGACCTTGAAAGCTACCGCGCAGGCCACAAGTCCGAGGAGCCGCGCGCGCGCATCGATGCCGGCTGCTATGTGCCGGATACGGCTACCAAGGTGATGATCTGGGGGGACTCCCACGCACAGCAGTTCTATTACGGATTGCGGCAGGTGCTACCGGATTCGGTGTCGATCTTGCAAGTGGCCAGCTCTGGCTGCGCAGCGAATTTTCCAGGGCGGGCTCAGGACGGTAAAGCCTATTGCGACAGGTCCAACCAGTTCGCGCTGGAGGTGATCGACAAAGAGCAGCCGGCGGTGCTGGTTATCGCCCAGGCCTACGGGCACGACAGCATCAACAGCTTCGTGGAGCTCGCCAGAACCGCTAGGCGCGCAGGGGTTAAGCGCGTAATCGTCGTCGGGCCTGTGCCTCATTACGAACCATTTCTCTATCAGATCGTGATCCGCAAACATTGGAACGACACTCCGCGGCGCATCAAGGACAACCTGATCCAGACGTTCAGCGAGCTTGACGAGCGGCTGGAGCGCAAGTACTCGGACGGGGCTGGCGGCTTCGAGTACCTCTCGGCGATGCGTCATTTCTGCAACGGCGAGGGCTGTTTGATCTATCTGGGTGATGACCGTCGTACGGGATTGGTGACTTATGACTATGGTCACCTGACCCCGCCCGCTTCTCTGGACTTCGCTGAGCAGGCGCTGGGCCCGCGGGTGATGGCGAACCTGGAACTGCAATAGCGTGATCGCTCCTCAGCGATAGCGCGCCAGGATCGCCTCGATCTCGCCTGAAGTCTTCATCTGTTGCAAGGCGCGGAGGATGCGTTGCGTCGGCAGGTCCGGGTCATCACGGACCAGGCACGCGACGGGCGTTTCCTCCAGGATGCCGACGGCTGTCAGCTGGTCGCTATCCGGATGGTTGCGATTGAACCAGTTCAGCGCCTGTTCGTTGCTGATCGCGTATTGATAGCGCCCGGCGAGCAGCTTCTGCAGCACCAGGTCCTGGTTGCGGGCCTCGTCGCGTCGCACGGCGCCGCGATCGATCAGTGGTTGCAGGCGGGGGTAGGAGTAGCCCAGCACAGTGCCGACCTGCTCGCCCGAGAGCGCTTCCGGGGTCGGGAGCGGCGCTTCGCCCCTGCGGGCGACGATCAGGTCTCGATGCAGAAAGAGGGGGACGCTCCAGAGGAAGCGCTGGTGGTCGCTGATCCAGGCCGGGCTGACGTAGCAACGGACATCGATGCTGCCTTGCCGTGCCGCCAGTTCCACGCGATTGCGCGGCAGAACCTGGACGCTGGCATCCAGACCGAGTCGTTGCGAGAGCCGCTGGATGATGTCGTTGAGGATGCCGCCCTTCAGTTGGCTGTCGTGAAAGTCGGCAAGGGGCATGGTCCAGCTGTCCACCGCGGAGAATTTCAGGGTGGCGGGGGCAGCGCCGGTCAGGGCGCTCCAGCAGAGCAGCAGGGCGAGGACAAATGAGCGCATCGGGCTCCCTCGTCGCGGTTGGGCGGCGTGCCACAATGCACCTTGTCGGGCGGATTGAACAGCGCCCTGTTCGCATCGGATGCAATTTGCCTATCGCTCCGCTAGCATTAGCTCCTTCTGTTTTCCAGACGCGACGGATTTCAATGAGTTATCAGGTTCTTGCACGTAAATGGCGTCCGCGCTCGTTCCGCGAAATGGTCGGCCAGACCCATGTGCTGAAGGCCTTGATCAATGCCCTGGATAACCAGCGCCTGCACCATGCCTACCTGTTCACCGGTACCCGTGGCGTGGGCAAGACCACCATCGCGCGTATCCTCGCCAAGTGCCTGAACTGTGAGACCGGCATCAGCTCGACGCCATGCGGCCAATGCTCGGTGTGCCGGGAGATCGACGAGGGGCGCTTCGTCGACCTGATCGAGGTGGACGCCGCCAGCCGCACCAAGGTGGAAGACACCCGGGAGCTGCTGGACAACGTGCAGTACGCCCCCTCGCGTGGTCGTTACAAGGTCTACCTGATCGACGAAGTGCACATGCTCTCCACGCACTCGTTCAACGCCCTGCTCAAGACCCTCGAAGAGCCGCCGCCCCACGTCAAGTTCCTGCTCGCGACCACCGATCCGCAGAAGCTGCCGGTCACCATCCTTTCCCGTTGCCTGCAGTTCTCCCTGAAGAACATGCCGCCGGAGCGCGTGGTCGAGCACCTGACCCATGTGCTGGGTGCCGAGAACGTGCCTTTCGAGACCGACGCCCTCTGGTTGCTGGGGCGTGCCGCCGATGGTTCCATGCGCGACGCCATGAGCCTGACCGACCAGGCCATTGCCTTCGGTGAGGGCAAGGTGCTCGCGGCCGACGTGCGTGCGATGCTCGGCACCCTCGATCATGGCCAGGTCTACGGCGTGCTCCATGCGCTGCTGCAGGGCGATGCCCGTGCGCTGCTGGAGGCCGTGCGCCATCTGGCCGAGCAGGGGCCGGACTGGAACGGCGTGCTGTCGGAAATGCTCAATGTGTTGCACCGCGTGGCCATCGCCCAGGTGCTGCCGGATGCCGTCGACAATGGCCAGGGGGATCGCGAGCGCGTCCTGGCGCTGGCCGAGGCCCTGCCCGGCGAGGATGTGCAGTTCTACTACCAGATGGGGTTGATCGGTCGTCGTGACCTGCCTCTGGCGCCCGACCCCCGTAGCGGCTTCGAGATGGTGCTGCTGCGCATGCTGGCGTTCCGCCCGGCCGATGCCGAGGGGACGCCGAGGGTCCAGCTAAAGGACCCGGGGATCAGCCAGGCCACGGCTGATCCCCGGTCGAATCCGGTGGCCGGAGCCGCCCCGTTGGCTCCGACTGCCATTCCCGCTCCGCAGCCCGTCGTGGTTGACAGGGTTCCCGCGTCCGCTCCGGTGGTGTCCGCCCCCATCGTCGCTCCGGTCGCCGAACCCGCTCCGGCTGCCGTGGAGGCTTCCGTCGCCCAGGTCGAAGCGCTGCCCGTTGCGGAGCCCGTTGCGCCCGCACCCGTGGTCGAGCCTGTCGCCGAGCCCGAGCCCGAGCCCGAGCCCGAGCCGTCATCGCCGGCGATTGTCGAGGCGGACGATGACGAGCCGCCACCGGGCGACTACGACGATTACTGCGCCTCCGATGCCGATGGCATGGCCTATCTGGACGACTTCGCCTCCGCCGAGGAACCGGCGGCCGAGCCGGACGTCATGCCGGCCGCGCAGCCGGCCACCGGACTGGCCGCCGAATGGCTGGACCTGTTTCCGCGCCTGGGCCTTTCCGGCATGACGGGGAACATCGGCGCCAATTGCACCCTGGTGTCGGTGGAAGACGACGTCTGGCGCCTGCACCTGGACCCGGCGCAAAGTGCGCTGTTCAACGCGACCCAGCAGCGGCGCCTGAACGATGCCCTGAACCAGCACCTTGGACGGACGCTCAAGCTGGACGTGGAGGTGCGTCGGCCCGAGCAGGAGACTCCGGCACAGGCTGCCGCGCGTAAACGTGCCGCTCGTCAGCAGCAGGCTGTCGATGCCATTGCCAGCGATCCGCTGGTGCTGAAAATGATCGAACTGTTCGGCGCCCAGGTGCGTGCCGACACCATTGAACCCCTTGACCGCTGAGGACAATCACCATGATGAAAGGTGGCATGGCAGGCCTGATGAAGCAGGCCCAGCAAATGCAGGAAAAGATGCAGAAGATGCAGGAAGAGCTGGCCAACGCCGAAGTCACCGGCCAGTCCGGCGCAGGCCTGGTGAGCGTGGTGATGAACGGTCGCCATGACGTCAAGCGCGTCAGCCTGGATGACAGCCTGATGCAGGAGGAGAAGGAAATCCTCGAGGACCTGATCGCCGCGGCGGTGAATGATGCCGTGCGCAAGATCGAGCAGAACAACCAGGAGAAGATGGCGGGCATGACTGCCGGCATGCAACTCCCCCCCGGCTTCAAGATGCCGTTCTGATCCGGTTTCCTCTCCCGGTCGGGGAGAGTGGATCCGTCTCCCTCGCCTGATTCATGGCGAGGGACGTTGGCGGCCAGGCGCCGCTTTTTTGTGGGTGCGATCCGGCCCCGGACCCATTTGATTGTGAGAAATCCATGAGCTTCAGCCCGCTGATCCGCCAATTGATCGACGCCCTGCGCATCCTGCCCGGTGTAGGACAGAAGACGGCGCAACGCATGGCGCTGCAGTTGCTGGAGCGGGATCGCAGCGGAGGGTTGCGCCTCGCCCAGGCGTTGACCGCGGCCATGGAAGGCGTCGGACATTGCCAACGGTGCCGTACCCTCAGCGAGGAGGCGCTCTGTCCCCAGTGCGCCGATCCGCGTCGGGACGACTCCCTGCTCTGCGTGGTGGAAGGACCGCTGGACGTGTTCGCGGTGGAGCAGACCGGCTACCGGGGCCGCTTCTTCGTGCTCAAGGGGCACTTGTCGCCCCTGGACGGACTGGGGCCGGAGGCCATCGGCATTCCGGAGCTCATGGAGCGCATCGAGGCGGGCAGTTTCAGCGAAGTCATCCTCGCGACCAACCCCACGGTGGAAGGGGAGGCCACGGCGCACTACATCGCACAGCTGCTGGCGCCCCGGTCCATCGCCGTCACCCGGATCGCTCACGGTGTGCCGCTCGGCGGCGAGCTGGAGTTGGTGGATGGCGGCACCCTGGCCCACGCCCTGGCAGGACGGCGCCCCATCGGTCTCTGAGCTGCGCGGGTCCATCGGCCGATACGACCTCGTCGATGTCGCAAGTCTCACCTTGAAAACCAAGCAAGCGCTCGGTAAGTTCTTTCGATCTTACCGGGGAGCCCTGCCATGTCTGCGTACCAGGAGTACTTCGACGAGTCCCACCAGCTGGTGCGGGACTCCGTGCGTCGCTTCGTCGAGCGGGAAATCCTGCCCCACATCGATGAATGGGAAGAAGCCGAGTCCTTCCCACGCGAGCTCTATCTCAAGGCGGGCGCGGCCGGCATCCTCGGCATCGGCTACCCCGAGGGCCTCGGCGGCAGCCACGAAGGCGACCTGTTCGCCAAGGTGGCGGCCAGCGAAGAGCTGATGCGCTGTGGCTCCGGTGGCCTGGTAGCCGGGCTGGGCTCCCTGGATATCGGCCTGCCGCCGGTCATCAAGTGGGGCCGGCCGGAGCTGCGCGAGCGTGTCGTACCCCAGGTGCTTTCTGGCGAGAAGATCATCGCCCTGGCCGTGACCGAACCCTCCGGCGGCTCCGATGTGGCCAGCCTGCGCACCCGCGCCGTTCGGGACGGCGATCACTATCGCGTCAGCGGCAGCAAGACCTTCATCACCAGCGGTGTTCGGGCCGACTACTACACCGTGGCGGTGCGAACCGGCGGCGAGGGCTTCGGTGGCGTGAGCCTGCTGCTGGTGGAAAAGGACGCGCCGGGGTTCAGTGTCGGTCGCACGCTGAAGAAGATGGGCTGGTGGGCGTCGGACACCGCCGAGCTGTTCTTCGATGACTGCCTGGTGCCGGCGACCCACCTGATCGGCATGGAGAACATGGGGTTCGCCTGCATCATGGCCAATTTCCAGAGCGAGCGACTGGCCCTGGCCATCATGGCCAACATGACCGCCCAGCTGGCGCTGGAGGAATCCATGGCCTGGGCGCGCGAGCGTGAGGCCTTCGGCAAGCCCATCGGCAAGTTCCAGGTGCAGAAGCACCGCCTGGCCGAGATGGCCACCCAATTGGAGGTGTCGCGGGAGTTTACCTACCGCCAGGCAGCGAAGATGGCTGCCGGCAAAAGTGTGATCAAGGAGATCTCCATGGCCAAGAACTTCGCCACCGACGTCGCCGACCGCCTCACCCATGATGCGGTCCAGATCCTCGGCGGCATGGGTTACATGCGCGAGAGCCTGGTGGAGCGCCTCTATCGCGACGCCCGCATCCTGTCCATCGGCGGCGGCACGCGGGAAATCATGAACGAGATCATCGCCAAGCAGATGGGGCTCTGACGCGGGCCCCATCGCCTCGTTGTGGCGCCCTGAAAAAAGAAGGGGGCACGCTTGTGGCGTGCCCCCTTTGCCGTCAGTGAATGACGGCCAACCGTCGAAGAGAGTGGGCGGAGCCGCCCGGTAAGGCGGTCCACCTGGAGGCCAGGCCTCCGCTGTAGCGACCGGCCTGCACCTTGTGGGCGGAGGCCGGGTGGAGCGGTGCCGCGCCGGAGCGCGGCGGGTATCAACCGATGGTCATCAGGCTGGCGTTACCGCCGGCCGCCGCGGTGTTGACGCTGATGGCGCGCTCGATGAGCAGGCGTTCCAGCGGAATCGCCGTCTCGCCCTGGGACAGGCCCTGGACGCCGACGATCGGGCCTTTGCGCGCCGCCATCTGTTGGCAGACGCCGCGCAGCTGATCGGAATCACCATGGTGCAGCACGGCGTCGAAGCCGACGTCGGCCTGGGTCCAGTCGGCGACCAGGGTGATGCGGGCCTGCACGGCCTTCGGCAGGGCGCCGCGCAGCTTGCCGGTCAGGTCGCTGGTGGCCCAGAGCGCGCTGCTGCCCACGGCCAGGGTGGCGGCCAGTTGGGTGAGCAGGTCGGCTTCGTCGTCGGCCAGGCAGAGCACGGTGTCGCGGGGCAGCAGCACGTAGGTGTTGCGCTCGCCGGTCGGGCCGGGCAGCACGCGGCTCAGGCCGCTCTGGGACAGCGCGGCGAAGCTGTCGCAAAGGCTGGCGAGGTTGTCCTTGCCGTTCTTCGCGGCCCAGGCCTTGAGGGCCTCCAGGGGCTTGCCCTGGCGCTCCTGCAGAGCGGTGCGCTGCAGGCTGTCGGGCACCTGGGCGCCGTCCAGGCGCTGGAAGGTGCGGGAGACGGCATCGCTCGGGCGGGTGGCCAGCAGCCGGTACATGTACAGCGGGCCACCGGCTTTCGGGCCGGTGCCGGACAGGCCTTCGCCGCCGAAGGGCTGCACGCCCACCACCGCGCCCACCATGTTGCGGTTGACGTAGAGGTTGCCGGCGTGGGCCTTGTCCACCACCTTGGCGATGGTTTCGTCGATGCGGGTGTGAACGCCCAGGGTCAGGCCGTAGCCGGTGGCGTTGATCTGGTCCATCAGGTCGTCCAGCTCTTCACGCTTGAAGCGCAGCAGGTGCAGGACGGGGCCGAAGATCTCGCGTTCCAGGTCCGCCAGGCTGTCCAGCTCGATCAGCGTCGGCATCACGAAGGTGCCGCGCTGCATCACGTCGCCGTCGGCGCGGGCGATCTGGAACACGCTGCGGCCTTTGGCGCGCATGGCCTGGATGTGCTTGTCGATGTTGCCCTTGGCTTCGGCGTCGATCACCGGGCCGATGTCCACGTTCAGGTGCTCGGGGTTGCCGATGCGGCATTCGGCCATGGCGCCCTTGAGCATTTCCACCACGCGGTCGGCCACGTCCTCCTGCACGCAGAGCACGCGCAGGGCGGAGCAGCGCTGGCCGGCGCTGTCGAAGGCGGAGGCGATGACGTCGGTCACCACCTGCTCGGCCAGGGCCGAGGAGTCGACGATCATGGCGTTCTGGCCGCCGGTTTCGGCGATCAGCGGGATCGGGCGGCCCTGGGCGTCCAGGCGGCCGGCGACATTGCGGGCCAGGATGCCGGCGACCTCGGTGGAGCCGGTGAACATCACGCCTTTCACGCGCTCGTCGCCCACCAGGGCGGCGCCCACGGTGTGGCCGAGGCCCGGCAGCAGCTGGACCACGCCTTCCGGAATGCCGGCCTGGAGCAGCAGGCGCACGGCCTGGGCGGCGATCAGCGGAGTCTGCTCGGCGGGCTTGGCCAGCACGGTGTTGCCGGCCGCCAGGGCTGCGGCCACCTGGCCGGTGAAGATCGCCAGGGGGAAGTTCCAGGGGCTGATGCAGACCACCGGGCCCAGCGGGCGATGGCTGTCGTTGGCGAAATCGTGGCGTGCCTGGGCGGCGTAGTAGCGCAGGAAGTCCACGGCCTCGCGCACTTCGGCGATGGCGTTGGCGAAGGTCTTGCCGGCTTCACGGACCAGCAGGCCCATCAGCGGCTGGATATCGGCTTCCATCAGGTCGGCGGCGCGATCCAGGGCGGCGGCGCGCTCCACCGGCGGGGTGGATTGCCAGATCGGGGCGGCGGTGATGGAGGCCAGCACGGCGTTGCCCACGTCGGCGGTGGAGGCGTTCTGCACGTGGCCCACGACATCGCGGTGATCGGCCGGGTTGAGCACGGGCTCGCTGGCGCCTTCGCTGACCGGGCAGCCGAGCATCGGCCGGGCGCGCCAGTCGGCGTGGCCGGAGCTCAGCAGGGCGCTGGACAGCGAGGCCAGGCGGTGCTCGTTGGCCATGTCGATGCCGCTGGAGTTCACCCGGGCCTCGCCATACAGGGCCTTGGGCTGGGGAATGCGCGGGTGCGGCAGGCCCAGGGCGCCTTCCACGGCGGCCAGGGCTTCGGCGCTGGCGACCGGGTCTTCCACCAGTTCCTTGATGGAGATGCTGTGGTCGGCGATGCGGTTGACGAAGGAGGTGTTGGCGCCGTTTTCCAGCAGGCGGCGTACCAGGTAGGCCAGCAGGGTTTCATGGGTGCCCACCGGGGCGTAGATGCGGCACGGACGGTTCAGCTTGCCGTCGGCGACCTTGCCCACGACCTGCTCGTACAGCGGCTCGCCCATGCCGTGCAGGCACTGGAACTCGTACTGGCCCGGGTAGTAGTTCTGCCCGGCGATCTGGTAGATGGCCGACAGGGTGTGGGCGTTGTGGGTGGCGAACTGCGGGTAGATGGCGTCCGGTACGCCCAGCAGCTTGCGGGCGCAGGCGATGTAGGAAATGTCGGTGTAGACCTTGCGGCTGTAGACCGGGAAGCCTTCCAGGCCGTCCACCTGGGCGCGCTTGATCTCGCTGTCCCAGTAGGCGCCTTTCACCAGGCGGATCATCAGGCGATGGTTGCTGCGGCGCGCCAGGTCGATCACGTAGTCGATCACGTAGGGGCAGCGCTTCTGGTAGGCCTGGATGACGAAACCGATGCCGTTCCAGCCCTTGAGCGACGGCTCGAAGCAGAGGCGCTCCAGCAGGTCGAGGGAGATTTCCAGGCGGTCGGCTTCTTCGGCGTCGATGTTCAGGCCGATGTCGTAGCTCTTGGCCAGCAGGGTCAGCGACAGCAGGCGCGGGTACAGCTCGCCCATCATGCGCTCGTACTGGGCGCGGCTGTAGCGCGGGTGCAGGGCGGAGAGCTTGATGGAGATGCCCGGGCCCTCGTAGATGCCGCGGCCGTGGGAGGCCTTGCCGATGGCGTGGATGGCCTGCTCGTAGGAGGCGTAGTAACGCTGGGCGTCTTCCTCGGTCAGCGCGGCTTCGCCGAGCATGTCGTAGGAGTAGCGGAAGCCCTTGGCTTCGAAGTTGGTGGCGTTGGCCAGGGCCTCGGCGATGGTCTCGCCGGTGACGAACTGCTCGCCCATCAGGCGCATGGCCATGTCCACGCCCTTGCGGATCACCGGCTCGCCGCTCTTGGCGATGATGCGGTTCAGCGAGCTGGACAGGCCGGTTTCGTTATGGGTGGACACCAGCTTGCCGGTGATCAGCAGGCCCCAGGACGCGGCGTTGACGAACATGGACGGGCTCTGGCCCAGGTGCTGCTGCCAGTTGCCGGTGCTGATCTTGTCGCGGATCAGGGCGTCGCGGGTGCCCTTGTCCGGGATGCGCAACAGGGCTTCGGCCAGGCACATCAGCGCCACGCCTTCCTGGGAGGACAGGGAGAACTCCTGCAGCAGGCCCTGGACGATGCCGGCACGACCGCCGGCGCTCTTCTGGTTGCGCAGTTTTTCGGCGATGCCATAGGCCAGCTTGTAGGCGGCGTCGGCCATCTCGGCGGGCAGGCGGGCCTGCTCCAGCAGCATGGGCACGGCTTCCTGCTCGGGGCGGCGGTAGGCGGCGGTGATGGCGGCGCGCAGCACCGACTGCGGCAGGATGCTTTCGGCGAATTCGAGGAACGGCTGGTGCGTGGTTTCGGGCAGGGCTTCGAGCGCGTCGTGGTCACCTTCGGCGAGACGCTGGGCGATACCTTGCAGTTCCGGCAGGGTCATGCCGCTCTCCAGGGCCTCGAGGTAGCTGAAGATCGCTTGCTTGATCAGCCAGTGCGGGGTGCGCTCGATCCTGCGCGCAGCTTCCTTGAGACGGTCGCGGGTCGCTTCGTCCAGTTTCACGCCAAGGGTAGTGCTCGTAGCCATTTCTTGTCCTCTTATCAGCCGTGCTCCACGGCAAGTGCGGCGCAAAGAGTAGCGATGTCCTACAAGGGGTGCAACCGGGTGCAACCATTGGAGGTGCGCTTGCCGTGAAACTCCGGACAAAAGGTCGACGTCAGGGCGATGGAAGGTTGCGCCTCGATCCCGCGCACGCGTGTCTTTCCGGGCATTCGATCGAGGTTTACGGGGGCGGATTGCGGGGGTGCAACCTGGGTTGCAGCCGATGCCCGCTCCTTGGGGAAAGCATAGGCGGCCCCCGGCGAAAGCCGAGGGCGCGAGCGGGTTGGCGACGGATGGTGGTGTCAGCTGCGGGACGCTTCGGCGGCTTCCACCTGGGCGATGAGGGTCTGGCGGGCGCTGTCGAGGATGCGATCGGACAGCGCTTCGCTGGCCACGCTCCGCGACAGGGTCAGCGCACCCACCAGGGTGGAGACCATGGCCAGGCTCTGTTCAGGGTTGCCGGTGGCCTTCTCCAGGCGCGACAGCAGGCTGTTGAGGACGCTGTCGGTGATGGGGCTCGCATGGCCGCGCTGGCCCAGCTCGGCGGACATGGTGGGCAGGGGGCAGCCCTGCTCCGGGTGGGCGCGGTGTTCGGGAGACAGGTAGCGCTCGAAGAAGGCCTTCAGCGGCTGTTCCTTGCCGAAGGCCTTGTCCCAATGGGCGCTTGCGTTGTCCGCCGCAGCCTGCAGGGCCTCCTCGACGAGGGCGTCCTTGGATTTGAAGTGGGCGTAGAAACCGCCGTGGGTCAGGCCGAGGGCTTTCATCAGCGGCTGCAGGCCGGTGGCGTCGATACCGTCGGCGCGGAAGCGGCGGGCCGCTTCGGCCACGATGCGTTTGTGGGTCTCGGCCTTGTGGTCTTCGGGATAGCGCATGTCGCGGGCCTCGTTCGCAAGAGTTGATATTTCGATTGTAATTTAACGCTGCGGGTCGTGCGAGCCGTTGCGGACGATCAGTTGGCGGCGAGTGCCTGCTCGGCTTTCACGGCGCTGATGAAGGCCTGCATGGCCGACGACTTGATGCGGTGGCGACGGGTGATCAGGCCGAAGGGCGGCAGGCGCGGTTCGAAGGTGATGGGCAGCATCGCCAGCAGGTGGCGACCGGGGTAGTCCTCCACCACCGAGCGCGGGGTCACGCCGATCATGTCGGTCTGCTGGAGCAGGGACAGCAGGGTCATGATGGAGGTGGTCTCGACGATGCTGCTGGGAATGTCCACCCGCGCATTGTGGAAGGCCTGGTTGACGATGGCGCGCATTGGGCTGGGGTGTTGCTGCAGCACCCAGGTCATGCCTTGCAGCTCGGTCCAGGTCAGGTTCGTCGCGCTGGCCACGGGGTTCTGTGCGCCGGCGATCACACAGAGCTCTTCTTCGCCCAGGCTGTCGAACAACAGGTCGTCGGCTCGCGCGCCAGTAGGAATGCGCCCCAGCACCACGTCCAGCTGGTCCTGCTGCAGGGCCTGGACCAGCACGTCGCTGGTGTCCACCTGGATGCTCATGGACAGGCGCGGGTGGCTCTTCTTCAAGGTGGCGATCGTGCGGGTCAGAAGGCCCGAGGCCAGCGCCGGGATGGCGCCCACCGTCACCCGGCCGAGGTTGCCGGACTCCAGGGCAGCCAGCTCCTCGCGCATGCCGGAGAGCTCGGCGAAGACCATCCGCGCGTAGTAGATCACCGTCTCGCCGAACGGCGTGGCGCGCATGCCTCGGGGGAGGCGTTCGAACAGCTCGACGCCGAGCAGGCCCTCGGCTTCGTGCAGCATCTTGGTGGCCGCCGGTTGGGTCATGCCGATCTCATCCGCCGCGCGGCGCAGCGAGCCGAACTCCTCCAGGGCAAGCATCAGACGCAGTTGCCGCAGGCGCAGGCGGCTGTGGATGAGGGCGGCTTCGGGAATGCGCGACATGGACGGGGCTCGACAGTCAGGAAGTGGCAAGCCTGACAAGAAATGCCCAGGCTTGCCAGCGGGCGTAGGAGCCGGCTTGCCGGCGAACGGCGCGGAATTGTTCGCGGGCGAGCCCGCTCCTACGGCGATTTGGCGCGGGTGCGGCTGTCGTAGGAGCCGGCTTGCCGGCGAATGGTGCGGAATTGTTCGCGGGCGAGCCCGCTCCTACGAGATGGCGGCTTAGGGCACCGAGCGCTGCACCTTGATGCGCTTCACGCCGACCAGCGCCCTGACGCCCCGTGCCAGCACCGGCCAGAACAGCATCACCAATGCGGCGGTGGTGAGGCTGCCCACCAGCGGGTTGGACCAGAAGATCGACAGCTCGCCGCCGGAGAACAGCATGGACTGGCGGAAGGCGTCCTCGGCCTTGTCTCCCAGCACGGCCGCCAGCACCAGGGGCGCGATGGGGTAACCGAGCTTCTTGAACAGGTAGCCCAGGGCACCGAAGCCCAGCATGAGCGCCACATCGAACATCGAGTTATGCACCGAGTAGGCGCCGATGGCGCAGACCATCACGATGATCGGGGCGATGATCGAGAAGGGGATGCGCAGGATCGAGGCGAACAGCGGCACCGTGGCCAGTACCACGATCAGGCTGACGACATTGCCCAGGTACATGCTGGCGATCAGGCCCCAGACGAAGTCGTGCTGCTCGACGAACAGCGTCGGCCCCGGGTGCAGCCCCCAGATCATCAGGCCGCCCAGCATCACGGCCGCGGTCGCCGAGCCGGGAATCCCCAGGGTCAGCATGGGCAGCAAGGCACTGGTACCGGCGGCGTGGTCGGCGGTTTCCGGGGCGATCACACCCTCGATCTCGCCCTTGCCGAAGTTGTCGCGGTTCTTCGAGAAGCGCCGCGCCAGGCTGTAGCTCATGAACGAGGCCGCCGTCGGGCCGCCAGGCGTGATGCCCATCCAGCAGCCCACCAGGGCGCTGCGCAGCCAGCTGAGCCAGAAGCGCGGCAGCCTGGCCCAGGTCTGGAGAATCACCCGGGGCGTGATCCGCGCCCGCTCGCCACGGAACACCAGGCCTTCCTCCACCGTGCAGAGGATTTCGCCGATACCGAAGAGGCCGATCACCGCCACCTCGAAGCTGATGCCGGACAGCAGCCAGCCCTGGTCGAAGGTCAGTCGCAGGTCGCCGGAGACCGTGTCCATGCCGACGGCGGCCATGGCGAAGCCGATCATCATCGCCACCACCGTCTTCAGGGGCGGGTTCTTGCTCATGCCGATGAAGGTGCAGAAGGCCAGCAGGTAGACGGCGAAGAACTCCGGCGAACTGAATCGCATGGCGAACTCGGCGAGGCGGGTGGACAGGAAGGTCAGCAGCAGCACCCCCACCAGCGCCCCCAGCAGGGCCGAGGTGAAGGCGGCGGTCAGGGCTTCGGCTGCCTTGCCCTGGCGGGCCATGGGGTAGCCGTCGAAGGTGGTCGCCACCGATGACGGCTCGCCGGGGATGTTGAACAGGATCGAGGTGATCGAACCGCCGAACAGCGCCCCCCAGTACATGCAGGACAACAGGATGATGGCCGACACCGGCTCCATGGTGAACGTCAGCGGCAACAGCAGCGCCACGCCGTTGGGCGCACCGAGGCCGGGCAATACGCCGACCAGGATGCCAAGGAGCACGCCGACCACCATCAGGCCGATATGGCCGGGGGTGAGGATCAGGTTCATGCCCTGCAACAGGGAGTCGAATTCACTCATTGCAGCCACCCTCCCAGCAGCGCCAGCGGGCCGGCCTGCAGCGGCACCTTGAACCAGAGCGCGAAGACCAGGTAGCTGGCCAGGGACGCTCCGCCGGAGACGGCGAGGATGGCCGGCCATCCATAGGGTTCGGCTCGCTGCCGGTCGCGCCACATGAACCAGGCGATGAAGGCCACCGAGGCCAGGTAGAGGCCGGTAAAGGGCATGACGGCGACGTAGAGGACGATGGGCAGGAACACCGCCAGCACCTGGCGGAACGCGGCGCGGCTGACGAAGGCCTCGCCCAGGGTGCGCCATCGCAGCAGCGTCCGGAACAGGGTGGCCAGGCTGGCGGCGCTCATCAGAAGCCCTACATGGAAGGGAAAGTAGCCCGGCTCGGGGCCGGTATCGTTCCAGCCGATACCGCTGGCGTGGCTGCCGATCATCACCAGGCCCCCCAGGGCGGCGGTGAACGTGGCGAGGCCGGCCTCCACCCAGCGGGTGCCGACCAGCGGGGACGAATCGTGATTCATGGACATCTTTTCACCTCGCTGGCGGGCGCCGCGCGGACGGCGCCCGCGCCGGATCACTTGCGCAGCCAGCCGGCCTGCTCGAAGACCGGGGTGACCCGGGCGGTGTCCTTCTCGATGTAGGCGGTCAGCTCGTCGCCGGCGAGGAAGGTCGGTACCAGTGCGTTGCGCTCGACGTAGGCCTTGAATTCGGGGGTCTCGCTGACCTTGCGCAGCAGTTCCACATAGAAGTCACGCTGTTCGGGCCTGACCTCGCCGGCCATGAACACGGTGCGCGGGAAGCGGTACTGGTCCACGCCCAGGCCCTGCTCCCTGCAGGTGGGCACATCGGCCCAGGCCTTGTCACCGGCGACTTTCTCCCTGTAGCCCATGCGTTCCCGGCTGAACACGCAGAGCGGCTGCACCTGGTTGCCTCGCCATTGGCTGAGGCTTTCGGCGGGGTTGTTGACGTTGGAGGTGATGTGCTTGCCGGCCAGTTGGGTGGCCGCCTCGCTGCCGCTCTTGAAGGGGATGTAGGTGAGCTTGCCGCCGGTGGTCTGGTTCAGCAGCAGGGTGAGGGTCTGGTCCACGTCCTTGGACTGGCTGCCGCCCATGCGCATCTTCGCCGGGTTGGCCTTGACCTCCTCGTAGTAGGCCTTGGCGTCCCGCCAGGGGGCGTCCTGGTAGGTCCACAGGATGAAGTCGTCCTCGGCCACGGCGGCCACCGGGGTCAGGTCGGTCCACTGGTAACCCAGCTTGGCCACCAGGGGCAGCAGGTAGACATTGTTGGTGCCGATCACCAGGCGCTCCGGGTCGCCCTTGGACAGCTTCATGTCGAGGAAGGCCTCGGCACCGTTGCCGCCGCCCTTGTTCATGACCACGGTGTTCACGTCGAGCAGCTTGTGCTGGCTGATGATGGACTGGATCAGGCGCCCCAACTGGTCGGTGCCGCCGCCGGGCCCGCCAGCGACCACGATCTCGACATTCTTCTCGGGCGTCCAGGTAGTGGCGAAGGCGGGGAGGGCGCTGGCGCAGAGCAGGGTGCATCCGGCGAGCAGGCGAGCGAGGGGGCGAACTCGGAAGGTTCTCATTGTGGTCCTCTTCTTGTGCTTGTTATGGATGGACCGAGTGTGGGAATCGGGCGATATCCTGTCCACTGAGTAAATCGCATACAGCGATAGCCTGTGGTTATCGGTATGGCCGCATCTGGGTTAACGCAAGCGGGCTTTCCCGCGAGCCTCCTCCGCATCATTCGCCGGCAAGCCGGCTCCTACGACGCCAGGCGCCGCGCCGTGTCCCGGTAGGAGCGGGCTTGCCCGCGAACCTCCTCCGCATCATTCGCCGGCAAGCCGGCTCCTACGAAGCCGGGCGCGGCGCCGCGTCCCGGTAGGAGCGGGCTTGCCCGCGAACCTCCTCCGCATCATTCGCCGGCAAGCCGGCTCCTACGACGCCGGGCGCCGCGCCGTGTCCCGGTAGGAGCGGGCTTGCCCGCGAACCTCCTCCGCATCATTCGCCGGCAAGCCGGCTCCTGCGAAGCCGGGCGCCGCGCCGTGTCCCGGTAGGAGCGGGCTTGCCCGCGAAGGTCCCTCGCGCGTTCGCCGGCAAGCCGGCTCCTACGAAGCCGGGTGCCGCGCCGTGTCCCGGTAGGAGCGGGCTTGCCCGCGAAGGTCACCTGCGCGTTCGCCGGCAAGCCGGTTCTTGCGGAAAAGGGTGGATGTATATCCCCAGGGAATCGGCCTATGAGGAGTTTTGATTAGACGGTTATCGCTTCCCCTTGAAATAGTGCCCCCATGCCGACGAGGGCCAGGGCCCGGTCGAGCATCCTGACTACAAGAACGATAAGAGACGAGGCCCGCTCCATGGCTCATTCGAATGCAGCGAACCAGCTGCACCCTTCACCTGCCTCCCCCGATCACCTGATGGCGCAGCGCCCCTCCCGCGTTCGCTGGCGGATCTTCGCGATCATCTTCGCCCTCACGGTGATCAACCTGATCGACCGGGTTTCCCTCTCCATCGCCATGCCGGTGATCGGCAAGGAGTTCGACCTTTCGCCAAGCCTGCAGGGGCTGATCCTCAGCAGTTTCTTCTGGGCCTACGCGCTGTTGCAGATTCCCGGAGGCTGGCTGATCGACCGCTACGGCCCACGCCGGGTGATCGGCTGGTCCACCGGTCTCTGGGGCCTGTTCCAGACCTTGGCGGCCTTCGCCACGGGGGGGATGTCGCTGCTGTTCGCCCGGGTCGCCCTGGGAGCCGCCGAGGCGCCGTTGTTTCCCTCGGGCGGCAAGCTCAACTCCCTCTGGTTGGCGCCCAGCGAGCGCAGCCGCGGCGCGGTGCTGATGGATTGCGGCGGTCCCCTGGGCGTGGCCCTGGGTGGTTTGATCATCGCCTACCTGATCGCCGTGCTCGGCTCCTGGCGCATCGCCTTCTTCATCGCCGGTATCGCCACCCTGGCCATGGCCTGGCTGGCCTGGCACTACCTGCGGGACGACCCGGCGCAGCACCCCGCCGTCAACGCCTCCGAGCTGCAGCGCATCAATGGCGGACATGCCACCTCCAGCGCCCAGGCCGCCCGCGAGCCGGTGAAGGGGCTCGGCATCGCCACCCGCTCCCTGGCCGGCATGCTGGTGGGGCGCGCCAGCTGGGCCATGGTGTTCTTCGGCCTGCTGACCTGGGGGCCCAGTTACCTGGCCCAGGCGCGGGGATTCGACATCAAGGGTATCGGCGCCGCCACCTTCATCATCTTCCTCTGCGGCGCCCTCGGCTCGCTGTGTGGCGGCTTCCTCTGCGACACCCTGATCCGCAAGGGCGTGCGCCGTGGACTGGCGGCCAAGGGACTGCTGTCGGTGTCCGGCCTGGTGGCGCTGGCGGCCTTCCTGCTGCTGCCGACCCTGCATGACGCCTCCGCCGCCGTGGCGCTGCTCTGCCTGACCGCCTTCTTCCTCATGTGGGGCAGCCTCTACTGGAGCTTCCCGGCGCTGCTCGCCGCTCCCGCGCGGGTCGGCCTGATCGGCGGGGTGATGAACCTGGCCGGCAGCCTCGGCGGCATCCTGGTGCCGATCCTGGTGGGGCTGATCCTCCAGTACGTCGGTGGCTACGCCGGTGTGCTCAGCTTCTTCGCCGGCTGCTCGGCCCTGTTCGTCGCCGGCACCCTGCTCATCGGACTGGACAACGACGAGGTGAAAGATGTCTGAGCAACGGCTCTATGACGGCCCGATCATCGACGCCCACCACCATTTCTGGGACCCGCAACTGAACTTCCACCCCTGGTTGTCCGGCAGCGAGACCATCCCGTTTCGCTACGGGGACTACAGCGCCATCAAGCGCCGCTACTTCCCGGAGGACTATCTCGCCGACGCCGGCGGGCACCGGGTGGTCGCCACCGTCTACGTGGAAACCGAGTGGGACCCGCGCGACCCCATCGGCGAAACCCGCTTCATCCACGGTGTGGCCGAGCGCTACGGCGCGCCCAACGCCGTGGTGGCCCAGGCCTGGCTGGACGCTCCGGACGCCGCCGAGGTCCTTGCGGCCCAGGCTGCCTTCGAGCGGGTGCGCAGCGTGCGCCACAAGCCGGGTGGCCCTGCGCGGCCCGAGGAGGTCGGCCAGGTCCGCAGCCTGATGAGCGACGAGGCCTGGCGCCGGGGTTATGCCGAGCTGGGGCGACACGGCCTGCACTTCGACCTGCAGACGCCCTGGTGGAACCTGCCGGAGGCCGAGGCGCTAGCGCGCGATTTCCCGGAAACCCGGCTGATCCTCAATCACGCCGGCCTGCCGTCGGACCGCAGCGAGGCCGGGCTGGCCGGCTGGCACGCCGCCATGGCGCGCTTCGCCGAACTGCCCAACGTCGCGGTGAAGATCTCCGGCCTCGGCCTGGCCGGGCAGCCCTGGTGCGTCGAGGACAACGCCTGGATCGTCCGCGAGACCGTCGCCATGTTCGGGCCGCAGCGGGCGATGTTCGCCAGCAACTTCCCCGTCGATGGCCTGTGCGGCTCGTTCGACACCCTCTACAGCGGCTTCAAGCGCATCGTCGCCGACCTGCCACATGCCGACCAGGAACTGCTGTTCTGCGGCACCGCGCGGCGCATCTACCGTACCCAGCCCACGGCGTTCCGACTGCCGCAGGGCACCACCGACCTGAGGACACCCGCATGAGCCAATCCCGTCTTCCCCGCCTCGCCATGGTCCTGGGCGACCCCGCCGGCATCGGCCCGGAGCTGATCGCCCGGCTGCTGGCCGAGCCCGAGGTGCGTCGCCAGGCCCAGGTGCTGCTGATCGCCGACGAGGCGGAAATGCGCCGAGGCATGCAGATCGCCGGGTGCGAGTTCCCCTACCGGCCGGTCGCGTCCCTGGATCGCCTGGCGTTCACCGACGAGGTGCCGCTGTTCTTCGACTTCCGGGGCGCCGCCGAAGGCCCGTTCCCGCGCAGCGAGGCCAGCGTGGTGGGCGGGCGCTACAGCCTCTATACCCTGGAAGTGGCCCTGCGCCTGACCGCCGACAAGGTCACCGACGCCATCCTCTTCGGCCCGCTGAACAAGACATCCCTGCACATGGCCGGCATGGCCCACAGCGACGAGTTGCACTGGTTCGCCGAGTACCTGGGCTTCGACGGTCCGTTCTGCGAGTTCAACGTCCTGGACGACCTCTGGACTTCGCGGGTGACCTCCCACGTGGCCCTGGCGGATGTGCCGGGGCTGATGAGCCAGGGGCGGGTGCTGGAGGCCATCGGGCTGATCGACACCGCGCTCAAGCGCAGCGGGTTGGCGCGTCCGCGAATCGGCGTCTGCGGCCTCAACCCCCATAACGGCGACAACGGCAGCTTCGGCCGCGAGGAGCTGGACATCATCGGTCCTGCGGTGGCCCGTGCCCAGGCGCTGGGCATCGATGCCCAGGGCCCCTTCCCGGCGGACACCATCTTCCTCAAGGTCCAGGGCGATGCGCGGGCCTTCGACGCGGTGGTGACCATGTACCACGACCAGGGGCAGATCGCGATCAAGCTGATGGGCTTCTCCCGTGGCGTGACCGTCCAGGGCGGCCTGCCGATCCCCATCACCACCCCGGCCCATGGCACCGCCTTCGATATCGCCGGCCAGGGCAGGGCCCATGTCGGCGCCACCCGGCAGGCCTTCGAAATCGCCTGCCGCATGGGGCGCAACCGGGGCTGAGGCCCCTCAAGGTCCTCCTTCGCGACCTCCTCCAGCACTGCGCCACCCAATCCGGGTGGGCGCGGTGTTCGTGTTACCCGGCCAGAGCCTCTCGATAACCCCAGGCTGTGCATCTGCTCGAGATGTATTTCCTGGGGTTATCACTGGATGAAGACAAGTGATTATTCGCGGCGCTTCCCGCTGGCTAGAGTCGGCGTCAACGAAGCGCTCTCAGGCGCCTTCGTCCACCCAACAAGAAGTCCGCCCAGTCGCCCCCCGAAGCGATCGCCGGCAATCGAAGGACATGACAATGAACGCTGCTTCCAACCCGCCCGGAGCGCTCGCCTCCGCCATCGCCAAGAGCCGCCTGCGGCTGTTGCCCTTCCTCATCCTGATGTATGTGCTGGCCTTCATCGACCGCGCCAACGTGGGCTATGCGCGCAGCTTCCTGCAGGCCGATACCGGCCTCGGCGATGCCGCCTTCGCTTTCGGCGCCAGTATCTTCTTCATTGGCTACGCCTTCTTCGAGGTGCCCAGCAACCTGATGCTGCACCGCCTCGGCGCCCGCGTCTGGCTGTGCCGGATCATGGTCACCTGGGGCCTGGTTTCGGCGGCCATGATGTTCGCGGACAGCGCCATGACCTTCTATGTGCTGCGTTTCCTGCTGGGTGTGGCGGAGGCGGGTTTCTTTCCCGGCATCATCCTCTACCTCACCTACTGGTTCCCGGCACAAAGCCGTGGCCAGGCGCTGGGGCTGTTCTACTTCGGCTTGCCGCTGGCCCTGGTGCTGGGCGGGCCGCTGTCGGGCTGGCTGCTGGAGTTCCATGGCGTGTTAGGCCTGACCAACTGGCAGTGGCTGTTCGTCGTGGAGGGCCTGATGGCATCGGTGGTGGGCGTCGCCGCCTACTTCTACCTGGTGGACCGCCCGCGTGACGCTCGCTGGCTCGGCGAGCAGGAGAAGGCCGCACTGGAGGGCAGATTGGCAGAGGAGGATGCGGCGAAGCGCGAGCACAGTCCCCACGGCTTCCTCAGCGCCCTGCGTAGCCGCCAGGTGCTGAAGTTCTGCGTGGTGTACTTCACCGTGCAGATGAGCGTGTACGGCGTGGTGTTCTACCTGCCCACCCGCATCGCCGGATTCCTGGATGGCCAGGTGGGCCTGAATGTCGGGCTGCTGACCGCCATTCCCTGGGCCTGCGCACTGGTGGCGACCCGCCTGGTCACGCGCCATGCCGATCGTACCGGGCAGCACCGCCCATTGGCTGCGGCGATGCTGGCCATGGCCGCCGCCGGTATCGCCGCCTCCGCGCTCAGCCCGAACCTGACGTTCGCCGTAATCGCCTTCTGCTTCGCCGCCGCCGGGTTCGTCTCGGTGCAACCGCTGTTCTGGACCCTTCCCACGGGCTACCTGAGCGGTGTGGCGGCGGCCAGCGGTATCGCCCTGATCAACTCCCTGGGCAACCTCGGTGGCTTCGTGGCGCCGAATCTCAAGACCCTGATGGAAACCCTCATCGGCGATCCCCGCGCGGGCATGTTCGCCCTCGCCGTGGTCGCTGTGGTCGGTGCCTTGCTGATCCTTGGCCTCGAAACCCGAAAAACCGCCAACGAGCAGCCACTGAAGCCTGCCCGCGCAAACTGAAATCACACAGTGAAAGGAGCTGTGACCATGAAAATCAAATCCGTCCGTACTCGCGTCTTCGAATGGAAGGGCAAGGTGGTGCCGCCCCAGGCGCATTTCTGCACCAACGCCAGCGACATCCTCTTCGAGCGCGGCGATGCCATGGGCTCGTTCCGTTTCCACGGCTGGCTGGTGGTCGAGATCGAGACCGACACCGGCCTCGTCGGCATCGGCAACTGCGCCCTGGCACCCCGCGTGGCCAAGGAGATCATCGACCTGTACCTGGCGCCGATCTGCATCGGCGAGGATCCCTTCGACAACGAGTACATTTGGCAGAAGATGTACCGCCGCACCCACGCCTGGGGCCGCAAGGGCATCGGCATGGCCGCCATCTCGGCGGTGGACCTGGCGATCTGGGACATCATGGGCAAGGCGGTGAACAAGCCGGTGTTCAAGCTGCTCGGGGGGCGCACCAAGGACAGGATCTGGACCTACGCCTCCAAGCTCTACGCCAACGACAACCTCGACCTCTTCCTGGAAGAGGCCCAGGGCTACCTGAACCAGGGTTTCACCGCCCTCAAGATGCGCTTCGGCTACGGGCCCAAGGATGGCCCGGCGGGCATGCGCCGCAATATCGAGCAGGTGCGTGCCTTGCGTGAGCTGACCGGGCCGGACGTGGACATCATGCTGGAGTGCTACATGGGCTGGACCCTGGAGTACGCGCGCCGGATGTTGCCCAGGCTGGCCGAGTTCGAGCCGCGCTGGCTGGAAGAGCCGGTGATCGCCGACGACATCGAGGGCTACATCGAGTTGAAGAAGATGGGGATCATGCCCATCTCCGGCGGCGAGCACGAATTCACCGGCCATGGCTTCAAGGATCTGCTGGAGCGCCGCGCCGTGGACGTGATCCAGTACGACACCAACCGCGTGGGTGGCATCACGGCCGCGCGCAAGATCAACGCCATGGCCGAGGCCTGGTCGGTTCCGGTGATCCCCCACGCCGGGCAGATGCACAACTATCACCTGACCATGGCCAGCACCGCCTCGCCCATGGCCGAGTTTTTCCCGGTGTTCGACGTCGAGGTGGGCAACGAGCTGTTCTACTACGTGTTCAAGGGCGAACCGCAGCCGGTGAATGGCTACATCCAGCTGGATGACGATCTGCCTGGCCTGGGCCTGGAGATTTCCGAGGATCACCTGGAGGACTTCAACATCATCGAATGACGGGCGCTCCAGTCCCGGGATGTTCCGGTCCAGTCCCGTCGGCGGGCCGGACACCCGATGGGCCCCGGTTCCCGCCGGGGCTTCCGTTTCATTCAGGAAGCGGGCGCCGTGGCGAATGGGTTCCGTATGGTCGACGCTTGAGTGATGCAGGCTGAGCCGATATCTTGAGTCGCCTAATCATTAGTCTGCTACCAACCTTGCCTGCCGCAGACGCCCCGGACCCCTGATGAGCGCCCAGAATCCTCCGTCGTCACGCATCGACCAGCCGCTGAAAGGCATTGTGCTGGTCTGCCTGGCGACCTTCCTGTTTTCCAGCCACGACGCCATTTCCAAGTACCTCTCGGCCTTCTATCCCATCGTGATGGTGGTCTGGGTGCGCTATCTCGTGCATACGCTCCTGATGGCCGGCTTCCTGCTGCCGCGCGAGGGGTTGCGGGTGCTGCGCACCAGGCGGCCGCTGTTGCAGGTGGTGCGTGCCCTGTGCCTGATCGGTGTCAGCCTGCTGTTCACTGCGGGGCTGCGGCACATTCCCCTGGCGGAGGCGACGTCGGTGATCTTCCTGGCGCCGCTGCTGGTGACCGCCCTGTCGGTGCCGCTGCTGAAGGAGCGGGTGTCGCGGGGGCAATGGGTGGCGGTGCTGGTGGGGTTCGGCGGGGTGCTGCTGATCGTGCGGCCGGGTGGCTCGCTCTTCACCCCGGCGGTGCTGCTGCCCCTGGCGGCGGCGGTGTGCTTCGCCTTCTACCAGTTGCTGACGCGCATCCTGACGCGGCATGACAGTTCCGCCACCAGCAACTTCATCACCGGGCTGACCAACACCCTGGTGATGAGTGGCCTGGTGCCCTTTTTCTGGCACCTGCCGGACTCCCTCGGGCACAGCCTGCTGATGCTGGCCCTGGGTGCCTGTGGCATGGGTGGGCACATGCTGCTGACCCAGGCCTTCCGCCATGCGTCGCCGCCCTTGCTGGCGCCTTTCGGCTATGGGCAGATCGTGTTCGCCGGGGTGCTGGGCTACCTGCTGTTCAACCATGCGCCCGATCAGTTCGGCGTGCTGGGCATCGCCATCATCGTCGGCAGCGGCCTGTTCATGGCCTATGCACAGAAGCGCTGAGGGCGGGGGCCTCAGGCGGGCGCGGCGCTGGTTTCTCGGGCATCGACATAGTCCTTCAGCCACCTGAGCACCTGCACCGGCTCCCAGCGGGTGGGGTCGAAGAGCGCATAGGCCTGCCCCTGGTAGCCCACCACGTCCAGCGGGCGGTGATAGCCGGCGCGCTGGAAGAGGGCTTCGATCTCCGCCAGGCAGGTGTTGAAGTGCAGGCGGCCGAAGGGGGTCTTGCCATCGGTCACCAGGCCTTCCAGGCGCAGCTCCTCCACCGCTTCGCGGATCTCCTCCGGGGCCATGCGGCTCACGGTGTATTTCAACTGGCGAATATCCAGCATGGTGCGTTCTCCTGCGGGCTCAGTGCTGGCGCCGATGGGCCAGCAGGGGCCGCAGCTGTTCCCGGGGAGGGAAGGGCAGTGGCAGTTGGTAGGGCACCGGAGCAGCAGGTGGAGCGGATTGCTCGGGAGATGGCAAGCGGATGGGGGCGGATACAGGCATAGGACTTTTCCTGGAATACTGTATATTTATACAGATATCAGTTGCCATGGTCCGATGGCAACCAAACCAAAGGAAAAATCTGTTGTCAGTGATTTCCCCTGACGCAGTACCGGGAATCTGGAAACCTGATGATCCGCTCTATCCTGCTGCTTTGCCTGCTGTTATCCGCCACCTCCCACGCCGCAGCCCCACGCACCTTCAACGAGGCGAAGAAGGTCGCCTGGAAGCTCTACGCCACCCACCCGGTGGAGTTCTATTGCGGCTGCCGTTACCAGGGCAATCGGGTGGACCTGAAGAGTTGCGGCTACGTGCCGCGCAAGTCGCCACAGCGGGCCAGGCGCATCGAATGGGAGCACATAGTGCCGGCCTGGGTGATCGGGCATCAGCGCCAGTGCTGGCAGAAAGGTGGGCGCCAGTACTGCACCGAGCATGACGCCACCTTCCAGCGCGCCGAAGCCGATCTGCACAACCTGGTGCCGAGCATCGGTGAGGTGAACGGTGACCGCAGCAACTTCAGCTTCGGCTGGCTGCCGCAGAAGCCCAGCCAGTACGGCGCCTGCCCGATGGTGGTGGATTTCAAGGCGCGCAAGGCGATGCCGCGGCAGCAGGTGCGCGGGATGATCGCGCGCACCTATTTCTACATGAGCGATCGCTATGGCCTGCGCCTCTCCAGCCAGGATCGCAAGCTGTACAACGCCTGGAATCGCCAGTACCCGGTGGAGGCCTGGGAGCGTAATCGCAACCAGCGGCTGGCCTGCGTCATGGGGCATGGCAACCCCTACGCGGGCAAGGTGGATTTGGGCGCCTGCCGGCGTTAGTGGGCCTGCCCGGGCGCTATGGCTTGAGTGGTAGGGGGATGCGCGTGGCGCGCCCTAGGGGCCAACCGCCCACCAGGTGGGCAGGAGACGCTGGATCTCGGGCTGGGCGAAGCGGTCGTCGATCAGGTGCACCACGCCACGATCGGCGGGGGTGCGGATGACCCGGCCGGCGGCCTGCACCACCTTCTGCAGCCCCGGATAGAGATAGGCGTAGTCGTAGCCGGCCCCGAACAGCCTGGCCATGCGCTGGCGCAGTTGTTCGTTGACCGGGTTCAGTTGCGGCAGGCCGAGGGTGGCGATGAAGGCGCCGATCAGGCGCTCGCCCGGCAAGTCGATGCCTTCCCCGAAGGCGCCGCCCAGCACCGCGAAGCCGATGCCCTGGCCGCCTTCGCTGAAGCGCTGGAGGAAGGCGTGCCGGGCGGCCTCGTCCATTTGCCGGTCCTGTAGCCAGACGGGGACCTGCGGGTGCTGCCGGGTGAACCACTCCGCGACTTTGCGCAGGTAGTCGTGGCTGCTGAAGAAGGCGAGGTAGTTGCCAGGCCGCTCCGCGAACTGACTGGCCATCAGACTGGCGATGGGCGCCAGGGAGGCGTCGCGGTGCTGGTAGCGGGTAGACACCTGGGCCGCAACGCGAATCTGGAGCTGGTCGGCGTGGAAGGGGGAGTCCACGTCCAGCCAGGGCGTATTGGGCGCCAGGCCGAGCAGGTCGAGGTAATAGTGCCGTGGTGTCAGGGTGGCGGAGAACAGCACGGTGGAGCGGCTACCGGAAAAGCGCGGCGCGAGAAAGGGGGCCGGCACCAGGTTGCGCAGGCAGAGGCGCGAGAGGCTGCGGCCGTTCCTGTCGGGACGCTTGCTGAGGTCGAACAGCGAGTGGGGGCCGAACTGCTCGGCCAGGCGACCGAACTGCAGGGCCTCGAAGTAGAAGTCCTGCAAGGGAACGTCCAGCGCCGTGGGGTGCTCGACCAGGTGGTCGGTGATGGCGGTGACGGCGCCCTGCAGGGCGTTCAGCAGCCCGGTCGGCGGTGTTTCGTAGGCCTGGTAGTCCTCCGATTGCTCGCGGTTCAGCTCGCTCCACGCGCGGCTCACCCGTTCGAGCGGCTTCTTCAGGGCGGGCGCTGCCGTCTTGCGCAGGGCCTTGAGGCTCCACTGGTCCAGCTCGGCGCTGTACATACGGCGGGCGCGTTCCACCAGGTTGTGGGCCTCGTCCACCAGCACGGCGACGCGCCACTGGTTGGCCTGGGTGAGCCCGTGGAGCAGGGCGCTGGTGTCGAAGTAGTAGTTGTAGTCGCTCACCACCACATCGCTCCAGCGGGCCATTTCCTGGGCGAGGTAATAGGGGCAGACCTGATGGGCGAGGGCGATTTCCCGCAGGGCGTCCCGGTCCAGCCAGCGCTGTGCGGCCGCTGCCTGGCGCGCGGCGGGGAGGCGATCGTAGAACCCCCTGGCCAGCGGGCAGGACTCCCCGTGGCAGGCGTTCTCCGGGTGTTCGCAGGCCTTGTCCCGCGCAACCAGCTCCAGCACCCGCAGGGGGGCGGCGTGCAACTGCGCCAGGGCATCCAGGGCCAGTTGCCGGCCGGGGGTCTTGGCGGCCAGGAAGAACACCTTGTCCAGCGCCCGGCGCGGCATGGCCTTGAGCAGCGGGAACAGGGTGCCGAGGGTCTTGCCGATGCCGGTGGGGGCCTGTGCCATCAGGCAGCAGCCGGTGCTGGCGGCCTTGTAGACGGCCTCGGCCAGTTGTCGCTGCCCCTGGCGGAAACCGGCGTGGGGAAAGCCCAGGTTCTCCAGCATCCGATCACGGCTGGTGCCGTGGACCAGTTCCTGCTCGGCCCAGTGTATGAAGCGTCGGCACTGTTCTTCGAAGAATGCCTTCAGTACCTCGGCGTGGGCCCGCTCGGTGATCAGGGTTTCGCGTTGGCTGCCGATGTCCAGGTAGACCAGCGCCAGTTCGATGTCCTCCAGGTTCCGGGCCTGGCAGAGCAGCCAGCCGTAGACCTTCACCTGGGCCCAGTGCAGCTGGCGGTGGTTGTCGGGCATGCGCTGCAGGTCGCCGCGATAGGTTTTCACCTCTTCCAGGCGATTGAGCGCCGGGTCGTAGCCGTCGGCGCGGCCACGGACCTTCAGCGGGCCGAACTCGCCCTCCAGCGCCACTTCCGTCTCGTAGCCCTCGGGGCGCCGGCTGGCGACCAGGGCGTGGCCGGCAATGCCTTCCTGGGCGGTGGGCGCTGGCGTGAAGCGCAGGTCGAGATCGCCGCCCTTGGCGGTGAATTCGCAGAGCGCACGGACGGCGACTCGGTACATGCTCAGGCGTCCGCCCATTGCACGTAACAGACTTCCACGGGAATTCCTTGCTGGGCGCAGAACTCCAGCCAGCGCAGTTGGTTGTCCTGCAGGCGGTCGCCAGGGCCTTTCACTTCGATGAGGCGATAGCGGCCCTGGTCCGGCCAGAACTGGATCAGGTCCGGCAGGCCGGCGCGGTTGGCCTTGATGTCGGCGAGCAGGCGCTGGAAACAGGCTTTCAACTGTGCGGCCGGCAGGCACGCCAGCGCCTGTTCCAGGAGGGTTTCATCCAGGTTGCCCCAGTAGACGAAGGGAGACTGCAGGCCCTGCTTGGCGGCATGGGTGCTGCGGATGCGGGTGCGGTATTCGCCGCTGTCCAGCTGCGCCAGGCAGGCCTCGAAGCGTTCGGCGCGGCGGGCATGGAAGTCCGGGCTGAGGAGGTCCGCAGGGCCGTTGTGGAAGGGGTGGAAGAAGGCACCCGGCAGCGGGGCGAAGATGGCGTCCCAGCAGAGCAGCCCGAACAGGGAGTTGAGCAGGGTGTTCTCCACGTAGTGCACGGGGGCCGCGTCCTGGTGGAAATGCAGCAGCACGGCGTGTTCCACCGAGAGGGGCTCGGGCGGCCTGGGCAGCACCAGGTCGATGCGCTGGACCGGCGCCCGGGGTGTCGGCGGCGCCTTGGGCAGACCCAGCTTTCGTCGCAGTCGCGGCAGGATGCGCGCGAGGTGTTGCGCTTCCTCCTCGTTAACGGGCGCCGCAGTGGCCTCCTGCGCCAGGGCGAAGGCGCCCTCTGGGTCGTCCCGTTTCTCCAGCACCCGGATGCGCCGGACCCGCGCACCGGGGTAGTTGCAGAGCGCATAGAGGTCGAGCGCCGCCTCGGACAGGTCGCAGCGCTCGCAGTGCTGGCCCACCTGGAACAGCAGCTTGCGTCGGCGAGCGTCCAGCCAGGGGTTGGGATGGGCTTCGAGGGGGAGTTCCGGGAGGAGGGCATCGAGGCTGTCGCCCGCCTCGAAGCGCTCGCGCCAGCGGTGCAGGCGCAGGTAGTACTCGAGGTCGGCGCGCTCCCGGAAGCCCCGCGCGGCGGCGTCGATCTCCACGCGTTCGTACTGGTAGATACCCAGGTCCGCCAAGACGAATTCCGACCAGTCCTGGTAGAGATTGCCGAAGAACATCAGCCGCAGCCGATCGCAGGTGTCCATCAGGTTGAGGGCATAGACGCAGTCGGTGCTGGCCGGGTACCAGTCCGCGAAACGTCTCGCCGGATGTTGCTGCTGGAGCAGGGCTTCCAGGCGTTCGGCCTTGCGACCGGGGACCTTGCCGAAACAGGCGTCGATCTCGCCCAGGGTGAGCAGGCCGAAGAGCTGCGTGAGTTCCAGAACGGGCTCGGCGTCGATCCAGCCCAGTTCGACCAGGGGAGCCGCCGCTTGCCGGGTCTCGCCGATCTCCACGTAGTTCAGTTTGCTGGCGCGGAACAGCTCACCCTTGCGCATGACCATTCGCACCAGCAGTGCCTGGGAAGGGCGGGGCAAGGCGCGAAAGCAGGCGATGAAGGTCGATTCATCGGCGTTCAGCAGGTCGCTGTAGCGATCGCTGATCCAGTCCAGCACCGTGTGGAAGTTGTTCAGGTAGTAGAAGGGGTCTTCGAGGGCGGCGGGCATGTCGGCGCGGAGGGGCGGTGGATTACTGTGTATTCATACAGATATCAGGAGAGACGGGCAGCCGACAATGGCCAGGCGATCGGTGGAGGTCGGGCTGGGATGAACCGGGGCTGCGCGCGCCACCCAGGCCGGAGTGGGGCAAGGAGCCATCTTATTTGTCGTGCCAGAGACTAAAAAAACTATGGGGGAGGCCTTGTGCGGCGCGGCCTGTGGGCGTTTCACACCATCCAGCTTTTTCCTAGCCAGCGACTACAAAAATCATAATTTCGCGAACTCCTCGCTCTGAACAGAATGCGGCCAACCCCAACAGACAGCCGCAACTGCAGAACAAGAACGATCAGTATCCGAGGAGGCAAGCGATGACCGATCTGAATCAGACCGCCCTGAATAACCTCACAGGCGTAGCCGTAGAGAAAACCGAGATCGATACGCTTGTGGTGGGCGCCGGTCAGGCCGGCGTGGCCATGAGCGAACACCTGACCAAGCTCGGCGTGCCTCACCTGGTCCTGGAGCGCAACCGTATCGCGGAAGCCTGGCGTACCGGGCGCTGGGATTCCCTGGTGGCCAATGGCCCGGCCTGGCACGACCGCTTCCCCGGCCTGGAATTCGAGGGGCTGGATCCCGATGCCTTCGCTTCCAAGGACCAGGTCGCCGACTACTTCGAGGCCTATGCCCGACTGTTCGACGCGCCCATTCGCACGGGCGTCGAGGTGAAGTCGGTGGTGCGCAATGCCGATCGCCCGGGATTCACCATCCAGACGTCCGAGGGCGTGATCGAGGCCAACCGCGTGGTATCCGCCACCGGCCCCTTCCAACGCCCGGTCATTCCGGCCATCGCGCCCAAGGACGAGCGGATCATGCAGATTCACTCTGCGGCCTACTACAACCCGCAGCAGTTGCCCGAGGGGGCTGTGCTGGTGGTGGGGGCGGGCTCGTCGGGTGTGCAGATCGCCGATGAGCTGAACCGCGCCGGGCGCCAGGTGTACCTGTCGGTCGGCCCCCACGACCGCCCTCCGCGCGCCTACCGCAATCGCGATTTCTGCTGGTGGCTGGGCGTGCTCGGCGAGTGGGACGCTCCGGCGAGCAAACCGGGCAAGGAACACGTGACCATCGCGGTGAGCGGTGCACGCGGCGGCCACACCGTGGACTTCCGCGCGCTGGCCCAGCAGGGCATTACCCTGGTTGGCCTGACCAAGGCCTTCAACGATGGCGTTGTGAGCTTCCAGCAGGATCTGGCGGACAACCTCGCCCGTGGCGATGAGAACTACCTGTCGTTGCTGGACGCTGCGGATGCCTATGTCGCCCGTAACGGCCTGGATCTGCCGGAAGAGCCCGAGGCCCGCGATTTCCTGCCGTTGCCCGAGTGCGTGCGCAATCCGGTGCTGGAACTCGATCTGGCCGGGGCGGGCGTGACGTCCATCATCTGGGCGACCGGGTACTCGGTGGATTTCAGCTGGTTGAAGGTCAATGCCTTCGATGCCAGTGGCAAGCCGCTGCACCAGCGCGGGGTGTCCTGCGAGCCGGGCGTCTATTTCGTCGGGCTGCCTTGGCTGTCGCGCCGGGGCTCCACCTTCATCTGGGGCGTATGGCACGACGCCAAGCATATCGCCGACCACATCGCCACCCAGCGCAAGTACCTCGCCTACCGCGACGCCAAGCAGCGCCAGGCGGCGGAATAACCCCTTGTCCGGAGCCGCCGGCCCAGCTGCCGGCGCTCCCTTGAATCCATAGGAACAGAGGAATACGAACGATGCCGACCCATACCCGCATCCGCATGTTCAACACCAAGGACACCTACCCGAACCAGTCGCTGGACAATGACCTGTGCCAGGCCGTGCGCGCCGGCAATACCGTGTACGTGCGTGGCCAGGTAGGCACTGATTTCGAGGGGCGCCTGGTGGGCTTGGGCGATCCCCGTGCCCAGACCGAGCAGGCGATGAGAAACGTCAAGCAGCTGCTGGAAGAGGCGGGCAGCGACCTGTCGCACATCGTCAAGACCACCACCTACCTGATCGATCCGCGCTACCGCGAGCCGGTCTACCAGGAAGTCGGCAAGTGGCTGAAGGGCGTCTTCCCGATTTCCACCGGGCTGGTGGTTTCCGCGCTGGGCCAGCCCCAGTGGCTGATGGAAATCGACGTGATCGCGGTGATTCCGGATAACTGGCAGCCGGCCAAGGCCTGAGGAGCAGGACATGACGTTCTCCATTATCGGACGCTGCCCTGAAACCGGGCAGCTCGGCATCGCCATCAGCTCCTCCAGCATCGCCGTGGGAGCCCGTTGTCCCTGGGTGCGAGCCGGCGTTGGCGCGGTGGCGACCCAGAACGTCACCCTGCCGGCGCTTGGCCCGCAGATCCTCGATCTGCTGGACGCCCAGCAGTGCGAGCCGGCGGTGGCGCTCGACCGGGCACTCAGCACCAACGGCTGGAGCCAGTACCGTCAGGTGACGGTCATCGATGCCCAGGGTCGGACCGCGTTGTTCAGCGGCAGCGAGGCCCTGGGGGTGCACAACGCGGTGGCAGGGGAGCAGTGCGTCGCCGCCGGGAACCTGCTGGCCGATATCCGGGTGATCGAGGCGATGGTGCAGGCGTTCGAGGCGACGCCGGGCCTTCTGGCGGAGCGGTTGCTGGCGGCCATGCACGGGGCGATGGCCGCCGGGGGTGAGGCCGGGCCGGTCCATTCGGCGGCGCTCAAGGTGGTGGGCGACCTGACCTGGCCCATCGTCGATCTGCGCGTGGACTGGGCTGACGAAGACCCCATCGGTTGCCTGGATGCGCTCTGGCAGGCCTATCGCCCCCAGATGCAGGATTATGTAACCCGGGCGCTGGACCCGACGGCAGCGCCCAGCTACGGGGTGCCGGGCGATGAATGAGCCGTCCAGTCGTGACCTGCTGGAGCGGCTGATCGGATTCGCCACCGTCAGCCGTGACTCCAACCTGGAGCTGATCGCCTTCATCCGTGATTACCTGGCGGGTTTCGGTGTGGACAGCGAGCTCTTCCACAATGCCGAGGGCACCAAGGCCAACCTCTTCGCCACCCTGGGTCCACGCGACCGAGGTGGCGTCGTGCTGTCGGGGCACACGGATGTGGTGCCGGTGGACGGCCAGGCCTGGACCCTGGAGCCCTTTCGCCTGACCGAGCGCGATGGCCGCCTCTATGGCCGGGGTACGGCGGACATGAAGGGGTTCATCGCCTCGGTGCTGGCCGCGGTGCCGGCATTCCTCGAGCGCCCCCTCAAGACACCGGTCCACCTCGCTTTCTCCTATGACGAGGAGGTGGGTTGCCTGGGGGTGCGACCCATGTTGGCGGAGCTGGAGCGGCGGCCACACAAGCCGCTCATCTGTCTGATCGGCGAGCCCACTGAGCTGAAGCCGGTGCTCGGGCACAAGGGCAAGCTGGCCATGCGCTGCCAGGTCAAGGGGGCGGCGTGCCATTCCGCCTATGCGCCCTATGGCGTGAACGCCATCGAGTACGCGGCTCGGCTGATCGGTCGGCTGGGCGAGATTGGCGGCGAACTGGCGCGGCCGGAGCGGCATGACCGGCGATTCGACCCACCGTTCTCCACCGTCCAGACCGGGGTCATCAAGGGGGGCAGGGCGCTGAACATCGTGCCGGCCGAGTGCGAGTTCGATTTCGAGGTGCGTGCCTTGCCGGACTTCGATGCACAGGACGTCGCCGTTCAGTTGCAGTGCTATGCCGAAACGGAGCTGGAGCCACGGATGCGCGCGGTGCAGGCGGATACCGGCATTCGGTTCAGCGCGCTGAGCGCCTATCCCGGGCTGGCTACGCCCGTCGAGAGTGCCGCCGCTCGTCTGCTGGCCATGCTCAGTGGTTCCAGCGAGTTCGGCACCGTGGCCTTTGGTACGGAAGGCGGGCTGTTCGACCAGGCAGGCATTCCCACCGTGGTGTGCGGGCCCGGGAGCATGGATCAGGGGCACAAGCCGGATGAGTTCGTCAGCCTCGAGCAGTTGTCCGGCTGCGACGCCATGCTGCGCCGCCTGGCGCATCATCTGCAGTCGACGGACGAGCTGCTGTAGACTGTCGCACCCCTTGACCGGCCTGGGGTGCGCAATTGACGGCGTCCCTTCCCATTGCTAACATTCCAGACCTTATGTTGGCTCGATTCCTTCGTCCGAAGGTCAAAAGAGTCAATGTCAATCCCGAGTTTTTGCGTCTCATCCGGCTTTGTCGGTTGAGGCGCCGCCGGGGCGGCGTGGAATACCAGCTTCGATTCCCGTTGCCTCTTATTGCTGATCAGACCGCATTGGCTGGAGTGCGGAATAAGGCCTTGAACGGCCTTTGACTACAGGTATTAACATGAGCGAAAGCTTTGCAGAACTTTTTGAAGAAAGCCTGAAATCCCTCGATATGCAGCCCGGTGCGATCATCACCGGTATCGTGGTCGACATCGACGGTGACTGGGTTACCGTTCACGCCGGCCTGAAATCCGAGGGCGTCATCCCGGTCGAGCAGTTCTACAACGAACAGGGCGAGCTGACCATCAAGGTGGGTGACGAGGTCCACGTAGCGCTTGACGCGGTGGAAGATGGCTTCGGTGAAACCAAGCTGTCCCGCGAAAAAGCCAAGCGTGCCGAATCCTGGCTGGTTCTGGAAGCTGCCTTCAACGCCGAAGAAGTGGTCAAGGGCGTTATCAACGGCAAGGTCAAGGGCGGTTTCACCGTCGACGTCAGCGGCATCCGCGCGTTCCTGCCGGGCTCCCTGGTGGATGTGCGCCCTGTGCGCGACACCACTCACCTGGAAGGCAAGGAACTCGAGTTCAAGGTCATCAAGCTGGATCAGAAGCGCAACAACGTTGTCGTTTCCCGTCGCAGCGTCCTGGAAGCCGAGAACAGCGCCGAGCGCGAAGCTCTGCTGGAATCCCTGCAGGAAGGCCAGCAAGTCAAGGGTATCGTCAAGAACCTCACCGACTACGGTGCGTTCGTTGACCTGGGCGGCGTGGATGGTCTGCTGCACATCACCGATATGGCCTGGAAGCGCATCAAGCACCCGTCCGAGATCGTCAACGTTGGCGACGAGATCGACGTGAAGGTCCTGAAGTTCGACCGCGAGCGCAATCGCGTATCCCTCGGTCTGAAGCAGCTGGGCGAAGATCCTTGGGTGGCCATCAAGGCTCGTTACCCGGAAGGCACCCGTGTGGTTGCCCGCGTCACCAACCTCACCGACTACGGCTGCTTCGCCGAGCTGGAAGAGGGTGTGGAAGGCCTGGTGCACGTGTCCGAAATGGACTGGACCAACAAGAACATCCATCCGTCCAAAGTCGTCCAGGTTGGCGACGAAGTGGAAGTTCAGGTTCTGGACATCGACGAAGAGCGTCGTCGTATCTCCCTGGGTATCAAGCAGTGCAAATCCAACCCGTGGGAAGATTTCTCCAGCCGCTTCAACAAGGGCGACAAGATCTCCGGCACCATCAAGTCCATCACTGATTTCGGTATCTTCATCGGTCTGGAAGGTGGTATCGACGGTCTGGTTCACCTGTCCGACATCTCCTGGAACGAAGTTGGCGAGGAAGCCGTACGTCGCTTCAAGAAGGGCGACGAGCTGGAAACCGTCATCCTCTCCGTTGATCCGGAGCGTGAGCGCATCTCCCTGGGCATCAAGCAACTGGAAGACGATCCGTTCTCCAGCTACGCCTCCATGCACGAGAAGGGCAGTATCGTTCGCGGTTTCGTGAAGGAAGTTGACGCCAAGGGCGCTGTAATCAGCCTCGGCGGCGAGATCGAAGGCGTTCTGAAGGCTTCCGAAATCAGCCGTGACCGCGTTGAAGACGCGCGCAATGTGCTCAAGGAAGGCGACGAAGTCGAAGCCAAGATCATCAGCATCGACCGTAAGAGCCGTGTAATCAGCCTCTCCGTCAAGTCCAAGGACGTTGACGATGAGAAGGACGCCATGAAGGAACTGCGCAAGCAGGAAGTCGAGTCCACGGGCCCGACCACCATTGGTGACCTGATCCGTGCTCAGATGGAGAACCAGGGCTAATCACCCTGCACCATCAGCAAGAAGGGCGGCCTAGGCCGCCCTTTTTGTTGCCTGCGTTTTACCTTCCGGCCTTTGGACTGTTCAAAGGTGGCTCGGCGTGCTAAAAACTCATTGAGCTGATCTAGCCGCTTGAATTAGAAGGGAAAACCATGACCAAGTCGGAGTTGATCGAACGAATTGTTACCCATCAGGGCCAGCTATCGTCCAAGGACGTAGAGCTGGCTATCAAGACCATGCTCGAGCAGATGTCTCAGGCCTTGGCCACGGGGGACCGTATCGAGATTCGTGGCTTTGGCAGTTTTTCTCTTCACTTTCGTGCACCCAGGGTTGGGCGGAACCCCAAGACTGGTGAGTCGGTAAGGCTGGACGGGAAGTTCGTTCCACACTTTAAACCGGGGAAGGAGTTGAGAGATAGAGTGAACGAGCCTTGAATATTTGGCTTGAGTTTTTTAATCGCCTTACCGTCTGTTTCTGCCTATCTGGCGCGCGTAATTACTTGTGCTAATCATGAAAGCGCTAATCTTTTGGTTGTTTCAGTTGTATAGCATTTTTGTTTAGATTTTGCAGTTGGTTTTATTGTCTCTTTGGGTGGTATTTCAGGCTTCTATGTTGGGGCGGAAAATCCAATAAGTTGGGTTTGCTGGGGCTGGTTTTTATTTGGTTGATTGCTGTTGAGTTGTAAGACTTTTAATTTTTATTGAAGTGATGTGTATTCTTTAGTGGTTCTGGTGGTCAAAAATATGAGTGGCGAGTGATTTTTGACCTGCTGTGGTTGGAGTGTTGGTCGTGATTGAAGTGATCGGGGGTTAAGTTGCGAAAGCTTATTTTTAGGGTTATGGATTGTTGTTTGCTTGTTTGATGGCGGGTTACGGCAGTGGATGCGATGTTTTTAGTGTTGATGGGGTTTGAGGTGAGAAAGGGATGACCATTGATTTGCGTAAGTGGCTATTGAGTTTGCCGAGACGATATAAAAGGCTGATTCAGGTCCAGGCGGATATCGCTCTTGTTTTGTTGGCCTTGTGGTTGGCTTTTTTGGTTCGCCTCGGTGTTGAAGCGCCGCTAGCCCCGGTCTTTTCCCACGCTTGGCTCTTTGCTGTCGCGCCTGTAGTTGCGGTGCCTATTTTTGTTCGCTTTGGTATGTATAGAGCGGTTATGCGTTATTTTGGCAATGATGCATTGATCGCTATTTTCAAGGCGGTGACATTGTCTGCATTGCTGCTGGCGCTTGTCGTGTACTGGCATCGCGAGCCAATGGTAAACGTGCCTCGTTCAGTCGTTTTCAACTACTGGTGGTTAAGCTTGGTGCTGATCGGCGGTCTACGCCTTGCAATGCGTCAGTACTTCCTAGGCGACTGGTATGTTGCCAGTCATGCGATACCGTTCTCGATGAGGGATGACGGATTACCGCGAGTCGCTATCTATGGTGCTGGGGCTGCAGGGAACCAGTTGGTCGCTGCTCTGCGTATGGGGCGTGCGATGCGTCCGGTCGCATTCATTGATGATGACAGCAGTATCGCCACTCGCACTATCGCTGGTCTGCAGGTCTACAAGCCCAAGCATATTCAGCAGATGATTGATCAGACAGGGGCCCAGGAAGTTCTTTTGGCAATTCCTTCCGCATCCCGAGGGCGTCGGCGAGAAATCCTTTCCACCCTTGAGGGCTATCCGCTTCATGTGCGCAGCATTCCCGGGTTTATGGATCTGGCCAGTGGGCGAGTCAAGGTTGATGATATTCAAGAGGTAGATATCGCTGATCTACTAGGTCGAGATGCTGTGCCTCCTCGAAAGGAGTTGTTTGAACGCTGCATTCGCGACAAGGTTGTGATGGTAACTGGTGCGGGCGGTTCGATTGGGTCTGAGCTATGCAGGCAGATCTTGAGTTGTGGGCCGCGAACCTTGTTATTGTTCGAGCACAGTGAGTTCAATCTTTACAACATTCAGATAGAGTTGGAGCAGCGCGTAAGGAGAGAGTCGTATAACGTCCGGTTGGTGCCCATACTCGGCTCCGTTCGAAATGTAAGCAGGTTGCTTGATGTGATGCGTACTTGGAGCGTTGATACGGTGTATCACGCTGCCGCCTATAAGCATGTGCCAATTGTCGAGCACAATATCGCTGAGGGCGTACTGAATAACGTAATGGGGACGCTTTTCACGGCGCAGGCAGCTATGCAGGCGGGTGTGGAGAATTTTGTACTCATCTCCACGGATAAAGCTGTGCGTCCTACCAATGTGATGGGGAGCACCAAGCGCTTGTCCGAAATGGTCCTGCAAGCGTTGAGTTGCGAGTCCGCTCCGGTGCTCTTCGGCGAAAGCGAAGCTGTGCATCGTGTTAACAAGACCCGCTTCACCATGGTCCGCTTCGGCAACGTGCTGGGCTCCTCCGGCTCTGTCATCCCGTTGTTCCGCGAGCAGATCAAGCGTGGTGGGCCGGTCACGGTCACTCATCCCAACATTACCCGCTACTTCATGACTATTCCTGAGGCTGCGCAACTGGTTATCCAGGCTGGCTCGATGGGGCAGGGTGGCGATGTGTTCGTGCTGGATATGGGGCAGCCCGTGAAGATCGCCGAGCTGGCGGAGAAGATGGTTCATCTCTCTGGTCTGACTGTGCGCTCGGACAAGAACCTCAATGGCGATATCGCCATCGAGTTCACTGGGTTGCGTCCGGGTGAAAAGCTTTACGAGGAGCTGCTGATTGGCGACAACGTCAGTCCGACTGAGCACCCGATGATTATGAGGGCGAGTGAAGAGCATCTTCCTTGGGATGCGTTCAAGCGGGTGCTCGCGGAGCTATTTGCGGCGGTAGAGGCGGATGATTATGTCCGTGTGCGTCAACTCCTACGCGAGACGGTAAATGGATACACCCCTGAAGAGGAAATCGTGGACTGGATCCATCAGCAGCGTCGCATTGAGCCCACAAGCTCCAGGCACTAGTTTGAAGGGGCGGTCGAGGATGTACCGCCCCTTTTCCAGTGATGACAAGGAGTCTTCGTGATGCTTCGTAATCTGTTTTCCCCCCTGTTTTTCGTACTGTGCTCCCTCTGTTTGGGGGTCTCCCAGCCCGTTGTTGCCGCCAAGGCGGAGCCTGTAGCGCCTGCAGCTACGGCACCTGCATCAGATAGGCTGAATATCAACTCAGCCGATGCTGCAGCGTTTCAGCATGGGATGGTAGGTATCGGAGAGGCCAAGGCCAGGGCGATCGTCCAGTACCGTGAGGAGAATGGCCCGTTCTCATCGGTGGACGATCTGCTGGAGGTCAAGGGTATCGGGGTCAAGACCCTGGAGAAGAACCGCGATAGGCTGAGCATCGAGTGATGCGTTAGGAGCCCAATCAAGCCGACCTCGCGAGGTCGGCTTTTTCGTTGCGCTGAATCGTAGAGCGCGCTTCAGTGCGACCCCAAAGGGGGGGATGAAGTCCCGAATAACCTGGGTCGCAGTCTCTGGTGAGAGTCCAGTGCGCAAAGAAAAAGCCCCCGGCATGTGCCGAGGGCTTTCTGTTTGGCTCCGCGACCTGGACTCGAACCAGGGACCCAATGATTAACAGTCATTTGCTCTACCGACTGAGCTATCGCGGATCGGATGTCGCGTATCTTACTGATTAGAAAGGAGAAGTCAAGCATCTGCCTGAGCTTCTCCTTATCTTTTTTCAGAGCACCTGGGCGATGGCGCGGGTCACGCTTTCCAGGTTGCCGCTGTTCAGTGCGGCGACGCAGATACGGCCCGTGCTGACGGCGTAGATACCGAACTCGTTCTTCAGGCGTTCAACCTGCTCAGCGGTGAGGCCGGAGTAGGAGAACATGCCACGCTGGCGGGCTACGAAGCTGAAGTCGCGCTTGGCGCCCTGGGCAGCCAGTTGCTCGACCATGGCCAGGCGCATGGCGTGGATGCGCGTGCGCATTTCGCCCAGTTCGGCTTCCCACATGGCACGCAGTTCCGGGCTGTTGAGCACGCTGGCGACTACCGTTGCGCCGTGGGTCGGCGGGTTGGAGTAGTTGGTGCGGATCACGCGCTTGACCTGGGAGAGGACGCGGCCGGCTTCTTCCTTCGAACTGGTCACCACGGACAGGGCGCCTACGCGCTCGCCGTAGAGGGAGAAGGATTTGGAGAAAGAGCTGGAGACGAAGAACTGCAGGCCGGATTCTGCGAAGAGGCGGACAGCGAAGGCGTCTTCATCGATGCCGGCGCCGAATCCCTGGTAGGCAATATCGAGGAAGGGTACGTGCTCGCGCTCGCGCAGGACTTCCAGGACGGCTTTCCAGTCCTCGAGTTCAAGGTCCACGCCGGTGGGGTTGTGGCAGCACGCATGCAGGACGACGATGGAGCGGGCCGGCAGGGCCTTGAGGTCTTCCAGCAGGCCGGCACGGTTCACGCCATTGGTGGCGGCATCGTAGTAGCGGTAGTTCTGTACCGGGAAACCGGCGGACTCGAACAGGGCGCGGTGGTTCTCCCAGCTCGGGTCGCTGATGGCGACGACGGCATTCGGCAGCAGGCGCTTGAGGAAGTCGGCGCCGGTCTTCAGGGCACCGGTACCGCCGACGGCCTGGGTGGTCACAACGCGACCTTCGGCCAGCAGGGCGGAATCGGCACCGAACAGCAGTTTCTGTACGGCCTGGTCATAGGCGGCAATGCCTTCGATCGGCAGGTAGCCACGGGGTGCATGGGCTTCGATGCGGGCCTTTTCCGCTTCCGCTACAGCGCGCAGGAGCGGGATACGGCCTTGCTCGTTGTAGTAGACGCCCACGCCCAGGTTGACCTTGTTGGCACGGGTGTCGGCGTTGAACGCTTCGTTGAGACCCAGGATAGGATCACGCGGAGCCATTTCGACGGCAGAAAACAGACTCATGATGCGGCAGCTCGGAGAAGGAGGGTGAGGATGGGATGCAACCCCGAACGATGTGCGCTAGGGGTTGCGCAATCGGGCCGGTATTATAGCGGCCCAGGCGGCCTGCGGCGACAACGCGCGCAGGCTTTCCTCCAGGTATGACGCCCGCCCCGCCGAGGTGTCACATCCAAGACGTCGAGGTCAGCATGTCGGAGTTCCAGCTCGTCACCCGCTTCAAGCCCGCCGGCGACCAGCCGGAGGCCATTCGCCAGATGGTGGAGGGGCTGGAGGCGGGTCTTTCGCACCAGACGCTGCTGGGAGTGACCGGCTCCGGCAAGACGTTCAGTATTGCCAATGTCATCGCCCAGGTGCAGCGTCCGACCTTGGTCCTGGCTCCCAACAAGACACTTGCCGCACAGCTTTACGGTGAGTTCCGGGCCTTCTTTCCGAACAATGCGGTCGAGTATTTCGTTTCCTACTACGACTACTACCAGCCGGAAGCCTACGTTCCGTCCTCCGATACCTATATCGAGAAGGACGCGTCTATCAATGACCACATCGAGCAGATGCGCCTGTCCGCGACCAAGGCGCTGATGGAGCGGTCCGACGCCATCATCGTCGCCACGGTCTCCTCGATCTACGGCCTTGGTGATCCGGCGTCCTACCTGAAAATGGTGCTGCACATCGACCGGGGCGACCGCCTGGACCAGCGGACGCTGTTGCGCCGTCTGGCGGAACTGCAATACACCCGCAACGACATGGACTTCGCGCGCGCCACCTTCCGGGTCCGCGGAGACGTGATCGATATCTTTCCGGCGGAATCCGACCTGGAGGCGATCCGCGTCGAACTGTTCGATGATGAAGTGGAAAGCCTTGCTGCATTCGATCCCCTGACGGGAGAGGTCATTCGCAAGCTGCCGCGCTTCACCTTCTATCCCAAGAGCCACTACGTGACCCCCCGCGAGGTGCTGCTGGAGGCGGTCGACCAGATCAAGGAAGAGCTCAAGGAACGCCTGGAGCAACTGCGAGCCGCCAACAAACTGGTAGAGGCCCAGCGCCTGGAGCAACGTACCCGCTTCGACCTGGAGATGATCCTCGAACTGGGTTATTGCAATGGCATCGAGAACTATTCCCGCTACCTCTCCGGCCGTGCGTCTGGTGAGGCGCCGCCGACGCTCTACGATTATCTGCCAGCCAACTCGCTGCTGGTGATCGACGAATCCCATGTCACCGTTCCCCAGGTTGGCGCGATGTTCAAGGGTGACCGCTCACGCAAGGAAACCCTGGTGGAGTACGGCTTCCGTCTGCCTTCGGCGCTGGACAACCGTCCTTTGCGTTTTGACGAGTGGGAGGCAATCAGTCCCCAGACCATCTTCGTCTCGGCCACGCCCGGTCCCTACGAGGGCGAACACGCTGGCCGGGTGGTCGAGCAGGTGGTGCGTCCCACCGGGCTGGTGGACCCGGAAGTGGAAGTGCGTCCAGCGACTACCCAGGTGGACGACCTGCTTTCGGAGATTCGCAAGCGCGTTGCCGTCGAGGAACGGGTGCTGGTGACGACGCTCACCAAGCGCATGGCGGAGGACCTCACCGACTACCTGGCCGACCACGATGTGAAGGTGCGCTACCTGCACTCGGACATCGACACGGTGGAGCGGGTGGAAATCATTCGGGACCTGCGCACCGGCGCCTTCGATGTCCTGGTTGGGATCAACCTGCTGCGCGAAGGCCTTGATATGCCCGAGGTTTCCCTGGTGGCCATCCTCGACGCCGATAAGGAGGGTTTCCTGCGTTCCGAGCGGTCCCTGATCCAGACCATCGGTCGTGCCGCGCGCAACTTGAATGGCAAGGCGATCCTCTACGCGGACAACATGACCGGCTCGATGCAGCGTGCGATCGGCGAGACCGAGCGTCGCCGCGCCAAGCAGGTGGCCTTCAACGAAGCCCATGGAATTGTGCCGAAAGGCGTCAAGAAGGACATTCAGGATATTCTCGAGGGGGCCACGGTGCCGGGCTCCCGGAGCAACAAGCGCAAGGCGATGGCCAAGGTGGCTGAAGAAAGCGCTCGCTACGAGGCGGAGCTCAAGTCGCCGAACGAGATCACCAAGCGTATCCGTCAGATGGAAGAGAAGATGTTCCAGCTGGCCCGCGATCTCGAGTTCGAGGCGGCTGCGCAGATGCGCGACGAGATCCAGAAGTTGCGCGAGCGACTGCTCAAGGTGTGACGGCAGCCCTTTTGCGCGAAGGTTTCAGCGCCGGCCGCGTCGCGCTCCTTCATCCCGGCGTTGGGTTCAGTGGGCGGCGGCAGTGTTGCCGGCAGTGCCGACGGGCAGGGCACGGGTGAGCAGTACGGCGAGCATGCTGACGCCCAAGGCGATGCCGATGAAATGGAACGCGTCGTTGTAGGCCATGATGCTGGCCTGCTGGTGGGCGATCTCGCTGAGCTTGGCGAGGGCCGCCTGTTCGCTACCCAGCTTCTCGGTGAGCAATGCCAGGCGTTCAGCTACCTGGGGATTGCCGGGCACCAGGGATTCACGCAGGTAGTCGAAATACACCTTGGCTCTCGCATCCAGCAGGGTGGCCAGTAAGGCGATACCGATGGCCCCGCCCAGGTTGCGCAGGATGTTGAACAGGCTTGAAGCCGATCCGGCGTCCTGAGGCTGGATGTAGGCGGTGGCGATCAATGACACCGTCACCATTACCAGCGGCTGGCCGAGGGCGCGAATGATCTGGATCTGGTTGAACTGCGGGCCGGCAAAATCGGGGTTGAGCACCCCCGACGCGAAGCTGGCGTAGCCGAACAGGCCAAAGCCCAGGGCGCAGAGGAGCTTGGGTGGGACCACCTTCATCAGCTTGGGTACCAGCGGAATGAGAAACAGCTGGGGAACGCCCATCCACATGATCACCTCGCCGATCTGCAGTGCGTTGTAACCCTGGATCTGGGCCAGGTACAGCGGCAGCACATAGATCGAGCCGTAGAGGCCCATCCCCAGGCCCACGCTGGAAATGCTGGAAAGGCCGAAGTTGCGGTTCTTCAGGATGCCCAGGTTGATCAGCGGGTTTGGGCGCGAAACCTGGAGGATGACGAACAGGATCAGGCTCACCAGCGCCACGCTGCCCAGACCGACGATCAGCTGCGACTCCAGCCAGTCCTTTCGATGGCCTTCCTCCAGGAACACCTGCAGGCAGCCGAGGCCCAGGCCCAGGGTCACTATGCCGGCGTAGTCGGTGCGCTTCAGCAGCTCCCAGTGAGGGGGTTTTTTCTCCAGGCCGTACATCAGGCCGGCGATCATCAGCAGGCCGGGGGGCACGTTGATATAGAAGATGTACTCCCAGCCGAAGTTCTCCGTCAGCCAGCCACCCAGGGTCGGGCCGATGGAGGGGGCGAAAGTGGCAGTGATGGCGAACAGGGCCATGCCCTTGGCGCGATGATGTTCGGGCAGCTTGATCAGTGTCAGGGTGAAGGCCAGCGGGATAAGCGCGCCCCCGGTGAAGCCCTGCATGGCCCGGAACAGGATCATGCTCTCAAGGCTCCAGGCCAGGGAGCAGAGCAGGGAGGAGAGCAGGAAACCAATGGACACCCAGACGGCCAGGCGACGTGCGGACAGCAACTGCACCAGCCAGGCGGTGAGGGGGATCATGATGATCTCCGCCACGAGATAGGAGGTGGAGATCCAGGAGCCTTCCTCCAGGGTGGCGGAAAGCGCGCCCTGGATATCCTTCAGGGAGGAGTTGGTGATCTGGATGTCCAGCACTGCCATGAAGGCGCCCAGCATGGCGCTCATCACCGCGATCCAGTCTCTTCGGGACGGTTCCCCGCTGGGTCGGAGGAGGTCGTCAGCCGCCATGGCTCTCCGCCTTGAGGTGCACCTTGACGAGGACGGACATGCCTGGGCGGATGCGGCCGGCGAGTGGGTTGTCGGCGGAGAACGTCAGCTTCACCGGGATGCGTTGCACGACCTTGGTGAAGTTGCCGGTGGCGTTGTCCGGCGGCAGCAGGCTGAACTGGGCTCCTGAAGCGGCGAACAGGCTATCGATGCGGCCCTGGATCGGGGTGTCGGGAAAACTGTCGAACACCAACTCCGCGGCCTGGCCGGGTTCCATGTGTTCGATCTGGGTTTCCTTGAAGTTGGCCTGGACCCAGATGTCGGCGTCGGGAACCAGCGACAGCAGGTGTGCGCCCACCTGGACATACTGGCCATTCCGGGCGGCGCGCTGCCCCACCCGGCCATCCACCGGTGAGCGTACTTCGGTGCGGCCAAGGTTGATCTCGGCCTGGGCCACGTCGGCCCGGGCGTTGGCGATCAGGGCATCCAGCCGCTTGATCTCGGCATTCAGCGCATCCACCTGTTGGCGCTGGGCCTTCAGGTCGGCTTGGGCCTTGGCGACCTGGGAGCGGGCCACGCGGGAGTCGGCGGACAGGGTGGTGACGCGTTCCTCTGAAACGTACCCCGGTTTGCGCAGTGTCTGCGCGCGGGACAGGTCGATCTGCGCGCGGCCCAGGGTGGCCTGGCTGGCGGCGACTTCCGCCTGGCTGGCGGCGATCAGGCTGGATTGCTGAGTGAGCTTGCTGCGCGCCTGGGACAGTTCCGCCTCGCGAGTCGCCAACTGGGCGCGAGCACGTTCCAGGGCCAGTTTGAAGTCATCGGCCTCCAGTCGCACCAGTAGATCGCCCTTCTTGACGTGCTGGTTGTCGCTGACCAGCACTTCGTCGATGCGTGCGCCCAGTTGGCTGGAGATGCGGGTGATTTCGCCCTGGACGTAGGCGTTGTCTGTGGCCTCGACGAAGCGCCCGATGAGCAACCAGTGAGTGAAGAGGCCGGCAGCCACCAGGGCGACGAGGGCCGTGAAGATGAAGAGGCGGCGTTGCACTTTTACAGGCATGGCTTGGTGGGCTCGAATTTTTTGCAGAATGTTGCGAGCCTATCAGTGTTCCCTGTTCCCAAGTAGTCGCTAGAATTCGGAAACTTTGTTGCTGATGGGGAACAATAATGGGGCTGGATGATGCGCTGATCTTCACCCGGGTGGTGGAGTGCCACAGCTTTACCCAGGCGGCTCAGAGCCTGGGTATGCAGAAGTCCACCGTGAGCCGGCGCATCGCCCTGCTGGAGGAGCGCCTGGGCGTGCGTCTCCTCAATCGCACCACCCGCAAGTTGCGCCTGACCGAAGTGGGCCAGGCCTATTACGAGCGCTGCCGGCAGATCATGCTGGACTTCGCCGAGGCGGAGCAGGCGGTGATGCAGTTGCAGCAGGAGCCTTCAGGGCTGCTGCGGGTGACGGCGCCCATCGAGTTCAGCCAGCTGTTCCTCGGGCGGGTCCTGGGTAGTTTCATGAGTCAGTACCCGCAGATCACCGCTGAAGTGGAGATCACCTCGCGTAACGTGGATCCGTTGGAGGAGGGGGTCGACATCGCCATCCTGGTGGGCCAGCCACAGGATTCCACCCTGATCGCTCGCAAGCTCTTCGAAAACGGTCGCAGGCTCTGTGCCAGCCCGGCTTACCTGGCGGCCCATGGCACCCCGCGGGCGGTGGCTGACCTGGTACGCCACCGGGCGGTGCTGCTACCCCAGGACTCCCCGAGGCACTGGCCGATCCTGGGTGAGAGCGTGCCCTGTCAGTGGGTGCTGCAATGCAACAACATCACTTTCGCCCGCGAGGCGGTGATCGGTGGCGCCGGCATCGCCTCGCTGCCGCTGATGATCACCGAGGATGCCGTCCACTCCGGCGAGCTGGTGGAGCTATTGCCACAAGCGCGATTACCGGTCGGGGAAATCTATGCCGTCTACCCGTCACGACGATTCCAGGCGATGAAGGTCAAGGCTTTCCTGGACTTCCTGATGCGCAGCCTGCCGCTGCAGGACGGCCATCTGCTGGAGCCGGGCGCGGCCACCCTGATAAGATCGCGCCTTTGATCGACCTAGAGTTTCGAGACCACCATGACCACCGTCCGTACCCGTATCGCGCCGTCGCCCACCGGTGACCCGCACGTGGGCACCGCCTACATCGCCCTGTTCAACCTGTGTTTCGCGCGCCAGCACGGCGGTCAGTTCATCCTGCGCATCGAAGATACCGATCAGTTGCGCTCGACCCGTGAGTCCGAACAGCAGATATTCGACGCCCTGCGCTGGCTCGGTATCGAGTGGGACGAAGGCCCGGACGTCGGAGGCCCCCATGGCCCCTATCGCCAGAGCGAACGTGGCGAGATCTACAAGCAGTATTCTCGTGAGCTGGTGGACAAGGGCCATGCCTTCCCCTGCTTCTGCACCGCCGAGCGCCTCGACAAGCTGCGCGCCGAGCAGACCGAGCGCAAGGAAACCCCGCGCTACGACGGTCACTGCATGCACCTCGACCGGGAAGAGGCCGAGAAGCGTATCGCCGCTGGCGAGCCGCACGTGGTGCGCATGAAGGTGCCGAGCGAAGGCGTCTGCGTGGTGCCCGATATGCTCCGTGGCGATGTCGAGATCCCGTGGGATCGCATGGACATGCAGGTCCTGATGAAGACCGACGGTTTGCCCACCTACTTCCTTGCCAACGTGGTGGATGACCACCTGATGGGCATCACCCACGTCCTGCGCGGAGAGGAGTGGCTGCCGTCGGCGCCGAAGCTGATCAAGTTGTACGAGTACTTCGGCTGGGAGCAGCCCAAGCTCTGCTACATGCCGCTGCTGCGCAACCCCGACAAGAGCAAGCTCTCCAAGCGCAAGAATCCCACGTCCATCACCTTCTACGAGCGCATGGGCTTTCTCCCGGAAGCGATGCTCAATTACCTGGGGCGCATGGGCTGGTCCATGCCGGACGAGCGGGAGAAGTTCTCCCTGGCGGAGATGATCGAACACTTCGACCTGTCCCGTGTTTCCCTGGGTGGCCCCATCTTCGACCTGGAGAAGCTGTCCTGGCTGAACGGCCAGTGGATCCGCGAACTGCCGGTGGAGCGCTTCGCCTCCGAGGTGCAGAAATGGGCGCTTAATCCTGAGTACCTGATGCGAATCGCCCCCCACGTGCAGGGACGGGTGGAAACCTTCAGCCAGATCGCCCCGCTGGCCGGCTTCTTCTTCTCCGGCGGCGTGCCGCTGGACGCGAAGCTGTTCGAGCACAAGAAGCTCAGCCCGGATCAGGTCCGCCAGGTCATGCAGCTGGTGCTCTGGAAGCTCGAGTCGCTGCGCCAGTGGGAGAAGGAGCGCATCACCGGGTGCATCCAGGCGGTCGCCGAGCACCTGGGGCTCAAGCTGCGTGACGTCATGCCGCTGATGTTCCCGGCCATCACCGGCCATGCCAGTTCGGTCTCGGTGCTGGATGCCATGGAAATCCTTGGGGCGGACCTCAGTCGTTTCCGCCTGCGCCAGGCTATCGAGTTGCTCGGTGGCGTGTCGAAGAAGGAAACCAAGGAGTGGGAGAAGCTCCTCGGCGCCATCGCCTGATGTCGCCGGCCCGCGCCGCATTCCGGCTGCGCGGGCATGTGGCGGGTAAGTGATTGTTCTTCCAGATAAAAAACTTCGAACCGCAGAAAAAATTGTGTTGACAGCGGGGTGGGGCGCCCCTAATATGCGCCCCGTCCTCGCGACGGGGCTATAGCTCAGCTGGGAGAGCGCTTGCATGGCATGCAAGAGGTCGACGGTTCGATCCCGTCTAGCTCCACCACTCCTTCAAGAGTGGGTCGCGTCAAGGTTTGAAGGTTTCGTCCCCTTCGTCTAGTGGCCTAGGACACCGCCCTTTCACGGCGGTAACAGGGGTTCGAGTCCCCTAGGGGACGCCATATTCCAGCCGCATCGGTTTCTCGGTGCAGCCGAAAGCAGTTTCGGGGCTATAGCTCAGCTGGGAGAGCGCTTGCATGGCATGCAAGAGGTCGACGGTTCGATCCCGTCTAGCTCCACCAAATACGATGCCTCGTGCATCAACCAGGGCCAGCCATGTGCTGGCCCTGCTGTTCGAAGGTTCTGTCCCCTTCGTCTAGTGGCCTAGGACACCGCCCTTTCACGGCGGTAACAGGGGTTCGAGTCCCCTAGGGGACGCCATATTCCAGCCGCATCGGTTTCTCGGTGCAGCCGAAAGCAGTTTCGGGGCTATAGCTCAGCTGGGAGAGCGCTTGCATGGCATGCAAGAGGTCGACGGTTCGATCCCGTCTAGCTCCACCAATCAAGGTGCGCCACGCACCGAGCGGATACGCCGGCGGCGATCAGCTCACAGAAGGTCTTGTCCCCTTCGTCTAGTGGCCTAGGACACCGCCCTTTCACGGCGGTAACAGGGGTTCGAGTCCCCTAGGGGACGCCATATTCCAGCGCATCGGTTACTCGGTGCAGCCGAAAGCGGTTTCGGGGCTATAGCTCAGCTGGGAGAGCGCTTGCATGGCATGCAAGAGGTCGACGGTTCGATCCCGTCTAGCTCCACCAATCAAGGTGCGCCACGCACCGAGCGGGTACGCCAGCGGCGATCAGCTCACAGAAGGTCTTGTCCCCTTCGTCTAGTGGCCTAGGACACCGCCCTTTCACGGCGGTAACAGGGGTTCGAGTCCCCTAGGGGACGCCACATTCAAGTTTCCCGCCATGCGGGTTTTTCAAGGGTCATTCCTCTCTGGAATGGCCCTTTTGTTTTTCCATCTTCCAACCATCCCTTCGGCTGACGAGCGGACTCGAAAAAGTCTTGCGCTTTTGTATTATGCAAATAATATTATGCATGTAATTCAACTGGAGCCAGTCATGAGCGAGAAGAAGGTCCAGACCCGCGAGCGAATCCTGGAAGCTGCGGCGGCGGCGATGCTGCAGCGCGGTCCGCAAGAGCCGGGCCTGGCCGATGTCATGGCGGCGGCGGGTCTGACTGTGGGTGGCTTCTATGCCCACTTCGGCAGCAAGGATGCGCTGATGTTGGAAGTCTTCGAGCAGCTGCTGCGGCAGCGCAGGGACATGATGGCCCTGATCGATCCAGGTCTTCCCGGTCTCGAGCGGCGAGCCCTGGCGGCTGGATTCTACCTGTCACGAAAACATCGCGATGCGACCCGGTCTGGCTGTCCTCTGCCTGCATCCCTGGCGGCCATGCCGCAACTACCGCAGGTTTACCGCGACCTGCTGGCCGAGCATCTGGAAGTGCTGGGTGCTCTCATGTGCGAGCGCCCCGAGGAACTCGATCAGGCATTGGCCGACATCGCCCTGATGGTGGGTGGCCTGGCCCTTTCCCGTGCGCTGGGGAAAGGGGATCTGTCCGATCGTGTACTGCGCGCCGCCAAAGCAGCCGTTATCTGAGGAGTGGGACCATGAACAATCTGAGCCTGATTCGCGGCATCCACGCCACCTTGGGGCGCCTCGCGCCCTACACCGTGGCTCGTCGCATGCGTCGACAGTTCATGACGCCGCGCAACCTGCCTCCCCGTGAGTGGGAGCTCCCTCTGCTGGCAAGCGCCGAGCGCATCACCCTGCGTTTCGGGCTCTCCGCCCTGCGCTGGGGGAGTGGACCCACGGTGCTGCTGATGCATGGTTGGGAAGGGCGTCCAACCCAGTTCGCCCACCTGATCGAATCCCTGGTCAAGGCGGGTTATGGCGTGGTGGCGCTGGAGGGGCCGGCTCATGGCCGATCACCCGGGCATGAGGCCAGTGTGGTGCTGTTTGCCAGGGCCTTGCTGGAGGCGGCCGGGGAGCTGCCCCCCTTGGAGGCGGTCATTGGTCATTCCATGGGCGGCGCCAGTGCGCTGCTGGCCAGCCAGATGGGGTTGCGTGCCCGCGCCCTGGTAAGCATTTCGGCGCCTAGCCGGATTCTCGGGCCGCTTCGCAGTTTCGCGCGCTTCATGGGGCTGCCTCCCAAGGCACAGGCGCATTTCGTCAGGCTGGTGGAGCAGCATGCGGGCATTCCGGCCGCCCATCTCGACGTCAAGCGCTACCAGTTGGACATGCCGGGATTGGTGGTGCATGCCGTCGATGATCCGGTGGTGCCCCCAGACGAGGCGCGGGTGATTCACGAGGCCTGGTTCGACAGCCAGTTGCTTTGCCTGGATCGAGGCGGCCATCAGCGCCTGCTGGCCGACCCCGGGCTTATCGGGGCCGTTCTCGAATTGCTGTCCCAGGTCGGCGAGCCCCGTACCGCCATGGCGACTATCGCTCGCTGATGATCGGCTGTCCCGCCGAGGGGCTGGCAGGTGACTTGTCGACGGTGCTCTACTTCCAAGGTTGATTGGCTGCGCATGCGAATAGAGGCGGGCGTGGCCCGATGGCTTGGTAATGGGGAGAGCTGACATGAGCCTGACAATGGATGTGGTGCTGCAGCGGGCGCGACCGGTTCTGCCTGTGCTGGTGATCGAGGACACCGGTCTGGCGGTGGACCTTGCGGGGGCGCTTCAGGCGGGGGGCGTCGAGGTTCTCGAAGTGACCCTGCGAACGCCCCGTGCCCTGGAGGCGCTGTCGGCGATCCGCAAGGCCTTTCCGGCGTTGCTGGTCGGCGCCGGCACCCTGATTCACACAGAACAGTTCCTGGAGGCGCGTGACGCCGGCGCTCACTTCGCGGTGAGCCCGGGTTGTACCGAGCGCCTCGCCGCAGCGGCGGAGGATTCCGGGCTGCCTTACCTGCCCGGTGTGATGACCCCCTCGGAAGTGCTGCTGGCGCTGGAATACGGTTATCGCTCGCTGAAGCTGTTCCCGGCCAACGGCAACGGCAGCGTGAAAATGCTGAAAAGCCTCAAGGGCCCCTTCACCGGCATCCGGTTCTGCCCGACGGGCGGCGTGACGCCGGACAACCTGCTGAGTTTCCTGCGCCTGCCCAATGTGGCCTGCGTGGGGGGCACCTGGATCGCCCCGTCCAGCCTGATCCGGGCCCGCGCCTGGGACCAGATCACCCAACTGGCCAGCGAGGCCCGTGAGTTGGCCGCAAGCCTGGAGGTGCATCCATGAGCTGGGACCTGCCCGACCCCTTCGTCATCGACATCAGCGTCGCCGCCGAGGATATCGACGGCCTCGGCCATGCCAACAATGCCGTCTACGTCAGCTGGCTGGAGCGCTGCGCCTGGCGCCATTCCCAGAGTCTCGGGCTGGATCTGGTCGAGTACCGCCGCCTCGATCGCGCCATGGCGGTGCTGCGTCACGAGATCGACTACCTGGCGGCCGCCTACGAAGGGCAGGCGCTGCAGATGGCCACCTGGATCGTCGAGTCGGACCAGCGCCTGAAGATGGATCGCCGCTTCCAGTTGGTGCGTCCGGAGGATGGCGCCACGCTCTTGCGGGCGAAGACCACCTTCGTCTGCATCGAACTGTCCAGCGGCCGGCCCAAGCGGATGCCGGTGGAGTTCGTGGAAGGCTACGGCCGTGCGCTTCAGCCGCCGTTTCCGCTGGAGCTCTGAGCGTTACTCCGCGGCTGGCGCCAGGAACACCTCGTGCTCGTTCTGAACGACACGCAGGTGGTGAACCTCGCCGGATGCTCCCCGGGATACACGCCGTCCGTCATGCTGCGTAAACTACGCGCCTTTTTCCTGTGAGCCTGTCCCATGCAAATCGCCCTGGCCCCGATGGAAGGGCTGGTCGACGAAATCCTTCGCGACGTGCTGACCCGGGTGGGCGGCATCGACTGGTGCGTGACCGAATTCATCCGCGTCTGCGATCGGCTGCTGGCCGCCAGTACGTTCGAGAAGCTGGCGCCCGAGCTGGCCGATGGCGCGCGCACGCGCGCCGGAACCCCGATGCGGGTCCAGTTGCTGGGCTCCGATCCGGTGTGCCTGGCGGAGAACGCCGCCTTCGCCTGCGAGCTGGGGGCGCCGGTGATCGACCTCAACTTTGGCTGCCCGGCCAAGACGGTGAACAAGTCCCGAGGCGGCGCGGTGCTGCTCAAGGAGCCGGAGTTGCTCCATGCCATCCTCCGCGAGGTCCGTCGAGCGGTGCCGGCGAGCATTCCGGTGACGGCGAAGATGCGCCTCGGGTTCGACAGCCCCGACGGCGCCCTGGACTGCGCGCGGGCCCTGGCCGAAGGTGGCGCGCAGCAGATCGTGGTGCACGCCAGGACCAAGGCGGAAGGGTACAAGCCGCCGGCCCATTGGGAATGGGTCGCCCGGGTTCAGGATGTGGTCAAGGTCCCGGTGTTCGCCAACGGCGAGGTCTGGACGCTGGATGACTGGCATCGCTGCCGCCAGGTCAGTGGCGTGGAGGACATCATGCTCGGGCGCGGCCTGGTTTCCCGCCCGGACCTGGCCCGGCAGATCGCCGCCGCCCGCCGGGGGGAGACGGTCACGGAAATGACCTGGGATGAACTCCTGCCGCTGCTCCGGGACTTCTGGCTCCAGGCCCGTCGAAAGCTGGCGCCGCGCTATGCGCCCGGGCGGCTCAAGCAATGGCTCGGCATGCTCACGCGCAGCTACCCCGAGTCCGTGGCCTTGTTCGCGGAGATCCGTCGCGAGCAGGATTGCGCCCGTATCGACGCCTGGCTGGGCCTGTCCGAGCGCCAGCGGGATTTCGCCGAGGCGGTCTGATCGCGCCCCCTGAGTGATCGGCAGGGACTTGAAATGCGTTTCGGCGTCCCTATCTGGAATATGGCGGGATGCCGAAGTCGGGTCCCGCATCCAGAACACTTGCTGATTATTCAGGAGATCATCATGAGCAACGCTTTCTCCCTCGCCCCCCTGTTCCGTCATTCCGTGGGTTTCGACCGCTTCAACGATCTGTTCGAGTCGGCCCTGCGCAATGAGACCGGCAGCGGCTACCCGCCCTACAACGTCGAGAAGCACGGTGACGACCAGTACCGTATCGTCATCGCCGCGGCCGGCTTCCAGGAAGAAGACCTGGAACTGCAGGTCGAGCGGGGCGTTCTGACCGTGGCTGGCGGCAAGCGCGAGCGTACCGACGAGTCGGTCACCTACCTGCACCAGGGCATCGCCCAGCGCGCCTTCAAGCTGTCCTTCCGCCTGGCGGACCACATCGAGGTCCGGGCTGCCGGTCTGCAGAACGGATTGCTGAACATCGACCTGGTCCGCGTGGTTCCGGAGGAGGCCAAGGCCAAGCGCATCCCGATCAATGGGCAGCGTCCGGTACTGGAGAGCTGATGGTTCCCGGCTGAGACCAGAGGGCGCCTGCGGGCGCCCTCTTCATTTGGGCCTGATTCAGAGTCACGGGCCCTGTCCGTGACGATCCGGGTGCCCGAGCGGGCTGGATGAGAACGGCTCTGTAAGCCGCGCTGCGCCCTAGGGGCCAGGGGGCAACGCCTGGCCGGGTGAGCTGGCGCATGGGGCTTCCTCGCCCTGGCGACTGAGGGTCAGCAGCGCCCTGAATTCCGCCAGGGGCACCGGCTTGCTGAACAGGTAGCCCTGGTAGAGGTGGCAGCCCTGCTGCTCGAGGAAGGCCAGTTGCTCCGGTCGCTCCACGCCCTCGGCGACCATTTCCAGGTCCAGGCTGCGGGCCATGGCGACGATGGCACGGATGATCTCGGCGTCGTTCGGGTCCAGTGTGGAGTCCCGGACGAAGGACTGGTCGATCTTCAGCGCATCCACCGGCAGGCGCTTGAGGTAGGTCAGCGAGGAGTAGCCGGTACCGAAGTCGTCCATGGCGAAGCTGACACCCAGTCGCTTCAGTCGGCGCATCTTGCCGATGGTGTCGTCCAGGTTCTGGATCACGATGCCTTCGGTGATCTCCAGCGTCAGCGCATGGGCCGGCAGGCCGCTACTGGCCAGGCTCCGCTCCACGCGCTCGACGAAATCGCTCTGGCGGAACTGCCGCGGGCTGATGTTGACGCTCAAGTCGAAGTGGTCGGCGTCGACCAGGCCATCGGCCAGCAGTCGCTGGCCGGTGCGACAGGCTTCATCCAGTACCCAGGCGCCCACGTCGAGGACCAGGCCGCTCTCTTCCAGCACCCGGATGAACGACCCGGGCGATTGCGGGCCGAGGTTGGGGTGTTGCCAGCGCAGCAGGGCCTCGGCGCCGATGATGCGGTTGTCCCGGGCATCCACCTGCGGCTGGTAGTGCAATTCGAACTCGCCTCGCACCAGGGCCTGGCGCAGGTCGTTCTCCAGCCTCAGGCGTTCGCTGGCGGCTTCCTGCATGGTGCTGCGGAACAGCTGGATCGCGTTGCGGCCGGAATCCTTGGCTCGGTACAGGGCGATATCGGCGCGCTTCAGCAGGTCAGCCGGGCTGGTGCCATGGTCCGGGATCAAGGCGATGCCGATACTCGGGGTCACCTGCAGGCGGTGGCCGTCCAGCAGCATGGGTTGGGCCAGCAGCTGCCTGAGCTCATCGGCGATCGAGCGGACCTGGCGAGTGACCTCCGAGCGCTTGCCTTCCAGGCCGGTCAGCAGCACCACGAACTCGTCGCCACCCAGCCGGGCGACGGTGTCCTCCAGCCTCACGCTGGCTTCCAGACGGGCGGTGACCATCTTCAGGACGGCGTCGCCCAGCGGGTGGCCCAGGGAATCGTTGATGTGCTTGAAATGGTCCAGGTCGAGGAAGAGCAGGGCGCCGCGCATGTGGTGGCGCTGCAGCAGCGCCACTTGCTGGGTGAGGCGGTCGGTCAGCAGGGCGCGATTGGGCAGGTTGGTCAGTGGGTCGTGGTAGGCCAGGTGCTGGATCTGCGCCTGGGCATCCTTGAGGGCGCTGATATCCCGGGCGGTGAGTAGCAGGCAGGGCGTGCCGTCCAGTTCGATCTGCTCGACCGACACCTCGACCATCTTGCGGCTGCCGTCGCGGTGCTGGCCGAGCATTTCCAGGTGGTGCACGCGACCGTTGCGCTTGATCAGGTCCACCATCTGGTCCCGTTGCTCGGGATGCGCCCAGATCTGCATCTCGCCGGCGGTGCGTCCCAGCACCTCGTCCGGGTGATAGCCGGTGAGCCGCGTAAATCCCTCGTTGACCTCGATGTAGCGGCCGGTTTCCCGCTCGGTGATGGTGATGGCGTCCGGGCTGGAGTGGAACGCCTTGGCGAACTTCTCCTGGCTGGCCTTCAGCGCCGCTTCGGCTAGCTGGCGATCGGTGATGTCGCGGAATGTGGTGGTAATGCAGAGCTGGCGCTCGACGCGGATGAAGCGGCTGGACACCACGCAGGTGAGCTGTCGGCCGTCGCGGGTGGTGAAGCGTGCCTCCACGTTGTCCAGGCCCTGGTCCCGCAGCAGTTGCTGGAACAGCCGCGTGCGCTGTTCGGTGTCGGCCCAGAACCCTATATCCGGAGCGCTGCGACCGACGATGTCCCCCGCTTGCCATCCAAAGATGTCGCTGAAGCTGGGATTGATCTCGATGAACAGGCCATCGCGGATGCGAGAGACGCAGATGGGGTCGGGGCTGGCCTGGAAGAGCGTGGCGAACTTTTGCTCCGAGGCTGCCAGGCGCTGCTCGCGGCGGACCCGCTCGGTGATGTCCATGAGGATGCCGGTCATGCGCAGGGGCTGGCCGTCGGCGTCGCGGTAGAGCTTGGCGGTGCTCTCCAGGTAACGCACCTTGCCGCTGCCGAGGCGTGTGCGGTAGGTGGACTGGTATTCGTCGCGGTGACCGTCCAGAAGGTTCTGGTAGGTGCGGCGCATGGCCCGGCGATCTTCGGCCGGCACGCAATCGAAGAACCGCCGGATGTCGCCTTCGAAGGGGGCCCGGGGCAGGCCGTGAAGCATGGCGGCGCGGGCCGAGCCGTACAGGGTGCCCTGGGGAATGTGCCAATCCCAGGTGCCGAGGTCGGCGGACTCCAGTGCCAGGTCGAGGCGCTCCTGGCTGTCCTTCAGCGCCTGTTCCTGGGCTCGCTGGACGGTGACGTCGCGGATCACCCCGACCATCCGCCGCCGGCCCTCGCTTCCGGGTTGCAGGCTGCCGTTTATTTCCAGCCAGTGCAGGCTGCCGTCCGGCCAGCGGATGCGGTGGCGCAGGGCGCGCTCCGTCGGGCGACCGGCGAGCACATCGTGAAACAGCCGCAACACCTCCTCGCGATCTTCCTCGGGGATCAGGTCGAGGTAGGTCAGGGGCTGCTCCAGGGGTTGTCGCGGGTCCAGTCCGAACAGCGCCTGGGCGCCGCGTGACCAGCTGACCTGGCCGGAGTCGATGTCCCAGGACCAGGCGCCCAGTCGGGCGCCGTTCAGTGCGGCCAGCAGGCTTGTGGCGTCCTGCCAGGAACGCTCGAACGCGACGGGGTCCAGGGCGGGAATGTGGGGGATCGGGGGATTCGAGTCACTGGGTCTGCGCATGCGCGCCCCTTAAGGTGTCAGGGCAGGGGTCCGGGGAGGGGGTCGCTGGATTCCTCGCGCCGTCCCGACCTCTTGTTCATCTCCTGCGGCTCACGTTAGCTGCTGGAATCACAGGTACGCAAGATCGTCCCGCTGTGCGTCCAGCAGCGCCATGAAGGCCTTGGCGGCGTTGGACAGGGTGCGCTCGGTATGCAGGATGTAGCCCAGCTGGCGAGAGAGCTGGATATCCTGCAGCGGCAGGCGCACCACAGAATCGTCCAGCATCGTGCGTGGCAGCACGCTCCAGGCGATGCCGATGGAGACCATCATCTTGATGGTCTCCATATAGTTGGTGCTCATGGCGATGTTGGGCGTCAGCCCCTCGGCCTCGAACATGCGGCGCACGATGTGATGGGTGAAGGTGTTGCCGCCGGGGAAAACCGCCGGGTGTCGGGCCACGTCAGGCAGGAAGATGGTCTTGTCCCGGGCCAGCGGATGCTCCGGCGCGGCGACGAAGTCCAGCGGGTCGTTCCACACCGGCACGGCCTGCACCGGCAGGGCGGTTTCCGGCGCCAGGGTGATCACCGCCAGCTCCACGCGACCATGAAGGATCTCTTCATAGGCCACTTCCGAATCGAGGAACTGGATGTCCAGGGCTACCTGCGGGTAGGCCTTGGTGAAGGCGCGCAGCAGGGGGGGCAGGCGATGCAGGCCGATGTGGTGGCTGGTGGCCAGGGTCAGGCGGCCGCTGATGTCGCCTGACAGGTTGCTGAGGGCGCGGCGTGTGTCGTCCAGCACGTTGAGGATCTGGTAGGCCCGTGGGAGCAGGGCGCGGCCGGCTTCGGTCAGGCTCACTTCCCGGCCCAGGCGGTCGAACAGGCGAACGCTCAGTTGCTGCTCCAGGGAGGCGATGCGCTTGCTCACCGCCGGCTGCGTCAGGTGCAGGCGCTCGCCGGCTTCGGAGAAGCTGCCGGTCTCTGCGATGGCGATGAAGGCGTTGAGGCTGGCCAGATCCATGTCGATGAACTCCAGGCGACGGGCTGAGGAAGGGAATCGCGAACTCAGGCTTATAGCCAAACGAATTCCTCTTTGGAATCCTTTGGATAAAAAATATGAATTTGAGTTATTCGATGCAACCCCCTAGCATCGACCCCACACGTGAAGGGGGCATTCGATCCCCACGCACCGAAACACCCTGATGAGGACCCGACCATGGCCGGCAAGACGCTCTACGACAAGCTCTGGGATGCACATGAGGTGAAGCGACGCGACGATGGCTCGTCGCTGATCTACATCGATCGTCACATCCTCCACGAAGTGACCTCGCCGCAGGCCTTCGAAGGGCTGCGTCTGGCGGGTCGCAAGCCGTGGCGCATCGACGCCAACATCGCCACCCCGGACCACAACGTACCCACCACCCGGGCCGAGCGTCAGGGTGGCCTCGAAGCCATCGCCGACGAAGTGTCGCGCATCCAGGTCAAGACCCTGGACGAGAACTGCGATGACTTCGGCATCCTCGAGTTCAAGATGAACGACGTCCGCCAGGGCATCGTCCACGTGGTCGGCCCGGAGCAGGGCGCCACCCTGCCGGGTATGACCGTGGTCTGCGGTGATTCCCACACCTCGACCCACGGTGCCTTCGGCGCCCTGGCCCACGGCATCGGCACCTCCGAAGTGGAGCATGTGCTGGCGACCCAGTGCCTGGTGGCGAAGAAGATGAAGAACATGCAGGTGCGCGTCGAGGGCCAGTTGCCCGCCGGTGTCACCGCGAAGGACATCGTGCTGGCGATCATCGGCCGCATCGGCACCGCCGGCGGTAACGGGCACGCCCTGGAGTTCGCCGGCAGCGCCATTCGTGACCTGTCCGTGGAAGGCCGCATGACCCTCTGCAACATGGCAATCGAGGCCGGCGCCCGCGTGGGCCTCGTGGCCGTGGACGAGAAGACCATCGCCTACGTCGAAGGCCGCCCCTTCGCGCCCAAGGGCGCCGATTGGGACAAGGCCGTGGCTGCCTGGCGCGGTCTGGTGTCCGATGCCGACGCCCACTTCGACACCGTGGTGGAGATGCGGGCCGAGGACATCAAGCCGCAAGTGAGCTGGGGCACTTCCCCGGAGATGGTGCTGCCGGTGGACCAGCGTGTGCCGGACCCGGCCGCCGAGGCCGACCCGGTCAAGCGGGGCTCCATCGAACGCGCCCTGAAGTACATGGGCCTCGCTGCCAACCAGGCGATCACCGATATCCAGCTGGATCGCGTATTCATCGGCTCCTGCACCAACTCCCGCATCGAGGACCTGCGTGCAGCCGCTGAAGTGGCCAAGGGTCGCAAGGTCGCCGGAACCATCAAGCAGGCGCTGGTGGTGCCGGGTTCGGGCCTGGTCAAGCGGCAGGCCGAGCAGGAGGGCCTGGACAAGATCTTCATCGAGGCGGGCTTCGAATGGCGTGAGCCGGGCTGCTCCATGTGCCTGGCCATGAACCCGGATCGCCTGGAAAGTGGCGAGCACTGCGCGTCCACCTCCAACCGCAACTTCGAGGGGCGTCAGGGCGCCGGTGGTCGTACTCACCTGGTGAGCCCGGCCATGGCCGCCGCCGCCGCAGTGACCGGCCGTTTCGTCGATGTTCGCGAGTTGCTGAAGTAAGGAAGGAGAGTCGAGATGAAAGCCTTTACCCAACACACCGGTCTCGTCGCTCCGCTGGATCGCGCCAACGTCGATACCGACCAGATCATCCCCAAGCAATTCCTCAAGTCGATCAAGCGCACCGGCTTCGGCCCGAACCTGTTCGACGAGTGGCGCTACCTGGATGTGGGGCAACCCAACCAGGACAACTCCAAGCGTCCGGTGAACCCGGAGTTCGTCCTGAACTTCCCGCGCTACCAGGGTGCCAGCGTGCTCCTGGCCCGTGAGAACTTCGGCTGCGGCTCGTCCCGCGAGCACGCGCCCTGGGCGCTGGAGGAATATGGCTTCCGCGCCATCATCGCGCCGAGCTATGCCGACATCTTCTTCAACAACAGCTTCAAGAACGGCCTGCTGCCGATCATCCTCAAGGATGAAGAAGTGGATGAGCTGTTCCAGCAATGCGAAGCCACCGAAGGCTACCAGTTGACCGTCGACCTCGCGGCCCAGACCGTGACCCGGCCGGATGGCAAGCAGTACGGCTTCGACGTGGATGCCTTCCGCAAGCATTGCCTGCTCAACGGGCTGGACGACATCGGCCTGACCCTGCAGGACGCCGACGCCATCAAGGCGTTCGAAACGAAGCACCGTGCCGACAGCCCCTGGCTGTTCCGCGACGCCTGAGCAGCGGGGAGTCCGATGTGAGCGACAAGGCCCATGAGCAGGTGGTGCAGCGCCAATTCGGTGAGCGGGCGAACGCCTACCTGAGCAGCGCCGTGCATGCCCAGGGCGCGGAATTCGCGCAATTGCAGGCAGCCGTGGACGGTCGGTGTGATGCCCGGGTGCTCGATCTCGGTTGTGGCGCCGGGCATGTCGGCTTCCATGTCGCACCACTGGTCGGCGAAGTGGTGGCGTATGACCTCTCCGGGCAGATGCTCGAAGTGGTCGCCGCTGCGGCCGCCGAGCGGGGCCTGGACAATCTGCGTACCGAGCGCGGGGCGGCCGAACGTCTTCCCTTCGCCGACGGCAGCTTCGATTTCGTCTTCAGCCGCTATTCGGCGCACCACTGGAGCGACCTGGGCCTGGCCCTGCGCGAGGTGCGTCGCGTGCTGAAGCCGGGCGGCACGGCAGCCTTCATCGATGTGGCGTCGCCGGGCAGTCCGCTGTTCGACACCCATTTGCAGGCAGTGGAAGTGCTGCGTGACACCAGTCATGTGCGCGATTATTCCGTCGCCGAATGGCTTCGGCAGGTCAGCGAGGCGGGCCTGTTCGTCGACCGCCATGCCCGTCAGCGCCTGCGCCTGGAGTTCGACTCCTGGATTGCGCGGATGCGGACGCCGGATGTGTTTCGCGATGCGATCCTCGCCCTGCAGAAAGCGGTGGGCGAGGAAGTGCGCGAGTATTTCGAGATCACCGAAGACGGCTCCTTCAGCACCGACGTCCTGGTGCTGTGGGCCACGAGATAACCGGGCCATCAGGTGCGGGCCACAACGCCGGCCGCCTGGGTTCGACGCATGCATATAAGGAAAGACTCATGAGCAAACAGATTCTGATTCTCCCGGGCGATGGCATTGGTCCGGAGATCATGGCCGAGGCGGTCAAGGTGCTGGAGGTCGCGAACGACAAGTTCCAGCTGGGCTTCGAACTGACCGAGGACGTCATCGGTGGCGCCGCCATCGACAAGCACGGCGTGCCGCTGGCCGACGAGACCCTGGAGCGCGCCCGCAAGGCCGACGCGGTACTGCTGGGCGCCGTGGGCGGCCCGAAGTGGGACAAGATCGAGCGTGACATCCGGCCGGAACGCGGCCTGCTGAAGATCCGCTCGCAACTGGGACTCTTCGCCAACCTGCGCCCCGCCATTCTCTACCCGCAACTGGCCGAGGCCTCCAGCCTCAAGCCGGAAGTGGTCTCCGGCCTGGATATCCTCATCGTCCGTGAACTGACCGGCGGCATCTACTTCGGCCAGCCCCGCGAGCAGCGCGTGCTGGAGAACGGCGAGCGCCAGGCCTACGACACCCTGCCGTACAGCGAGAGCGAGATCCGCCGCATCGCCCGCGTCGGTTTCGACATGGCCCGCGTGCGCGGCAAGAAACTCTGTTCGGTGGACAAGGCCAACGTTCTCGCTTCCAGCCAGCTGTGGCGCGAAGTGGTGGAGGAAGTGGCCAAGGACTACCCGGACGTCGAGCTCAGCCATATGTACGTCGACAACGCCGCCATGCAGCTGGTGCGCGCGCCCAAGCAGTTCGACGTGATGGTGACCGACAACATGTTCGGTGACATCCTGTCGGATGAGGCTTCCATGCTCACCGGTTCCATCGGCATGCTGCCTTCTGCTTCGCTGGATTCGAACAACAAGGGCATGTACGAACCCTGCCATGGCTCGGCGCCGGATATCGCCGGCCAGGGTATCGCCAACCCCTTGGCGACCATTCTCTCGGTCTCGATGATGCTGCGTTACAGCTTCAACCAGACAGTGGCCGCCGATGCCATCGAGAAGGCTGTCAGCCTGGTCCTCGACCAGGGGCTGCGCACGGGCGACATCTACTCGCCGGGTGCGACCAGGGTCGGTACTCGCGAGATGGGCGATGCAGTGGTCGCGGCCCTGCGTAATCTGTAATCTGTCGGGCTCGCTGGATTTCCAGCGGCCCACTTTTTCAAGAAAGGTGTAGTTGTCATGAAGCGTGTAGGTCTGATCGGTTGGCGCGGCATGGTGGGTTCCGTTCTCATGCAGCGCATGCTGGAAGAGCGGGATTTCGACCTGATCGAGCCGGTGTTCTTCACCACTTCCAATGTCGGTGGCCAGGGCCCCGCGGTCGGCAAGGACATTGCCCCGCTGAAGGATGCCTACAGCATTGACGAGCTGAAGACCCTCGATGTGATCCTCACCTGCCAGGGCGGCGACTACACCAACGAGGTGTTTCCCAAGCTGCGCGAGGCCGGCTGGAACGGCTACTGGATCGACGCGGCCTCCAGCCTGCGCATGCAGGACGACGCCGTGATCGTGCTGGACCCGGTCAACCGCCGTGTCATCGACCAGCAACTGGACGCCGGCACCAAGAACTACATTGGTGGCAACTGCACCGTCAGCCTGATGTTGATGGCCCTGGGCGGCCTTTTCGAAGCGGGTCTGGTGGAGTGGATGAGCGCCATGACCTATCAGGCCGCCTCCGGCGCCGGTGCGCAGAACATGCGCGAGCTGATCAAGCAGATGGGCGCGACCCATGCGGCGGTCGCCGATGACCTGGCCAACCCGGCCAGCGCCATCCTCGACATCGACCGCAAGGTCGCCGAAGCCATGCGCGGTGAAGACTTCCCCACCGAGAACTTCGGCGTGCCCCTGGCCGGCAGCCTGATCCCCTGGATCGACAAGGAACTGCCCAACGGCCAGAGCCGCGAAGAGTGGAAGGGCCAGGCCGAGACCAACAAGATCCTCGGTCGTTTCAAGAGCCCGATCCCGGTGGACGGCATCTGCGTGCGCATCGGCGCCATGCGCTGCCACAGCCAGGCGCTGACTATCAAGCTGAACAAGGATGTGCCCATCGCGGATATCGAGGGCATGATCAGCCAGCACAATCCCTGGGTGAAGCTGGTGCCGAACCAGCGCGAGATCAGCATGCGCGAGCTGACCCCCACCGCCGTGACCGGCACCCTGACCGTTCCGGTCGGACGTCTGCGCAAGCTCAACATGGGCTCCCAGTACCTCGGTGCCTTCACCGTGGGTGACCAGCTGCTGTGGGGTGCCGCCGAGCCCCTGCGCCGCATGCTGCGCATCCTGCTGGAGCGCTGAGTACGGGTCGGGCGCCGATGAGGCTCGTCGGCGCCCCCTGAACCTCGATTGCCTGGCTGCGGGAACGGCGGTTAAAGTGCCGCTCCTCGCATCGCCAGAAGTCCTTTCCCCATGAGCCAATCCCTCGATATCGCCGTGATCGGCGCCACCGGCACCGTCGGTGAGACCCTTGTCCAGCTCCTCGATGAGCGGGAATTTCCAGTCGGCAATCTCCATCTCCTGGCCAGTGGCGAATCCGCCGGTGCCTCCGTGCCGTTCAAGGGGCGCAACCTGCGTGTCCGGGATGTGGCCGAGTTCGACTTCTCCCAGGTGAAGCTGGCCTTCTTCGCGGCCGGCGAGTCGGTCACCCGCAGTTTCGCGGCGCGCGCCAGCGCGGCAGGCTGTTCGCTGATCGACCTGTCCGGCGCCCTGGACCCGATGCAGGCGCCCAGCCTGGTGCCTGAAGCCAATCCGGAACTTCTCCAAAGGCTGGATGCGCCTTACCAGCTCACCAGTCCCAGCGCGTCCGCCGTTGCCCTGGCCTGCGTGCTGGCGCCCCTGCGCGACCTGGTCAGGCCCCGGCGCGTCAGCGTGCTGGCGAGCCTGGCGGTGTCCAGTCGTGGGCGTGAGGGCGTGAACGAGCTGGCGCGCCAGACGGCCGAACTGCTCAATGCCCGACCGCTGGAACCACGTTTCTTCGATCGCCAGATCGCCTTCAACATCCTGGCGCAGGCGGGTGTGCCGGATGCCGAGGGGCATATCGCCCTGGAGCGTCGCCTGGCGGGCGAACTCCGCCAGTTGCTGGCTGAGCCGGACCTTCGCGTGGCGGCCACCTGCGCCCTGGCACCGGTGTTCTTCGGCGACAGCCTGGCACTGTCCCTGGTGTCCGAGCGCGAGGTGGATATCGATGCGGTACGCCAGCGCCTGGCGCAGGCGCCAGGGGTGGAATTCGTGGAGGAGGAGGGCGACTATCCGACCGCCGTCGGCGACGCGGTGGGCCAGGATGCCGTTTACGTCGGGCGGGTTCGCGGCGGCCTCGATGACCCCTGCGAACTCAATTTGTGGATTGCTTCAGATAATGCAAGAAAAGGCGCGGCGCTCAATGCTGTGCAGTCGGCCGAGTTGTTGATAAAACACTATCTGTCAAAGATACTTACCTGAAAATCGGTAGAAATATTCTAGCTTGATACTACTGGCTCGGCCTTATCGTTGACGGGGAGCCGCCGCACAGGCGCGCATGGCAGCGACTCAAGACCCTCCTCTCGCTCCGCGGGAAAAAAGATAAAACAAGGGAATTACTCTATGGTTCGGCTTCGCAAACTTGTGCTGGCAATCGCGGCCGCGTCCGCGCTGACCTCGGGTATGGCCCACGCCCTCGGGCTGGGGGAAGTTACCCTGCGTTCCTCGCTGAACCAGCCCCTGGATGCGGAGATCGAGTTGCTGGAGGTGCGCGATCTGGCTTCGGCCGAGCTCAAGCCGAGCCTGGCCGCCCCGGAGGACTTCGCCAAGGCCGGCGTGGATCGCCAGTACTTCCTCCAGGACCTCAAGTTCACGCCGGTGATCAAACCCAATGGCCGCAGCGTCATCCGGGTAACGTCCACCAGGCCGGTACGAGAGCCCTACCTCAACTTCCTGGTGGAAGTGCTCTGGCCCAATGGGCGCCTGTTGCGGGAGTACACGCTGCTGCTGGACCCGCCGCTCTATTCCCCCCAGGCCGCAGCCGCTTCCGCTCCGCAGATTCCGGTCTCCGCCCCGGCGCCCGCGCCGCGCCCGGCCGTCGCGCCCGCCGCGGTACGACCCACCGCCCCGGCACCCGTGGCCGCCCCGCGCCCGAGCGCGCCCGCCGCGGCACCGGTGCCCCGGGCCCCGACCGACCAGTACCGCACCACATCCCGCGATACCCTCTGGGAGATCGCTGAGCGAACCCGTGCCAGCGGTTCCGTTCACCAGGCCATGCTGGCCATCCAGGACCTGAACCCCGACGCCTTTATCGATGGCAATATCAATCGCCTGAAAAGCGGCCAGGTGCTGCGCCTGCCTGATGAGAAGCAGATCGCCAGTCGCAGCCAGGCCGAGGCCCTGGCCCAGGTCCAGGCGCAGAACAGCGCCTGGCGCGACGGACGCACCCTGGCCAGCCAGGGGCAGCGCCAGCTCGATGCGACCAAGCGTGCCAGCGCAGGCGCTGCGCCCGAGAGGGTGGAGGCGCAGGACAGTCTGCGCCTGGTGTCGGCTGCCAGCGGCAAGGCCGCGAGTGGCAGCGACAAGGGGGCCAACGGCGAAAGCAAGGCCCTCAGCGACAAGCTGGCGGTGACCCAGGAGAGCCTGGACTCCACCCGTCGCGAGAACGACGAATTGAAGAGCCGCATGAGCGACCTGCAGAGCCAGATGGACAAGCTGCAGCGCCTCATCCAGCTCAAGGACGATCAACTCGCCAAGCTGCAGTCCGAGCTGGGCGCCCAGACCAAGCAGGCACCAGCTGCTGCCGCGTCGGCCGAGCCGGCCCCGGCGCCTGTTGCGCCTGCAGCGCCCGCCCAGCCGGCCGCCCCGGCAACCGCTGCTGAACCCGTCAAGCCCGCCGAGCCCGTTGCAGTGGAGCCTGCCAAGCCGGCCGAGCCGATTGCGGCGGCGCCCGCGCCGGCCAAGCCTGCGGAACCGGTTGCGGCCGCGCCTGTCGCACCCGCCAAGCCAGCCGCGCCCGCCAAACCGACGGAACCGGCCAAGCCTGTGCAGTCCGCTCCAGCGGCGCCCGCAGCCGAGCCTCCGAAGTCCAGCATCATCGATGACGTGCTGGCCAATCCGATGTTGCTGCTGATTGCCGGTGGCAGTGCGCTGGTGGCGCTTCTGGTGCTGCTGATGATCCTGTCCCGTCGCAATGCGATGAAGGAATCCGAGCTGCAGAAGAGCCTGGCCGCCGAGGACGAGACGAGCCCGTTCGACGGCGATCTCGACCTGAAGGACGACAGCTTCTCTTCCCTCGATGACCGCGATCTGGATTTGGGTGATGAATCGCCCGCCGTCGCCTCCACGAAGGCGGACGAGCGCGTCGCTGCGCAGACCAGCGATGTCCTCAGCGAGGCCGACATCTATATCGCCTACGGACGCTTCAATCAGGCCGCCGAGTTGCTGCAGAACGCCATCAACGACGAGCCTCATCGCAGTGACCTGCGCCTGAAGCTGATGGAAGTCCATGCGGAGCAGGGCGATCGTGAAGGGTTCGGACGCCAGGAGCGCGAGCTTCGCGAGATCGGCGGTGCCAACGCCGAGATCGAGCAGTTGAACAATCGCTACCCGGCCATGGCCGTCGCCGCGGTCACCGCTACCGCTGTCGGCCTGGCTGCCGCCGACGACCTGGACAGCTTCAGTCTGGACGATCTCACCCTGGACGATGAACCGGCGGCACCCCTTGCGCCGGGTGCCGACCCGGATGACGCCTTTGACCTGAGCCTGGACGATCTCGGCGATGACCTGGAACTGGATCTCGAACTGGCGGGCGATAAGCCGGCTGCCATCGAGCCTGTCGCCGCGCCGGTCAGCGAACTCAACTTCGACGACCTGGCCCTGGACGTTCCGTCGGAGCCGGCCAAGGCCGGTGATGACCTGGACTTCGATCTTGATATCGGCGCCAGCGACCTGTTGTCGAGCGGTAATGAAAGCCTGGAGCTCAATGACGATCTCGCCGACTTCAGTCTGGATCTCGAGCCCGCGTCCGCACCGGCAGCTGCCGACGAGGACGATTTCCTGCTCAGCCTCGACAGCGAGCCGGATGTCCCGCAGTCCGCTCCGTCCTCGGTTCGAGACGTGGAGGTGGGCGGCTCTGGCCTGCTCGACCTACCGGCGGATTTCGATCTGTCGCTGCCGGATGAGCCGGTTGCCGAATCGCTGCCCGACAACGACAGTTTCGCGGCGCAGCTGGACGAAGTGACCGCCGAGCTCGACCAGCTCTCCGACAGCCTGCAGCAACCCAGCCTTGAGCCCGAGCCGGTCGCCTCCCTGGATGGCGATGACTCGGACCTCGATCTTGGTCTGGGCGGGGAAGACGATTTCGATTTCCTGTCCGGTACCGACGAAACCGCGACCAAACTGGACTTGGCTCGTGCCTACATCGACATGGGTGACACCGAAGGTGCTCGCGACATCCTCGACGAGGTCATGTCCGAGGGGAGCGACACCCAGCAACAGGAAGCGCGCGAGCTCATCGCACGACTCAGCTGATAGATAGATGACACATGTAGTACCCGACGCGGCAGCCCAGGAGGCTGCCGCCGGCATTTACAGAATCGCCCTCGGCGTGGAGTACAAGGGGTCGCGCTACCGCGGCTTCCAGCGCCAGATCAAGGGCGTCCCGTCCATCCAGGAGGCGCTCGAGAAGGCGCTGGGTCGTGTGGCCGGCGGAGCGCCCGTGGTGCTCAGTTGCGCAGGGCGTACCGATGCCATGGTCCATGCGAGTGGCCAGGTGGTGCATTTCGACACGCCGGTGGCGCGCTCCGAGCACACCTGGATCATGGGTGCGAACGCCAATCTCCCCAATGACATCAGCGTGACCTGGGCGAAAGCCATGCCCAGGCATTTCGACGCACGCTTCAGCGCCATGGCGCGTCGCTACCGCTACGTGATCTACAACGACCCGATCCGCCCGGCGCACCTGGCTGAAGAGGTCACCTGGAACCACCGGCCGCTGGACATCCAGCGCATGCGCGAAGCCGCCCGCTGCCTGGTGGGCACCCATGACTTCAGCGCCTTCCGGGCCCGCCAGTGCCAGGCCAAGTCCCCCGTCAAGACGGTCCACCACCTGGAACTGATCGAGCATGGCCGGATGATAGTGTTGGATATCCGCGCCAACGCCTTCCTTCACCACATGGTGCGCAATATCTCCGGCGTGCTGATGACCATCGGCGCCGGCGAGCGGCCCGAGGAATGGGCGCAGCAGGTCCTGGAGGGGCGCATCCGGCGCGAAGGGGGGGTCACCGCGCATCCTTATGGCCTCTATCTGGTGCGCGTGGAATACCCGGAGGAGTTCGAGCTTCCGCAGCGCTACCTCGGGCCACATTTTCTATCAGGATTGCCCGATTCCATGGGCTGACGCTGCGTTGGCCCTTTGCTAACATCCCTGACCTTTCCCCTTAAGGTGCCCGCATCTTGCCAGCCGTTCGCATCAAAATCTGTGGCATTACCCGTCTTGAGGACGCCCTGGCGGCGGTCGCCGCTGGCGCCGATGCCCTGGGTTTCGTGTTCTACGCCCAGAGTCCGCGAGCGGTTACCGCGGCGAAGGCGCGGGCGATCATCGAGGCGCTGCCGCCTTTCGTGACCACCGTCGGCCTGTTCGTCGACATGCCTCGGGAGGCGCTCGAACAGGTCCTGGCTGAAGTGCCCCTGGACCTGTTGCAGTTCCACGGCGATGAGTCCCCCGAAGAATGCGGGCGCTACGGTCGGCCCTATATCAAGGCGTTGCGGGTCAAGCCGGGCGACGATATCGCCGCTGCCATCGCCCGTTACCCGGGCGCACGGGGCGTTCTGCTCGATACCTACGTTCCGGGCACTCCGGGTGGCACCGGAGAGGCCTTTGACTGGGGCCTTGTGCCCCGGAATGCGGCAAAGCCCGTGGTGCTGGCCGGTGGACTGACCCCGGAGAACGTCGGCGAAGCGGTGCGCCAGGTGCAACCCTTCGCCGTCGACGTCAGCGGCGGCGTGGAAGCGGCCAAGGGCATCAAGGATGCCGCCCGGATCGAGGCTTTCATCCGGATGGCACGTGGCTGACATCTCGATGTCGGAAGATTTCAAGGCCACCTTCGCTGGCGCGTGTTCTGCATATGTGACGGACGGCGTTTCGCTGCCGTCCATAACCCAGTTGCCCGGGCAGGCGAAGCCTGTCGCGTCGCGTGGCAAGGCTGCGACGATCGGGCCTGTTTTTTACGAAGGCGATGGCAAGGCCATTTCCAGGGTGGTTCCCGGGTACCTGACCACGGGAATCGGAACCATGAATTCGCTCAAGGACATGCGCGGGGCTGTGAACCGCTAGCGCGTGTTCGGGCTTCAAAGCTGTGGAGAACTAGAGCATGAGCAACTGGCTGGTAGACAAGCTGATCCCTTCGATCATGCGTTCCGAGGTGAAGAAGAGCTCGGTGCCGGAAGGCCTCTGGCACAAGTGCCCGTCCTGCGACGCGGTGCTTTACAAGCCCGAGCTGGAGAAGTCGCTGGGTGTGTGCCCCAAGTGCAACCACCACATGCGCATCGATGCCCGTACCCGACTGGACATCTTCCTCGACGCGGAGGGGCGCGAGGAAATCGGCGCCGACCTCGAGCCGGTGGATCGCCTCAAGTTCCGTGACAGCAAGAAGTACAAGGACCGCCTGGCTGCGGCCCAGAAAGACACCGGCGAGAAGGATGCCCTGATCGCCATGCGCGGTACCCTGCACAAGATGCCGATCGTGGCCTGCGCCTTCGAATTCTCCTTCATGGGCGGCTCCATGGGCGCCATCGTCGGCGAGCGCTTCGTTCGCGCCGCCAACGTCGCCCTGGAACAGCGCTGTCCGCTGGTGTGCTTCTCCGCCTCCGGCGGTGCGCGCATGCAGGAAGCCCTGATCTCGCTGATGCAGATGGCCAAGACCTCCGCCGCCCTGGCGCGCCTGCGCGAAGAAGGCATCCCCTTCATTTCCGTGCTGACCGACCCTGTCTACGGCGGGGTTTCCGCCAGCCTGGCCATGCTCGGCGATGTGATCGTCGGCGAGCCGCGTGCCCTGATCGGCTTCGCCGGCCCCCGCGTCATCGAGCAGACCGTTCGCGAGAAGCTGCCCGAAGGCTTCCAGCGCAGCGAGTTCCTCCTGGAGCACGGCGCCATCGACATGATCATTCCCCGCGAGGAACTGCGTGAGCGCCTTGGTCGGCTGCTGGCGCAGATGCAGCGCCTTCCGTCCCCGGCCATCGCATGACCCAGAGAACCCTTGCCGACTGGCTCTCCTACCTTGAGCAGCTCCATCCCACGGCGATCGACATGGGCCTGGAGCGCAGTCGAGAAGTGGCCCGGCGCCTTGGCCTTGGGCGTCCTGCGCCACGGGTGATCACGGTTACCGGCACCAATGGCAAGGGTTCCACCTGTGCCTTCCTGGCCGCCTTGCTGCGGGCCCAGGGGCTCAAGGTGGGCGTCTACAGCTCGCCGCACCTGCTGCGTTACAACGAGCGTGTGCAAGTCGAGGGTGTCGAGGCCAGCGACCAGGCACTGTGCGAGGCCTTCGCCGCCGTCGAGGCCGCCCGTGGCGAGATTTCCCTGACCTATTTCGAGATGGGTACCCTGGCGGCCTTCTGGTTGTTCCAGCGGTCCGCTCTGGATGCCGTGGTGCTGGAAGTGGGCCTCGGCGGCCGGCTGGATGCGGTCAACCTCGTGGATGCAGACCTGGCGCTGGTCACCAGCATCGGCCTGGATCACGCCGACTGGCTGGGCGACACCCGTGAAAGCGTCGCCTTCGAGAAGGCAGGCATATTCCGCGCCGGAAAGCCCGCCCTCTGCGGTGACCTGGATCCGCCCCGGCCTTTGCTGGAACAGTCGGAAGCCCTGTCGGCACCGCTGTTCCTCCGTGGGCGTGACTTCGACCTGGCGCAAGGGCAGGAAAGCTGGCATTGGCGCGGGACCTGCCGCTCCGGCCAGGTGCTGGAACTGCATGACCTGCCCTTGCTGGACCTGCCCATGGAGAATGCCGCCCTGGCGCTGCAGGGGTACGCGCTTCTGGGCCTGCCGTGGCAGCCGGAAGTCCTGGCGGCGGCCCTGCTGGGCACCCGTGTCACCGGACGCCTGGACCGGCGCCCTGTCGTCTGGCGCGGCAAGTCCCTGTCCCTGCTGCTGGATGTCGGCCACAACCCCCACGCCGCCGAGTACCTGGCGTCCCGACTGGAGTCCCGTCCCGTAGCCGGCCGCCGGCTGGCGGTCTTCGGTTTGCTGGCCGACAAGGATCTTCCCGGCGTGCTGGCGCCTCTCGTGGGTCAGATGGACCGTTGGGCTGTGGCGCCCCTGCCCACGCCCCGAAGCCGTCCCGCAGGCGAGCTGCAGGCGGCATTGACGAACCTTCACGCAGACGTCAGTGTCCACGAAACTATCGCCGCCGCGCTGGAGGCCCAGTGCGAGCAGGCGACACCGGACGACGAGATTCTCGTGTTCGGATCGTTCTACAGCGTCGCTGAAGCGCTGGCTTGGCTGGAAGGCCGCATAAACGGGGAGTAGGGGACATGGCGGTAATGGACAAGGGACTCAAGCAACGTATCGTCGGCGCCCTGGTGCTGGTGGCGCTGGCGGTGATCTTCCTGCCCATGTTGTTCAGTCGTGAGGACGAGCTGCGCCAGGTGGTCGTCGAGGCACCGCCGATGCCCAAGGCGCCGGAGATTCCAGTGACCGAGCTGGAGCAGGTGCAGGTCCCGGAACCCCAGGCACTGCCTCAGGAGCCCGTGCCGTCCCTCGATGACGAAGCTGGTGCCCTGGCCTCAGTGCCCTCGTCCGAACCCGCGCCGGCTGCCCCGGCCCAGGCCGCTCCGGTTCCTCCGCCCGCCGCACCGGCCCAGACTCAGCCCCAGCAGGTGCCGGCCCAGGCGCCAGCCGCTCCGGTGGCAGCGGTCAAGCCCGAAGAGAAGCGGCTGGATGCCAATGGCCTGCCGGTCAGCTGGTCCATCCAGCTGGCCAGCCTGTCCAACCGGGCCAGTGCCGAGAATCTGCAGAAGACCCTGCGCGGCCAGGGCTACAACGCCTATATCCGCAGCGTCGAAGGCATGAACCGGGTGTTCGTCGGGCCGGTGATCGAACGCGCCGAAGCCAATCGCCTGCGTGACCAGCTCAGTCGTCAGCAGAAGCTGAATGGCTTCGTCGTACGATTCCAGCCCGAGAAAGGCTGATAGAGCAGGTTAATTCAGACCTTTCAGCTTCGCGGGTTACCGGAGCTGAAGGGCTCTGCTAAAATGCAGCGCCTTTTCCGTTCGTGGGCTGCATTGTGGCATTCACCTGGGTTGATTGGACGATCATCGCCATCATCGCCGTTTCCAGTCTGGTCAGTCTGAGACGTGGCTTCGTCAAGGAAGCCCTCTCGCTGCTGACCTGGATAGTCGCAGGTGTAGTCGCCTGGACCTTCGGCGGCGCCCTCTCGCTGCACCTCGCGGAATTCATCGAAATGCCTTCGGCGCGCATCATCGCGGCGTGCGCCATTCTCTTCGTCGCCACCCTGCTGGTGGGGGCACTGATCAATTTCCTGATCGGCGAGCTGGTCAGGGTTACCGGTATGGACGGCACCGACCGCGTGCTGGGCATGGCCTTCGGGGCCGCCCGTGGCGCCTTGCTGGTGGTGCTGCTGGTCGGGCTGTTGAGCCTGGCGCCGGTGCAACAGGATCCCTGGTGGCAGCAATCCACGCTGCTACCGCATTTTCTAATGGTCGCTGACTGGTCGAAGAACCTCATTCTGGGCCTCACCAGCCAGTGGCTCGCGAGCGGCATCGCTGCACCCGGTTGATGCGCCGCATCCGGAAGAATGCCCACTCGGCCCATCCGGCCGATGGGGTGCTTGTTTAGCCTGAACTACTAGCAGGGGTTGCGTCACATGTGTGGCATCGTCGGTATCGTCGGTAAGTCGAACGTCAATCAGGCGCTGTATGACGCGCTTACCGTACTTCAGCATCGCGGCCAGGACGCTGCCGGTATTGTGACCAGCCATGATGGCCGGCTCTTCCTGCGCAAGGACAACGGCTTGGTCCGTGACGTCTTCCAGCAGCGCCATATGCAGCGCCTGGTGGGCCACATGGGCATCGGCCACGTGCGCTATCCCACTGCGGGCTCCTCCAGCTCCGCCGAGGCCCAGCCGTTCTACGTCAACTCGCCCTACGGCATCACCCTGGCCCACAACGGCAACCTGACCAACGTCGAGCAGCTGGCCAAGGAAATCTACGAGTCCGACCTGCGGCATGTGAACACCAACTCCGACTCGGAAGTGCTGCTGAACGTGTTCGCCCACGAGCTGGCCCACCGCGGCAAGCTGCAGCCCACGGAGGAGGACGTGTTCGCCGCCGTTTCCGGCGTGCACGAGCGCTGCCGTGGCGGCTACGCCGTGGTGGCCATGATCACCGGATACGGCATCGTCGGCTTCCGCGATCCCCATGCCATCCGCCCGATCGTGTTCGGCCAGCGCCACACCGACGAAGGCGTGGAATACATGATCGCCTCCGAGAGCGTCTCCCTCGACGTGCTCGGCTTCACCCTGATCCGCGACCTGGCGCCGGGCGAAGCGGTCTACATCACCGAAGACGGCAAGCTCTACACCCGCCAGTGCGCCAAGGATCCGCAGCTCTCCCCCTGCATCTTCGAGCACGTCTACCTGGCCCGTCCGGACTCCATCATGGACGGCGTTTCCGTCTACAAGGCGCGCCTGCGCATGGGCGAGAAGCTGGCCGAGAAGATCCAGCGCGAGCGTCCCGATCACGACATCGACGTGGTCATCCCGATTCCGGATACCAGCCGCACCGCCGCCCTGGAACTGGCCAACCACCTGGGCGTGAAATTCCGCGAAGGCTTCGTGAAGAACCGCTACATCGGCCGTACCTTCATCATGCCGGGCCAGGCTGCGCGCAAGAAATCCGTGCGCCAGAAGCTCAACGCCATCGAACTGGAGTTCCGTGGCAAGAACGTGATGCTGGTGGACGACTCCATCGTGCGCGGCACCACCTGCAAGCAGATCATCCAGATGGCCCGCGAGGCCGGCGCCAAGAAGGTCTACTTCTGCTCCGCCGCGCCGGCGGTGCGCTACCCCAACGTCTACGGCATCGACATGCCCAGCGCCCACGAACTGATCGCCCACAACCGCTCCACCGAAGAGGTGGCGGAGCTGATCGGTGCCGACTGGCTGGTGTACCAGGACCTGCCGGACCTGATCGAGGCAGTCGGCGGCGGCAAGGTGAAGATCGACCACTTTGACTGCGCGGTGTTCGATGGCCAGTACATCACCGGTGACGTGGACGAGCATTACCTGAACAAGATCGAGCAGGCCCGTAACGACGCCTCCAAGGCCAAGGCCCACGCGGTCAGCGCCATCATTGATCTGTACAACAACTAGCGCTCGGCCCAGCGCTGCGAGTCGCAGGTTCCGCAGCCCGGACAGCCTCCGGGCTTCGTTCACGAAGAGGTTGGGATATGACACAGGAATGGGAAGCCGGAAGGCTGGACAGTGACCTGGAAGGCGCGTCCTTCGACACCCTGGCCGTACGCGCCGGGCAACGCCGTTCGCCGGAGGGCGAGCACGGCGAAGCCATGTTCCTCACCTCCAGCTATGTGTTCCGCACCGCCGCCGACGCCGCCGCGCGCTTCGCCGGCGAGGTGCCGGGCAACGTCTACTCGCGCTACACCAACCCCACGGTGCGTACCTTCGAGGAGCGCATTGCCGCCCTTGAAGGCGCCGAGCAGGCGGTCGCCACCGCATCCGGCATGTCCGCCATCCTCGCCATCGCCATGAGCCTGTGCAGCGCCGGTGACCACGTGCTGGTGTCGCGCAGCGTGTTCGGCTCCACCATCAGCCTGTTCGAGAAGTACCTGAAGCGCTTCGGCCTGACGGTCGACTATCCGGCGCTGTCCGACCTGGCAGGCTGGGAAGCGGCGATCAAGCCCAACACCCGGCTGCTCTTCGTCGAGTCGCCGTCCAACCCGCTGGCCGAACTGGTGGATATCAAGGCCCTGGCCGAGATCGCCCATGCCAAGGGCGCGCTGCTGGTGGTGGACAACTGCTTCTGCACCCCGGCACTGCAGCAGCCCCTGAAGCTGGGTGCGGATATCGTCATGCATTCGGCGACCAAGTACATCGACGGCCAGGGCCGTGCCATGGGTGGCGTCGTCGCCGGCCGTGCCGAGCACATGAAGGAAGTGGTGGGGTTCCTGCGCACCGCCGGTCCGACCCTCAGCCCCTTCAATGCCTGGTTGATGCTCAAGGGGCTGGAAACCCTGCGTGTGCGCATGCAGGCCCACTGCGCCAGCGCCTTCGAGATCGCCCAGTGGCTGGAGCGGCAGCCGGGCGTCGAGCATGTCTACTACGCCGGGTTGCCGAGTCATCCGCAACATGAGCTGGCCACGCGTCAGCAGAAGGGCTTCGGTGCGGTCGTCAGCTTCGAGGTCAAGGGCGGCAGGGAAGCGGCCTGGCGTTTCATCGACGCCACCCGGATGATCTCCATCACCACCAACCTGGGCGATACCAAGACCACCATCGCGCACCCGGCCACCACCTCCCACGGGCGCCTGTCGCCTCAGGAACGCGCCAATGCCGGAATCGGCGACAACCTGATCCGCCTGGCCATCGGCCTGGAGGATGTCGCCGACCTCAAGGCGGATCTGGAGCGCGGTCTCGCCGCCCTGTGACCGACTGTCCCCCCGCAGACGCGCAGCTCGACCGATGGTAAGGTCGCGCTGATCATCGGCGCGTCGCGGGGATATGAAAGGTGTGTCCGACCAAAGCCTGTCCGGTCGTCCTCAGGTATGCCGACGAAATCGAAATTCTCGTCTTCGAGCATCCCCTTGTAGGTATCCAACTGGTCAAAGGCACCATAGAACCCGGCGAATCACCCGGGCGTGCGGCGTTGCGCGAGCTGGCTGAAGAGTCAGGGCTTGTTGCGACCGACAAGCTTCAGGCGCTCGGGGTCTGGGAGAGCGGATTCAACGGACAGGTCTGGTCGTTCCACCTCTGTGAGGTGGTCGCTCCCCCATCCGATTCCTGGGTTTTCAGGACCGGCGACGACGGTGGGCTGGACTTTCGCTTCTTCTGGCATCCGTTGGCTTCGGAGCCTTCGTCTGACTGACACTGGGTGTACCGCAGCGCCCTGGCGTTCATTCGGCACCGAGTTCAAGGCTAGCGCGTTGACTGGAATCCGCCTCGCAGATTCCCCCATGGTCAGCCCCTATCCCTGTGTGAGCGCATTCATTCGCGAAGGGCCGCCTCGCGCGGCCCCAGGGTGTCACGGCTTGCGCAGATCCACCGCCGGTCCCGGGGCACCGTCGAACAGCTCCACCGGCTGGCGCGGCAGGATGGCCGGACGACCCTCCTCGTTGTGCTCGCCGACGATGCGGATGTCGTTGTACTTCTTGCCGGACAGCGCGGCGATCCCGGCGCGATCGCGGACCACCGTGGGCCGCAGGAACACCATCAGGTTGCGCTTCACATGGGAGTCCCGGGTGGAGCGGAACAGGCGGCCGAGGATGGGGATGTCCCCCAGCAGCGGCACCTTGGAGTCGGTCTGGGTGATGTCGTCCTGGATCAGCCCGCCCAGCACGATGACCTGGCCGTCCTCGGCGAGGATGGTGCTCTTGATGGAGCGCTTGTTGGTGATCAGGTCCACCGCCTGGGCGGTCAGGGTGGCGGAGGGGGCGATGGAGGAGATTTCCTGCTCGACCTCCAGGCGCAGGGTGGCGCCTTCGTTGATGTGCGGGGTCACCTTCAGCGTCACGCCGATGTCCTGGCGCTCGATGGTGGTGAAGGGGTTGTTGGCGCCCGAGGCGTCGGTGGTGAAGGTGCCGGTCTGGAAGGGCACGTTCTGGCCCACCAGGATCTCCGCCTTCTGGTTGTCGAGGGTCAGCAGGCTCGGGGTGGACAGCAGGTTGCTCCTGCTGTTGGCCGAGAGCGCGGTGATCAGCGCGCCGAAGCTGTCGGTACCGATGCCGATGATGGCGCCGTCCGGCAGCGACTCGGGAATCTCGTCGTCGCGGATGGCGTTGAGCACCGTGCCGATCGACAGCCCGGTATTGCCGAAGTTGACCCCGCCCGCGCCGCCGGTGTTGCCGCGCGCGTCCACCGCCCACTGGACCCCGAGCGCCTCGGTGATGTCGCCGGAAATCTCCACGATGGCCGCTTCCACCATCACCTGGGCGCGAGGCACATCCAGTTGGCGGACGATGTCTTCCATGGCGTTGACGACATCGGGCTCGGCCAGCATCACCAGGGCGTTCAGGCTCTCGTCGGCGCGGATCAGGATGTTCTGCGGCTTGCCGCCGGTCGCCGTCTCGCCCCCTTCGCCGTTCTTCAGGCCCTCGGAGATCTCCCCGAGGGTTTCCGCCAGGCTCTTGGCGTCGTTGTGGCGCAGGCGGATGACCCGGGTGTTGGCCGAGCGCGAGGTGGGGGTGTCGAGGGACTGGGCCAGGGCCGCCAGCTTGGCGCGTGCCGAGGGTGGGCCCAGGAGGATCAGGCGGTTGGTGCGGGCGTCGGCGATCACCTGGGTGCCGGAACCGCCCTTGGACTGGCCGCGGTTCAGTGCGGCATTGAGCACTTCGGCGGCGTCCATCACCCAGGCGTGCTTCAGGTTGAGCACGGTGTAGTCGCGGTCGCCCTTCTGGTCGAGCTGGCGCATCAGGTCCTCGATGCGGGCGATGTTGGCGGCGCGGTCGCTGATGATCAGGGCGTTGGCGGACGGGACGGCGGCGAGATGGCCGTACTGCGGGACCAGGGGGCGAATCAGCGGGATGAGTTCCGTCACCGGGGAGTGCTGGACCTGGATCACCCGGGTTTCCAGGCGCTCGGCGCCGCCCCGGGTGCTGCTGGCCTCGGCCTTGGCCTCGGCATTGGGCAGGATGCGCGCCTGCTCGCCCTGGGTCACCACGGTGAAGCCATGGGTGGCCATCACCGAGAGGAACAGCTGGTACACCTCGTTGAGCCCCAGGGGCGCCTTGGAGACCACGCTGACCTGGCCTTTGACCCGGGGGTCGACGATGAAGGTCTCGCCCGTGATGTCGGCGATCTGGTCGATGAACTCGCGGATATCCGCGTCCTTGAGGTTGATGGTCCAGCCATCCTGCTGTTGCTGCTGGGCCGCGCCCGACGGCTGGGCGGCGAGGAGGGGCAGGGGAGCGGCCAGCATCCCGGCGGCGATCAGGGCCAGCGTGAGGCGCGAGAAAGTCATGGTCATCGTGTCATTCGCTTTCCTGGGGCTGTTCGACGGCAGGCTCGGAGGCGGTGTTCTCCGGGTCTTCCATTTGTTGGCGCAATTTTTCCATGCGCTCGCGCAGTTGGTCGGCATTCTCTTCCTGAAGCTCGTTGAGCTGGTCGATCACCTCGGTATCGGGCGCCGCGCCGGTCACGGCTCCCGCCTGGGCGAAACGGGAACGCGGCGCGGGGAAGCTGAGACTCTCCAGGCGGCCGTTGCGTTCGATCTCCACCCGGTCGCGGTAGACACGGTGGACCTTCACGCCTTGGGTGATCTCGTCTCCCGGGCGATAGCGGCTGGGCTTGCCGCCTTCATGCTGGATCAGGGCGATGGAGGCTTCGGGACCGCCGTGGACGAAGCTGCCCAGGAGTGTCAGTCGCAGGTTGGTGCTGGGGGGCGGGCCGCCGGGCTGGACGAGCGGGGCCGGTCCGAAGAGCGGTTCGAGGTTCTGCAGGGGCGCCCTCGCGGCCTGGGGGGCGCCACTGGCCTGGGTAGGCTGCGCCGGCGCCTCTACCAGTCGCAGCCAGTCACGGGTCTGCCAGGCGAAGCTGATCCCCATGGCCAGGACCAATAGCGCACCCACGAATGCAGGCGCATGGCGCCTGGGCCACTGTGCGTTAACCGGAGCTTGCAAGCGCGTCCAACTCCCAAGGCTGTATCGTTCTTCTGATTGTGTGTTCTGGCAGAACTGCTCTGATCATAGCAGCGCCCTCGAGTGCCGTTGTCGGCCATCCGGAGGATGTTCGGGTCAAAGCGCTGTGCTAAAGATAGTTGTGAATTTTTACGGCTTTAGGTGGTTTAGTTCATATCCATCATAAGAAATGGGAAGCCGCCGCGCACAATCGTCAGAAGGCGCTGCAATACTTCTCCTTGACCCACCTGAAACAGGCACGCACGGATGAATCCTCCCCTCGTTGAAGCTCCCCTGCGACGGCTGCCCTTCGGCTTCGCCAAGCGTCATGGCGTCATCCTGCAGGATGGGGTCGAGCCTTGCCTCGCGCACCGTCCGGGTGTCGAGCTGGTGGCCCTGGCCGAGGCGCGACGTTTCGCCGGACGCCGCCTTCCGCTCAAGCCCCTCAGCGTCGAAGCCTTCGACCAGGCCCTGGCGCAGGCCTACCAGCACGACTCCTCGGCCGCCATGCAACTGGCGGAGGACCTGGGTGGCAGCCTCGATCTCGCCGCCCTGGCCGAGCAGATCCCGGAAACCGAGGACCTGCTGGAGCAGGAGGACGACGCGCCGATCATCCGCCTGATCAACGCCATCCTCGGCGAGGCGATCAAGGAGAACGCCTCGGATATCCACCTGGAAACCTTCGAAAAGCGCCTGGTGGTCCGGTTTCGCGTCGACGGCATCCTTCGCGAGGTGCTGGAGCCCAAGCGCGAACTGGCGGCCTTGCTGGTGTCGCGGATCAAGGTGATGGCGCGCCTGGACATCGCCGAGAAGCGCGTTCCCCAGGACGGCCGCATCTCCCTGCGGGTCGCCGGACGCGAAGTCGACATCCGCGTCTCCACGCTGCCGTCGGCCAACGGCGAGCGGGTGGTGATGCGCCTGTTGGACAAGCAGGCCGGCCGCCTCACCCTGCAGCACCTGGGGATGAGCGACCACGACCGCCTGCTGCTGGAGGAAACGGTGCGCCGTCCCCACGGCATCCTGCTGGTCACCGGCCCGACCGGCTCCGGCAAGACCACCACGCTCTACGCCAGCCTGGTGACCCTGAACGATCGCACCCGCAACATCCTCACGGTGGAGGACCCCATCGAGTACCACATCGAGGGCATCGGCCAGACCCAGGTCAATCCCAAGGTGGACATGACCTTCGCCCGGGGGTTGCGGGCCATCCTGCGCCAGGACCCTGACGTGGTGATGGTGGGGGAGATCCGCGACCAGGAAACCGCCGAGATCGCGGTACAGGCCTCGCTGACCGGTCACCTGGTGCTGTCCACCCTGCACACCAACAGCGCCATCGGCGCCATCACCCGGCTGGTGGACATGGGGGTGGAGCCCTTCCTCCTGTCCTCGTCCCTGCTCGGGGTGCTGGCCCAGCGGCTGGTCCGGGTGCTCTGCCCGAGCTGCAAGGAGGCTTATCCGGCGGACGCCGCCGAGTGCCGGCTGCTGGGTGTCGACCCCGACAGCGCACCCACGTTGTTCCGTGCCCGGGGTTGCCCGGAGTGCCACCAGCAGGGTTATCGCGGGCGTACCGGGATCTATGAGCTGGTGGTGTTCGACGACCACATGCGCAGCCTGATCCACAGCGTCGCCTCGGAGCAGGAAATGATCCGCCATGCCCGGCTGACCCGTCCGAGCATCCGTGAAGATGGCCGGCGCAAGGTGCTGGCGGGGATCACCACGGTGGAAGAAGTGCTGCGCGTGACCCAGGAAGAATAAATGGCCGCATTCGAATACCTCGCCCTCGACAGCAAGGGCCGGCAGCGGAAGGGCGTGCTGGAGGCCGACAGCGCCCGCCAGGTCCGCCAGCTGTTGCGGGAGCGCCAGCTGGCGCCGCTGGAAGTGCGGGCAACCCGCGTTCGCGAGCAGGCCGAACGGGGTCGCTTCACCCTGGCCCGGGGCCTGTCCGCACGGGATCTGGCCCTGGTGACCCGGCAACTGGCGACCCTGGTGCAGGCGGCGCTGCCCATCGAGGAAGCGCTGCGGGCGGCGGCGGCCCAGTCCACCCATGGGCGCATCCAGTCCATGCTGCTGGCGGTTCGCGCGCGGGTCCTGGAAGGCCACAGCCTGGCCAGCAGCCTGCGTGAGTTCCCCTCGGCCTTTCCCGAGCTCTACCGCGCCACCGTGGCCGCCGGCGAGCATGCCGGGCACCTGGGGCCGGTGCTGGAGCAACTGGCCGACTACACCGAGCAGCGGCAGCAGTCGCGGCAGAAGATCCAGCTGGCGCTGCTCTATCCGGTGATCCTGATGTGCGCGTCGCTGGCCATAGTCGCCTTCCTGCTGGGCTATGTGGTGCCGGACGTGGTCAAGGTGTTCATCGACTCCGGGCAGACCCTGCCGCTGCTCACCCGCGGGCTGATCGCCCTGAGCGACCTGGTCAAGCACTGGGGCTGGCTGATGCTGCTGGGGCTGCTGGCAGCGGCGCTGGCGGCCCGCTGGGTCCTGCGCAAGCCGGCGGCCCGCCTGCGCTGGCATGGCCTGGTACTGCGCATGCCCCTGGTGGGGCGTCTGGTGCGGGCCACCGACACGGCGCGCTTCGCGTCCACCCTCGCCATCCTCACCCGCAGTGGCGTGCCCCTGGTGGAGGCCCTGGGCATCGGCGCCGAGGTGGTGGCCAACCGGGTCATCCGCGCCCAGGTGGTGGTGGCCGCACAGAAGGTCCGCGAAGGCGGCAGCCTGACCCGCGCCCTGGAAGCCAGCGGCCAGTTCCCGCCGATGATGCTGCACATGATCGCCAGCGGCGAGCGTTCCGGCGAACTGGACCAGATGCTCGCTCGCACGGCGCGCAACCAGGAGAACGACCTGGGCGCGCAGATCGCCCTGCTGGTCGGGCTTTTCGAGCCGCTCATGCTGGTGGTCATGGGCGCGGTGGTGCTGATGATCGTGCTGGCCATCCTGCTGCCTATCCTTTCTCTCAACCAACTCGTGGGGTAATCGCGTGAAACTGCGCCGTAGTCAGTCGGGCTTTACGCTCATCGAAATCATGGTGGTGGTGGTCATCCTGGGCATCCTCGCCGCGCTGGTGGTGCCCCAGGTGATGAACCGTCCCGACCAGGCCAAGGTCACGGTGGCCAAGGGCGACATCAAGGCCATCGGTGCCGCGCTGGACATGTACAAGCTGGACAACTTCGCCTATCCCAGCACCCAGCAGGGCCTGGATGCGCTGGTGAGTCGTCCCTCCGGGAACCCGCCGGCGAAGAACTGGAACAAGGACGGCTACCTGAAGAAGCTGCCGATCGACCCCTGGGGCAACCCCTACCAGTACCTCTCTCCGGGCAGCAAGGGCGGCGCCTACGACCTCTACTCCCTCGGGGCGGACGGCAAGGACGGCGGCAGCGACAACGACGCCGATATCACCAACTGGGAAAACTGATGAGCCACGGGCGGCGGGGCGGCGTCCTCCGGGCTCCCTGTGCCCGGGTGGCGGGCTTCACCCTGATCGAGGTGCTGGTGGTGATGGTGGTCATCGGTTGCCTCGCCGGCCTCGCGGTCATCAGCTCCGGCGTCGCCGGCCCCGCCCGCCAGCTCAACCATGAGGCCGAGCGTCTCGCCGGCCTGATCGGCATGCTGGCCGACGAGGCGGTGCTGGACAACCGCGAATACGGCCTGCGCCTGGAGCGGGATGGCTACCAGGTGTTCTTCCATGACGAAGCCTCCGGGCGCTGGCAGGCCCTCTCCGATGGCACCCGGCAATTGCCGGACTGGGCCGAGCTGACCTTCGAGCTGGACGGCGAGCCGCTGGTGCTTCCGGCACCCGCCAGCGGACAGGAGAAGAAGGCCAGGGACGCGCCGCCGGTGCCTCAGCTGGTCATCCTCTCCAGTGGCGAGCTCAGCCCCTTCCGCCTGCAACTGGGCGAACGCCGCAAGGACGGCCTGCGCCTGCAACTGTCCAGTGACGGCTTCCGCCTGCCCCGGGTGGAGAGGACCGATGGCAAGGGGCGCGCCGGATGAGCCGCCAGCGCGCCTTCACCCTGATCGAGGTGCTGGTGGCCCTGGCCATCTTCGCCGTGGTGGCCGCCAGCGTCCTCACCGCCAGCGCCCGCAGCCTGCAGATCGCCGCTCGCCTGGAAGACAAGACGCTGGCCATGTGGATCGCCGACAACCGGCTGACGGAGCTCCAGCTGCGCGATGCACCGCCGGGGAACGGCCGCGATCAGGGTGAGCTGGAGTACGGCGGGCGCCGCTGGGAATGGCTGAGCCAGGTGGAAGGCACCCGCGATCCGGCCCTGCGCCGCGTCACCCTCTGGGTCGCGGTCAAGCCCTCTCGGGGCGCCGGGACCCGGCTGGAGGAGCGCGCCACGGTCCGCCTGGTGGGCTTCGTGGAGAGCTCGCCATGAAGCGCGCCGCCGGTTTCACCCTGCTGGAGCTGTTGATCGCCATCGCCATTTTCGCGCTCTTGGCGCTCGGCACCTGGCGCATGCTTGGCGCGGTGCTGGACAGCGACGAAGCCACCCGCGAGCAGGAGCGGCAACTGCGGGAGCTGGTGCGTGCGATGTCCGCCTTCGAGCGGGATGTCCGCCAGCTGTCGGCGCGTCCGGTCCGCGATGCCTATGGCGAGGCTCGACCTGCCCTGCTCGGGGAGCGGCTGGGCGACAACGACAGCCTGGAGTTCACCCGCAGCGGCTGGCGCAATCCCACGGGCGCCCAACGGTCGCGCCTGCAGCGGGTGCGCTGGCAGCTCAGCGGGGAACGCCTGGAGCGGCGCTACTGGACGGTGCTGGACCAGGCCCAGGACAGCCAGCCCCGGATTCAGGCCGCCCTGGATGGGGTCACCGGGCTCCGGCTGCGCTACCTGGACGACAGTGGCGAATGGCGGGATGCCTGGCCGCCGGCGGCGCTGGAGGAGAACGAACGACTGGATCGCCTGCCCCGTGCCCTGGAGCTGACGCTGGCGCACCGGCGCTACGGCGATTTGCGCCGCGTCCTGCGGCTGGTGGAAACGCCGCCGCCCGAGCAGGTCGAGGCGGGCAACGGCCAGCAGGACGCGGAACAGGACACCCGTGACGGCGACGAGGAGCCTGTCCGATGAAGCGGCAGGCGGGCGTGGCCCTGCTGACCGTGATGCTGGTGGTGGCGGTGGTCACCCTGGTCAGCGCCGGCCTGATCGCCCGCACCCAGTTGGCGATCCGCTCCAGCGGCAACGAGTTGCAGGCGCGCCAGGCGGCCCAGTACGCCCTCGGTGGCGAAGCACTGGCCAAGGCCATCCTCCTGCGCGACCTGCGCCAGGGCGATCCACGGACGCCGGTGGACCATCTGGGAGAGGCCTGGGCGCGCCCGATCACCACCTTTGCGCTGGACGACGGCGGCTCCCTCAGCGTACGCATCGAAGACCCCAGCGGACGCTTCAACCTCAATGGACTGGTGCGCAACGGCCAGTTCAATGAGCAGGGCATTCGTCAGTTCCGCCGCCTGCTGCTGCGCCTGGGCATCGAAGCGCCCTACGCCGAGCGGCTGGTGGACTGGCTCGACGCCGACCAGGAGCCTTACGGCCCCAACGGCGCCGAGGACAACCAGTACCTGCTGCTGCAGCCGCCCTACCGCGCGGCCAATCACGCCATGAGCGACGTCTCCGAACTGCGCCTGCTGGCCGGCATGACGGAGCTGGACTACCGCAAGCTGTTGCCCTACATCACGGCGCTGCCGGGCGATGCCACCCTCAATGTCAACACCGCGAGCGCCCTGGTCCTGTCCAGCCTGGCCGACAACCTGGATGCCGGGGCGGGCGGTCTGTTGGCGGCGGCCCGGGGCGCCACCGGCTTTGCCAGTCTCGACGCCTTCCTTGGCCAGCCGGCCCTGGCGGGCATGGGGCTGGAAGCCCAGGGACTGGCCGTGGGCAGCCGCTATTTCCAGGTGATCACCGAGGTGCGTCTCGGCGGTCGCCGCCAGGTTCTGGTGAGTACCCTGCAGCGCGGCCGCGACGGCAAGGTACGGGTTCTCTCTCGTGATCTCGGGCAGGGCGGCTTGCCGCCTGCGCCCATCAAGGAGCCACAGTCATGACACAGGCTTGCATCTTCCTGCCGGCATCCGCCGGTGGCGAGCTGGACGCCGAGCTGGAGGTGATGCTCTGGCAGGCGGGCAGCGGGCGACGATTGCCCTTCGCCCGGGCGCTGGATGAGGTGACGCCTCCCTGGCGGCTGATCCTGCCGGTGGAGGCGGTGACCTGCTGCGCGGTTCGCCTGCCCACCCAGAAGGGGCGCTGGCTGCGCCAGGCCTTGCCCTTTGCGGTGGAGGAACTGCTGGCGGAGGAGGTGGAAAGCTACCACCTCGGCCTGGGCGGCGCCCTGCCGGACGGACGTCACCGGGTCTTCGCGGTCCGCCGCAGCTGGCTCGCCGGCTGGCTCGACCTGGCGCGTCAGCTGGGGCCGGCGCCATCGGTCATTCAGGTCGACGCCGATCTGTTGCCGGAGACGGGCACGCAGTTGCTCTGGCTCGATCAGCGTTGGCTGCTGGGCGGCGAGGGCGGTGCCCGCCTGGCCTTCGAGGACGCGGACTGGCCGCACCTGCGGGATGCCTGTCCGATGCCGCGCAACGGCCATGCACCGGTCGAGCGACAGACCCTGGATGGGGTGGAGAACTGGAGCGCGGAAGGCGATCTCCATGGCTGGCTGGCCGCGCAGGCGGGCGCCGACCTCGCCCAGGGCGAGTTCAGCCTGGTGGAAGCGCGGCAGGACTGGTCGCGCTGGAAGCCACTGCTGGGGCTGGTGGGGCTCTGGCTGGTGCTGCAATGGGGCTTCAACCTGGTCCAGGCCTGGCAGCTCGAACGCCAGGGCGACACCTACGCCGACGCCAACGAAGCCCTCTACCGCGAACTCTTCCCCCAGGACAGCCGCCTGGTGAACCTGCGGGCGCAGTTCGACCAGCACCTGGCCGAAGGCGCCGGGGCGGGGCAGGGGCGGCTGCTGGCGCTGCTGGGGCAGGCCGCCCAGGCATTGATTGCGGAAGGTGCCCAGGTGCGGGTGCAGCAACTGGACTTCAGCGAGGTGCGCGGTGACCTGGCGCTGCAGGTGCAGGCGCCGGGCTTCGATGCCCTGGAGCGCCTGCGGGAACGACTGATCGGTACCGGGCTTTCCGTGCAGATGGGGTCCGCCAGCCGCGACGAAAGCGGCGTCAGCGCGCGCCTGGTGATAGGAGGTTGATCATGCTCGACACCCTGAAAGCCCCTTTGCGGGCGCAATGGCAAACCTCCTCACTGGGCCAGCGCTGGCGCGCCTTGCCGGCGCGGGATCGGCTGGCGCTTTCCGGCCTGCTCCTGTTCCTCGGCCTGGTGCTGCTCTACCTGCTGCTCTGGCTCCCCGCCGAGCGCAGGCTGGCCGCCGCGCGGGAGTACTTCGAGATCCAGCGCGGGCTGCACGCCTATCTGCAACTCCACGCGCCGCAGGCCCGTGCAACCCAGGGCCGGCCCCAGGCGCAGGTGGAGCCGGAGCGCCTGCAGGGCCTGGTGACCGCCACGGCCCAGCAGCAGGGGCTGGCGGTCGAACGCATCGACAGCGACGGCCCGGGCGCCGTCCAGGTGAGCCTGCAGCCGACCGCCTTTCCCAACCTGTTGCGCTGGTTCGGCGTACTGGAGGGGCAGGGCGTGAGGATCGAAGAGGCTGGCCTGACCCGCAACGAGGATGGCCGGGTCACGGCTCGCCTGTCCCTCAAGGTGGGCGGCTGAGTGTGCCTGTGATTGGTGCGTGCGCACCGGATGGGGGCGTGGCCCGTACTGGAGAAGGAAAGGGTCGGTCCGGGCCCAAGAAAAATTCCATACGGGGTGTTGACTTAGCGGAGGCCACTGCGTAAATTGCGCGCCTCGCAAGGCCGATGGGTGGTTAGCTCAGCCGGGAGAGCATCTGCCTTACAAGCAGAGGGTCGGCGGTTCGATCCCGTCACCACCCACCAATCTTGCGAGATACGGACGAAAGTCCGGCCGACGCGCAGCGGTAGTTCAGTCGGTTAGAATACCGGCCTGTCACGCCGGGGGTCGCGGGTTCGAGTCCCGTCCGCTGCGCCATTATTTCCCATGCGGGGGTTCGCTCCGGCATGAGGCGGCAGAAGCCATCAGGCTGCTGCGCCAGACATCAGTTCGTTGTACCGGACGCAAGTCCAAGCCGACACGCAGCGGTAGTTCAGTCGGTTAGAATACCGGCCTGTCACGCCGGGGGTCGCGGGTTCGAGTCCCGTCCGCTGCGCCATACAGAGAAGCCCTCAGGTAGCGATACCTGGGGGCTTTTTCTTTTCCACGCCTGCGTTAATTTCCCCGTCACCTGATTTCGCTACCGTTCTGGCACGGTCTTTGTTTCCGTCAATCGGTGTCCCCGCCAGGAGGAATCAGCAATGGACGACTACCAGGAAGAAATTCTCGATTTCCACGCCACCGAGCAGGACCCTGTCGAGCCTGCCGACGACGCCACAGAGATGTGATCAGACCGCCTGGCGCTGGGCGCGGCGGAACTCTCCGGGGGTGCTGCCGCTCCAGCGCTTGAAGGCCCGCTGGAAGGCTTCCGCCGAGGCGAAGCCCAGCAGGTAGGCGATCTCGCCGAAGGCCAGTTCGGTGTCGCGGATGTAGGCCATGGCCAGGTCGCGGCGGGTGTCGTTGAGGATGGCGCGGAACTGGGTGCCTTCCTCCGCCAGCTTGCGCCGCAGCGTCCAGCTGGGCATCTGCAGGCGGGTCGCCACTTCCTCGAGGTCCGGTTCGCGACCGTGGAGCAGCGGGCCCAGCAACTGGGTGATGCGTTCCCGCAGGCTGCGGGTACGGGTCAGCTGTTGCAGTTCCCGTTCGCAGAGGTCCAGCAGTTGTCGCCAGGTGCTCGGGCAATGGTCGCTATTGCGCAGCGCCAGGCTGTCCAGGGACAGGCGCAGCTGGTTGGCGTCGGCTTCGAATTCCACCGGGCAGCCGAAGAAGTCGGCATAGCGTTCCGCATAGTCCGGCGCGGCGAACTCGATCTGCACCTTGTCCACGCTCATGCCGCCCCCCGCCAGGTGGCCGAGGTAGGTGCGCCAGCCCGCCAGCACCGAGTCCACCACGAAGCGGTTGTAGGCGTTGTAGGGGCTGATGGAGTAGAAGCGCAGCCAGGCGCCCTTGCTGTCTTCGTGGAAGCTCGACTGGCCACGGTAGTTGCTGGCGTAGAGCCGCTCGAAGCGGGTCAGGACGCGGGCGGCCTCCCGCAGGTTCGGCGCCTGGGCGGCGCAGACGCCTGCCAGGCCCAGGTGGCCCAGTCGGCTCAGGCGGCCCATCGACAGTCCCAGGGCGGGGTCGCCACAGAGCTGGATGGCGGCATGGCCGAGGCGCATGAAGCGGGGAATCGACAGGCGTCCCTGGGGCTCCGCCAGTCGCGAGGCGTCGAGGCCGAAACGCTCCAGCAGCTCATCGGCGGGATGTCCGCGTTCCTCCAGCGCCGCCGCCAGCCCGTGGATGAAGCCCACCGAGAGATCGCCGAGCTTGACCCGCTGGTTTTTCATGGCGCCTCCAGCCAGGCGTTCAGCAGGTGACTGCCGGGCGCCTCATCCGCACGCAACGGTGGGGTCAGGCCGGCGGCGGGGGCGTTGTACAGGGGCCAGAGGCGTCCCCGGAGAAAGAGCGTTTCCTGGGCGCTGGCGTTGTCGCCGCTCAGGGTTACCTGGTTCAGGGGGTAGCCGGCTTTCCAGCTGCGCAGGATGGAAACCCGGCCGGCCGGGGTATCCAGCTCCTGGCGGGACTCCTCGCGGCTGCCCTCCGGCCAGGGCTGGCTGAAGGGTGCGCCGATCACCGAACCGTCCGGGGCGAAGGCGAGGGAGAGGTTGACCAGGTCGCCGTGGCCGGCGCGGAGCTTGCCGTCCCTGAAGCTGGGTGAGGGCAGCAGGATCGAGCCGGCCAGGATCGTCACCCGGTACTGGCCGGCCAGCCGCTCGAAGAGTTTCTGGTAGTCCCGCGCCATGCGCCGGGCCTTGGCCCGCAGCAGGGCTTCTTCCAGGTCCTGTCCCTGGAGGAAGCGGCGACCCAGCAGGCTCGGGTGGCTGAGGGTGAGCAGGCGATCCACTTCGGTGAAGGCGCGCGCCTGGTAGAGGCTGTGCTTTTCATCCTGGAGCAGCAGCCAGGTGCCGATGTGATCGGGAAGCGCGACCACCGTGCGTGCGTTGAGCAGCCCCCTGGCCTTGGCCAGGTCCAGGGCGGCGGCGATTTTCATGCGCAGCAACTCCGGGTCTCGGTAGTCGCTGGGGTAGAGGAGGGGGCGTATCGCCAGCAGGTTGCCCTGTTCGCCGGCGCTGCCGCTGTCCTGGGTCAGGCTCGCGCGCAGGTCGGAGAGGTAGTGGATGTGGGGGCGCTCGCCGGTCCAGACCCCGTAGGCGGTCAGGCAGCCCACCAGCAAGGTGGCGATCAGGGGCGTGAGCAGTTTGCGCATGGCGAATCCGTGGTCCGGTAATGAGCGTCAGGGTAGGGGAGGTGCTGGCGGATGCCAAGTGGGGCTGTCATTTTCGATCAGTAACTTGTCACTTCCGATCATTGAGCGGTGGGTGCCCGCTCTTTATCGTCTGGCCCATAACCGACCCCGGTCCCCTGAGGAACGGGGCACTTCGTGAATAGCCACGCCCGTTGTGGAGGAACCATGACCGCCGCCCGTTACCCGCACCTGCTCGCGCCCCTCGACCTGGGCTTCACCACCCTGAAGAACCGCACCCTGATGGGCTCGATGCACACCGGCCTGGAGGAGAAGCCCAACGGATTCGAGCGCATGGCGGCCTATTTCGCCGAGCGAGCCCGAGGGGGCGTCGGCCTGATGGTCACCGGGGGCATCGCGCCGAACGCCGAAGGGGGCGTGTATGCCGGCGCCGCCAAGCTGACCACCCCGGAAGAGGCCGACAAGCACCGAATCGTCACCCGCGCGGTACACGAAGCGGACGGCAAGATCTGCATGCAGATCCTCCACGCCGGCCGCTACGCCTACAACCCGAAGCAGGTGGCGCCTTCCGCCATCCAGGCGCCGATCAACCCCTTCAAGCCCAACGAGCTGGACGAAGCGGGCATCGAGAAGCAGATCCAGGACTTCGTCACCTGCGCCAGCCTGGCGCAGCAGGCCGAGTACGACGGCGTCGAGATCATGGGTTCCGAGGGCTACTTCATCAACCAGTTCCTCGCCGCCCACACCAACCACCGCACCGACCGCTGGGGCGGTAGCTACGAGAACCGCATGCGCCTGCCGGTGGAGATCGTGCGCCGCGTCCGCGAGGCGGTGGGGCCGAACTTCATCATCATCTTCCGCCTGTCCATGCTGGACCTGGTGGAAGGTGGCAGCACCTGGGACGAGATCGTCACCCTGGCCAAGGCCATCGAGGCCGCCGGCGCGACCCTGATCAACACCGGCATCGGCTGGCACGAGGCGCGCATCCCCACCATCGCCACCAAGGTGCCCCGCGCGGCCTTCACCAAGGTCACCGCCAAGCTCAAGGGCGAGGTGAAGATCCCGCTGATCACCACCAACCGCATCAATACCCCGGAAGTGGCCGAACAGGTGCTGGCCGAAGGCGACGCCGACATGGTGTCCATGGCCCGTCCCTTCCTCGCCGACCCGGACTTCGTCAACAAGGCCGCCGCAGGCCGTAGCGATGAGATCAACACCTGCATCGGCTGCAACCAGGCCTGCCTGGACCACACCTTCGGCGGCAAGCTGACCAGCTGCCTGGTGAACCCCCGTGCCTGCCACGAGACCGAGCTGAACTACATCCCCACCACCCAGGTGAAGAAGATCGCCGTGGTGGGGGCCGGTCCGGCGGGACTCGCCGCCGCCACCGTCGCGGCCGAGCGTGGTCACCAGGTGACCCTGTTCGACGCAGGCTCTGAGATCGGTGGCCAGTTCAACGTGGCCAAGCGCGTGCCGGGCAAGGAGGAGTTCTTCGAGACCCTGCGCTACTTCAAGCGCAAGCTGGAGATCACCGGCGTCGACCTGCGCCTGAACACCCGCGTCTCGGCGGATGACCTGGCTCGGGGCGGCTTCGACGACATCATCCTCGCCACCGGCATCAGCCCGCGAACCCCGGACATTCCCGGCATCGGGCATCCCAAGGTGATCGGCTACCTGGACGCCATCCTCGAACGCAAGCCGGTGGGCCAGAAGGTCGCGGTCATCGGTGCGGGCGGTATCGGCTTCGACGTCTCCGAGTACATCACCCACCAGGGCCGGGCCACCAGCCTGGACCGCGACGCCTTCTGGAAGGAGTGGGGCATCGACGGCGCCCTGGAGGCCCGTGGCGGCATCGCCGGCATTCAGGCGCAGCCCCACCCGGCGGCGCGCCAGGTGTTCCTGCTGCAGCGCAAGAAATCCAAGGTGGGCGACGGCCTCGGCAAGACCACGGGCTGGATCCACCGCACCGGCCTGAAGAACAAGCAGGTGCAGATGCTCAATGCCGTGGAATACCTGAAGGTGGACGACGAGGGCCTGCACATCCGCGTCGCCGAGGGCGAGCCCCAGGTGCTGCCGGTGGACACCGTGATCCTCTGCGCCGGCCAGGAACCGCTGCGCGAACTGCATGACGGCCTGCTGGCCGCCGGCCAGAGCGTGCACCTGATCGGCGGCGCCGATGTGGCCGCCGAACTGGATGCCAAGCGCGCCATCAACCAGGGATCGCGCCTCGCGGCCGAACTCTGACCCTCCGCGCCGCCCGGATATCGCCGGGCGGCGCCCCGCCGCTCCAACCCCGTCACAGTTTCGCCTTGCCGTTGGTCCGCTGGTCCGTCGCGGCCGGCGTCTGCCAACCCAATCACATTGCGCGGCAACTGATTTCCCCTAGACTTTTCTAAAGTCCGGATCAGTGTGTGTGGAGCGAATCCGCACGATCTCCAGTCCCCACAACGCCCGCCGTGATTGACCGCGCAGAGCCAGAGGTAGAGCGATGAGCATGCTGAAGAAGCCACAACTGGTGGAAGCCGTCGTGTTCTTCAACGACCGTGGCATCTGCAAGCAGATGCTCTATCCGGAGTTCGAAGCCGTGCTCGATGGCGTCGTGGGCCTGCCGGAGTACGCCGATCGCCAGATGCGTTCGGCCTATCTGCTGGTGAACCTGCGCTTGCAGGTGCGCTCCGTGGTCTTCTTCTACCTCGATTTCGACGAGGAAGGACGCGCCGATACCGGCTGGAACCTGCCGCTGCGGCAGCTGGCCGAGCGGGCCGGCCGCGGGCCCGACCTGGGTGCCGGGCCCATTCGCCTGGCCTGTGCCAGCCAGTGTCCGGTGGCCTGGCAGCAGATGCACCTCTGGGACCCGAGCCTGACCCCCGAACGCAATGACCTGGTGCTGCTGCGCGATGCCATCAAGGCCAACAACCTGGGGGTGCTGGTGGAGGAAGAGGCGCCCCAGGCGCTGGACGCCGAACGCCTGCAGGTCGCCCAGGAGGACAGTTGGTACGCCCCCCCGGAGATCACCCGGGAGATGGCCGAGCAACTGGCGGACAAGATGGAGAAGGAGCACCGGCTGAAGACCGCGCAACTTGTGCGCCAGCAGCGCCTGCGACTCACGTCCCTGAGCCAGCAGAACGAGGAAGCCCTGGCGCGCATGCGCCATGCCGCCGACCAGAGCACTGCGGAGCTGCAGCAGCAGATCCGGGCCTTGCAGCATGCCCTGCGCGAGCAGCAGGAAATCAATGCCACCCTGGAGGCGCAACTGGCCGGTGAAGCCGAGCGCTACCAGGCCAGCCGCGAGGAAATGAACCTGCAGCTGCGCGCCCTGGAGCGCCACGGCCGCACCGAGACGGACATCCTGCGGGCCCAGTTCGAGGGGGAATTGCAGGCCCGGGTCGAGGCGGCCATCGCCGAGTACCGCGAGCTGATCGCCGTGCGTGACGTGGAGCTGGCCTACCGCGATCAACTGGACGCCCAGCTGCAGGACGAGGTCAATCGCCTGCGCGAGGTGTGCGAAGCCCTGGAGCGGCAGAGCGGTCAGCGGGTCCTCGAGCAGCTGTCGGACCTGGGTGTGGTCTTCGTCGTCTATCACCCGGGGGCCGGGCACCTGACCATTCCCCTGGCGGACGTGCCGCGCTACCAGGACAACCCCCTGGCCTACGCCGCGGCCAAGTGCTTCGTGTCCGAGGGCCAGTACCGCCAGTGGCTCGCCCATTACCAGCAACCCAGCTGCGAGGCCAGCCTGGCCAATGGCGATCGCTGCGGAATGCCGGTCGATCGCGTCGACGCGCCGAGCCGCTTCGTCGTGGGTGAATCCAACTGCTGCCCCCGTCACCGCGCGGGAGGGCGTTTGCGCACCGCTGGCTGAGCCGCGCCGCCATCCCCCGATGACCTCTTCTTGCGCCCCCCGTACGGACGCCCACGGAACCGACCTTGCCTCTGACCCTGCCTGACTGGGCGCCGCGAGCGCCCCTGGAACCCCTTCGGCTGTCCTGGCTCGACGAGGCCGGCGTGGCGCTGGCGGTGCTGCGCCTGGACCTCGTGGACCCGCTGGTGTCCGGCAACAAATGGTTCAAGCTGGCCCCCTGGCTGTCTCGCGCCGCCGAGGCTGGCGCCGAGGGCGTGATGAGCCTGGGGGGCGCCCATTCCAATCACCTCCATGCGCTGGCCGCCGCCGGGCGTCGCTTCGGTTTCGCCACTCTCGGCCTGCTGCGCGGCGATCCCCAGGACACGCCGACGGTGCGGGACCTGCAAGCGCTGGGCATGGAGCTCCAGTGGCTCGGCTACGGGGGCTATCGTCGGCGACACGAGCCGGATTTCTGGGTGTCCTGGCAGCGCCGCTATCCCCGCTTCCAGCCGGTACCCGAAGGGGGCGGCGGACTGCCCGGCGCCCAGGGTTGCAGGCAATTGGTGGGGTGGGTCCGGGAGCAGTTGCCGGCCCTGGGCTGGGACGATTACCACGGGCTCTGGGTCGCCGCCGGCACCGGCACCACCCTGGCCGGCCTGGTGCTGGGAGAGGGCGGGCGGCACCCGGTGCTGGGCGCCTTGGCGGTGCCCCGCGACCATGGCGTGCAGGAGCAGGTGCGCGCCCTGCTGGCCGAGGCCGGGGTGGCCGATGCCGGTTACTCGCTGCTGGATGCCTGCCGGGGCGGTTTTGCCAGGATCGACGCCGAACTGGCGGGGTTCCTGCTGCAGGCCGAACGCGAAGGCGGAGTGCCCCTGGAGCCGGTGTATACCGCCAAGGCGCTGATGGCCCTGCGCGACGAGGTCCGTGCCGGGCGTATCGCCGCTGGCAGCCGCCTGGTACTGCTGCACACCGGCGGCCTGCAGGGGCGGCGGGCGCTTCAAGCGGAGCTTGAGCGACTGACGAACTACACTGACCGGGCAGTGGATGTACAAGGATGACAACACCATGAGCGCCCCCCTGAACCCCCCGCAACTGCGTGGCCTGGTGCCCCTCAATGCCCTGACCGAGCGGCAGTGGCGCGAACTGCGCCCGCAGCTGGTGCCCCAGCCGCTGCTGGCGGGGCAGATGCTGTTTCGTCGTGGCGACCACGCCCGCCTCGCCTATTACCTGCTGTCCGGAGCGCTGGAACTGCGTGATGCCTCCGGAGGCGCGACCTTGCTGGAGGCTGGCAGCGAAGCCAGCTGCCATCCGTTGTCGCCCAGCCTGCCGCGCCTGCATGACGCCCTGGCGGTGCGGGACTCGTCGCTGCTGGCCATCGACAGTGCCACCCTGGAACGCCAGCTCACCTGGGGCTCGACGCACCAGGACCTGTTGCTCGAACTCGGTCGCGAGGGCGACAGCGACTGGCTCGAAGCCCTGCTGGCCAGTCCGCTGCTGGTGCGGGTCCCGCCAGCCAATGTCCGCTCCATGCTGCAGCGCCTGCATCGGGTGGCGCTGCCCGCCGGCAGCCAGGTGCTGAGGGAGGGGGAGACGGGGGATTGCTGCTATTTCCTCCAGTCCGGTCGCGCCGAGGTGATCCGTGGCGCCGGCAGCCAGCAGCAGTTGCTGGCGGAGCTGGAGGTGGGCGCCTGCTTCGGCGAGGAGGCGTTGCTGGGGGACTGTCCGCGCAACGCCACGGTCACCCTGCTGGAGGACAGCGTCCTCCAGCGGCTGGATCGCGAGGATTTCATCGACCTGCTCAAGGCGCCGGTGGTGGACCAGGTCAGCCTGGGCGAGGCGGCGCGCCTGCTGGGCGGGGGCGGCCAATGGCTGGATGTGCGCCTGCAGGACGAGTACGAGCGGGCCCATGCGCCCCAGGCACTGAACATGCCGCTGCACCTGCTGCGTCTCAAGGCCCGCCTGCTGGATGGCGAAGGGACCTACCTCTGCTACTGCGACAGCGGCAAGCGCAGTGCCAGCGCCGTGTTCATGCTGTCCCAACTGGGCTATCGCGCCTACGCCCTGCGAGATGGCCTGGATGCCTTGCCGGCCCTGCAGCGGGACGCCCTGATCAGTGAAACCGGCGCCGGTTACCTGGCCCGCTCCGGCGGACGCATCGAGCGCAGCCGCTGATCCGCGCGGGGGCCGCCGGCTTCACAGGGGGGCCAGCGGCCAGCGATCCCCCACCACGAAGACCCGTTCGACTTCCTGCCGGCGGCCCGTGCCGTCGTCGTCCAGGCGCACCAGGAGTTGCGCCGGACTGTCCGGCTGCAGTTGTCCTTGCCAGTGCTCGACGGCCTCGGTTGTCCAGCATTCGTCGGGCGCGCAGGCGGCGGGCGCCAGCCAGGCGCGTCGGGGCAGTACCTGCCAGTGGCCGGAGTCGGCGGCCTGGAGGAAGTCCCCGAGGTCCTGCAGGCGTACCCAGCGGCCCTTGAGATGCCGTGGGTTCACGCCACGCGGTGCGGTGCAGTCCCCCGGCCAGGGATAGAAGAGGTAGCCGCCGAGCCAGAGTTCGGCGCTGGCGTTCCCGGCATCCAGCAGGGCCAGGGCCGCGCGACTCTCCGGGCCGGCCGAGAGTGGCAGCTGGTGCTGGCTCAGGTGGTCCAGCTTGAGGTCGAGCCGGTCGTGGCTGCCCGGGCCGATCCAGTCCGCCGGGTCCTGGCCGTCGCCATGGCGGGGGCCCAGGTAGAGCTTGATGGCCAGCTCCAGGTGGTGCACGCCTTCGGCGTCCCGCAGCAGCAGGTCCAGCTCGCCGAGGGTCTGGCCGCCGATGCGGATCGGCAGGTTGGCCGCCAGCAGCTCGACGCCCGGAGACTGGCGCAGGGCGAACTGCCAGAGTCGCTCGTAGTAGAGGCCCAGGCGCCGGTTGGGCGCCTGGGCCAGCCAGGACTCCAGGGGAGCCGGTTGCCGGTCCAGGCGCAGCAGCCAATCCGCCAGGTCGCCCGGACGACGTGCCCAGTCGCTGGCCGTCAGGGGGTGGCGCTGGCGCCAGGGCGACTGGCTCAGCAGGGGCGGGGAGAGCAGGGCCCAGGCCAGGTCGCGCACGACGGGGCGGTGCAACTGGCGGGGCAGGTCGGTGAGGCTGTCGAAAGGGTGCATGCTGCGAGCATAGCTGACGGCGGTTTGCCGCTCTCAGTCGCCTTACTCCATAATTCCGCCATTCACCCACCCCGCACTACCGCCCTGGAGCCCCATGGAGCAATTCCGCAATATCGGCATCATCGGTCGCCTGGGCAGCCCCCACGTACTGGATACCATTCGCCGACTCAAGCGATTCCTGCTGGATCGCCACCTGCACGTGATCCTCGAGGACACCATTGCCGAAGTGCTGCCGGGCCATGGCCTGCAGACCTCGTCGCGGAAGATCCTCGGCGAGGTGTGCGACCTGGTGATCGTGGTGGGCGGCGACGGCAGCATGCTGGGTGCGGCCCGCGCGCTGGCGCGGCACAACGTCCCGGTGCTGGGCGTCAACCGTGGCAGCCTGGGCTTCCTCACCGACATCCGCCCCGACGAGCTGGAAGTGAAGGTGGCCGAGGTGCTGGACGGCCGCTTCAGCGTCGAGAACCGTTTCCTGCTGGAGGCCGAGGTGCGTCGACACGGGGAAGCCATCGGCCAGGGCGATGCCCTGAACGACGTGGTGCTGCACCCCGGCAAATCGACCCGGATGATCGAGTTCGAGCTGCACATCGACGGCCAGTTCGTCTGCAGCCAGAAGGCCGACGGCCTGATCATCGCCACCCCCACCGGGTCCACCGCCTATGCGCTGTCCGCGGGCGGTCCGATCATGCACCCCAAGCTCGACGCCATCGTCGTCGTGCCCATGTACCCGCACACCCTCTCCAGCCGTCCCATCGTGGTGGACAGCACCAGCGAGCTGAAGATCGTGGTCTCGCCGAACCTGCAGATCTATCCGCTGGTGTCCTGCGACGGCCAGAACCACTTCACCTGCGCCCCCGGCGACACCATCACGGTGCGCAAGAAGCCGCAGAAGCTGCGCCTTATCCACCCCCTGGACCATAACTACTACGAGGTCTGCCGGACCAAGCTGGGTTGGGGTAGCCGTCTCGGCGGAGGCGACTGATGAGCCTCGATCCCGGCCGTGGCTATGACCTGATCGGCGATGTCCACGGGTGCGCCAGGACCCTGGAACACCTGCTGGAGCGCCTGGGTTACCGCAAGCATGGCGACGTCTGGCGTCACCCACAGCGGATGGCGCTGTTCCTCGGCGATATCATCGACCGGGGCCCGCGCATCCGCGAGGCGCTGCACCTGGTACACGCCATGGTGGAGGCGGGCGAGGCACGCTGCATCATGGGCAACCACGAGTTCTACGCCCTGGGCTGGAGCACGCCGGCGCCTCCGGGCAGCGGTCGCCAGTTCGTCCGCGAGCACACGCCGCGCCATGCCCGGCTGATCCGCGAGACCCTGGATCAGTTCGAGGGGCACCCGGCGGACTGGCGGGACTTCCTCGGCTGGTTCCGCGAGCTGCCGCTGTTCATCGACGGCGGTCACTTCCGCATGGTCCACGCCTGCTGGGACACCGCGATGATCGCCGCCCTTCGAGAGATGCACGCCGATGGCCGGGTCGACGAGGCCTTCATCAAGGCCGCCGCCGATCCTTCCAGCTTCGCATCGCGGGTCTTCGATCGCCTGCTGCGGGGCACCGACTTGCCGTTGCCGGAGGGCATGACGCTCACCAGCAGCGATGGTTTCACCCGCTCGGCGTTCCGCACCAAGTTCTGGGCGGAGGACCCGAAGACCTACGGCGACGTGGTGTTCCAGCCCGACGCCCTGCCGGAGGAGGTCGCCAGCCGGCCACTGTCCAAGGCCCATCGCGCTCGCCTGCTCAGCTACGGCGCCCACGAACCCATCCTGTTCGTCGGGCACTACTGGCGACGCGGGCGGCCGGCGCCGATCCGCGGCAACCTGGCCTGCCTGGACTACAGCGCGGTGATGTACGGAAAACTGGTGGCCTACCGGCTGGACCAGGAACACCGGCTGGACCCCGACAAGTTCGTCTGGGTCAATGTGGAACGCCCCGAGGAGCCCCATCTGCCATGAGTGCGGTTGAAGTACTACGCCTGCCACTGACCGTGGACCTGTCCGGTTTCATCGCCCTGCTGCAGCGCCTGGACGTCCCCTACCGGGTCAGCGAGGAATCCGGCGAGCAGGTGCTCTGGGTGCCCGGCCCGCAGCTGGCGGACCAGGTGCGCGGGCTTTACCAGCGCTTCCCCGAGGGCGATCCGCATTTCCAGCTGGCCGACGAGACGCCCCGGCCGTCGCCTCGGGGCAGCGTCCTGGACCAGCTCAAGGCCAGCCGCCTGACCGCCCTGGTGCTGCTGCTGACCCTGGCGGTCGCGGCGCTCACCGGCCTGGGTGACAACTTCGCGACCATCCGCTGGCTGAGCTTCCAGGACTTCCAGATCGAGGGCGAATACCTCTATTTCACGCCGCTGGCCGAGTCCCTGGCCGCAGGGCAGTGGTGGCGACTGGTGACGCCGATGCTGATCCACTTCGGCATCCTCCACCTGGCCATGAACGCCTTGTGGTACTGGGAGCTGGGGCGGCGCATCGAGTCCCGCCAGGGCGGCCTGATGCTCCTGGCGCTGACCCTGGGGTTCAGCCTGGTGTCCAACGGCGTGCAGTACTTCAACAGCGGCCCCTCGTTGTTCGGCGGCTTGTCCGGTGTGCTCTACGGACTGCTCGGCCACTGCTGGGTCTTCCAGCGCCTGGCACCGTGCCCGGCCTACCGCCTGCCGCCCGGGGTGATGGCGATGATGCTGATCTGGCTGCTGGTCTGCCTGTCCGGCCTGATCACCGCGCTCGGCTTCGGCGCCATCGCCAACGGCGCCCACATCGGCGGGCTGGTGGCGGGCTGCGCCACCGGGCTGCTTGGCGGTGCAATAGCGAAAATGCGCCGGTAGAATGCCCGGTCTGTCCCAACTTCCGGTGAGTGGCCCATGTCCTCCTTTGCCCAACTGATCAGCAACATCACCCAGGATGTCTACGAGAGCCTCAAGCTCGCCGTGGAGATCGGCAAATGGCCGGACGGCCGAGTGCTCACCCAGGAGCAGAAGGAGCTGTCGCTGCAGGCCATGATCGCCTGGGAGGCGAAGAACCTGCCGGAGGAGGAGCGCACGGGTTACATGGGCCCGCAGGAATGCAGCTCCAAGTCCGAGCCCATCCCGAACATCCTCTTCAAGTCGAATTCGGTCCACTGATGCGGGAACTAGGACGTGGCGCGCTCACCAAGATGGCGGTGCGCCTTGAGGAACCCGTTCAGTACGCCTTCCGTCTCGACGACGCGGAGATCCCCGCCAATCCGCTGATCGGCCAGGCGCTGCGCCTGGAGTACCTGGGCGCCATCCACTGCATCCATTGCGGGCGAAAGACCAAAACGAGCTTCAGCCAGGGCTACTGCTACCCCTGTTTCACCAAGCTGGCCCAGTGCGACAGCTGCATCATCAGTCCCGAGAAGTGCCATTTCGAGGCGGGCACCTGCCGCGAGCCGGAGTGGGGCGAGCGCTTCTGCATGACCGACCATGTGGTCTACCTGGCCAATTCGACCGGCATCAAGGTGGGCATCACCCGCGCCAGCCAGGTGCCGACCCGCTGGATCGACCAGGGCGCCAGCCAGGCGCTGCCCATCATGCGCGTGGCGACCCGCCAGCAGTCGGGTTTCGTCGAAGACCTGCTGCGGACGCGGGTGGCCGATCGCACCAACTGGCGCGCCATGCTCAAGGGCGAGGTGCCGGCGCTGGACCTGCCGGCGATCCGCGACGAGCTGTTCGAGCACTGCGCGGAGGGCCTGCGCGCACTGCAGGACCGCTTCGGCCTGCAGGCCATCCAGCCGGTCACCGATCTTGCGCCCATCGAGATCAAGTACCCCGTGGATGCCTATCCGACCAAGGTCGTCAGCTTCGACCTGGACAAGACGTCCGTGGTGGAAGGTACGCTGCGGGGTATCAAGGGGCAGTACCTGATCCTCGACACCGGCGTGATCAACCTGCGGAAGTACACCGCCTACCAGTTGGCCATCAGCGCCGCCTGAAGGCTGTCATCAGGGCGTCAGGTCGGTGGGGGAATAGTCCATACTCCGATCTTGACCCATCCATTCCAGCGGCCCGGGGTTCCGTGGCCGCTCCGTACGCGAAGAGACGACCATGCGCACCGAGCAACCGAAAGTCATCTACCTCAAGGACTATCAGGTACCCGACTACCTGATCGACGAGACCAACCTGACCTTCGAGCTGTACGAGGACCACACGCTGGTCCACGCCCAGCTGGTGATGCGCCGCAACCCCGAGGCCGGCGCCGGCCTGCCGCCCCTGGTGCTGGATGGCCAGCAACTGGAGCTGCTGTCGCTGTCCATGGATGACCGTGAGCTGGGGGCCGCCGATTACCAGGTGGACGACAGCCACCTCAGCCTGCAGCCGGTCGCGCCGACCTTCACCCTGGACAGCACGGTGCGCATCCACCCGGAGACCAACACCGCGCTGGAGGGCCTGTACAAGTCCGGCAAGATGTTCTGCACCCAGTGCGAGGCCGAAGGCTTCCGCAAGATCACCTATTACCTCGACCGCCCCGACGTGATGAGCGCCTTCACCACCACGGTGAGTGCGGAGCAGCATCGCTACCCGGTGCTGCTGTCCAACGGCAACCCGGTGGCCAGCGGGTCGGAGGAGGGCGGCCGCCACTGGGCCACCTGGGAAGATCCCTTCAAGAAACCGGCCTACCTCTTCGCCCTGGTGGCCGGCGACCTCTGGTGCGTCGAAGACAGCTTCACCACCATGAGCCAGCGCGAGGTGGCCCTGCGCATCTACGTCGAGCCGGAGAACATCGACAAGGTCCAGCACGCCATGGACAGCCTGAAGAAGTCCATGCGCTGGGACGAGGAGGTCTATGGTCGCGAATATGACCTAGACATCTTCATGATCGTCGCCGTGAACGATTTCAACATGGGCGCCATGGAGAACAAGGGCCTCAACATCTTCAACTCCAGCTGCGTGCTGGCGAAGGCCGAAACCGCCACCGACGCCGCCCACCAGCGGGTGGAGGCGGTGGTCGCCCACGAGTACTTCCATAACTGGTCCGGCAATCGCGTGACCTGCCGTGACTGGTTCCAGCTGTCCCTTAAGGAAGGCTTCACGGTGTTCCGCGACGCGGAGTTCTCCGCCGACATGAACTCGCGCACCGTCAAGCGCATCGAGGACGTGGCCTTCCTGCGGACCAACCAGTTCGCCGAGGACGCCGGTCCGATGGCCCACCCGGTGCGCCCGGATTCCTTCATCGAGATCTCCAACTTCTACACCCTGACCGTCTACGAGAAGGGCTCGGAAGTGGTGCGCATGATCCACACCCTGCTGGGCGCCGAGGGCTTCCGCAAGGGCACCGACCTGTACTTCGAGCGCCATGACGGCCAGGCCGTGACCTGCGACGACTTCGTCAAGGCCATGGAAGACGCCAACGGCATCGACCTCAGCCAGTTCAAGCGCTGGTACAGCCAGGCCGGCACCCCGCGCCTGAGCGTCGAGGAAGCCTTCGACGCCGCCGCCCAGACCTACAGCCTGACTTTCCGCCAGAGCTGTCCGGCCACCCCGGGGCAGGCCGAGAAGCAGCCCTTCGTCATCCCGGTCGAGCTGGGCCTGCTGGACGCCGCCGGCCGTGACCTCCCACTGCGCCTGGCTGGCGAGGCCGAGGCCCAGGGCGGTAATCGGGTGCTCTCGGTCACCGAGGCCGAGCAGACCTTCACCTTCGTCGGCATCGCCGAAAAACCGCTGCCGTCGCTGCTGCGCGGCTTCTCCGCGCCGGTGAAGCTGAACTTCCCCTACAGCCGCGACCAGCTGATGTTCCTGATGCAGCACGATTCCGACGGATTCAACCGCTGGGAAGCGGGCCAGCAGCTCTCCGTGCAGGTGCTGCAGGAGCTGGTCGGCCAGTACCAGCGTGGCGAAGCCCTGGTGCTCGACCAGCGCCTGGTGGATGCCTTCCGCACCCTGCTGGAGGACGCCACCCTGGATCAGGCCATGGTGGCGGAAATGCTCTCGCTGCCCAGCGAGGCCTACCTCACCGAGATCAGCGACGTGGCTGATGTGGACGCCATCCACGCCGCTCGCGAATTCGCTCGCCAGTCCATCGGCCAGGCCCTGTTCCAGCCGCTGCTGGCGCGCTACCAGGCCAACCGGGCGATTTCCCGTGACACGGCCTACAAGGCCGAAGCGGACCATATCGCCCGGCGTACCCTGCAGAACATCGCCCTGTCCTACCTGATGCAGAGCGGTCGCGGGGAAGTGCTGGACGCCTGCCTGGAGCAGTTCGACGCGTGCGACAACATGACCGAGCGCCTGTCCGCCCTGGCCGTCCTCGTGAATTCCGGCTTCGAGCGGGAGAAGGCCGATGCCCTGGCGCGCTTCGCCGAGTACTTCAAGGACGATCCCCTGGTCATGGACCAGTGGTTCAGCGTGCAGGCCGGCTGCGGGCTGCCGGGTGGGCTGGAGCGGGTCAAGGCGCTGATGGAGCATCCGGCGTTCACCCTGAAGAATCCCAACAAGGTCCGCGCCCTGATCGGCGCCTTCGCCAACCAGAACCTGGTGAACTTCCACCGGGCCGATGGCGAGGGCTATCGCTTCCTGGCCGACCATGTGATCACCCTCAACGCCTTCAACCCGCAGATCGCCTCCCGCCAGTTGGCGCCGCTCACCCGCTGGCGCAAGTACGACGCGGGTCGCCAGCAACTGATGAAGGCCGAGCTGGAGCGCATCCTCGCCTCGGGCGAGCTGTCCAGTGACGTGTTCGAGGTCGTCAGCAAGAGCCTCGCCTGACCCTGCCGACGGCCCGTCCAGGCGGGTCGTCCACCCCTCCGCACCGCCTTTCCCCGAAGTGTTACCGGTCAGCGCCGGTAACACTTTTTTGTTACTCAAGGAAATAACCCTTGGCGTGCTTATGCGCGGAGGGACTGAAAACACTGCATTTCACTTGACCAGGCAGCTTTCGGTAGGGACGTACATGCCCTGCAAGTGTGATCTTGAGTGACAAATCGAGCCAGATCGTCCGACAAGATCGGACAGAAAATCGGTTATTGGTCAGTGGATGATCAGTCACTTGTTTGACAATTTTTCGTCGCCGGAACCGGGGTTGTTTTTTGACGACTGCGAGTGACTTGGCACCATGGTTGCAACGCCGCTGCCGATCTAGCCCCGTTTCGGTGCATCGGGAACGGGGAGTGCTCTGCGCTGGGGATTTCCTGCCGAAGCAGACCAGGCCGCCCGGAGCGGCTGGACAAACAAGCCCGCCTGACGGGCAGCCAATAACAAAGTGATCAGTCCACGGAGTAAGACTCGATGGAACTCAAGTCCCGTAAGCCCCTATTGCGTTTTGCGCCGGCCAAGGCAGGCTTCGCCTTCGCCGGCATCCTCCCCCTGCTGGTGGCGGCTCAGGCCCAGGCGGTGGAGTTCAGCTTCGCCAACGACGAAATTTCCGGTTCCCTCGATACCACCGTCTCCTACGGCCAGCTGTGGCGCGTCCAGGGCCGGGACAAGTCCAACGACGACATCAATACCAACGACGGCAACCGCAACTTCGACACCGGGCTGGTTTCCGAGGTGTACAAGATCACCTCCGACCTGGAAGCCACCTACAAGAACTACGGCCTGTTCGTGCGCGGTACCGCTTTCTATGACACCCAGATCATGGACAAGCGCAACGACTACTACGACAACAACAACCCGGGCCAGCCGAGCCAGAACTTCCCCAAGGATGACAGCTTCACCTACGAGACCCGCCACAAGGCCGGTCGCGATGCGCAGATCCTCGACGCCTACCTCTATGGCAACTGGGACGTGGCCGACATGCCGGTCACCGGCCGTATCGGCAAGCAGGTGTTCAACTGGGGCGAGGGCGTCTTCTACCGGGGCGGCGTGAACACCACCAACCCGGTGGACGCCGCCAAGTTCCGCCTGCCGGGCTCGGAGCTGAAGGAAGTGCTGGTGCCGGTGGAGGCCCTGAGCTTCAACCTCGGCCTGACCGAGAACCTGTCCATGGAGACCTTCTACCAGTGGAACTGGAAGGAGTCGGCCATCGACCCGGTGGGCACCTACTACTCGGAAACCGACCTGTTCGCCGATGGCGGCAACACCGCTTACTCGACCCAGCCGCGCCTGCAGCCGCTGGCCGGCCTCTACAGCGGCTTCAGCGCCCTGGGCGTGGGCGGCCTGCAAGGCGGCCGCACCGTGGACGCCAATGGCGTGATCAAGGTGGCTTCCGTCGGTCCTGATATCAACGCGAAGAACGATGGCCAGTTCGGCGTCGCCTTCCGCTATATCGCGGAAGAATTGAACTCCACCGAGTTCGGCTTCTATTTCGTGAACTACCACGCCAAGGAGCCGACCATCTCGGCCAACCTGGGTGACTACGCCGGTCTCGACCTGGCCCAGATCGCCGGCCAGGCCGCTACCGTCCTCGCACCCCAGGTGCAGCAGGCCGTCGCTGCCGGGGCAGGAATCAGCGTTCCCCAGCTGCAGGCCGTGCTGGCCAACCCGGCCCTCAACCCGGCGCTGGCCCAGGCGTACTCCAACGCGCTCACCGCCGCCGCCACCACCGCTGCCGGCGGCCTGGCGACCATCGACGTGGCGAATGCCGTCCAGGCCCAGCGCGAGTACGTCGAAGACATCCGCATGTACGGCCTCAGCTTCAACACCACCGTGGGCAACGCCTCGGTGTTCGGCGAACTGGCCTACCGTCCGAACCTGCCCATCGGCGTCGCCACCACCAACGACCTGCTGGGTGACCTGCTGCTCCAGGCGCCGCAACTGTCGGCTGGCGGCGTGGTGAACATCGGCGGGCAGAATGTCCAGCTGGGCGATTCGATCCATAACTACGAGCGCGTGGAGGCCTTCAACACCTCCCTGGGCACCATCTATAACTTCGGCCCGTCCCTGTCCTTCGACTCCCTGTTCGGCGTGGCCGAGCTGGCGTCCGAGCACCTGCGCGGCAGCGACCTGCAGTACACCGCCTTCAACGGGCAGAAGCGCTACTACTCCGGTCGTGGCAACAACTCCTACGTGTCCGGCGGCGATCGTGACGACCAGGTCAACAAGAACGCCTACGGCTACACCCTGCTGCTGTCCGGTACCTGGAACGACGTCTACGCGGGCGTGAACATCTCCCCCTACGTCGTCTACAAGGACGACTTCGAGGGCAACTCCTACCAGACCGGCAACTTCATCGAAGGTCGCAAGGCCTACACCCTGGGCGTCAAGGCCAGCTACCTGAACAGCCTGGAAGCCGAGCTGCAGTACACCGAGTTCTTCGGCGGCGGCCAGAACAACTCGGTTCGTGACCGCGACAACATCGGCTTCAACGTCAAGTACTCCTTCTAAGCACAAGAACAATACGGGCGCCTGAAGGCGCCCGATACAGACTCATCACGGAGACTCCTCATGCTGAAAAAGCTTTCGCTGATTAGCGCCGCAGTAGCCCTGGCGCTTACCGCCAGCAACGCCCTGGCCCTGGTTTCTGCCCAGGACGCGGCCAAGCTGGGCGCCAGCCTGACCCCCTTCGGCGCCGAGAAGGCCGGCAACGCCGCAGGCACCATTCCCGAGTGGAACGGTGGCATCACCCAGGCCCCCGCTGGCTACAAGTCCGGCAAGCACCACGTCGATCCGTTCCCGGAAGACAAGCCGCTGTTCACCATCACCAAGGCCAACCTGGACCAGTACAAGGCCAACCTGACCCCCGGCCAGATCGCCCTGTTCAACGCCTATCCCGACAGCTTCCAGATGCCGGTCTACCAGACCCGCCGCTCCGGTTCCGCGCCGCAGTGGGTCTATGACAACACCGTCAAGAACGCCACCACCGCCAAGCTGCTCGACGGCGGCAACGGTTTCGCCGACGCCTACGGCGGCATCCCGTTCCCGATTCCGCAGAGCGGCGTGGAAGCCCTGTGGAACCACGTCACCCGCTATCGCGGCACCTACATCGTGCGTCGCGCCTCCGAAGTGGCCGTGCAGCGCAACGGTGACTACTCCCTGGTGACCTCGCAGCAGGAAGCCCTGTTCAAGTACTACAACCCGCAGGGTTCGTACGCCGACCTGAACAACATCCTCTTCTACTACCTGTCCTTCACCAAGAGCCCGGCGCGTCTGGCCGGTGGCGCGACCCTGGTTCACGAGACCCTGGACCAGGTGAAGGAACCCCGCCAGGCCTGGGGCTACAACGCCGGCCAGCGCCGCGTGCGCCGTGCGCCGAACCTGGCCTACGACACCCCGATCGCCGCCGCCGACGGCCTGCGTACCGCCGACGACACCGACATGTTCAACGGTGCCCCGGACCGCTACGACTGGAAGCTGGTGGGCAAGAAGGAAATCTACATCCCGTACAACAACTACAAGGTCTCCAGCCCTGAGGTTAAGTACGAGGAACTGCTGCAGCCTGGCCACCTGAATCCGGCTGTCACCCGTAACGAACTGCACCGCGTGTGGGTCGTGGAAGGCACCCTGAAGTCGGGCGCTCGCCACATCTACTCCAAGCGCACCCTGTTCCTCGACGAGGACAGCTGGCAAGCCGCGGTGGTGGACCAGTACGACGGTCGTGGCGAGCTGTGGCGCGTCTCGGTGGCCTACCTGAAGAACTACTACGATCTGCCGACCACCTGGTCCGCGCTGGACGTGTTCCACGACCTGCAGGCCCGTCGCTACCACGTGCAGAACCTGGATAACGAAGAGCCGAGCACCATCGACTTCACCCAGGCCGTGTCGGACGATGGCTACTTCAAGCCGTCCGCCCTGCGTCGCCGCGGCACCCGCTGATCGATACCCCGCCCAAGGAAAAGAAGGCCGCTACCCTGTAGCGGCCTTCTTATTTGGAGCCGGGGCATCTGCGGCCCGACCCCCTTGCATCCGGATCAGGGGTCGGCTGCCGGCTCCGAGGCGCCTTGCCGCTCGCGGAGCCTGTTACAGAGCGCCACCTGCGCTTAACAAAACATAACGTCCCGCTGATTGTGCAGCGTTTTCAAAGCTGGCTAGGATTAGCTCGCTGCCTGCCTGGGCAGCTCCACCTATAACAATAAGGGGAAAGGTGTATGAGTGAGCCCGTCATGCGGCGCACCCGGTCCGGCCTCACCGTGGAGGCTCTCCACACGCCGGCGTTCCGCTTCCACTCGCCGCTGGCCAAAGCGCTCTCGCTGTTCAGTGTGCTCTCCATCCTTGCCGCAGCCGTCGCGCCTGTTTCCGTGTCCGCCGCGTCGCCCGATGCGCCGGTCTTCGCCATCGAATCACCCAAGGCGGTGAGCAGCCTTCTGCTCGACGTCGCCCACGCCGGCAAGCGCCTGGTGGCCGTCGGTGATCGTGGCCACATCCTCTACTCCGATGACGACGGCAAGTCCTGGACCCAGGCCAAGGTGCCCAGTCGCCAGATGCTGACCGCCGTCTTTTTCCTCGATGACAAGAAAGGCTGGGCCGTCGGCCATGACGCGCAGATCCTCGCCAGCGAGGATGGCGGTGCCACCTGGGCCCTGCAGTTCCAGGACCTGGAGCGCGAAGCGCCGCTGCTGGACATCTGGTTCAAGGACGCCGACACCGGCTTTGCCGTCGGTGCCTACGGCGCCCTGCTGAGCACCCGAGACGGCGGCCGGAACTGGGAAGACGTCAGCGACCGCCTGGACAACGAAGATCAGTACCACCTCAATGCCATCGCCACCGTGAAGGATTCCGGCCTGTTCGTGGTCGGCGAGATGGGCAGCATGTTCCGCTCCGCCGACTGGGGCGAAACCTGGGAGCGCCTCGAAGGCCCCTACGAGGGTTCGCTGTTCGGCGTGCTCGGCACCGGCGAGACCGGTGGCGTGATCGCCTATGGCCTGCGTGGCCATCTGTTCCGCTCCGCCGACTTCGGCGCCACCTGGGAGACCATTCCCCTGAGCGCCGGCAACGGCGAGCTGGAGTTCGGACTGTCCGGTGGCACCCTGCTGCCCGACGGCAGCCTGGTGGTGGTCGGCCACGGTGGCAGCGTGCTGAAGAGCACCGATGGCGGCCGGAGCTTCAAGGTGGTGAACCGCAGCGATCGACTGTCGCTGGCCGCTGTCACCGCTGACGACAAGGGCAACCTGATCCTGGTGGGACAGGGCGGTGTACGCGTAGCGTCGCCGACCGGCGCCGAGCTGGGCCAACTATAAGAACAAGGCGGAGAGTTTCGATGAGTACCCATCACCAGGACAAGGCGACCTTCCTGGAACGCCTGATCTTCAACAACCGGCCGACCGTGATCATTCTCTGTCTGCTGACGACCCTCTTCCTGGCCTGGCAGGCGCTGCAGGTCCGGCCGTCCACCAGCTTCGAGAAGATGATCCCGCTCCATCATCCCTACATCCAGAAGATGATCGAGCACCGCAACGACCTGGCCAACCTGGGCAACACCGTGCGCATCTCGGTGGAAGCCAAGGACGGCGACATCTTCAACAAGGACTACATGGAGACCCTGCGTCAGATCCACGACGAGGTCTTCTACATTCCGGGTGTCGATCGCTCCGGCCTGAAGTCCCTGTGGAGCCCCAGCGTGCGCTGGACCGAGGTGACCGAGGAAGGCTTCGCCGGTGGCGAAGTGATCCCGCAGACCTACGACGGTTCCGAGGCGAGCCTGGAAGAGCTGCGCAACAACGTGCTCAAGTCCGGCCAGATCGGTCGCCTGGTGGCCAACAACTTCAAGTCCAGCATCATCGACGTGCCGCTGCTGGAGTCCTACCCGGACCCCAGCGACCAGGGCAAGCTGATGAAGCTGGACTATCGCCAGTTCTCCCATGAGCTGGAAGAGAAGATCCGCGACAAGTACCAGCTTCAGAACGCCAACGTGAAGATCCACATCGTCGGCTTCGCGAAGAAGGTGGGCGACCTGATCGATGGCCTGATGATGGTGGTGGCCTTCTTCGGCATCGCCTTCCTGATCACCCTGGTGCTGCTCTACTGGTTCAGCTGGTGCATCCGCAGCACCATCTCCGTGCTGTCCACCACCCTGATCGCGGTGATCTGGCAACTGGGCCTGATGCATCTGGCGGGGTTCGGCCTGGACCCCTATTCCATGCTGGTGCCCTTCCTGATCTTCGCCATCGGCATCTCCCATGGCGTGCAGAAGATCAACGGTATCGCCCTGCAATCCAGTGATTCCGACAATGCCCTGACGGCGGCGCGACGCACCTTCCGCCAGCTGTTCCTGCCCGGCATGATCGCCATCCTGGTGGACGCCGTGGGCTTCATCACCCTGCTGGTCATCGATATCGGCGTGATCCGCGAGCTGGCCATCGGCGCCTCCATCGGCGTGGGTGTCATCGTCTTCACCAACCTGATCCTGCTGCCGGTTGCCATCTCCTACATCGGCATCAGCAAGAAGGCCATCGAGCGCAGCAAGCGCGACGCCCAGCGCGATCATCGCTTCTGGCGCCTGCTGTCCAATTTCGCCCATCCGGTGGTGGCGCCCATTTCCGTGGTGATCGCCCTGATCGCCTTCGGTGGCGGCCTCTGGTACAGCCAGAACCTGAAGATCGGCGACCTCGACCAGGGGGCTCCGGAACTGCGCCCGGACTCGCGCTACAACCAGGACAACAACTTCATCATCAACAACTACTCCACCAGCTCCGACGTCCTGGTGGTCATGGTCAAGACCGGCCCCGAAGGCTGCTCCACCCATGACACCCTGGCGCCGGTGGACGAGCTGATGTGGAAGATGGAGAACACGCCGGGCGTGCAATCCGCCATCTCCATGGTCACCGTCTCCAAGCAGGTGATCAAAGGGATGAACGAAGGCAACCTGAAGTGGGAAACCCTGTCCCGCAACCAGGACGTGCTGAACAACTCCATCAGCCGCGCCGAAGGCCTGTACAACTCCGACTGCTCCCTGGCGCCGGTGCTGGTGTTCCTCAACGACCACAAGGCCGAGACCCTGAGCCGCGCGGTGGATGCCGTCGAGGCGTTCGCCAAGGAGCACAACAAGGAAGGGCTGGAGTTCATGCTGGCGGCGGGTAACGCCGGTATCGAGGCGGCCACCAACGAGGTGATCGCCCAGGCCGAACTGACCATCCTGATCCTGGTGTACATCTGCGTCGCCGTGATGTGCCTGCTGACCTTCCGCTCCGTGGCGGCCACCCTGTGCATCGTGTTGCCCTTGATCCTCACCTCGGTGCTGGGCAACGCGCTGATGGCCTTCCTCGGCATCGGCGTGAAAGTGGCCACCCTGCCGGTGATCGCGCTCGGCGTGGGCATCGGCGTGGACTACGGCATCTACATCTACAGCCGCCTGGAAAGCTTCCTGCGTGCCGGGCTGCCGCTGCAGGAGGCCTACTACCAGACCCTGAAGTCCACCGGCAAGGCCGTGCTCTTCACCGGCCTGTGCCTGGCCATCGGCGTGGTCACCTGGATCTTCTCCGCCATCAAGTTCCAGGCGGACATGGGCCTGATGCTGACCTTCATGCTCCTCTGGAACATGTTCGGCGCCCTCTGGCTGCTGCCGGCCCTGGCGCGCTTCCTGATCAAGCCCGAGAAGCTGGCGGGCAAGGTCGGCGGTTCGCTGCTGGCCCACTGATCCATCGAGGCAATGAAAGAACCGCGGCCCTGGCCGCGGTTTTTTTATGGGCGGTGAGTCCCGCTGCGTTGCCCTGCGGGTAACGACACCCTGCGGTGGTGCAGATGATTCGCCGGGTGCGCTGCGTGGCGCTTCGAGTTTTCCCGCTGCGCACGGCGCACCCTGGGGCGGCGAAGGCGGTTGTCAGCGTGGATACAAGGGCGGCAGCTGGCTCGGTTCGCCCGCTACCTGTTCGCCGGCCTGGGGGGCGGGCAGGGCGCGGATGGCTTTCCACAGCTCCTCGCCCTGCCAGTGCTGGCCGGCCTCGCTGTAGAGCGCCCCGTTGAGCCCGTCCATGGCGTCGGACAGCGGCACGAAGCGCGCCGCCATGTCCGCCAGGGTCTCCGGCTGCTGCCGGGCCCAGTTGTCCAGCGCCTGGCGGGTGGCGTGGGGGTCGTTGGACTGACAGGCGCGGCGCAGGTCGTCCAGCAGCGTGCGCGGACTCGGACCGGTGGCTGCGGTGGGGAGGATCGCCGGCTGGCGGCGTGCGCGCCACCAGAGGCCGAAACCCAGCAGCGTGGTGCCCGCCAGCAGCGCGCAGGCCAGCTGCCAGGGCCAGAGCAGGCCCCGGTGGCCGGCGCGTTCGACCGTTTCCTGCACCGGCGCGGCGGCGGCGGGCTCCAGTTCGGGATTGATGGCGACCTCCAGGGTGCGGGCGGCAATCACGCTGCGCTCCAGGCGATCGTCACGGGTGTTCCACCAGGTCAGGGTGACGGCGGGCAGCTCCAGCCGGCCGCTGGTGGTGGGCACCAGGGCTTCGCGCTCCTCGCGGCTGGCGATGAGGCCGCGTTCACCGACCCTGTTGCTCAGCTGGGGCTGGTCGGGATAGCGCCGCAGCCCGGTGGCCTCGGTGGCTGGCAGGGGCGGGATCTGCGCGCTGGAAAGCCCCTCCACCTGCAGCTGCAGGCTGCGGGTCAGCGAGTCGCCGGCCCTGACGGCGTTGGGGTCCGGGCTCCAGGATTCGGTCAGGGTCAGGTTGCGGGCCGGCAGCCAGGGAGCGTCGGCCGGGTAGTCGGCAGGCTTGGGCTTCACCGTCAGGGGAATGCGTGGCGAGTTCACCCGGCTCAGCTTGCCGGGGCGCGGCCCGAAGGGCTGGTAGCCATCCTGGGTGCCGGCATCCACGAGGGTCGCGCTGAACACCTGGGGCGGAATCTGCAGCACGCCGCTCTTTTGCGGGAACACGGCGTAGCGCACCTCGATCACGCCGTGGCGAACGCCATTGATCTCCTTCTCGTAGGTGCGCGGCTCACCCAGTTGCTCCACCCGGGCGTCGTCCATCTGCAGCGGGCTGAGGCTGCTGTCGTCATAGAGGGAGACGGAGTGGTAGATGCGCAGGGTGAGGATCGCCTGGGCCTGGACGTAGACGCTGTCGGTATCGAGGCTGGCATCGATGAACACCGGCGCCAGCGCACCCTTGGCCGGCCCTTCGCGCTTCTCCGCCTTCGCCACGTGCAGGGTGATGGGGGCGCTGTGGACGTCGCCGAGTTTCAGGGCGGGGATGGTGACGAAGCCGGTCTGCTTCGGTTGCAGGGTGATGATCCAGCGCGTGGCGCGGTCGTTGCGGCCGTTGAAGGTGCCGAGCTGGTTGATCTGGCGGGTGCCGAGCACCTCGAACTGGCCGTCCAGGGGGGCGAGGTCCGGCTTGCCGAAGAGGGTCGGGTCGGAGGACTCCAGGGTCAGTTCGACGGTCTCGCCTTCGCTGAGGCGCGTGCGGTCCACGCTGGCGGTGAATCCGGCGGCCTGCAGGGTACAGGCCAGCAGGCTGAGAAGGAGGGTGCAGAGCAGGCGCGTCATCACGGGTCTTCCTGGCGCTGTTGCTGTTCGTACCAGAATTTTCGGCGCAGCAATTCGGCGGGATCATCCGGAATCTGCCGCAGCCACTGTTCCAGGGCCTGGCGACGTTCGTCCCCCTGGGGTTCGGTGCGGGCGGACTGGAGCGGCTCGCTGGGCGAGGCCTCCTCCGTGCCGCCCGGGTCGTTGCCGCCGCTGTCGCCCTGGCCGCTCTCGGTCAGGCCCTGCTGCGGGCTGGCGTCATTCGATTCGCGGTCTTCGGCCTGTGGTCCGCCGTCCTGGCGTTGCTCGCCTTGCCCGGCCTGTTGTTGTCGGGCGTCCTGCGTTTCCCGGGCGCTGTTCGCGGCTGCGGCCTCGGCTTCCCGCTGGCGCAGCAAGGCTTCCAGCAGGGCCTTGTTCTTCTGCGCCGCGACCAGGTCAGGCTGGCGCTCCAGGGCCGAATCATAGGCGTCGATCGCAGCCTCCAGCTCGCCGGAGCGGGCCAGGGCGTTGCCCCGGTTGTAATGATCCGCCGCGCCATCGCCCTGGGCGAAGCGCGCGGCGGCCTCGGCGTAGTCGCCGGCCTGGTAGAGGGCCAGCCCCTGCCAGCGCGGGTCGCTGAATCGGGTCGCCGCCTCGGCCGGCCGCTGGGCGTCCAGGAGACGCTGGCCCTGTTGGTCCGGGCGCAACCAGAGGTCGGCGAAGTCGAAGGCGTGGCTGGGGTTGGGCAGGGCCAGGAGCAGCGGCAGGCAGAACAGCCAGCCGCGACGGCCGGCGCAGGCGGCGAGCAGTAAAAGGGGCAGCAGCAGCCAGTGGCCCTGGTCGGCCCAGGCGGCCAGGCGCGCGACCTCGCCGCTGTCCCGCAGGCTGCTGGCCCCTTCCAGCAAGCCGAGTCGGCGCAGGTCGCTGTCGTCCAGCTGGCCGCTGCTGTAGCGGCCGTCCAGGTCGGCGGCGAAGCGGCGCAGCTGCGGGCTGTCCAGCTTGGGCAGGAGGATGGCGCCCTGGTCGTCCTTGAGGAAGCCACCGTCTTCCTGGGCGATGGGGGCGCCGGCGGCGGTGCCGATGCCGAGGATGGCCAGGCGCTCGCCCCGGGAGCCCAGCGCCTGGCGAATCCCCGCCTGCTCCTGCTGGTCCAGGCCGCTGGTGATCAGCAGCAGGCGACCGCGCCCGAGGGCGCCCTGGTCCAGCAGGCGCATGGCCTGTCCCACGGCCAGGTCGGCGCGCCTGCCAGGCAGGGGCATGATCGAGGGTTTGAGGGAGTCGATCAGGTTGAGGCTGGTCATCAGGTCGTCGGACAGGGGAACCAGGCTGTGGGCGCTGCCGGCATAGACGATGATGGCGGTCTGGGCATCGCGCCGCGCATCCAGCAGGTCACGCAGCTTGCGCTTGGCCTGCTCCAGGCGGCTTGGCGCGATATCGGTGGCGAGCATGGCCGGCGTCAGTTCCAGCATCACCACCAGGGGATCCGCGCGCTTCTGGGTGCTCTGTTCCACCTGCTGCCAACTGGGGCCGAGCAGGGCCAGCAGGCAGAGCAGCCAGGCCAGGCCCAGCGCGAGCCAGGGCAGGCGGGTGCCGCGCTGGCGCCCGCCCGCCAGGAGCCAGGGCTGGAAGGCACGGGGCAGCAGCTGTTCCCAGCGGCCGCTGCGCCGCTCACGGTGCCAGAGTTGCCACAGCAGCCAGCCCAGCGGAGGCAGCAGGAGGAGCCAGGCGGGGCGCAGCCAGTGGGGCCAGAGCTCCATCATGTGCGCCTCCGGAGCCAGCCCGGGCGGTGCTGCCAAGGGTGGGGCCAGAGCACGCGAACGACCAGGCCGACGCTCAGCAGCAGGGCCGCGGCCAGCGGCCAGCTGTAGAGGGCGAGGGCGGGTCGCGCCTGGCTGGCGCGCTGGGTCACCGGCTCCAGGTCATCGAGGTTTTCCTCGATCTCCATCAGTTCCTGGCTGTTGCGTGCGCGGAAGTAGCGGCCACCGGTCTGCTCGGCGATGGCGGTGAGGGTGGGCTCGTCCAGGTCCATGCTCGGGTTGAGGCCGAGGATGCCCAGTACGTCGCTTTGCTCCGGGTCGGCGCCGATGCCGATGGTGTAGATCTTCACCTGCTCTTCGGCGGCCAGGCGGGCGGCGGTGAGCGGGTCGATCTCGCCGCCGGTGTTGGCGCCGTCGGTGACCAGCACCAGTACGCGGCTCTCGGCCGGGCGCTGGCGCAGGCGTTTCACGGCGAGGCCGATGGCGTCGCCGATGGCGGTGTTCTTGCCGGCGATGCCGATGCGCGCCTCGTCGAGCCAGGTGTGCACGGTGTCGCGGTCGAAGGTCAGCGGTGACTGCACGTAGGCCTGGCTGCCGAAGAGGATCAGGCCGATGCGATCGCCACGGCGTCCCTCGATGAACTCGCCCATGAGGTGCTTGACCAGGGTGAGGCGGCTGACGTCCTCGTCTTCCCAGCGCATGTCGGCGTAGTCCATGGAACCGGACACATCCACCGCCAGCAGCAGGTCGCGGCCGCTGGTGGCCAGTGGCTGGGGCTCGCCCACCCACTCCGGGCGCGCCGCGGCGCCGAGCAGCAGCAGCCAGAGCGCGACGAAGGGGGCCTGCTGGCGCCAGGCCGGCAGGTTGGCGCGGGCGCGGCGGCCCACCAGGCCTTCGAGGTCGGCGAGGAAGCTCACCTTGAGGGCGGCCTCGCCGCTGTCCGCCGGGGGCAGCAGTTGCCGCAGCACCCAGGGCAGGGGAGCCAGGAGGAAGATCCAGGGCCAGGTGAACTCAAACATGCTTGCGGATCCAGGTCTCGACGGACTGGTTGAGGCCCTGGATCGCCTTGTCGTCCAGTTTGCACTGGGGGCGATAGGCGCCTTCCACCAGGATCATCCAGCGGGTCAGGCCGGCGGCCGGGCAGCGGTTGTCCAGGTAGGCCAGCCAGGCCCGGCCGCTCAGGGTATGGCTCTGGTCGCCGGGGTAGTGGATGCGGCAGAGGCGCTTGAGCAGGCCATTCAGTTCCTGCAGCCAGGGGCCCGCCGGGGCACCGTCGTAGGGCTTGGGCAGGCGCGCCAGCTCTTCCAGGGCGGCCTGGCGAGAGGGATCGAGCGTGGGCTCCTGTTCCTCGGGGCGCTCCGGGGTTCTTCGTTTCCAGGCGTACCACAGCGCGCCGGCCAGCAGGGCCAGCAGCGGTGGCAGGGCCCACCAGCCCGGGGCGGGCGGCCACCAGGGAATGGGTGGCGGCGCGATCAGGGGCTCGAGGCCCTCCAGCGGATTCATCGCGCCCTCCGGTGCTGCAGGTAATCCTGCAGCTGGTCGATCATGCCTTCCTGGGTGGTCAGGGGCAGCAGCAGCACGCCCAGGCGCTGGGCCAGGCGTTCCCAGCGCGCCGTGCGGGCTTCCGCCTGTTCGCGGTAGGCCTGGCGGAGGTCGCTGGCATGGGTGTCCAGTTCCAGCTGGGCGCCCTGTTCGGCGAAACGCAGCAGGCCGGCGGCGGGCAGGGCGTGGTCGAGGGGATCGGACACCGGCAGGAGGATCATGTCGGTGTGGCGGGCCAGCAGGGAGAGTTGCTTCTCGGCGGTATCGGACAGGGTGCGTTCATCGCAGAGGATCACCACGAGGCTGCCGGGGCGCAGCACTTCGCGGGCCCTGCGCAAGGCCAGGCTGAAACTGTCGCGCGGGCTGCTGGCGGGGCTGCCGAGGCTCTGGTTGGCGCGGGCCAGGCGATTGAGCAGTTGCAGCAGGCTCTGCTTGCTGCGGCGCGGCTTGATCTCGTGGTGCTCCTGGTCGTTGAACACCAGCCCGCCGACCCGGTCGTTGTGGGCGAGGGCGGCCCAGCCGATCAGGCTGGCCGCCTGGGCGGCGAGCACGGACTTGAACACCAGGCCGGTGCCGAAGAACAGCCGCTGGGTCTGTTCCACCATGATGAACACGGGGCGCTCGCGCTCTTCGTGGAACAGCTTGGTGTGGGGCTCCTGGGTGCGGGCGGTGACGCGCCAGTCGATGGTGCGCACGTCGTCGCCGGCCTGGTAGATACGCACCTGGTCGAAGTCGACGCCGCGTCCGCGCAGCTTGGAGTGGTGCAGGCCGATCAGCGGGCTGCGCCGCGCCGGGCTGGAGAAGATCTGCACTTCGCGCACCCGGTGGCGCATGTCGATCAGCTCGGCCAGGCCGACGTGGACGCCTTCGGCACTGGTGGCGGGCGGGGCGAAGGCGGGCGTCGCCGGGCGGCGCTTGCGGAGTCGGAAATTCCAGGCCGCCGTCTTCAGGCGCATCAGGCCACCGCTACCACATCCAGGATGCGCTGGATGACCCGGTCCTGGTCGATGCCGGCGGCTTCCGCCTCGAAGGAGAGGATCAGGCGATGGCGCAGGACGTCGAAGAGCACCGCCTGGATGTCCTCCGGACTGACGAAGTCGCGGCCGGCCATCCAGGCGTGGGCGCGGGCGCAGCGGTCCAGGGCGATGGACCCGCGCGGGCTGGCGCCCCAGGCCAGCCACTCGGCCAGTTCGGTGTCGAACTTGGCCGGGGTGCGGGTGGCCATGATCAGGTGGACCAGGTACTCCTCCACGGCGTCGGCCATGTAGAGGCCGAGGATTTCCTTGCGCGCGGCGAAGATGGCCTGCTGGCTCACCTGGTGCTCGGCACGGGTCTCGCCGTGCAGGGCTTCGCCACGGGCCTGCTGGAGGATCTTGCGTTCCACCGAGGCGTCGGGGAATCCGATGCGCACGTGCATGAGGAAACGGTCCAGCTGGGCCTCGGGCAGCGGGTAGGTGCCTTCCTGCTCGATGGGGTTCTGGGTGGCCATGACCAGGAACAGCGGCGGCAGGTCGTAGGTGGAGCGGCCGATGGACACCTGGCGCTCGGCCATGGCCTCCAGCAGCGCCGACTGCACCTTGGCCGGCGCGCGGTTGATCTCGTCCGCCAGGACCAGGTTGTGGAAGATCGGGCCCTGCTGGAAGACGAAGCTGCCGTTCTCCGGGCGGTAGATCTCGGTGCCGGTGATGTCCGCCGGCAGCAGGTCGGGGGTGAACTGGATGCGATGGAACTCGGCTTCCACACCGTCCGCGAGGTCCTTGATGGCCTTGGTCTTGGCCAGGCCGGGCGCCCCTTCCACCAGCAGGTGGCCGTCGGCGAGCAGGGCCACCAGCAGGCGATCGATCAGTTTTTCCTGGCCGAGGATCTGGGTGGAGAGGTAGGTCTTCAGGGCGACTAGCGCTTCACGGTGTTCCATCGATGGACTCGTTCGAGGAGAGGACGTGGACAGCAGGCGCCGGGAATTATGAGGCATCGGGTGAAAGCACGCACGGGGAGACGGCCTAGAGAACCGGGCGTTGGGAAATGGTTCCGCATTTGCCGGGATATTTGTTCGGCAGGGTCTCCTGTAGGCCTTCTTCTCGATGGATGTAGGTAAAGTCCGAAGCGAATGGGCGCTGCATGAACGAATATGTCGCAGCGCCGTAAGTCGCCCCTCGTGCTCCCTCGTTAAGCTTTCGCGGCAATGGTGACCGCCGGGTCGCAGTTGTCTCCCGGCGTTCTCCCGGGGGAGGGTCCCACTGCCCGTTCGACCTGTGGCCCTGCCTCCGCCTGTAGGCGTTCTACGCTTATTCCCACCGAAACGAGCCTAGCGGAGCACAACCATGGCGTTCTTCACGGCGGCCAGCAAAGCCGACTTCCAGCACCAACTGCAAGCGGCCCTGGCGCAGCACGTCAGCGAACAGGCATTGCCACAAGTTGCCCTGTTCGCCGAGCAATTCTTCGGCATCATCGCCCTCGAGGAGCTGACCCAGCGTCGCCTGTCCGACCTGGCGGGCTGCACCCTGTCCTCCTGGCGGCTGCTGGAGCGCTTCGACGCCGCCAGCCCGGAGGTGCGGGTGTTCAACCCCGACTACGAGAAGCACGGCTGGCAGTCCACCCATACCGCGGTGGAAGTGCTGCACCCGGACATCCCCTTCCTGGTGGATTCGGTGCGCATGGAGCTGAACCGTCGCGGCTACAGCATCCATACCCTGCAGAACAACGTCATCAGTGTGCGCCGCAACGCCAAGGGCGACCTGCAGGAGATCCTGCCCAAGGGGACCCAGGGCAAGGGTGTGCAGCAGGAATCCCTGATTTTCATGGAGATCGACCGCTGCGCCAACAACGGTGCGATGAAGACCCTGGAGAAGGCGCTGCTGGAAGTGCTGGGCGAGGTCCGCGTGGCCGTGGCCGACTTCAAGCCGATGAAGGCCAAGGCCGAGGAGCTGCGTGCCTGGCTGGACAAGGCCAAGCTCAAGGTGGACAAGGACGAGCTGGCGGAGGTGAAGGTGTTCATGGAGTGGTTGCTGGACGACCACTTCACCTTCCTCGGCTATGAGGAGTTCACCGTGGCCGATGGCGCGGAAGGTGGCCACCTGGTCTATGACGAGCAGTCGCTCCTCGGGGTTTCCCGTCTCCGCCGCGCAGGCCTGAAGAAGGACGAGCTGCACATCGAGTCCGAGGCCGTCGCCTACCTGCGCGAGCCCATGCTGCTGTCCTTCGCCAAGGCCGCCGAGCCGAGCCGCGTGCATCGCCCGGCCTACCCGGACTTCGTTTCCATCCGCGAGCTGGATGCCAAGGGCAAGGTGATCCGCGAGTGCCGTTTCATGGGCCTCTACACCTCGGCCGTCTATGCCGAGAGCGTGGAGCACATCCCCTACATCCGTCGCAAGGTGGCGGAGATCCGGCGTCGCTCCGGCTTCGACGCCAAGGCGCACCTGGGCAAGGAGCTGTCCCAGGTCCTGGAGGTGCTGCCCCGCGACGACCTGTTCCAGACCCCGGTGGACGATCTCTTCAGCACCGCCATGTCCATCGTGCAGATGCAGGAACGCAACAAGATCCGCCTGTTCCTGCGTCGTGATCCCTATGGCCGCTTCGCCTACGCGCTGGCCTATGTGCCCCGTGACGTCTATTCCACCGAGACCCGGCTGAAGATCCAGCAGATCCTGATGGATCGCCTGCAGGCCAGCGATTGCGAGTTCTGGACCTTCTTCTCCGAGTCCGTGCTGGCCCGCGTGCAGTTCATCCTGCGCCTGAACCCCAGGAACAAGGTCAACGTCGACCTCGTCCTGCTGGAGAAGGAGGTCATCCAGGCCTGCCGTTCCTGGAAGGACGACTACGCCAGCCTGGTCAACGAGAGCTTCGGCGAAGGGCAGGGCACCCGCATCCTGGCCGACTTCCCGAAAGGCTTCCCGGCCGGTTACCGCGAGCGTTTCGCCCCGCACTCGGCGGTGGTGGACATGCAGCACCTGCACAGCCTGTCCGATGAGCGCCCGCTGGTGATGAGCTTCTACCAGCCCCTGGCCCAGGGCGAGCAGCAGCTGCACTGCAAGCTCTACCATGCCGATACGCCGCTGGCGCTGTCGGATGTGCTGCCGATCCTGGAGAACCTCGGCCTGCGCGTACTGGGCGAGTTTCCCTACCGCCTGGTGCGCCAGGACGGCCGCCAGTTCTGGATCCATGACTTCGCCTTCACCGCCGGCACCGGCGTGGAAGTGGACATCCAGGAGCTCAACGACGTGCTCCAGGACGCCTTCGTCCACATCGTCGGCGGCCATGCCGAGAACGATGCGTTCAACCGCCTCGTACTCACCGCGTCCATGCCCTGGCGCGATGTGGCGCTGTTGCGCGCCTACGCCCGCTACCTGAAACAGATCCGCCTGGGCTTCGACCTGTCCTATATCGCCAGCACCCTGCTGAACCACACCAACATCGCCAAGGAGCTGGTGCGGCTGTTCAAGACCCGCTTCTACCTGGCGCGCAAGCTCTCCGCAGAAGACCTGGACGACAAGCAACAGAAGCTGGAGCAGGCCATCCTCGGCGAGCTGGACAATGTCGCGGTGCTCAACGAAGACCGCATCCTGCGTCGCTACCTGGACCTGATCAAGGCGACGCTGCGCACCAACTTCTACCAGCCGGACGCCAGCGGCCAGAACAAGTCGTACTTCAGCTTCAAGCTGAGCCCACGCCTGATTCCCGACATCCCGCGCCCGGTGCCCAAGTTCGAGATCTTCGTCTACTGCCCGCGCGTGGAGGGCGTGCACCTGCGCTTCGGCGACGTGGCGCGGGGCGGCCTGCGCTGGTCGGACCGTGAAGAGGACTTCCGCACCGAGGTGCTGGGCCTGGTGAAGGCGCAGCAGGTGAAGAACGCGGTGATCGTGCCCATGGGCGCCAAGGGCGGCTTCATCCCGCGCCGCCTGCCGGTGGGCGGTACGCGCGATGACATCCAGGCCGAGGCCATCGCCTGCTACCGCATCTTCATCAGCGGCCTGCTGGACGTCACCGACAACCTGAAGGAAGGCCAGGTGGTGCCGCCGGCCAACGTGGTCCGTCATGACCACGACGACCCCTACCTGGTGGTGGCGGCCGACAAGGGCACCGCGACCTTCTCCGACATCGCCAACGGCATTGCCCAGGAATACGGCTTCTGGCTCGGCGACGCCTTCGCCTCCGGCGGCTCCGCCGGCTACGACCACAAGGGCATGGGCATCACCGCCAAGGGCGGCTGGGTGTCGGTGCAGCGTCACTTCCGCGAGCGCGGCATCGATGTGCAGAAGGATCACGTCACCGTGATCGGCATCGGTGACATGGCCGGCGACGTGTTCGGCAACGGCATGCTGCTGTCGGACAAGCTGCAGTTGGTGGCCGCCTTCAACCACATGCACATCTTCATCGATCCGAATCCGGACGCCGCCTCCAGCTTCAAGGAGCGCCAGCGCCTGTTCGACCTGCCCCGGTCCTCCTGGGCGGACTACGACGCCAAGCTGATCTCCGAGGGCGGCGGCATCTTCCTGCGCAGCGCCAAGAGCATCGCCATCAGCCCGCAGATGAAGGCCCGTTTCGAGATCGAGGCGGACAAGCTGACCCCCACCGAACTGCTCAACGCGTTGCTCAAGGCACCGGTGGACCTGATCTGGAACGGCGGCATCGGCACCTACGTCAAGGCCAGCAGCGAGAGCCATGCCGACGTGGGCGACAAGGCCAACGACGCCCTGCGCGTGGATGGCCGCGACCTGCGGGCCAAGGTGGTGGGCGAGGGCGGCAACCTCGGCATGACCCAGCTGGGTCGTGTGGAGTTCGGCCTGAACGGCGGGGCCAGCAACACCGACTTCATCGACAACGCCGGCGGCGTGGACTGCTCGGACCATGAGGTCAACATCAAGATCCTGCTCAACGAGATCGTCGGCAACGGCGACATGACCGGCAAGCAGCGCAACAAGCTGCTGGCGGAAATGACCGATGACGTGGGCAACCTGGTGCTGGGCAACAACTACAAGCAGACCCAGGCGCTGTCCCTGGCGGAGCGTCGCGCACGGGAGAAGATCGGCGAGTACAAGCGCCTGATCGCCGCCCTGGAAGCGGCCGGCAAGCTGGACCGTGGCCTGGAGTTCCTGCCCACCGACGAGGAACTCAACGAGCGTATCGCCAGTGGCCATGGCCTGACCCGTCCGGAGCTGTCGGTGCTGATTTCCTACAGCAAGATCGACCTCAAGGAATCGCTGCTCAAATCCCTGGTCCCGGACGACGATTACCTGGCCCAGGAGATGGAGACCGCCTTCCCGGCGCGGCTGGCGGAAACCTTCGGCGAGGCCATGCGCCGTCACCGCCTGAAGCGCGAGATCATCAGCACCCAGATCGCCAACGACCTGGTGAACCACATGGGCATCACCTTCGTGCAGCGCCTGAAGGAGTCCACCGGCATGAGCGCGGCCAATGTCGCCGGCGCCTACGTGGTGGTGCGCGACGTGTTCCGCCTGCCGCACTGGTGGCAGCAGATCGAGGCGCTCGACTACAAGGTCCCGGCGGAGCTGCAGCTGACCCTGATGGATGAGCTGATGCGTCTCGGTCGCCGCGCTACCCGCTGGTTCCTGCGCAGCCGTCGCGACGACCAGAACGCCGCCCGTGACGTGAACCACTTCGCGCCGCGCGTGGCCGCCCTGGCCGGTCGTCTGGACGAGTTGCTGGAGGGGCCGTCCCGCGAGCAGTGGCTGGCGCGCTACCAGTCCTACGTCGAGGCCGGCGCCCCCGAGGAACTGGCCCGCGTGGTCGCGGGCACCAGCCACCTCTACACCCTGTTGCCGATCATCGAGGCCTCGGACGTCACCGGCAAGGACACGGCCGAAGTGGCTGCCGCCTACTTCGCCGTGGGGGGCGCACTGGACCTGTCCTGGTACCTGCAGCAGATCACCAGCCTGCCGGTGGAGAACAACTGGCAGGCCCTGGCCCGGGAAGCCTTCCGCGACGACCTGGACTGGCAGCAGCGCGCCATCACCATCTCGGTGTTGCAGATGAACGAGGGGCCGGCGGATATCGAGGAGCGAGTCGCCCTCTGGCTGGAACAGCAGCGCCCGCTGGTGGAGCGCTGGAAGGCGATGCTGGCGGAGCTGCGTGCCGCGACCGGTACCGACTACGCCATGTACGCCGTGGCCAACCGCGAACTGATGGACCTGGCCCAGAGCGGCCAGCATGGCGTGTGCATCCCCTGATGCCCGCCTGCGTCCGACACTAGCTTGTGCTCTCAGCCCCGCCTTGTGCGGGGCTCTTTTTTAGTGTCGGGGAAACCGTGCCGTTGGGCGCCGCTTTCGAGACGGCGGGCGGGGGTCAGCCCAGGGCCTGCAGGTACTTCACCACGTCCGGTGCTCCCGCCAGCCGAAGCCCTTCGCCCAGGGCCGTGGCGTCGGCGTGCTTCTTTGGCAGCAGGATGAACTCCGGGGCGCCGGGGTGGCGCAGCAGGGTCAGTCGGGAGTAGGGGATGCGGCTGTCCAGCAGGAGCCCCATGAAGGCCGGGTCGCTCCAGGCCTGGACGGGCAGGGCGAGCGCGTGGAAGCGCTCGTGGAGTCTGTCCAGGCCATCGCTGTCGAGGTGGTAGTCCGTCAGTTCGGCGGGCAGGGTGGCTTCCAGTTCCCGCAAGCGGGCGTAGGCGATGGAGGCGGCGAAGGCCTCCGGGTGCTGGTCGCCGTTCCAGAACACGCGCTTGTGGCGCCAGCTCGCACGGGAAAGGCTGATGGCCGCGCCAGCGAGGAAGCGCGGTAGTGGCAGGCTGATGGCCTTGATGAAGTCCTTGTAGCTGATGATCCGTACCTGCCGGCTGGGAAGCCCGGCCAGGTACTCCTCGAAGTTCGGGAAAGGGGTGGGGGCGAGGTCGTTGCCACAGAGGCCGTCCACCTGGCGCAGGTCGAAACGCTCGAGCGAATGCTCGTGGCGCCGGACCACCCCCACGAGCACTTCATGGGCTTCGGCCTTGTCTTCCTGCACGGGACCGGAGAGTGCGCCACGCGGCAGTTCCACCAGACGCTCCAGGGGTGGGCCCGCCTGCCACCAGATGCTGTCCTGGGGGCAGGGCAGCGGCTGGAAAGGCAAGTGCAACTGGCTGGCACGCTCGAGTATCCGGCGTGGCGACTTGCCAATGCCGAAGCGCTGGGCGATGGCTGCCAGGCGGGCGCTCAAGGGGGGGGACTGCAGCTGGGTCATGGCCTGAATACTCCCGGGTCACGGACGGCAGTGTGGCAGAGGCCCGTCCGCCTCGCACCCCGCGCGGCACAGATTTCCTCCCGGAGGGGGCGGAGTGGGCATGGGCGGTATGGCAGAATTCGAGCTTTCATTGTCGAGGTGATGGTCATGCCCAGCCTGGTGCTGGATGTTTCCCTGACGTCCGAGGAGTTCCTGGCCGTCTACCAGGGGCGGGCCAATCGCGTGCTGCTGCGCAGCCGCGACGGTCGCAGGGTGAGCCTGCCGGCCCATCATCTGCGTCCCTACCTCGGCCATGGTGGCATTCGTGGCACCTTCGAGCTCGAATTCTCCAGCGAAGGGGCACTGCTCAGCCTGCGTCGCCTCGCCTGAGCGGGGCCGCGCGGCTATAATCGCCGGCCCATCCCGCCGATCGATGCCCGACCGACCATGTACAAACTGGCCCGCGAGCTGCTTTTCTCCCTGTCCCCGGAAACGTCCCACGAACTCTCCATCGACCTGATCGGAGCGGGTGGCCGCCTCGGCCTGAACCGAATCCTGACCAAGTCCCCGGCCAGTCTGCCGGTGAAGGTGATGGGCCTGGAGTTCCCCAACCCGGTCGGCCTGGCCGCCGGCCTGGACAAGAACGGCGATGCCATCGATGGCTTCGCCCAGCTGGGATTCGGCTTCATCGAGATCGGCACCGTCACCCCGCGTCCGCAGCCGGGCAATCCCAAGCCGCGCCTGTTCCGCCTGCCGGAAGCCGAGGCCATCATCAATCGCATGGGCTTCAACAATCGCGGCGTCGACCACCTGCTGGAGCGGGTCCGCGCGGCGAAGTATGACGGCGTGCTGGGTATCAATATCGGCAAGAACTTCGATACGCCGGTGGAGCGGGCGGTGGATGACTACCTGATCTGCCTGGAGAAGGTCTACGCCCACGCCAGCTACATCACCGTGAACGTCAGTTCGCCCAACACCCCCGGCCTGCGCAGCCTGCAGTTCGGCGACTCGCTCAAGCAGCTGCTCGAAGCCCTGCGCCAGCGCCAGCAGGCCCTGGCCGCCGAGCAGGGTCGCTATGTGCCCCTGGCCATCAAGATCGCCCCGGACATGAGCGACGAGGAGACCGTGATGGTGGCCCGGGCACTGCTGGAGTCCGGCATGGATGCGGTGATCGCCACCAACACCACCCTGGGGCGCGAAGGCGTCGAGGGCCTGCCCCATGGCGACGAGGCGGGCGGCCTGTCCGGTGCCCCCGTTCGGGACAAGAGCACCCACACCGTCAAGGTGCTGGCTGGCGAGCTCGGCGGTCGGTTGCCGATCATCGCGGTGGGGGGGGTGACCGAGGGGCGCCATGCGGCGGAGAAGATCGAGGCGGGTGCGAGCCTGGTGCAGGTCTATTCCGGCTTCATCTACAGGGGCCCGGCGCTGATTCGCGAAGCGGTGGATGCCATCGCCGCATTGCCGAAGTACTGAGCCCCAATAAAAAGGGCTCCCTTCAAGGGAGCCCCTGGGCTTGCGCCCGCCGCCCGGATGGGGCGTGCATGGTGAAGTCGGTGTGATCCGTGGTCAGCCGACGGCGTGGAGTTCGTTCAGGCGGTGAATACCGGCGGCGCCGGTAAGGCCATCCCAGTTGTCGCCACGGCCCTCGCGCCAACCGTTGATCCAGGCTTGCCGTGTGGTGGGATGGGTGAAAGGACACATGTCGCGGGATTTGCCGTTGATGCCGTGCTGATAGCCGCGCAAGAATGCTCGTTCCATCGGATCACGCTTAAGTCTTCTCATAGGGTGTAGCCCTCATTTGTTGACTGTTATGTCCATTGGCCCCTAGTCGGGACCGGGCAGAAATGCTCTGCCTTGAAAGGCCCGTTGCCGGCGTGACGGGCCTTGATCCGCCACCATTGCGGTGACGGGTTAAGCTGAGTTCTAACCAATGCCCCCGGGCATGTGAATGATCGTTTTGTCATAAGCACGTAACTTGATGGTGGCAATGGCCATAAGCTGTAGGAAACGATTTTTGCCACTTTTCGGTCTAAGCCCCGTGGTTTAAGGGCTGGCCGGAGTCTTGATGTCGCAGTGCTAGTTGTCTTTGTGCATGCGAGCACGATGTTTCAATTCCGACGAAGGGCCGTTTCGCGACCTTACGTCACACATTCTGTTACCGCACAGCCTGTTGTCTGTGCCGCTGATCGCCTCAGAAAGGCCCTGGATCTCCCATGTCGGACCGCTACGAACTTTTTCTCACCTGCCCCAAGAGCCTGGAGGGCCTGCTGGCCGAGGAGGCCACGCAACTTGGCCTGGAGGAGGTCCGCGAGCAGGTGGCTGCGGTGCGCGGCCAGGGTGACCTGGAGACGGCCTACCGGCTCTGCCTCTGGTCGAGGCTGGCCAACCGCGTGCTGCTGGTACTCAAGCGCTTTCCCGTGCGTAACGCCGAGGAGCTCTACCAGGGGGTTCTGGCGGTGGACTGGCACGACCACCTGATGCCCAACGGCAGCCTGGCGGTGGAATTCAGCGGTCACGGTTCGGGCATCGACAATACCCACTTCGGTGCGCTCAAGGTGAAGGACGCCATTGTCGACAAGCTCCGAACCGCCAGCGGCGAGCGTCCGTCGATCGACAAGGTCAATCCGGACCTGCGAATTCACCTGCGCCTGGAGAAGGGGGAGGCGATCCTCTCCCTGGACCTGGCCGGCCACAGCCTGCACCAGCGCGGCTATCGCCTGCAGCAGGGTGCCGCACCGCTGAAGGAGAACCTCGCCGCCGCCATCCTGATCCGCGCCGGCTGGCCGCGCATCGCCGCCGAGGGGGGCGCCCTGGCGGACCCCATGTGTGGCGTCGGGACCTTCCTGGTGGAGGCCGCGATGATGGCTGCCGATATCGCCCCCAACCTCAAGCGCGAACGCTGGGGTTTCTCCAACTGGCTCGGCCACGTGCCGGCGTTGTGGAAGAAACTCCACGAGGAGGCCCGGGCACGCGCGGAAGCCGGCCTGGCCCGTCCGGCGCTTTGGATCCGGGGTTATGAGGCCGACCCGCGCCTCATCCAGCCTGGTCGCAACAACATCGAGCGAGCCGGTCTCGGCGACTGGGTGAAGATCTACCAGGGTGAACTGGCGACCTTCGAGCCGCGACCGGACCAGAACCAGAAAGGCCTGGTGATCAGCAACCCGCCCTACGGCGAGCGCCTGGGCGATGAAGCCAGCCTGCTGTACCTCTACCAGCACCTGGGCGAGCGCTTGCGCCAGTCCTGCCTCGGTTGGGAAGCGGCGGTGTTCACCGGCGCGCCGGAGCTGGGCAAGCGGATGGGCATTCGCAGCCACAAGCAGTACGCCTTCTGGAACGGCGCCCTGGCGTGCAAACTCCTGCTGCTGAAGGTGTTGCCGGAGCAGTTCGTCACCGGCGAGCGTCGTCCGTCCGGCGACGCCGACCCTGCGGCGCCCCGAAGCGAGCCGGCGCGTCTGTCCGAGGGGGGGCAGATGTTCGCCAACCGCCTGCAGAAGAACCTCAAGCAACTGGGCAAGTGGGCGCGCAAGGAAGGCGTGCAGTGCTACCGCCTGTATGACGCCGACATGCCGGAGTACGCCCTGGCGGTGGACCTCTACGGCGACTGGGTGCATGTGCAGGAGTACGCGCCCCCGCGCTCCATCGACCCGGAAAAGGCCCAGGCCCGTCTGCTGGACGCCCTGGCGGCGATTCCCCAGGCGTTGCAGCTCGACCCCTCCCGCGTGGTGGTCAAGCGCCGTGAGCGCCAGAGTGGGACCCGCCAGTACGAGCGCCAGGGCGCCGAAGGCCGCTTCATGGAGGTCAGCGAGGGCGGCGTGAAGCTGCTGGTGAACCTCACCGACTACCTGGACACCGGCCTGTTCCTCGACCATCGCCCCATGCGCCTGCGCATCCAGCGCGAGGCGGCCGGCAAGCGCTTCCTCAACCTGTTCTGCTACACCGCCACCGCCAGCGTGCATGCGGCCAAGGGCGGCGTTCGCAGCACCACCAGCGTCGACCTGTCGAAGACCTACCTGGACTGGGCGCGACGCAACCTGTCGCTGAACGGCTTCTCCGACAAGCACCGGTTGCAGCAGGGCGACGTACTGGCCTGGCTCGAAGAGGATCGCGGCGAGTACGACCTGATCTTCATCGACCCCCCCACCTTCTCCAATTCCAAGCGGATGGAAGGGGTCTTCGACGTGCAGCGTGACCATGGCCGCCTGCTGGACCTGGCCATGGCGCGACTGGCGCCGGGCGGAGTGCTGTACTTCTCCAACAACTTCCGCAAGTTCCAGCTGGATGAGGACCTGGCCGCCCGCTACGCGGTCACCGAGATCAGCGCCGAGACCCTGGACCCGGACTTCGCCCGCAACACGAAGATCCACCGCGCCTGGCGTTTCACCACCCGCTGAGTCTCCCCGGTGAGGTGACTGCTCGCCCCGGCCGTCCGGCATTTGCTCAGGACGGTCGGCGACTTGCGATACCTGCTAGGCAAAGTGCCACTATTCTGGCTATGTTGACGCTCTCAGGGACGGACTTTCCTATCCTCCATTCGAGACGTGAGCATGCAGTCGCTTGCCAACGAAAAATCCGCCCTGTCAGCCTTGCTGTCCGGCCGCCCGCTGGTGTGGCTGGTGTGTGGCCTGGTCCTGTTCGGTGGTGGCGGGCTCACGCTCCTGCTCAGCGAAGCGGTGCGCAGCGCCGAGGAAGAGCAGTTGCGCGAACGCTTCAACCTGGCGGCTGGCGAGCGCATCAGCCGTATCCAGGAGCGCCTGGACGGACAACTTCGAGAGCTGGACGCCGTCCGGCGCTTCTTCAGCAATTCCCGCGTGGTGACGTCAAGCGAGTTCCAGGGCTTCGTCGAGCCTCTGCTGGGCGACACCCTGGTCTACTCCTGGGTGCCGCGTGTCGCCGGGGCCGAGCGTGAAGCCTTCGAGGCACGCGCCCGCAGCGAGGGGCTGAAGGGGTTCGGCATTCGTGATCTCAAGGATGGGGCCCTGGTGCCGAGCCCCCGTCGCGACGAGTATTTTCCCATTTACTACAGCGTCGCCTCGCGCCTCGACCAGGTACCCGTGGGCATGGACATGGCTTCCAGCCCCGAGCGCCGCGCGGCCCTCTCGAAGGCGCAGCGCATCCAGGGTGTCGCCGTGACCGAACGGCTCAGGCTGATCGGCGTGGTGGAGCGCGAAGCCAGCGGCGTGGTACTGGCGGCACCGGTCCATTGGAGCAGCCCGCCGGGCGATACCGACCTGCGGGGATTCGTGGTCTCGGTGATGAGCCTCAATCTCGAAATGGAGGCCGCCATCGCCCCCCGCAGCCTGGAAAGCCTGGTGATGCGGGTCAGCGATGTCAGCGACGAGGGCCATGAGCAGCTCATCTACCAGAGCGGGGAGGCCGTCGACAGCGATCTGCTGCAGCGGCGTGTGGTGCCCTTCGCCGATCGCCAGTACCTGCTGGAGGTGCTGCCCAGTGCCGCCTTCCTGGCCGGCTCGCCGTTCTCCACCGCCGACCTGGTGGGCATCAGCGGGCTGGCCTTCACCCTGTTGCTGGCCGGCTACTTGCTGCTCCTGCTCAACCAGCGCCAGCACGCCCTGACCCTGGTGGCCGAACGGACCCTGGAGCTGCGCCAGCGGGAGCACGAACTGCAGCAGAGCGAGGAACGCTGGAGCTTCGCCCTGGACGGTGCGGGGCATGGCGTCTGGGATTGGGAGCCGCAGTCCGGCCGGATTTTCCTTTCGCGGGGCTGGAAGACCATGCTGGGCTACGCCGAGGAGGACGTGGCGGACAGCACGGAGTCGCGCTACCGCCTGATTCATCCCCAGGACCAACCCCTGGCCCGCGCGGAGCTGGAGCGCCACCTGCGAGGCGCCAGCGCGGTCTACCAGAGCCAGCACCGCATGCTGCACAAGGATGGTCGCTGGATCTGGGTGCTGGATCGGGGGCGGGTGGTGGAGCGCAACAAGGAGGGCCTGCCGCTGCGGATGATCGGCACCCAGACCGACATCAGTTCCAGCAAGGCCGTGGAGCTGCAGCTGGCCATTGCTCATGGCCAACTGCGCGGGCTGCTCAATGCGGCCACCCAGGTGGCGATCATCGGTACCGACCTGAGGGGCGCCATCCTGCAATTCAATGTCGGCGCCGAGCGCATGTTCGGTTACCGCGCCCTGGAAATGATCGGTCGCCACCCGGTGGTGCTGCACCTGGAGAACGAGGTCCGCGAGCGCTGCCGGGAGCTGGGGCAGCGACTGGGCAGGGCGGTGCCCGATTTCCAGGCCTACATGGAGGAGGTGACCGCCGACGGTCACTACGATGAGCGCGAGTGGACCTTCCTACGTCGCGATGGCAGTCGCCTGACCTGCAGCCTGATCCTCACCGGGGTACGGGACGAGCGTGACGTGCCGGTGGGCTACCTCGGCGTGGCCCTCGACGTGACCGAGCGCAAACAGGTGCAGCAGGCCCTGGAGGCCCGCGACCGCCTGCTGGAGAAGCTCAGTGCCCGTGTGCCGGGGATGATCTACCAGTTCCGCATGGGCCCGGATGGCCGCTTCAGCTTCCCCTACACCAGTGCCGGTATCCACCAGGTGTTCGAGGTGGACGCGGAAAGGGTCCGCGAGGACGCCAACGGCTTGCTGGCGCGTGTGCACCCGGAGGATCTCGAACGGGTGCAGTCGTCCATTCGCCGATCCGCCGAGCAGCTTGCCCAGTGGCGGGAGGACTTCCGCGTGCTGCTGCCTCGCCAGGGCCTGCGTTGGCTGCGGGGCGAGTCGGTGCCGGAACGCAGCGAGGATGGCGGGACGCTCTGGCACGGCTACATCTCCGACATCACCGGGCTGAAGCTGGTGGAGCAGGAGCTGCGGGCGCTGTCGGTCACCGATGCCCTCACCGGCGTCTATAACCGGCGTTATTTCCAGGAGCGGCTCGAACTCGAGATCGCCCGGGCGGAGCGGCGGGAAGGGCCCCTGGCGCTGGTGATGCTGGATGTCGACCACTTCAAGCAGATCAACGATTGCCATGGTCACGAGGCCGGGGATCGGGTGCTCAAGAGCCTGTGCGAGCGCGTAGGCGAGCGGTTGCGGCGTATCGACGTGCTCTGCCGGCTGGGCGGGGAGGAGTTCGTGGTGCTTTGCCCGGACACCAATGTCGAGCAGGCCGCCGCCCTGGCCCAGGCGCTCTGGCAGGCGATGGGGCGTGATCCGGTGGCGGGGGTGGGGCAGGTCACCGCCAGCTTCGGTTGTGCCGGCTGGCGCGAGGGGGAAACGGCGGATGACCTGTTGCGGCGGGTGGATGCGGCCGTCTATGCGGCCAAGCAGGGCGGCCGCAACCAGATCCGCATCGCCGACTGACGCAGGGGCCGTGCTGGACGGCCCCCGGATCGGGCTCAGTCGCTGTTGGCCACGCTCTTGGGCTGGCGATACAGATCCACCAGCAACTGGTCGAGGATGGCCGAGGCGCCCCAGGGGCGCGGGTCATTGAGGATGGCCACCACGGCCCAGGTATTGCCGTTCTTGTCGCGGCTGTAGCCGGCGATGGCGCGGACGTTGTTCAGGGTGCCGGTCTTGATATGGGCCTCGCCCTCCAGGGCGGTGCGGCGCAGGCGCTTGCGCATGGTGCCGTCCATCGCCACCAGCGGCATGGAGGCGATGAACTCGGCGGCGTAGGGGCTGTGCCAGGCGGCCTGGAGGATGGTGGCCATTTCCCGTGCGCTGACGCGTTCCGCGCGGGACAGGCCCGAACCGTTCTCCATCACCAGATGGGGCGCGGTGATGCCTTTCTTCGCCAGCCAGTTGCGGATCACCCGCTGCGCGGCCTTGGCGTCGTCGCCGTCGGCCTCGGTGCGGTAGCGCGCGCCGATGCTGAGGAACAGCTGCTGGGCCATGGTGTTGTTGCTGTACTTGTTGATGTCGCGGATGACTTCCACCAGGTCCGGCGAGAAGGAACGGGCCAGCAGCTTGGCGCCTTTCGGCACGTCGCCCAGGCGGTCCTGCCCGTTGATGCTGCCACCCAGCTCCTTCCAGAAGGCGCGCACGGCCCCTGCGGCGTATCCCGCATGGTCAAGCAGGGACATGTAGGTCTGGGCGCTGCAACCTTCCGGCAGGCTGCCGCTGGCGATCAGGGTGGTGCCGTCGAACTGGCTCACCGGGTTGTAGCGCACATTGGGCCAGGCCGGGCATTTGGCGGCTTTGGTCACCTTGATCTTGTTGTCGATGCGGATGCTCTCGATGGGCGGTTCCATGGCCAGGTTGGACTTGCCCCCCTCGGCGCGGGCGATCAGGCGCACCGCCTTGAGATTCACCAGCAGCGAGTCGGGGCCGACGAGGAAGGGCTTGTTGTCGTCGCCGCCGTCGTCATTGAAGGAGGGCAGTTGCGGGGGGACGAAATAGCTGCGGTCCAGCACCAGGTCACCGGTGACCTGGCGCACGCCGTTGGCGCGCAAGTCGCGCATCATCAGCCAGAGCTTTTCCATGTTGAGCTTCGGATCGCCGCCACCCTTGAGGTAGAGGTTGCCGTTGAGCACGCCGTCCTTGAGTACGCCGTCGCTGTAGAACTCGGTCTTCCACTGATAGGTCGGGCCCAGCAGCTCCAGGGCGGCGTAGGTGGTGATCAGCTTCATGGTGGATGCCGGATTCACCGACAGGTCGGCGTTGACCAGGGTCTGGGCGCCGGGGCCGGTGAGCGGCACGGTCACCAGGGACAGCGAGTTGGCGGAAATCTTGTTGGCGGCCAGGGCCTTCTGCACCTTGGCGGGCAGGGCGGTGTTCACCTGGGCGGCGGAAAGCGGCAGCGCGCAGGGCAGGATCAGGGCGGCGAGGGCCAGGGTACGGATGGACTTGAACATCAGCGATTGCCCTCCAGGCGAGGGCGGGTGAAGAAAATGCATGACATGGCAGGTGTTCCCACGGCAGTTCGGGAAATCGCAACATTATGCCGCAAGCCTGCGGCGACTGAACCTGTCGGCCGATCATTTCGTCTGCCGGTGCAACCCAGGCGCGCTCGCGAGCGGGCAAGTTGCGCCGGAAGCTGCTAGAGTGCCGCCCGTCAAAACTGCCGAGGAAACGCCACATGGCCACCAATCGCTCCCGTCGCCTGCGCAAGAAGCTGTGCGTCGATGAATTCCAGGAACTGGGTTTCGAGATCACCCTGAGCTACAAGGAGGGCCTGGACGCGGAAGCGGTATCGGTGTTCTTCGAGCGCTTCATCGAGCAGGCCATCGAAGGCAATGGCCTCGGTTTCATCGGCTCCGAGGACTATGGTTTCGTCTGCCTCGGCAAGCGTGGCTCGGTGACCGCTGAGCAGCGTGCGCAGGTCGAGGCCTGGCTGGGCCAGGGCCAGGCCGAGCTGGCCGGTTACACCGTGAGCCCGCTGATCGACGTGTGGTATCCGGAGAATCCCGTCAACGCCTGACAGGCGTCGACGTGAAGAGAGGCGCCCCAAGGGGCGCCTTTCTTGTTTCAGGCGCAAGGAATCCGCCCGAGTGGCCGAGGCGGGCATGGTCGCGCCATCAGCTTTCAGCGGTCAGCCCCGCTTTCTCCAGGATGGCCGCCTCATCCACTGCATCGATCTGCTCCGGCTTCAGGAAGCGCCGGGCGTATTCCTGGTAGACGCCGGCGCGGATGAACAGGCCGAACAGGTCGGGGTCCACGTGGGCGCCCCGGCACATTCCGCACATGATGCCCAGGGCTTCGGACAGGGTCTTGCCTTTCTTGTAGGGCCGGTCGACCGCCGTCAGCGCCTCGAAGATATCGGCGATGGCCATCATGCGCGCCGGCAGGCTCATCTCGTCGCGGCTGAGGCGCTTCGGATAGCCCGTTCCGTCCATTTTCTCGTGGTGCCCACCGGCGATCTCCGCCACGTTCGCGAGGTGGGGCGGGAAGGGCAGGTGGTTGAGCATCAGGATGGTTTGCACGATGTGGTGGTTGATGATGTAACGCTCCTCCTCGGTGAGCGTCCCACGGCCGATCGAGAGGTTGTACAGCTCGCCGCGGTTGAACTTGTAGGCCGGCACCTGGAGCCTGAAGCCCCAGGGATTGTCCGGTGCGATCACCTCGCTGGCCGCCCGCTCGAAGAGGTGGTCGGGACGGTCCGCCAGCAGCGGCTCGGTCACCGGGAGCGGCTGCGGCGGCGTGCGGGCGAAGCGCTGGGCTTCTTCCCAGGAGATGCCCAGGCGGTTGTCCAGGGTTCGGGTCCAGGTTCGCGACGCGATGGACTTCAGGCGCTCCAGGTCGGCTTCGGCCATGGCCTCGCCACCCAGGTTGCAGCGGGCGATAAAGGCGAACTCCTCGTCCAGGGCACGCAGTTTCTCGTCCCGCACTTGTGCCTGGGCGGCCTCGTCCGCGCCTTCCGCCCGTGCCTTCCAGTAATCCACCCAGGTATCGCGCTTGAGCACCTCGAAGCGGGTGCGGATTTCGTGGATGCGGTCGTACAGGGTTTCCAGCTTGGTGGCCTTGTCCACCACGTACTCCGGCGTGGTGATCTTGCCGCAATCATGGAGCCAGGCGGCGATGTGCAGCGCCTCCCAGTCCTCGTCGGAGGGATTGAAGCTGCGGAATGGAGGCGCCTCGCTGCCGGCGGCGGCCTGGGCCAGCATCAGGGTGAGCTCGGGCACCCGCTGGCAGTGGCCGCCGGTGTAGGGGCTCTTGGCGTCGATGGCGCCGGCCAGCAACTGGATGAAGGCGTCCAGCAGGTGCTTCTGCCTCTCCAGCAGGCGCTGGCTTTCGATGCACAGGGCCGCGACGCCGGAAATGGCCTCGACGAAGGCGATGCGCTCCGGCTTCAGCAGCGCGGGGCGTGACTCCATCCCGATGTCGCTGTGCAGGAGCACCAGCACGCCGATGGTGATGCCCTGGCGGTTGTGCAGGCCGACGCTGACCAGATGCGCCCTGGGGCTCTCGAGGGACTGGAGGATGTCGCGGTAGGGCCCGGCCTGGTCGAAGCCGAAGGAGTGCGACTGGCTGGGGCCGCCGTGGGCTGGAAGGTCGAGCCAGTGTGGCAGGGTCGTGCTGTCCAGGCCGACGCCGTGGAGGCCGTGCTCGGCCAGGTCAAGCACTTCGCCCTTGAGGATCAGGCCCTGGGGTTCGAGGCGCTGCTTCTGGCTGTCGATCAGGTAGAGCAGGCCGCCGGAGGCTTCGCTGATGTCGATGGTTTCCGCCAGTACCCGATGCAGCAGATGGTCGAAACGGGTCTCCGCCGAGAGGCTGGCGGCGATGTCGAGGAAGCTGCTCAGGGTTTCTTTCATCCGCGCCATGGCCACCGCCAACTGGTCCACTTCCAGCACCGGCGAGCGGCCCATGGCCGGCAGGTCGAAGTTGAAGCTGCGGATGGCTTCTGCCTGGGTCACCAGGGCCCGCAACGGCTTGACCAGGATGCGTGACATCAGGATGCCCAGGGGGATGCACAGGAGCAGGATCGCCAGGGTCAGCACGCCCCCTTGCCAGCGGATCCGGTAGGCATCTTCCAGCAGTTCGTCTTCGGGCACGAGGATGCTCAACTGGAGTCCCTGGGGGCCGCCTTCCCGCAGGTGCTGCCGGGCCAGGACCCAGCGACGGCCGTCGATCTCGAGGCTGCTGCGCAGGTCGCCATCGAGGGGCAACGCCATCAGGGCTTCCAGGGGGCGGTTGAAGGTCTTCACCTCGCCCAGTTTCGGGGTGCCGTTGGTTCCCTGCACCAGCTTGCTGGCGTCGGGGTATGCCACGGCGCGGCCGTCGGGTTGGTAAAGCACCACTTCGGTGGAGGCGGTCACCCGGTGCTTGGCAAGGGTGGACGACAGGTCGTCCAGGGTCAGGTCGGCGCCCAGTACGGCGTCGTCACCGGCCGAGCGGGCCAGGGTGGTCCCCACCGCCCTGCTGGAGAAGAACACATAGGGCGCGGTGGTGATGACGCCGCCGTCCTCCAGGGCACCGTGGTACCAGGGTCGCCCGCGGGGGTCGTAGCGCTCGCTGAGTTCCTGGCGACGGCTGATCTCGTTGAGATCGGCGTCCAGGTAGAAGGACTGGGACTGCGCCCTGGCGAGGTTGTCGCGCTCGATGCTCCAGATCTGGTAGGCGGCCCCTTCCGGCGCGTCGAAGAGGGTTTTCAGGGCCTCGGTACGAAGCGGCCGCACCATGAAGAAGTCGCCGTCGTCATAGCCGAAGTAGAGCGAGGCCAGCTTGGGGTTGTCCCGTAGCGCCTGGGCCATGGGCCTGAGCAGGGCCTTCATGCGCGCCGCGCTGTCCTGGTTCTGGTCGGTATCGGACAGCGCCAGCAGGTTCAGCAGGTGGTGGATGGGCTGGTAGGTATGGCGCAGGTCGGTTTCCATCTCCTCGCTGATGCGGCCGAAGAGTTCGTCGCTGCTGGAAAGAATGATCTGGCTGGTCTGGCGGTAGTTGAACAGGCCCAGCACAACGCCGGTAATCAGCAGAAGCAGGGTGAAGAGAAAGCTGATGTGGACATGCAGGGGGAATCGGCGCCCGGCGAACGATTGCGGCATTGTGGCTGCTCCTTTGGCCCCTGGTCCCTGGGGGCTACAGGAGCATAGATGAGGCAGGTGACGGCGTCGTGCAATTTGCCATGTCCGGGTCGCGAGGGCGTCTGGCGAGCCGTGCGGAGAGTCCTGGGAAGGCGGGAATCCTCCCTGGAGAAAAGGGTAGCGGAGGCGTGGGTCTTTGGTGTTCCGGGTGGTTATTTGGCGACTATTACCCTGGATGCAAAGGATCGTTCCCGTTGAAAAAAGCCCGGTCACGTAGGACACAGCCCAAGCTGGGGTAGGTGCCTTCCTTAACGCTGGTCCCGGGGTTCGACAGCGTGATGGCGTTCTCTATCTTGGCAGCCTCCAATGGCGCCAAGGGAGAGCAGCCGTGAGCAAACTGGTCAATCTGGATGATTTTCTCGAGGCCGGGAACGAATCCGCCTACCGCGTCATGGTGGTCGACGACCACCCGGTGATACGTCTCGCCGTGCGCCTCCTGCTGGACCGGGAGGGCTACGAGATAGTGGCCGAGACCGACAATGGGGTCGACGCCATCGCGCTGGCCCGTGAGCATCAGCCCGACCTGGTGGTGCTGGATATCGGCATTCCCAAACTGGGCGGGCTGGACGTGATCGCCCGCCTCAACGCCCTGGACCTGCCCATGCGGGTACTGGTCCTCACCGGACAGAATCCCAACCACTATGCCACTCGCTGCATGCAGGCCGGTGCCGCAGGGTTCGTCTGCAAGGAAGGCGACCTGGCCGAGGTGACCGCCGCCGTGCGGGCGGTGCTCTCGGGCTACAGCTACTTCCCCAGCGATGTGATCCGGTCTGGAAAGCGGCATATCGGCCTGCCCGACGAGGCGGATCTGATCGGGCGCTTGTCGGACCGTGAACTGGTGGTGCTGAAGTTCCTCGCCAATGGCTACAGCAACAAGGAAATCGCCGAGGAGATGTTCATCAGCAACAAGACCGTCAGCACCTACAAGACCCGACTGTTGCTCAAGCTCAACGCCCGCTCCCTGATCGAACTGGTGGAGTTCGCCAACCGTAACGCCCTGATCTGACCACGCCTCGCCGGCCCGCTGCGATGCAGTTCCGAGTTGGCGGGGCGCGCTGGGCCGCTCCCGCTACCACTCACTCGCCCAGGCGCGCATCGTCCGGTTGGCGGGCCGGGTCTTTCCAGCGCAAGCGCGCACGGTGCGCCAGATAGGCCACCGCCACGGCCAGCACCGTGCCCAGCAGGGTGTTGTAGAGGCGCAATTCCGGCAGGTGCCAGTCGCGCGAGAGGCTTTCCGCCAGCAGCACGAAGCAGAGGGTGGTCTGCATCACGAAGAGCCCGTAGTGCTGCGCGATGAAGGCCCGGCTCAGGACGATCAACGGCAGCATGCAGGCCACCAGCAGCGCCGGGTCCTGCAGCCAGTTGCCCACGCCGATGAGGATCAGCGCACCCGCCAGGCTGCCGAGGCAGCGCTGGATGCCACGCTCAAGGCTGCTGTCCAGGTCCATCTGGAGGCTGGTCATCACCGTCAGGGTCAGCCAGTAGCCCCGGGGCAGGCCGGAGAGGTTGACGGCCACGCCCGCGAGGGCGCCAGCCAGGGTGCAGGCCGCCGCGTGAATCAGCCAGAGCCGCTGGGGAAGGCGCTGGGCGTGGCGGCGAAGCACCCGCGAGAAGCCGTCGAGTCGGGGCATCAGCGGCCACAGCCGCAGCCCGCGCGCACCGCGAAGGGCGAACGCCAGCAGCATGACCCAGAGCCCGCCTATGGCGAACAGCGCGCCCACCGCCAGCCCGTTGTGCAGGTTGCCGAGGCCCGCCTGGCCCTGGCCGAGGCAGAGGCAGGCGGCCAGTCCCACCCCCAGCTTGCCCAGTTCGACGCCATGACGTTGCAGCAGCGCCAGCAGCAGGCCCATCAGGGCGAAGCAGGACAGGCTGAGCATCGGGTGGCTGGCCGCCCAGAATCCGATGCCGGCGCAGAGGGCGCCGAGCCCGGTGAGCAAGGTCATGCGCAGCATGCCCAGGCGGTGGAAGGGGTTGGCCAGGGCGGCCTGGAAGGCGCCGGTCGCCGCCCAGAGAAATCCGCTGTGGCTGGTGAACAGGCCGAGCATCAACGGCAGTCCGCAGCCCATGCCCGCCATCAGGGCCGGGCCCCAGGCCGGTGGTCCCGCGTGCCAGCGCAGGCTTCGTCTGAACAGGGTTCGCATCCGCGAGGTTCCTTGGTGGGGCTCAGGTCGGGCTGGAGCGGCCGGTCATTTCCCGGGCCATCTCGGTTGCGTAGCTGTCGGTCATGCCGGCGATGAAATCCAGCACCCGGACGAAGGAGCGATAGAGCGGCCAGTCCGGATGCGGCGCATTGTTGCCAAGGAGGTCGAGGATACGCCGGTGCTTGAAGGAGGGCGTGCGTCCTCCGTGCTGTTCCAGGGCGGCGCCGCAGAAGGCGTTGAGGAGAATCTCCAGGGTGGTGTAGGCGCCGATCTCGTGGAGGGTCTTGCGCTTGTCCTGAAAGATCTTCTCCCGTGCGATGGCCTTGGCGTGGAGCACGCAGCGTTTGGCCGGGCCGTGCATATGCTCCACCAGATCACCCTGCAGGGTGCCCGCCAGCAGGGCGTCCTGCTGCTCGACGAAGGCGCGGGCGGCGGCGTTGGTGAGGTGCTCGATGGCCTTGCCTCGCAGGATGGCCAGCTTGCGTCGGCGCGAATCCCGGGGCCCCAGTTGGCGGTAGGTTTCCGGGAGGTCGTCACCCACCAGGCCCAGCAGCAGCGCTTCCACCTCCGCGTAGTTCAGCAGCTCCATCTCCAGGCCGTCTTCCAGGTCGATCAGGCCATAGCAGATGTCGTCCGCGGCCTCCATCAGGTAAACCAGCGGATGGCGTGCCCAGCGGTGTTCATCGAGGCGCGGCAACTCCAGCTTGGTGGCGATCTGCTCCAGCAGGGGCAGCTCGCTTTGGTAGCAGCCGAACTTGTGCTTCTTGTAGCCCAGGGCTTCGGCATGCCGGGACGTCCAGGGGTACTTGAGGTAAGTGCCGAGCGTCGCGTAGGTCAGGCGCATGCCGCCGTCGAACTGGTGGTACTCCAGCTGCGTCAGGACCCGCAGCCCCTGGGCGTTGCCTTCGAAGCTCAGGAAGTCGGCCCGCTCGGCGTCGCTCATGCTGTCCAGCCAGCCGCGGTTGGCCGCCTGCTCGAACCAGTGTCGGATGGCGTCCTCGCCGGAATGGCCGAAGGGCGGGTTGCCGATGTCGTGGGCCAGGCAGGCGGACTGGACGATCACGCCGAGGTCCGAGGGATCGCACCAGGCGGGAAGGGCGTCCCTCAGGGTTTCGCCCACGCGCATGCCCAGGGAGCGTCCGACACAGCTCACTTCCAGGGAATGGGTGAGGCGGGTGTGGATGTGGTCGTTGCTGGAGACCGGATGCACCTGGGTCTTGCGTCCGAGACGACGGAAGGCCCCGGAGAAGATGATGCGGTCGTGATCCTTGTGGAAGGGGCTGCGGCCCAGTTCATCGGTGCTGTGCACCGGCTTGCCGAGGCGTTCGCGGGTGAGCAGGGTCTGCCAGTCCAAGGCCTGTCCTCGCCGTTCAGTGGCTGAAGGCCCTACTCTAACTCAGCCGTGATCTATCTGGAGACAGGCCGCATCGATGTCCAGCAGCAACAGGCGTCGGCCGTTGTCGATGAACTGTCCGGCGGTGAGGCAGTACTGGTTGGTGGTGGCGTCGCGGTAGGTGCTGGACAGCGTCAGGCGCCGCTCTTCCCAGCCTTCGGCCAGCAACTGGTAGAAGTACGGGCGCCAAGACCAGTTGTGTCCCCGGAAGCTCGCGTCTTCCTCCCAGGCGCCGTCGCGCCACTGCAGGTTCGGGGTGATCTGGGTGCCGTGGCGATCGCATTGGTAGACGCGCAGCAGCCAGGGACAGTCGTCGGGACTGAGCAGCTCGGACATCGGTGCCTCGCACTCGGCCCAGCCGCGCAGGCGTGACATCAACTGGTTGAGCTGGCGCCGCAGGGTCATCCACTGCGCGCGTTCGGCCAGCTTGCGTTGTACGTAACGGTCACGCAGTCGGGCGAAGCGCTCGACGAAGGCGTTGGAGGCGAAGAACTCCTGTTGGGGCGCGGCGAACAGGTAGCCCTGCACGTAGCGGGCGCCGCATTCGAGGGCAAAATCCAACTCGGCCTCGGTTTCCACGCCCTCGGCGATGATCCAGCAGCCGGTCTTCTCCGCCATCTGCGCCAGCGCCTTGACCACCTCGCCGCTGGGGCCGCCGCGCGCCGCCGCCTGGAACAGCCGCATGTCCAGCTTGAGGATGTCCGGCTGCAGGGCCAGTACCCGGTCGAGCTGCGAGTAGCCCGCCCCGAAATCGTCGATGGCGATGCGCGCACCGGCTTCGCGGTAGCGCGCCACCACGTCCGCCAGGCGCTGGCTGGCACCGCCCAGTTCGGTGATCTCGAAGACGATGCGCTCGGCAGGCACGCCGAAGCGTTGCAGTTGCTTGAGGCTCGGCAAGGTCTGGCCGGGCCGCAGCCGGCTGATCCAGCGGGGCGAGATGTTCAGGCTGAGGAACCAGTCCGTCGGCGCCTCGTGCAGGCGTTGCAGCGCGTGCTCCCGCAACTGCCGGTCGAGACGGCGGAGCAGCGAGGGTGATTGCCGGGAGTCGACGAACAGCGGGCCCACCGACTGCAGGCTGCCGTCGGGTTGGCGCAGGCGGCCGAGGGCTTCGACGCCGGCGATCAGCCCCGTGGCGGTATCGATGAAGGGCTGGAAGCAGGCGAGCGGTTGCCCATCGATCACGTTGACTCCTTAGTGGACGGCTGCTTGAGCGCACGAATGGCAGCGCGCTGCCCATCCCTGGTGCGACGGGCCGCTCACCAGAAGCAAGAATGTGGCCAGTTGCCGCTGGTTGGCGGGAATCAGTCCGGCCCTTTTTCGGGCGGTGGGTGCAACAGGGCCTGCAGCAAGGGGTAGAGCAGCGCACCCAGGCGCAGGCCTCGTCGCAGGGCGCCCTTGCGCGCCGCGAAGAAGCCCAGGGCCGCCACCGCCGCCACGCCCCAGAGTGGTGCGTGCGGCAGGTTCAACTGGCGACCGAGGTCCCGCGCCCTGCGCAGGGGCTGGGTCAGCTGCAGGGTTTCGTGTCGCAGTTCCTGGCGATGCATCTCCAGGCGCAGGCGCACCAGCGCCTTGCGCAGCTCGCGACGGCTGGCCTTTCGGGGCAGTTCGGGAAGGCTCATGGCAGCAGGCGCTCGCGATCCTTGGCCAGTTCTTCGAGGGTGGCGCTGAAGGGCGAATCCTCGTCGTTCACCGCGTGGTGCAGGCGGAACCCGCAGTACAGGGTGGCCGCGAGATAGAAGAGGCAGAGGCCGATCAGGGCCTCCAGTCGGGCGCTGTCCCAGAACAGCAGCAGGACCAGCGCGGACAACCCGATCAGCAGCAGCAGGGCGCAGATCAGGGTGAGGCCACCAAGCAGCAGCAGGCGCAGGCTGTCGGCTTTCTGCTCCTGCAGTTCGATGCCGAAGAGCTCCACGTGACCCTGCAGCAACCCAAGGAGCGAGGCGCCCAGGCGCTTGGCCGAGGAGCCCCGCTCCTCCGCCGGAGAGGCGGTGGCGTCGTCACTCATGGTCAGCGTCGCGCGGCCAGCAGGCCGAGCAGGAAGCCGATGCCGGCGGCCAGTCCGACGCTCTGCCAGGGGTGTTCCTGAACGTAGTCCTCCGTGGCCTGGACGGCAGCCTGGCTGCGTTCACGCAGGTTCTGCTCCGTGGTGCGCAGGGTGTCCCGCGCGCGCTTGAGGCTGTCCTGGATCTGCAGGCGCAGCTCATCGGCCTGGTCGCCTGCGAGGTTCGCGGTGTGCTGCAGGAGTTTCTCGGTATCGCTGACAAGGGCCTGGAAGTCGGCCAGCACGTCGTCCTGGGGGCGGGTCGTGTTCTTGCTGGGCATGGGGATTCTCCTTGTAGGGACTCAAGCGTTAAGAGTTTAGGAGCTCTCCTGAGGTTCACTCGGAAATTTCCCCTGCCTACTGGTATAGCGCTTGCATTCGGCTGCTGCGTCGGTGGAGCGGAATGCGCCGATTCGGGGCGTTCTTTCGTGCGTGCCCGTAATCGGGCGTTACGCCCAGGCTTATGAAACTCAAAGAAAAATGCCGTTCTAGAGATGTCCAGCAATGCCCCATCCGCACCAAATCGGAATCCGCTGCTGATCCGTGGTGGTGTCGAAAGGCTTCAGGATGGTGCGCAAAGGGCTTCTGGTGAACCGCTTTGGTGCTTTTTCCTCGCTGCGGGAGCTGCCTTCGCCAATGGAAAACCTCAATAGCGCCGTGGAAACCCTGATCCACGGTTCCAACACCCTGTTCATCCTCATGGGCGCCGTCATGGTGCTGGCCATGCACGCCGGATTCGCCTTCCTCGAAGTCGGGACGGTGCGGCAGAAGAACCAGGTCAACGCCTTGTCGAAGATCCTTTCCGACTTTGCGGTGTCGGCCCTGGCCTACTTCTTCGTCGGCTACTGGGTCGCCTATGGCGTGACCTTCCTCGAGCCGGCCGCCGTGCTGGCGGCCGATCATGGTTACGCCCTGGTGAAGTTCTTCTTCCTGCTCACCTTCGCCGCAGCCATCCCGGCGATCATCTCCGGCGGCATCGCCGAGCGCGCGCGTTTCTATCCGCAGCTCTGCGCCACCCTGCTGATAGTCGCCTTCGTCTATCCCTTCTTCGAGGGGCTGATCTGGAACGGCAATTTCGGTCTTCAGGACTGGCTGAAGGACAGCTTCGGCGCCAGCTTCCACGACTTCGCCGGTTCGGTGGTGGTCCATGCGGTGGGCGGTTGGCTGGCCTTCGGCGCCGTGGTGCTGCTGGGGCATCGTGACGGTCGCTACCGCGAAGGACGCCTGGTGGCCTTCGCACCGTCCAATATCCCCTTCCTGGCCCTGGGCTCCTGGATCCTGATCGTGGGCTGGTTCGGCTTCAACGTCATGAGCGCCCAGACCCTGCAGGGCGTCAGCGGCCTGGTGGCGGTCAACTCCCTGCTGGCCATGGTGGGCGGTACCGTCGCTGCGCTGCTGGTGGGCCGCAACGACCCCGGCTTCCTGCATAACGGCCCGCTGGCCGGCCTGGTGGCGGTCTGCGCCGGTTCCGACCTGATGCACCCGGTGGGCGCTTTGGCGACCGGCGCCGTGGCAGGCGCGCTGTTCGTCTGGGCCTTCACCGCGACCCAGGTGAAATGGAAAGTGGACGACGTCCTCGGCGTCTGGCCGCTGCACGGCCTGTGCGGCGTCTGGGGTGGCATCGCCTGCGGCATCTTCGGTCAGGAAGCCCTGGGCGGCCTGGGGGGCGTCAGCCTGGTGAGCCAGTTGATCGGCACGGGCCTCGGCGTGCTGGTGGCGCTGGTGGGCGGCTTCGTCGTCTACGGGCTGCTGAAGTCCAGCCTGGGTATCCGCCTGAGCCAGGAGGAGGAGTACTACGGCGCGGACCTGTCGATCCACAAGATCGGGGCGACTTCCCAGGACTGATAAGGTCCTCAGGGGACAGGTCGCCTGCGCCATGACGAAGAAACCCGCCGGAAGGCGGGTTTCTTCGTTGGAGCGGGGTTTACCAGAGTGGCAGCACGTAGCTGAGGATCAGGCGGTTCTCGTCGATGTCGCTGCCGAAGTTGGAGCGCACGGTGGCGTTGCGCCATTTGACGCCGAAGTTCTTCAGCGGGCCTTCCTGGAAAACGTAGGCGATGTCCGTGTTGCGTTCCCACTCCTTGCCCTCGGAAGCCGCCGCGCCGCGGTCGACGTTGTCGCCGGTGAGGTAGCGGGTCATGAAGGTCAGGCCGGGGATGCCGACGCTGGCGAAGTTGAAGTCGTAGCGGGCCTGCCAGGATTTCTCGTCCTTGTTGGCGAAGTCGCCGATCTGCACGTAGTTCACCAGGAAGGGGTCGGTGCCGTTGATGTAGGCGAAGCCAGTGTCGCCGCTCATGGCCTGGTAGCCGAGGCCGAAGGCGTGGCCGCCGAGGGCGTAGGTGAACAGGGCGCCGAAGGCCTTGTTGTCGACGTTGCTGGCGCCGTCGTCGGTGGAGCGGGCGTAGCGGATATCGCTCTTCAGGGACTGCTTGTCGCCCAGGGGCAGCAGATGCACGGCGCTGAGGACGTGCTGCTTGTAGAGGTCGTCCAGCTCGCCGTAGTGGTAGCCGGTGGTAAGGCTGTCGTTCCACTTGTAGCTGGCGCCGCCGAAGTTGAAGGCGTCGCTGGTGGTGCCGGACCTGACGGTGATGGCGCGGGCGGCGCCGGTGGTGAGGGTCATGTCCTCATAGTCGGAGGAGTCGCGCTGGTTGACCTGCTTGAGCTGGCCGCCGTCGAAGGTCAGGCCGTCGATCTCCATGGAGTTCAGGTGGCCGCCCTGGAAGGTCTGCGGCAGCAGGCGCGAGTCGTTGTACTGGACCACCGGCAGCTTGGGCAGCAGGGTGCCCACTTTCAGCACGCTCTTGGAGGCGCGGAGCTTGGCGGTGAGGCCGACTTCGCCGTATTCGTCCTGGGCCCGGCCGGTTTCGCGGTCGCGCTTGAGCAGGGCGGTGCCGGAGCGGTCGGGGCTGGAGTCCAGTTTCACGCCGAGCAGGCCGATGGCGTCCACACCCACGCCAACGGTGCCCTCGGTGTAGCCGGATTCATAGCGCAGGAGGAAGCCCTGGGCCCACTCCTCGGCCTTGGCCTGGGGGGCGTTGTCCTGGCGGAAGTCGCGGTTGAAGTAGAAGTTGCGCAGTTCCAGGCTGGCCTTGCTGTCCTTGATGAACTCGGCCTGGGCCACGCCCGGCAGGGTGATACTGGCGCCAAGCGTGGCGAGGGCCACGGCTTGGGCGAGCGAGGTCTTGCTCATTGTTATTGTCTCCTCGTTGGGTTTCAGGTCGGTCGGGTCGCCCTGTTACAACGAGTTGACTAAAGCATTTCATTTCAAATCCTGTCAGTTAGACGATGGTCGGCAGGTCACTGGATCCAGCGGGGGTAATAGCCGAGCCGATCCTGCACCTGGGCGTCGTGGGCGGGGATCAGGGTAAGGCCGGGCGTGGCTTTCAGCAGGTCGTGGACCTTGCGCAACTGGGCGTGCGTGCCGGCACGGTCGTTGTCCACCAGGCGGCTGCTGAGCCAGAACTTGTCCTTCGGTCCGGTGAAGCCTTCCAGGCGCCAACTGGCGTCGCCGGTGAAGAAGAAGCGGCGCCCATCCTCCAGGGTCAGGAACAGCCCCGTGGAGCCGGGGGTATGGCCGTCCAGCGGCACCAGCACCAGGCTGCGGTCACCGAAGAGGTCCAGGCTCCGGTCGAAGCCCATGAAAGGTTCTGGCTGGAACTCGAAGGGGTGCCAATTGACGCGATGGGCGAACTGGCTGGGAAGGATGGCCGGCGGCGTGGCGATTTCGCTGAACTCGATCTCCTCGTAGGGCGCCCAGACCGGTACCTCGGCGAAGTCCGCCAGGGCGGAGGCATGGTCCCAGTGAGCGTGGCTGAGGAGGATTCGGTCCACGCGGATACCCGCCCGGTCCAACTGGTCCCGGGCCGGCGTCACCGCGCCATATTGCATGAGGGGCTTTTCCCACCAGGGCATCTCCTCCTTGAACTGGCGGTCCACCTGGCGTCCGAGGCCGGTGTCGAAGAGCAGGGTGGCGGCGTGGTGCTGGATGAGCACGGCGGTGTGATTGGCCTTCACCTTCTCGGTCCACTTGCCACCGGCGACGGTGAAGGCATCCAGGGTTTCGGTCTCCGACGTCTTGACCAGGGCGAAGCGCACGCCCTCCGCCTGTGCGAACAGGCTGAAGCTGCTCAGAAGAATCAATGTGATGAGGGAGCGAAGCGCCATGGCATCTAGGTCCTTGTGATGAAAGGGGGAATGGCTGCGATCCAGCGGCGGGCAGCTTGACCTGTCCCGGCGGGTCCATCCCGGTGGCTGGAAGTTGCGCTGGATACTAGACAGACCTGTCTGTATATTTCAAGAGCTAGATCGTCCACCCGCATTCCAGGTCGCTGCTCGCGCGGTTTGAGCCGGTTGGAAGGGATGCGCATAATGCGGCGGTTCAGGAGGCTGCAATGGCATCGAGCAAACGCGATCAACTGGTCAACACCGCCCTCGCGCTTTTCTACCGCGAAGGCTTCCACGCCACCGGGATCGACCGCATCCTCGCGGAGTCCGGCGTGGCCAAGATGACCCTCTACAACCATTTCAAGTCCAAGGACGAGCTGATCGTCGCCGCCCTCGAGTCCCGCTTCGCGCCGGCCGCCCAGCGCATGGCCTGGGCGTTCGAGCACCTGCCCCCCCGGGAGGCCATCGGCAAGGTCTTCGAGGGGCTGGATGCCTTGATTCGCGGCGAGGATTTCTGTGGCTGCGCCTTCATCAACGCTGCGGCCGAGTTCCACGACCGCGACCACCCTGTGCGTCGCCTCTCGGCCTCCTACAAGGCGGCCACCCTGCGCTACTTTCGCGACGCACTGGAGCGGCTGGGAGCCCAGGACCCCGAGAAGCTCGCGCGGCAGTTGCAGTACCTGATGGAGGGGGCCATCAGCATGGCCCATATCCAGGGGCCGGCCGGACAGGCCCTCGAGGCCTGGGACGCCGCTGACCAGTTGATGCTCAGCCAGGGGCTCTGATCAGGTCTTGCCGGTCAGCAGCAGGGCTTCACCCGCCTCGATGGCCTGCAGGTCACCGCAGATCAGCACGGCGTCTCCATCCTCAAGCAGCAGGTCGTCGGACGATTGCAGGGGGACGCCCAGGCGACGCACGCCCTGGACCTCCAGCCCCAGGTTGGCGAGGTCCAGCTCGCGGAGGTTTCGCCCGCAGGCATAAGCGTCCTCGCTGAGATTGATCGCATGCAGCAACCGCCGGGGCTGTCCCCGGATGTCCAGGAGGTTGCCCTGGGCGCCGTGGTAGTAACCATGCAGCAACCGATAGCGATTGCGGCGTATCCGGTCCATCTGCGCTTCCACCCGCGCCTGCGGCAACCCCAGCAGCACCAGGGCGTGGGACGCCAGCAGCAGGCTGGACTCCAGCACCTCCGGCACCACCTCGGTGGCCCCGGCCGCCTGCAACTCCGAGAGCCGGCTGTCATCGCGGGTACGGACCAGGATGGGCAGCGTGGAGTGCAGGTGGCGGGCGGACTCCACAACGGCCCGGGCGACGTCGGTGTCGTTCACCGCCACCACCAGCAACCGTGCCCGCACTGTGCCCGCGGCTTCCAGCAGGTCAGCCCGACGGGAGTCGCCGAAGTGAACGTTGCGCTCGCCGGCCGCCGCCTCCTCGACCCGGACGGGATCGTCGTCCAGGGCAATGAAGGTGATCGCTTCCTGCTGCAGGATCCGTGCGATGGACTGGCCGACGCGGCCATAGCCGCAGATCACCACGTGCCCGGACAGGTCCTGGCTGCTGCTGGCGATGGTGCCGGCCAGGTCCGCTGTGTGGTTGCGACGGCGCAGCATCCGTGCCGCGCGCGGGGCGGCCCGCAGCATCAGCGGCGACACCGCCATCGAGCAGAAGATGGCGCTCAGCAGCAGGCTGGAGTGGGTGGCTTCCAGCAGGCCCCGCTGCTGCGCCTGGGCCACCAGCGCGAAGCAGAACTCGCCGCCCTGGGCCAGGGCCACGCCCGAGCGCCAGGCCGTCTCGATATCGTCGCCGCGCCAGCGCGCGATCAGCGTGATGAGGCTGCCTTTGAGCAGGAGCAGAAGCAGCGTCAGCCCGAGGATGTACCCGCCCTGTTCGGCGAACTGATGCCAGTCGATCAACATGCCCACGGTGACGAAGAACAGGCCCAGCAGAATGTCGCGGAACGGCCGTATGTCCGCTTCGATCTGGTGCCGGTAGTGGCTCTCGCCAAGCATCATCCCGGCGAGGAAGGCGCCCAGGGCCATCGACAGCCCCAGCAGGTGCGTGATCCAGGCCGTCAGCAGCACGATCACCAGGGCCAGCAGGACGAACAGCTCGGCGGATCGAACCTGTGCCACTTCGTGGAACAGGCGGGGCAGGAGCCATCGGCTTACCGCGAGCAGCCCGAAGAACAGCATCAGGGTCTTGGCCAGGGTGATGGCCACGGCCAGGTACCAGGCCTGGCTCGTCCCTCCTGCCAGGACGGGCAGCAGCGTCAGCAGGAGCACGGCGACCAGGTCCTGGAAGATCAGTACCCCGATCGCGTTCTGCCCATGGGGCGCGAAGACCTCGCCGAGGCTCACCAGCTCCTTGCCGACTATCGCCGTGGAGGACAGCGATAGCCCGATCCCCAGCAGCAGCGCCGGGGTGGTGGAAAGGCCGAACAGCATCAGCAAGGCCGCCAACGGCAGGCCGCAGGCCAGGACCTGCAGGGTGCCGAAGCCGAACACCACCCGCCGCAGCGCGACCATGCGCGGCAGCGAAAACTCCAGCCCCAGCGTGAACAGCAGGAAGACGATGCCCAGCTCCGCCAGTTGGGGCAGGCTGCGGTCGTAATCGACCCAGCTCAGGGCCGCCGGACCCAGCAGCAGCCCCACGCAGAGGTAGCCGAGTACGGGCGGCAGGCGCAGGCGATGGAAGAGGGCGATGATGACCAGCGACGCCGCCAGGATGATCAGCAGGTTGCCTGACAAGATGAGACTCCCGGTCAAAAGGGGCATGGTTCAGTTATAGCGTCCCTGGCCCAGCGGGCGCGCCGTCGCAGATCAATGCCGCTGGTCGAATGGCCCTCAAGTTCCTCGGCCTTCGGCCGCAACAGGGTGACACCGACGAACCCGGGTACCCCGTCATGAACGCTCTGGCCTCCCTCGCATCTCCCACTCCGCGCACCAGCGTCGCCGGATTCGCCAATGCCGTGGCCCGCAAGCAGGCGGATACCCAGGAGATTCTTTCCAACCGTCTGGCCGAGCGCCTGGGCCTGGAGCCGGGGGCGCTCAGCGGCAAGGCCTCGGATTACACCCCGGACAAGGTCGCTGAGCGCATCATCGGCTTCATCGATCAGCGCCTGCGCAGCGAGGCGGCCAATGGCGCCGCGCCGGAGAAGCTCCAGGGGCTGCTGGACCAGGCGCGTGCCGGCGTGCAGCAAGGCTTCGAGGAGGCCCGCAAGATTCTCGACGGCCTCGGCGTACTGGAAGGCAAGGTAGCCAGTGACGTCGACGACACCTTCTCGCGCATCCAGAGCGGTCTCGACCGGTTGCAGAAGACCTACTTCCCCAGCGAGCAAGGCAGTCAGCCGGCCAGTGCCGTGGCGATGGCCGGCTACAGCGAACGTTCATCGGCCCAGGCTGAAACCTTCGACCTCGACGTGAAGACCCGCGACGGCGACACGTTGCGCATATCCATCGCCCAGGCCTCGGCCAACTGGTCGCGCAGCAGTGTCGCGGCGGCCTCGGACGGCACGACCTCCATCGTTGCGGCCCGGAGCCAGTCCTCCAGCCTGCAGATCGGTGGCTGGCAGATCCAGGTGGAAGGCGAACTGGACGACGAAGAGAAGGCCGCCCTCAGCGACCTGCTGGGCCAGGTCCAGGACATCTCCAGCAGGTTCTACGCCGGCGACCTCGCCGGTGCCTTCGATCGCGCCATGGCCCTGGACATGGATGGGGAGCAGCTGGCCTCGATGTCCCTGCGCCTGACCCAGACCCGCGTCAGCCAGGCCACCGATGCATACGGCGCCGTCGCCCAGCAGGGCGGCCAGGCCGCCAGCGCCACCAACGGCAACCTCAGGGACTATGCCAGCGGCCTGCTGGATGCCCTGCGCAGCGCCGGCGAACTGATGGAGAACGGTCGCTCCACGCTGGAAGACCTGCTCAAGGGCACCTTCGCCCTGGATGAACGCCTGGACCCGGCCCGACTGGCCAGGGCCAACAGCCTCAACCAGCGCCTGCTGGATGGCCTGGAGCCCTTGCTGGGCAAGGGCGAGAGCCAATCCAAGGACGACTGAGCACGTGCTAGACTTCGCGCCTCGCTGATCTTCGAGGCGCGTCCCGATGCTTCCTGAATGCCAACTCTTCGGCACCCTCGGCTGCCACCTGTGCGAGGTGGCCGAAGGCGTGCTCATGCCTTTCGTCGAACACGGCCTGCTGGTGGAACTGGTGGATATCGCCGACCGCGAGGAGTGGGTCGAATCCTACGGCCTGCGCATACCCGTCCTGCGTCGCTGCGACACCGGCGGCGAACTGGGCTGGCCCTTCGATGCGAGCGCCGTGGCGTCCTTCCTCGCCAGCTGACGGCCCCATTCGCTGACCATCGTCCCGCTGCCGTCGGTCCCTGGTGCCGGCGTGCCTGCCCCTGCATTCAAGGCGCGCCTCGACTGGGGCGGTGGTGACCGGGTCCTGAGAAGGAAATCTCCGCGAGACCGGCGAGGGGGCGTGCCCTTGGGAAAATCGCAGGCAATAAAAAACCCGCCTGTTCAGGCGGGTTTTTCGGGGTTTGGTCGAGCGACTGGATTCGAATGTGTTTTATAAGTTACTGATATATAAGAACAAACTAGATAATTGATTTTCTAGGCATACAGGCTGGCATACACGCCACATCCTGGGGGGCCTTTTCTCATGCCCCCTCGCAGGGAATTGCAGGGAAGAAGCTTTCGTAAATCCATGGCCAACAGGCGTACCGAGGCCGGCTCAGGGGCTCTTGCAGGCATGCAGAAAAAACCACCTATCTAGCCCGCAGGCGTGGCGGGGGGACGACAGCGCGCCAGGAGATGGCCGAGGTGGCCGGGGGAGCCAACCCCACCAACCCCGCCAACCGCCACCAAGCCGCCCAGGACGCACAAGAAAGCCGCCCGGAGGCGGCTTGAAGGGGGCGGGGTAGGGACGGGTTACTCGGCGCTGACGGGCCGTTTCTGCGGCTTGCTGAGTGCCTCCAGCTCCTGACGGCGGCGCATCCGACTGAGGTGGGAGCCAATCTGCGCCTTGGGCAGCTCATGGCCGCTCGGCACGGGGGCTTCCAGACCCTGCCAGATCGGGTCGTCCTGGCGCTCCACCGGGTCGGCCGTGGCTTTCTGCAGCAAAGCGTTGAGTACCTGGCCCTGACGCTGTTCGAGTGCCACGCGGATCTGCTCCTGGGTCTGTGCGCGGCCGTCGGGCTCGTAGGCCGGGTGCTTGGCCAGTTCGCGGCGGAGGGTCTGCCGGTAGTCTGCGAGGGCGCTGATGAGGGCCTGGCCCTCAGGCAGGGCAAACAGCTCAGTGGCGGCGCTCTCCAGACAATGGCGTGCATACAGGTCGTGTGCGTCCTCGCGGCGCTGTTCGGCGTCCAGAAATGCCTCTGCCGTATCCAGCTGCAGCAGCCCGAACTCCGGCTCGAGGGCCTCCACCAGGCGGCCGTACTCTTCCGCCAGTTCGCGGGCGTCCAGCTCTTCCCGTTTGAGGTCGCGGATCTCCCTGTTCAACTCGCCATCAGCGGCGTGGAACTTGGCGCGCCAGGTGGTGCCGGCCAGATCGGATTGCACCGTGGCGGCTGCCTGGGTCTTGCGGTGTTTCTCCAAGCGCTGGCCAAGGCTCGCCAAACGCTCGCGCAGGGTCTGGTAGCTGGCCTTGGCCTCCTGGTGGTGAGCCAGGGCTTCGCGGATGGGTTCGGGCAGTGCCGAGGTGTGGTCGCTCATTTCATTTCTCCAGGGTGAATGGCCGAGATTGCCGGCCAAGGAAAGTGCTCGAGGACGCCGAAGCATCCCTCGAGCGAAAGCGCTGCAATGGGCTTCGTGGATCAAGTGTCAAGAGATCTGTCAACAAAAATCACTCACCCCCCCCTTGTTCACACGTCTGATTTCGAAATCGGTGGGAACGTGGCCCGGAGGGAACAACCCAGTAACCATGCGGGTTTCAGAGGTGCGTTCTGTTCCCAGTGTTTTTTTGGTGGGAACAGACAGGCTGGTTTGGCTAATAAATGAACAGAGTTGTGTTCCCACGTTCCCACTCCTCTCTAATAGGTGGGAACAGCTGTAAGCCCCGCCGTTGCTGGCTTGTTCCCTTGTTCCCACGTTCCCACCAAATTTGCGCACGCTGGGAAGTGGCTTCGCACAAAGTCATTGACTTTCTCCTTCTTTCTCCAACCGCTCGGGGTCGACCACGTAAAAGCGGGCACTGCCACCTCCTGGCAGGCGGTACTTTTTCGCGCGCCGGCCGACCTTGCTGTCGCCATCGGTTTTGGCCAGTGCGTCCGCCGTCACCAGGGCGCGCACGATTCGATCCGCACCGAACCCTGGCGCCGCCTGCGCCAGTGCTGGCGAGTTGAACAGGTAGAAGCGCCGGTCGAAGTCCACCTCGAAGTAGCCCGCCCGTTCGCGCACGGTGGTGTCCGCGACCTGGGCGTGGATGTTCGAGAAGCGGCTATCGCCGTGCAGGGCGATGAAGTCGGCGATACCGCGAAGGATCTGCCGATCCTCCGCGTTGCCGTCGCCCATCCTGGCGAGCCATTCGTTGAAGAGCTGACGGCAGGCGGAGGCGGCCGTCTCGATGGGCCAGTCCAGGAGCTTTAGCGAGATGGCCATCTCCCCGGCCAGCGCCATGATGGCGAAGCGGTCGGCCACCCGTCCGGCCTGCGAGCTCTCGGTGTGGAAGCGCTCCCTCAGCTGTTGGAAGGCCTCCAACAGGCGCCCCCGGTCCGGCTGCTCCACCAACTGCTCGACGAAGGCCGGCCCGAGGTGGCCATAGTGCTGGGCCACCGTATCGCTGAGCACGCGGTGGAACTCCTGGCCGGTCATGCCGTGGACCTCATCGAAGGCACGGAAGGGCCGGGTGCCGGCGTTCACGTCCACCAGGCGCAGCTCGGCGCCGGCGTGGGCGCTGTTGCCGCTAATGGCGGCGTGTTCCGAGAGCGAGCGCTCCCCGCTGGAGAGGGCCAGCACGCGCCAGGTGAGCTTGGCGCGACCCTCGCGCTCGCGGGTCATGGTGCCTTTGCCCATGCCGTTGGCGATGGCGTAGGCCATCTCCTGGACGCGCTTGGGGTCGGCGCGCTTGATCTCGTCCAGGATCAGCACCGTGTCGTTGCGCGACGCCGCCTCGATCTCCACGCCACCCTTGGAGACGTCCCAGGACGCCGCGAAGGTGCCCGGGTTGCCCCACACCGAAGCGGCTACCAGTTGCGCCAGCGACTTGCCGCTGGAGGAGTCGCCCACCAGATGCACGCCGCCGCCATGCACGCCCACCTTGGCCAGGAGTGGCCCAGCCAGGGCGCAGCAGACAGAGAGAATCAGCACCGGGTTGCCCAGGCAGTAGCGGCCCACCTCGACGCGCCAGCTCTCCAGCGTGCCGCGTGTGGTGAAGAGGTTCACCGCGCGGCCGGAGTCCTGGAAACGCACGTTGTCGCCGCCAATCACCCTCGAAGGCAGCACGAAAGCCCCCGATTCATGCCAACCCGGCCGGGTCGTGGTGGCAATCACCAGCTCGGGTGAGTGCTGGCTCGCCAGGTACGGCGCCACATAGCGCCGTTGCTGGTATTCGATGGTCAGCCCCTGGCGCATCAGCGCCTTGAGCACCTCATCCGCCTTGCCGGCCAGCGCCTCCATCGGCATCACCCACTCGATGCGCCGGCCCCGGTAGTGGAAGCTCAACAGGCGGCCGATGCTGCCGTCTTCGCTGTTCACCGTCTCGGCCTCGATGTGCAGCGGTGCGCAGATCCAGTGATCCACCGGAATGGCCTTCTCGTCCGGTCCGCTCTGCCGCACGCCGTGGTACCAGGTACCGGCACGGTAAAGCCGGCCCTCGAGGTGGCGCTCCTGGTCGTAGACGGCGAAACAGGGGCGGTCGATGCTTTCCGGCGTCGGCGCCTGGGGCTCGCCCACCAGGCTCAGGTGGGGCTTGTGGTCCTGGTCCTTCATGAGCGCTGCTCCTTGTACTTGTGCGCCCTCCAGAGGTGGAGGTCGTTGAAGTCGGAAAGCTCGAGCGGGGCATCGGCCGGCCACTCGGGGTAAACGACCAGCGCATCGGCTTTCAATGCCGCCCGATTGGCCGCGGCCCGGCCCGGGTTGCCCGGACTCTGGCGGTCGTCGTCGCCCGCGATCACCAGCTCCACGTCCTCGCCATGCCGTGCCCGCATGGACATGGCCACGGTGGCGAGGTTGCCCGCGTTCATTGCGCACACCACCGCGCAACCCGTGTGGGCGTGCAGCGTGGCGCCGGTGGCCCAGCCTTCGCAGACGAACAGCCGGCAGCGGCCTTCCACGCGGCCCAGGGGCGAATAGGTGCCTGTTACCCGGCCGCCCGCGAGAAAACGCTTGGCCCCCTGGCCGTCGATGAACTGCAGGTTGACCAGGCGGCCATCCAGGCAGAGCGGAACCAGCAGGCGCCCGCCGCGCAGTTGGCGGAGGTTGTACGGAGCCACGTCCTTGGCCTGCAGGTAGGGATGACGTGGATCGGCCGGCCGGCCCAACTCCCACAGCTGGGCGGCTTCGATGGCCACTGCCCGGTGGCGCTGCTCAAGGCGCTCCCGCTGTTCGTCTTGACGAATCTCGCGTGCCAGTCGTTCGGCTTCGCTTTCCTGGGGCAGGGCGATGGCCGAGCCGGACGCACCGATCACGCCCAGGGCGAGACGCCGGTCGATGGCCTGCGCCGCTTCCAGCTGGCCGCAGCCTTGCAGGTAGGCCAGCAGTGACACCAGATCGCCGCCGTGTGCGCTGTCGTCGGCGAAGTCGTTCCAGCGTCCGGTGTCCAGGGACACACCGAAGGAACCGGCACGCCGGTCCCCCCGTGCGATGTTGCGCGCCACCCATTCGCGCCCCTGGCGAGCGCCGTCCGGCAGCCACTCTGGCAAAAGCGTTTCTGCTGCTCGCAGGGCGTGCTCGGCGACCCGACGAATCTGCTCGGGAATACTTGACCTGGTCATGGCTCACCCCCGCCGCGCAGCGCGGCTTGGCGGGCGGCCAGGAACAGATCGCTGGCATCCTCCACCAACAGGTAGGCGGCATCGGCCAGCAGGCTCACGTCCTTGCCATCGGCATGGGTGATCACCATCGACGACAGGCTCCAGAGCAAGCCCCTGGCCGTGCTCAGGCGCTGCTCGGCGGCCTCCTGCAGCTCGAGGTAAGGGCGGCCGGCATCGAGGAGCAGCACGGGCGCATCGGTGGCGTTACTGGTGAGCGGAACGAGCTTAGTCATGGCGCACTTCCTCCATCAGCAGGCAGCGCAGGAAGAACAGAGGCACGCCGTCGATATGCAGCGCGCCCTGCTGAGCGGCTTCGGCCACGGCAGCGCGGAGCTCAGCCTTGGCCTTGGGGTTGTCATTGAGGATCTCGAGGGCGTCCATGACGCGCTCCAGGGCCACGTGGGGCGGACCTTCGGCGGGCGCACAAGCACGCAGGGCCTCGATCAACTGGGCGAGGGCAGGGATGAAGTCAGACATGGCTCACCTCCCTGGCCGGCAGGCGGCTTGTGGCGAAGTGGCGAGAGCGGGTAAGGCGGGGGAACCGGAGGCTAGACATGACGCACCTCCTCGGTGAACTGCTCGGCAGCAGCCAGGCGGGCGAGGTGCATGTGGTGGTTGTAGCGGGCGAGGCGGGTGGAAAGGCTGGAGTTTGCGCGGAGTGCAGAGAAGGCCATGGCCTTGTGTGCGATTGCGCGGATGGAACGTGAGGACGGATTGCGGGTGTGCATGGTGAAGCTCCTAGAGTTGAGGAGCTGCCACCGTTCGCGGCCAAGCGAAGGAGGGTGACAGCTGTACGCGGGTTGGCCGACCGGGACTCTAGGCACCCGGCACACCCGAAGGTGTCCCGCGCACAGCTGCCATAACACGACACTGCAGGTACAAAAAAAGCGCCTGCAATGGTGGTTGGGGCGCCTGTGCGCCTAGAGTTGTTCGACCGGCCAAGGTCGGCCACGGGATTGACCGTGGCGGGCGGACTATAGGTCTGCTCGCCCAGGCTTGGCAAGGCTTTGGCGGGCTGCGAGCGACTGTCAGACCTTTCTGATGCACACAAATGCGGTGTGCTGAATGCCGCCGGAGCATGGGACGTCGTGCTAGGTTGCGGCGCGTGAGTTCTGCGGTAATCGGCCCTGGCAGCGTTGGCGCGCTTGCCGGGGCTTTGTCTTTTCTGAGGCATGAGAATCCCCTGGCCGCCCGGCGCGGGGCCGGGCAGCGGTTAGGCAGTGAGAGGGCGGGTCAGCAGTCGGTGAGGATCTGGCCTTGATGGCTCAGGTACTGGCGGCCGGCAGGCGGCGTCGGTGATTTCAGGCGGCCGGGCGTGGCGCCCGGTTCCAGAGTGGCCGAGATGCGCCCTGCACTGGAGTCGCGGAAGGCTTCTTTCCCCGGCTTGCGAGTGGCCTCGAGCATGACGGCCTCCAGGGCGGCGAAGTCGTCCAGCGTGAAGCGAATCGACTGGCCGTTGATGTTGAGGGTGTAGTGGTTCATGGCTGGATCTCCTGAATGAGTCGAGAAGTGCGAGCCCCCCGCATCGCGCTTGCCCGGTTGCGCTCGGCCAGGCGGTCGGAGATCCACTGATCGACCTCCGCTTCCAGCCAGGCCACGCTGTTGCGCCCAATGGGCACCGGCTCCGGGAAGGTACCGGCGCGGATCTCCGCATAGATCGCCGCCCGACTCTTGCCCGTCTTCAACTCCACCTCGCGTCGACGCAGCAGGCGGTTGCCTAGGTGCAGGCCCTGGTGGTGCTGAAAGGTTGCCGCGCCGCTGCGGTTCATAGGCTCTGCCCCCGCGCCTCGATGCGTCCCTGTATCCACGCCTGCACTTCGCTCAGTACGAAAGCCACAGGAGCATTGCGTGCGGTGCTGTCGCTGAGCTTTACGGGCTTGGGGAACGTCGGGTCGTTCTTCATCAGCCGATGCGCCGTGCTGCGTGAGAGACCGGTCAGGCCCAGCAACTCCGGCATGCGCACCAGACGAATTTCGGCCGCGCCACTTGGCTGGCCAATGCTGAGGTCAGTCATGGCTGCGCTCCTGCTGTGTGGGCAGGCCGAGCGCCTGGAGCACGCCCTTGCGAACGACACGGGGCGCATAGGGAAGGTCGATCTCGGGATTGGGAAAGCTCGGCGGGCTGAGCCGGTGAGTGATCTCGTCCACCCCCGCAAAGGTCGCACCGCACACCACGTTGCGGCACACCAGGTAGGTGGTCGACAGCAGCACGTGCTTGCACTCAGAGCTCCGCTTGACCAGCGGCGACCCGCAGTCCGGGCAGCAACGCCGGATATTGCTCCTGGTCGTCTCGGGTGGAAGGGGTGTTGCGCTCATGTCGGACGGGCCTCCTTGTCAGGACGGCCCAAGCATGCTGAGGACTGGGGAAGAAGGTATCCGCTCCATAAACCCCGTCTTCCTTTGACGAGTTGCCGTGATCAGGATGCGTTTGTCGGTGGGCAGTTCCACGGCAGCAGGGCTTCGAAGTCTTCGATGCTATTGGCCAACGGCAGGCGTTCGAGGATGTAGCGCAGCCAGGCATAGGGCTCCTGCCCGTTGGCCTTGGCGGTTTCGATCAGGCTGTAGATCTGCGCGCTGGCCGTAGCGCCTTTGGGCGTGTCGCTGAACAGCCAGTTCTTGCGCCCGATGACGAACGGGCGGATGGCGTTCTCCGCGCGGTTGTTGTCGATGGGCAGATGTCCGCCTTCGACATAGCGCACGAGCCGGCTCCAGTTGCTGGCCAGGTAGTTCACCGCCTTGCCCAGGGCGTTCTGCGCGGCGACCTGCGGCTGAGTCTTGTCCAGCCAGGCCTTGAGTTGATCGAGCAGTGGCTGACTACGTTGCTGACGAGCTACGAGGCGTTCGCTGTCGTTAGCCTCCTTCAGGTCGCGCTCGATGCCGTAGAGCTTGTTGATCAGGTTCAAGGCCATGTCGGCACGCCCGATCTTGCCCTTGGGCTGCACCTTCTGCGCGTCGATGAACTTGCGCCGGGCATGGGCCCAGCAGGCCAGACGCTCGATCCCCGTTTGCGCGGCCACGGCGTTGTAGCCGGCATAGTCGTCGGTCATCAGGTAGCCGCTGAAGCCTTCGAGCAGGTGCAACGGCACGTCCTGCGCACGGCTGGTGCTGTAGTCGAACAGGACGACAGGTTTCTCCGGCGGGCCGCCGCTCTGCACCCACATCCAGGACTGCGCCGTGGGATCGCGCCCGGGCTCATGCAGTACCTGGAGCCGGGTTTCGTCGCAGTGCAGCACCGGGTAGCCCAGCAACTGGTCGCGCATCAGGTTGAGCAAGGGTTGTAGCTGTTCGCCGGACTGGATCACCCAGCGCGCCAGGGTCTGGCGGGGGATGTCGATGCCGTGGCGGCTGAGCATCTTCTCGAAACGATACAGCGGGATGCCATCGGCGTACTTGGTGGTCAGCAGCATGGCCAGCACGCTGGGACTGGCCAGGCTTTTCTCAATCAGTTGCGCCGGTTTGTCAGCGGTGACCGGGGCGGTTTCGCAGGCCTTGCAGGCATAGGTCTTGCGGATATGGCGAATGACCCGCACCTGCATCGGGATGATTTCCAGCTGCTCGCTGGTTTCCTCGCCGATCACCTGTTTGCAGGCGCCGCAGGTACAGGTGCGCTCGTACTCAGGCAGCTCGTGGATGACATCCACGCGCGGCAAGTTAGCCGGAAGAGGCTTGCGCTTGCCACGTCGCTTCACGGGGGCGACGACTTCTTCGGCCTCGGCTTCACTCGATCCGCCAGCAGGCTCTTCGAGCAACTCCTCAGCCTCGTTGAACATGGCCAGCTGCGGGGAGTCGGCATCCTCGGGACTGCGCTCGGACTTTGGCGAGAACAGTTTGTGGCGCAGCAGAGCAACCTGCTCTTGGAGTTGCGCCACCTTTCCGTGCGCCAACAGCAGCATCTGCTTGAGCAGAACGGGGTCGTCGGGAAGGGAGTCAGCGCCGGATTTCATGGCGCCGGATTATACCGGCTCAGCTTACAAAACGTGGGGTCAGCACTTTGTGTGGCTGGTTCCCCCAGAGGTCGAAACCTGCCAACAACTGATTCAGTTCCCGCACCGTCAACACGATGGGTTCCTCCGCATCGGGCTTGGTCTTGAAGCGCTCAGCCTGCAAACGCTTGAGCCACAGGCAGAAACCGTTGCGTTCCCAGTAGAGGATCTTCACCCGATTGCGCGTCTTGTTGAGGAAGACGAACAACACCGGATCGAACACGGCCACCTTGATATCCAACTCCACCAAGGCCGCCAGACCATCAATGGATTTCCGGAAGTCGACCGGCTTTGGATAGAGGTAGACGGCTTTGACCTTGGCGTCCGGACGCATCATGACGGGGCTCCACTGGAAAAACGGGAGCCCAGCATCCGCAAGCGGTCAGTTCAAATGAAGGTGGGGTTTGTGGAGCGCTTACGGAAGAAGGGTATGAGGGGGACTTGTAAGAGCGAGAGCTACAAGAAAAGGAGGAGTGAGCATTCGGATAGCAGCCAATCCAAAACGTAAATGCGGGAACTGACAGTTTTTGCCTACGATCGGCCTTGGGGCTTTATTGGGAACTTCAGGGCCGGATGTCGTGTAAATAGATGACCAGCCCGGAATTGCCGCTCAATATTTTTGCACCATGCTTTCGCTTTTATTGGGCGGCTTAAGTTCAAGGATTTATATAAATAAAGTTCTATTGATTGGTTTCTCTTTCTATGATTGCAGCGACCGCGTTTCCATCCAAGGCATTTCTTTCAAGGAAGTTTGCGGTTAGCTGGCGTGATTTTAGTAAGTGCTCAATGTTGTCAGTTGCGTGATAGGCTATCTGTTCAGTTAGCATGAGCTCAGCAGAGTCGTTATCTATATGGAACGAGTTTTTGAGTGCGTCTAACGCATCCTGCCTTCCGCAGATCATTCCTACAACATCGAGCGCAAGTTGAGATAATGCGCTGTTCAGGTTTGTTGCTTGGCTAATTCGCACTTCGGCACGCTCCGTAAATCTTGTTGTAAGGGTTTCGGCTTGATCGAGCTTGCAGACTCTGATTACCGTATCACCTTTGTCGGTAATGCCAGTAAATAAATGCTCCTGGCTTATTTCAATATGGGCGTCATAGTTTTCCCCATGCGGGTGATACCAAAGTATTTCACTGTAATCTGGATAGTCCATTCCCGGTCTGTGTGGGTTACGGTTTCGAAGGGGATCGAATGTGCCTTTGTTCGAGTTGCAAGCTTTGCAGGCGACCGCAAAATTCAAGGGTGTGTGTGTGAATTGAGGGTAGCCAAAAGTATGGCACCGTTCGTCGAACTTATTGCTAATGCCATTTTCCGCTGTGCAATGTTGAGATCTTGACTTTGGGAGTATGTGGTCAAGTTCTCTATATCCTACTTCGTCCTTCTCGATTAGAGTCTGGCAGTAGGCGCAGCGATAGTTCTGAAGCTTCCATAATAGGGTTCTTATTTTGTCGATTGACGAATGGCTGCCGTTCCAGTTTTGTCCATCTCGAGAGCTGACTTGCTTTAGTAGCGGATTATCGATGGGGCGATACTTAAGTCTATTAAAGTGCGCCATTATTTGTGTTTCGTTCTTTGTCGTTAAGCAGCTTTTTGATGATTCCGTCAAATACGCTTCGCATTGGGTCTGAAATCAATAGTAGGTTGCGATCCATCTTTAGTCCTTCAATAAGAAGTTCCATTTCTTGATCTTGGATTGAGCGCCCCTTTCTGATTTCAGCCAATGCAATGTCAGCCGTGGTGGTAAAACCTTTTGCTCTTGTGGACTTGACGCCGAAAGTTTGCTCGTATACGTCCGATGCCGTCCAGCCGAAGGTGTTTTCTATTGGTATGCTACTCAGTTTCTCTTTCTGGTCGCCAGTCATTGTTTTAGATAAGGCGATTACGTTTCCCCACTCCGGATTAACTCCTGAGGCAATTAACGGGGCGTGTGTTGCGACTACGGCGTGAGAGCCTGGACATTCCCGCATAATTTTATAAAGCATGGGTATGTAGTCACGTTGCCATATCGGGTGCAGACTATTCTCTGGTTCATCAACAAGTATTAGGCTGCCCGGCCTAATTTCGGCACAGAGGCCTGCGAAGCTCGCCAGCCAGCTCCATTGGCCTGAGCTAAGCTCTTCGCCGTCTACAGCCTCAAGTGGAAGTTTCTCTAAATAGAAATCTGCTGCATCTAGCGGGGGGCGCTCAGTCTTGAATTTGAAGAAGATACTTTTATCAATTTCCAGGATGCCGGCGCGTATTAATAATTCAACGCAAGCGGTAGGCATTTCATTGGGGTCGTCAAACGATGAGCCGTTGAATATAAGTGTCGGTAATTCAGAGGAGCCTTTTAGGATTTTTTTATAAAGGTACTCAAGTCGATTATGTTTTGAGAAATACTCTATCGCCCCTGTCATTCGAAGCTTGTATTCGGGGGATGTCGGATTTTCCTCGAGGTTTCCGCGGACCTCATCAATCAACCCCGTTAAGATTTTAAATGCGAGCTGTTTCTCGGTGAATCCTCCTTTGTCTAGTTTTGCATTTTTGGAGGCGTCTGCCATTTTCTTGCTTAATTTTAGTTTTACAAAAATTGTTGGCTTGAAGTTTAAGTAGAGAAGTATTTCTCTGAATATGTGAGGGCCAACTCCCATGCATTTGTTGTTTTCGAAAAGTGCGGTAAGTAACCCTCTTTCGCTTTGGGCGACACCAGCCATTCCATTTGATGCGCGCTGGCCAAAATATACAAAATTTTCTCCGTTGTTTCGACTTGGGCCGTAGCTTCGCAGGGCGGAGGTTCCTGTTCTTGGGAATCTATCTAATGGCGTTCCGGATATTGCTATTGGCTTGGCGTTAGAGTATTCGTGCCAGTTATTTTTTGTCTTTATTGATATCTTTTGTTTTTTTGCTTGGCTATATATCTTGTTTCCAAGTGCTGACTCTAAAATTAGTCTCAAAATAAAACTTTTCTTGGTGCCATTCTCGCCGACAAGCACCGTAATCCAAGGGGTGCTAGGATCGGTTTGGGTGGAGACGGAGATTTCTCCGCTAAATCTAGATGAGTTGATAGTTATTGAGTTGAGCATTTGGTTGTTCTTCTTAAAGGGTGTTTTGTGTCAAGTTGGTCGAGGAGCTTTATATTGGGGGTTGGGGCTGATTTGTTGCTGGTTGACTATGAAGATGAAGCCCAGTTTTTATGAGGGAATTGGCAAGGAGCGGGCAGATCTATTTTTTCCTATTCTAGTGTTTACTTCCGACCGGCAGCCGCCGTTTCCTACCGACTGCTTCCCTCTAGGGTGCGGACCTTCAAGTCTGGATTATCATACGGGCAACTCGTCCTCGCCGAGGCGCGTTTCGTGGATACGGACAGTGCTGCTTGCGTTGCCACGTCACTGACATGGCCGCACCTCAAAAACTCTGGAGAGAATCAAGACGCTTTTGACGAGCAAGCCTTTAGGTTAATCAAGCTCCTAGTTTAGCCATAAGGTGGGCGTGTCTATTCTGCTGCACTTCAGCTAAACGACCTCTGAGCCAGACCAATGCATCCCAGAGCTGCATCTGCCCAATTGACCACACTAACAGTCCAAGGCGCTCATCTGTTTCGTACCTTGTGATGAGAGCTTGCGCCTGTTCAATCGAAAGTGAGCGCCCAAGCTTGGCCAGTACGTAGCTATAAGCGATTCCGTCTACTGCGTTGAGCTCTTCAATTGCAAATGGATCTACCTCAGCTATTCGGAGGTACAAACGCGAAATCTGCCAACCTTCCGACAGAAGTGGCAGGACCTCCTCTTTCATGACTACGAGATCCTGGGGGGATAGAAGCTTGACCAGCAACCACGCACACTCAGCATCCTGAAACGTGGCCCATGCCTCCCTCAGGAAATCCATTTGTGGTGCTAGGTCGGCAGCAACAGCCTTGTAGCCGCGTCGACGTAGGCCAACAAAGCGAGAGCGAAGGAAGGCAAGCTGTGCCCTACGTTGAATTTCCGCCGGTAAATCCGGCAGCAATGTGGATAGGCAGTAGCCGATCCCCTGCCTGCCACGAGCATCTGCTTTTCCCAGCCGTGCAATCAGGCGCTCCGCCAATTCGTAGTGATCCAAGGAAGGCGACGCTCGAACATCTTGCGCAACCTTTTTGAGGAGGCCATTACGAAGCCTGGAGGCGCTCTCGGCCTCTTGACTCAGCAAGGAAGCCGCTTCCCCAGGCTGCAAGCATTGCACGCAGGCGTTAAGCAGCCCGAAGTCGTCGGTTGGTCCCGCACCGTTCTCCATATCGCGCAACAGTTCGACGCGATCATCGAGCCCATAGCCCATAGCACGTTCCACCCTCAGAAGCACTCCATTCCCGACACCAATCCACGACTAGGAACGCCAACGTTTCACACATGGGGGGGCCTAGCTCAGCTCAATGCAAGGGCCTTCAAGAAGATGCCTTGAAGCTCCTCCAACTTCTGCTCTGGGATCTGCTTGCTCTCCAACGCCTTGAGAATCTCAACTGGTTTCTTGTCCTCTCGACCGGGAAGATTGGTGCCGAGGAAATTCTCCATGCAACCAGGCAGGAGCACTGGGTCAGCCAAGCACCTTCCTACCGCTCGACTCATCAACATTTCGTTGATGGCTTTGTGGTGGTTCTTGTCGCCGTCGTCATCGAGCATCAGGCCGTAGGGCACCGAGAAACCATCCAGCAGCGCCATGTAGCGATGGAAGTTGTATTTGCCCAAAACGTCGACAATCGCAATGCGATGGTGGGCAAGGTGGTTCCAGTCCCTCGCCAGAAGATACGTAAATAGAGCTTTTTCGGTTGCCCCCTCCACCAGCAAGATGCGCTCAGCGAAAAACATTGACGCTCGCTCAGAGTCCAACCAGAGCTGATACCGGAATCGCTCTTCCTGAGCGGCTATCTCTTGGTCATCGGGGGCGCTTTGTAGCAGCCTTCTTGCCTCCGTTTTTTGTCCTTCACCGACTGAGCCATCTGCTACGAATGCATCAAGCGCATTGACTAAGTTGGCTCCTTCGCCCAAGACATTCGCCAACTGACCTCGCGGAATTTGAGCTGCGGCCGAAACCCCACTCTTGCGCTGTACACGAACTATCTGGCAGAGATCGTCTGCGGCCTTTCCAACGAAAGTCGATGAATGAGTGGTAATCAAGACTTGCTGCCCAGCCCCTTCACCGAGACGACGCAGGTTGTACCCCATACTCTCCTGCTGACAGGGATGGAGAAACGCCTCAGGCTCCTCGAATAGGATCAGAGTGAAATCAGGGTCGAAGTCTTTCTTGGCACCCGCCTTCGTTTCGACAAAGGTCGGCGCAAGCTTGATCAGCTCATACAAGAATGAGCGTTGAAAGCCGTGTCCATAACGTTCAAGCGCGAAGACCGTATCGCCGAGCATCGCGTCTACGAACCCATGCTTTACAAGATTCTTGGTGATTTCCTCAGGGGAAATGGGGTTTACACCCATGTCGAATCTCACTCCCCAATGAGAGATCGCTTCGTTTATGGGGTCTGAGATTTTCGAGAGAAACCCATCGTCTCCTCGAGCTTCGGCGTCCAACGCCCCAAAAGCGCTCTCTAATGCTTTGTAAGCACCACTACCGGCCACAAGCTGCTTGAACATGAAATTGAGCATATCCCTGAGGGGGGATGGCCCAGAGGTCTTCATCTGCTCGTTGGGCGTTGTTAGAGCAGGAATGTAGATCAGCCTACCAACCTTCGCCGTACCGATGTTTTTGGCCCCGTAGAAGAGCTCCTTCTCAGGGAGACCACCCACAATCGCATGGATGTTGCTCTGGCTGCTCTTGACCTCTCGAGAGCCAGAAGCAAAGTACCGACGTACTGAAAGTCTTCGGTCATCCGCCCCCACTTTGTACTTCTCTGCGAGCCCAGCCCACTCCTGCTCGTCCAACAGGAAGGTGAGCTCAACCCAAGACTCATCATCTGTTGCTCCTACTTTGGGGAAGTCATCAGTTGACCACTTGACGTCCTCATAGAAGGCTCTGAGCGCCCCGAAGAGGTTGCTTTTACCGGCATTGTTAGCTCCGACAACCATCGTGTAGTCGTGGGCCTCAATCTCTGCATCAATGATTGACCGAAAATTATGAATGCGTAGGTGACGCAGTTTCATACCATCGCTTCCTTGTAGTGGTAATTGTGCTGTCAGTGCCGTGCTTCAACGATGTTAATCGTTAATGATTGCCAATGATCAGAGGGTTCATGGTGGACAATTCGGTTTCCTTCCGCAGGTACCTCTGCTGACGGGCAAAAACGATCCGCTTAAGCGCGGTTACCTGGAACGCCAAGCAAACAGGACAACGTTAAGGGCATCGCTCCAGAATCGCTCACGGTCGGTAAAGCTTGCTCCGCACTCTGCCGCCATACTGAAGAATCCCTCACCAGGCATCAGATCCCCCCGCTTATGGACGACAAGGACAGTCAAGAACCCTCGCCCCTCGGCGTATTCCATTCTCGAAATTTCATCCAGTAAAGCACTCAATCTTGGATCGTTGGGCTCAATCGCGATCGGAAGCCGAGCAACCAGATCGCTGTAGGTGATCGTCTGCGCTGCAGGTCGTCGAGCGCGCTCGACTAGCACATCACGCGCAATATTTCGTGCTCGAACCCAATCGGATGCTGGGAACCCCTGAATCATGCCTGTCATGTGAGCGCCTCCGTTCAAAGAGGCAGAATGCTATCACGCCAAGAATTCTGACTACGGTTGTCCTGTACTGAGAGCGCATCAATGCCACACGGCCCTATGCTCCGGCGCGCCGGCCCCAGCGAATGGTCAAATTCGAGTAAGACGATTTGCTCACTTCGAACCGCCACGCTTTATTGCTTCCTCTTGAAGTCCACCTGAACAACATTGCCGTGCTCCAGCAGCTCCAGGTGATCCGCATACCACTGCATCATCTCCCGCCGTTGCTCCAGGTAGATCGCCTTGTTGTAGACCCCTGAAACGCCTTCCTCCACATGTGCCAACTGCGCCTCGACGTGCTCCCGGGGAAAGCCGTTCTCGCGCAGCAGGGTGGAGGCGATGTGCCGGAACCCGTGGCCGGTTTGCCGGCCTTCGTAGCCCATGCGCCGCAGGGCCATGTTGAAGGCCATGTTGCTGCGGGGTTTGGTGCGGTCGTTACGGCCGGGGAAGAGCAGGGGATAGCGCCCATTCAGCTCCTGGAGCTTGCGAAGAATCTCCAGGGCCTGCTTTGAAAGTGGCACCACATGATCGCGGCGCTTCTTCATTCGTGCGGCGGGGATGTTCCAGAGTGCTTTCTTGAGGTCGAACTCCGACCAGGGCGCCTCGCGTAGCTCGCTGGGGCGCACGGCGGTGAGCATCAGCAGGCGCAGGCCGAGTCGAATGTCGTTGGCGTGGGGATAGGCGCTGATGGCGCGCAGGAGGGCCGGGAGTTCTTCGTGCGAGACGTGGGCGTAGTTCTCGGCCGCCCTGGTCTGGAGAAACCTGTGTAGGCCTTCCAGGGGGTTGTAGAGCGCTCGGCCGGTCACGCGGGCCAGGTCGTAGATCTCTTTGCAGAAACGCCGCACGTTGCCGGTCTGGTCGATGATGCCCTTGCGTTCCATGTCCCGCAGGAACTCCATCCATTCCATGGGCGGGATCTCGGTGAAGGGGCGCGGGCCGAATACAGGGAATACGTGGAGCTCGAGGGCGCCGATGATGCGTCGGGCGGTGCCTTCTTCCCAGCCCGGGCGGCGAGCCTCATACCACTCGCGGGCGAGCTTCTCGAAGGTGTTGTTGGCGGCAGCGACGGCGGCCGCCTTGCGGGCGTGTTTGGTGACGAGGGGATTGTTGCCGTTGGCGGCTTCGGCTCGCAGCTCGGCGGCCTTCTTGCGAGCGAGGGCGCCGCTTACCTCGGGGTAGCCACCGAGGCCAAGCCAGGACCATTTGCCGTCTGGCTTCTTGTAGCGGAGTTCCCAGGATTTTTGCCCGTTGGGCTTCACGCGGAAGTAGAGGCCGTTGCCGTCGTGTTCGCGGTAGACGGTGGCTTCCGGTTCGAGGGTGGAGAGGGTCGTATCGGCCAGTGGGCGGCGCTTGATTTCCTGCCGTTTCATCCTTGTATGCCTCCGGTTCGAATTTTCCCGGGCATACACGTCTGGCATACACGGCGGGGTGAATTGACCTGAGACCACATGGTACAGCTAGAAACAAGAAAGCCCGCACTGGGCGGGCTTTTCAGGGTGTTTCTGGTACTACTTGGGACAACCAGAAACATCGTATTGGTCGGAGCGACTGGATTCGAACCAGCGACCTTCTCGTCCCGAACGAGACGCGCTACCAAGCTGCGCTACGCTCCGTTGTGTGGCGCGCATTCTACAGAAAAACTTTTGGGCTACAAGGGGTTAGCGAAAAAATTTTTGAGATTGCCTGGGCCGGGACGGGGGCGGTGGAACGCGGCGGGTGGCGCGGTATCGGGCGGGGAGGGTCGGGGCCCGCTCCGGGATCAGACGGGAGCGGGCCTGCGGGATCAAAGTTCCTTGATGGTGCGCACCTGGTCCTTGTTCACCTTGGCGCGCTTGCCGTCCAGTTGCTCGAACTCGTAGAAGCCCGAGTCTTCGTCGTAGTCGGGCTTGTCCACGGCCTGGATCTCGCGACCGTCGTTGAGCGTTATCACGGTCGGCGAGGAGCAACCGGCCAGGGTGAAAAGGCCCAGGGCGAGCACAAGGGCGGGGACTGTCCGCTGATTCATCGTCATCTCCTTGATGGGTAGGTAATTTGTACGAACGTTCTGACGGAATCAGCCCGGGCAAAGTTCCGGTCGATTTCGTCAGCCGTCGACGATTCCATTACCCAGCAGCAGGTCCGGGGTATTGAAGTTGGCCAGGCGCGGATCGCCCTCCGGTACGTCCACGGCCACCGGGGCGAGGTGGCGGAGGATGCGTTGCGGGCTGCGTTCCCCGGCTTGCCAGCCGGCTTCCAGCGCCGGCAGCACGGCGCGGGGCAGGACGCAGAAGAGGGGTTCCCAGTAGCGGCCCATGCGCACCATCACCGGGTGCTCGCCGGCGGCTTCCAGCAATTGGGTGATCAGGGTGTCATCGACCCGGGGCGCGTCGCAGGGCAGGATCAGCACCTGCTCGTGGCGCGCGGCGGCGAGCCCGGCACGGATGCCGGCGAGGGGGCCCTGGTAGTCGGTGCTGTCGTCCTGAACCAACTGGTCGGCCCAGGGACGGTAGCGGTCCAGGTTGCGGTTGCAGGAGATGATCAGGTCGTCGGTCCAGGGGCGGACGCGTGCGTGGAGCCAGGCGATCAGGGGGCGACCGCGCCACTCCAGCAACCCCTTGTCGCGACCGCCCATGCGCTGGCCCCGGCCACCGGAGAGCAGCAGGACAGAGCAGGCGGGAAGGGGATTGTCGGACATGGCGCGGTCTCCTGTTCGGCGCTGTGATATAACACCCGGCATCCACTCCTACAACCTTGGAAGCCTGCCATGAGTCACAAGGCCGAGGCGGTATTCGTGCCGCTCAACATTGCCGTTCTTACCGTCAGTGATACCCGCAGCCTGGAGACCGACACCTCAGGCCAGCTCTTCGTCGATCGCCTGACCGCCGCGGGTCACAGCCTGTCGGCGCGGGTGCTGCTGAAGGATGACCTGTACAAGATCCGCGCCCAGGTAGCCGCCTGGATCGCCGACGACGTCACCCAGGTGGTGCTGATCACCGGTGGTACCGGCTTCACCGGCCGCGACAGCACTCCCGAGGCGGTGGCCTGCCTGCTGGACAAGCAGGTGGAAGGCTTCGGCGAGTACTTCCGGCAGATTTCCGTGGCCGATATCGGCACCTCCACCATGCAGTCCCGCGCCCTGGCCGGGCTGGCCAACAACACGCTGGTGTGCTGCCTGCCGGGTTCCACCAACGCCTGCCGCACCGCCTGGGACGGCATCCTCTCCGAGCAACTGGACAACCGCCATCGTCCCTGCAATTTCGTCCCGCACCTGAAGGCGGTGGCGGCTTGCGAGAGCCGGGGATGAGCGGCTGCGACCATCCGGGCCTGATGCCGGTCGAGGATGCCCTGGCGCGCCTGTTGGCACTGGCCGAGGCGGCTTCGATCACGGCGAGCGAAAGCGTCGACCTGGCGGAGGCGGATGGCCGTGTGCTGGCCGAGCCCCTGGTTTCGGGCATCGACCTGCCGCCCTGGGACAACAGCGCCATGGACGGGTACGCCTTGCGCCTGGCGGACTGGCAGGGCGAGCCCCTGGTGGTCAGCCAGCGGATCCTCGCGGGCAACGCGCCGGAGCCGCTTGAGCCCGGCACCTGCGCGCGCATCTTCACCGGTGCGCCGCTGCCGGAGGGCGCCGACCTGGTGGAAATGCAGGAGAACGTCGAGGTCCTGCCCGATGGCCGGGTGCGCTTCCTGCAGCCCCTGCGGGCCGGCCAGAACGTCCGCGTCCGTGGCCAGGAAACCCGTACCGGCGAAACCGTGCTGACTGCCGGAACCCGGCTCGGCCCCATCGAAACGGGCCTGTGCGCCTCCCTCGGCGCCGCCCGTCTGACGGTGCGCCGCCGCCCGGTGGTGGCGGTGGTGTCCACCGGCGACGAACTGGTACCGCCGGGCCAGCCCCTGGGGCCCGGGCAGATCTACAACAGCAACCGCAGCCTGCTGATCGCCTGGTTGCGGCGCCTGGGTTGCGCGGTGGTGGATGCGGGCATCCTCGCCGATGACCTGGCGCTGACCCGTGAGGCGCTGGCGCAGTTGCACGGGGTCGACCTGATCCTGTCCACGGGCGGCGTGTCGGTGGGCGAGGCGGACTTCCTCGGTGCGGCACTGCGGGAAGAGGGCGAGCTGGCCCTGTGGAAGCTGGCCATCAAACCGGGCAAGCCGCTGACCTTCGGGCATTTCCGTGGTGTGCCGGTGATCGGCCTGCCGGGCAACCCCGCCTCCACCCTGGTCACCTTCGGCCTGCTGGCGCGCCCCTACCTGCTGCGCCGCCTGGGTGTGCAGGAGGTGACGCCGCTCGGCTTCGACGTGCCGGCCGGGTTCGTCTGGAAGAAACCGGGCAACCGCCGCGAATACCTGCGTGCGCGCCTGGAGAACGGCCGCGCGGTGATTTACCCGAACCAGAGCTCCGGCGTGCTGCGCAGCGCGGCCTGGGCCGAGGGGCTGGTGGAGGTGCTGGAGGGCACCACGCTGGCGGAAGGCGACCGCCTGCGGTTCATTCCGTTGAGCGAATTGCTGGGCTGATCCGCTGCATTCTCTAGCGGAAGGGGCGAATGGGTTCGCCCCTTCCGGCGTCTTCAGCCATGACGTCTCGCCTCGCGGAATTCCCCCGGCGTCTGGCCGGTCCAGGCCTTGAAGCTGCGGTGGAATGAGCGGGATTCGGTGAAACCCAGGTAGAAGGCGATGTCCTGGATCGGCAGGTCGCTGCGCAGCAGGTAGTGCTCGGCCAGCTCCTGGCGCAGTTCGTCGAGGATCTGCTGGTAGCTGGTGCCGGCGTTCTGCAGGTGCCGCTGCAGGGTGCGCACCGTCATGCTGAACTTCTCCGCGACCCTTTCCTTGCGCGGCAGGCCGTCCTTGAGCAGCAGGCGCAGGGCGTTCTTCACCCGTTGCGGCAGCGGTTCGTCATCGTCCAGGCCCGCCATCAGCGCCAGGGCGTGTTCTTCCAGGGTACGCAGCAGGTTGGCGTCGGCCTGCCGCAGGGGCAGGACGAGGTAGTCCAGGGGCACCAGCAGGGCGCTGCAGGGCTGCTCGAAACGCACCGGACAGCCGAACACCTCCTCGTACGCGTCGATCTCCGTCTCTGCCGGCAGGGCATGCTCGAACCAGACTTCCCGGGGGGAGCGTTGCATGTCGGCGATCCAGCGCGCGTAGAGCAGCCAGGACGCCAGCACGTTCTCCACCATGTGGCGGCGGATCAGCGGGTCCTGATGACGACAGGACCAGACCATTCGCACCAGGTCGGCATCGGCCTCGATACGGCTCACGCCCATGTCGCCCACCAGCTTCTCGTAGGGGGCGATGCGGCTCATCGCCTCGCCCAGGGTGGCGCAGTTCATGGTGATGTAGCCCAGCACGCTCCAGGACCCGGGTTGGACGTAGCGGGCGGCGTGGAGGCCGAAGAGGGGGTCGCCGGACGTGCGGGCCAGATGACCCAGCAGCCGCTCGTGGACCTCGCTGGGCAGGCGCTTGCCGTTGTCCGCCAGGTCTTCCGGGCGGATACCGGCGGCGGCCAGGGTCGCGGCCGGGTCCAGGCCGAGGTGTTCGGCATGGCGCAGGTACTTGATCAGGGCGGGAACCGAGGTATAGCCGAGGGGTTGCATGGTTGCTTGTCATGTCCTGATTGGCGAGGGCCGCTGTCCCGATCCGACAGTGACGCCCGGAAGCGGCTGGCTAGTATAGGCAGCCAGCAGAGGCCTTCGAAATAACCCGTACAAGGAGATCGGCATGCGACGCTGGAACGGCTGGGGCGATGAATCGACTGTGGTGGAGTTGCCCGCCAATGGCGCGAGATTTCTCGCCGAGCGCATCGGCGCCGGGCAGGCGCTGGCCGATGCCGGCCTGGAACAGGTGCTGGCGCGGGTTCCGGCCTCGCGCCTGGCGCCCCATCCGCTGATCAGCCTGGATGCCGAGACCCGCGTGCGCCACGCCCGGGGCCAGAGCCTGCCGGATTGGCTGGCCATGCGCGAGGGCGAGTTCGGCCAGTTCCCGGATGGCGTGGCCTTTCCGGAAACCCAGGAAGAGGTCCGCCAGCTGATGGCCCTGGCCGCCGAGCGCGACTGGGTGCTGATTCCCTACGGCGGCGGCACCTCGGTGGCGGGCCATATCAATCCCCAGGCGAGCGGGCGGCCGGTGCTGACCCTGTCCCTGGAGCGCATGAACCGGCTGCTGGAGCTGGACGAGGAAAGCCAGGTCGCCGTGTTCGGTCCGGGTGCCAACGGCCCGCAGGTGGAAAGCCAGTTGCGGGCGCGGGGCTACACCCTGGGGCATTTCCCGCAATCCTGGGAGCTGTCCACCCTGGGCGGCTGGGTCGCCAGTCGCTCCAGTGGCCAGCAGTCCCTGCGCTACGGGCGCATCGAGCAATTGTTCGCCGGTGGCACCCTGGAGACCTTCGCCGGGCCCATGGCGCTGCCGACCTTCCCGGCGTCGGCGGCGGGGCCGGACCTGCGGGAGCTGGTGCTGGGCTCCGAAGGGCGCTTCGGGGTGATCTCCGAGGTGCGCGTGCGGGTCACGCCGCTGGCGCGACAGGAGGCTTTCTATGCGGTCTTCCTGCCCAATTGGGCACAGGCGCTGCAGGGTATCCGCAGCCTCGTCCAGGCGCGGCTGCCGCTGTCGATGTTGCGGCTGTCCAATGCCATCGAGACCGAGACCCAACTGGCCCTCGCCGGTCATCCGGGGCAGATCGCCCTGCTGGAGAAGTACCTGGCCCTGCGCGGGGCGGGCGCCGGCAAGTGCATGCTGACCTTCGGCGTCACCGGCAGCCCCGCGCTGAATGCCGCCTCGCTGAAACAGGCCAGACGCCTGCTGAAGGGGTTCGGCGGCGTCTTCACCGGTACCCTGCTGGGGCGCAAATGGGCAGAGAACCGCTTCCGCTTCCCGTACCTGCGTCACGCCTTGTGGGAGGCCGGCTACGTGGTGGACACCCTGGAAACCGCCACCGACTGGGCCAACGTCGGCCATCTGCTGGACAAGGTGGAGGCCAGCCTGCGTGATGGCCTGGCCGCGCAAGGCGAGCGGGTCCATGTGTTCACCCACCTGTCTCACGTCTACGGCGAGGGGTCGAGCCTCTACACCACCTATGTCTATCGGCCCGGCGGCAGTTACGCCGAGGCCCTGGCTCGTTGGCGCACGCTCAAGACCGCCGCCAGCGAGGTCATCGCCCACAACCGCGGCACCATCAGTCACCAGCACGGCGTCGGCCGCGACCACGCGCCCTGGCTGCCGGTGGAGAAAGGTCCCCTCGGCATGGCCACCTTGCGCACCCTGGCACGGCATTTCGATCCCGACGGGCGCCTGGTGCCCGGCGTGCTGCTCGAGGACTGAACCATGGCCGACTGGAATGCCCGCTGGCGCGCCGAAGCGCTGCCGACGCTGGCGAACCGCGACTGGGACCTGATCGTGGTGGGCGGTGGCATCTGCGGCGCCGGCATCCTGCGGGAGGCGGCGCGTCGGGGCTGGAGTTGCCTGCTGCTGGAGCAGCGGGACTTCGCCTGGGGCACTTCCAGTCGCTCGTCGAAGATGGTCCACGGCGGGCTGCGTTACATCGCCAAGGGCCAGTTCGGCCTGACCCGGGCCTCGGTGCGGGAGCGTCAGCGCCTGCTGGCGGAGGCGCCGGGCCTGGTGGACCCCCTGAGTTTCGTCATGCCGCACCGGGGTGGCTTTCCCGGGCCGCGGGTGTTCGGCGGCCTGCTGGCGGTCTACGACGCGCTGGCGGGAAAGCGCAACCACCTGTTCTACCCCCTGCAAGAGCTGCACTTCCTGGTGCCGGGGTTGGACGAGTCCGGACTGGAGGGGGGGACACGCTTCTTCGACGCGGTCACCGACGACGCGCGGCTCGTCATGCGGGTGCTCGGGGAGGCGCGCGCCGAGGGTGGCGAGGCGCTCAACGGCATGCGGGTGCTGGGCCTCCAGCGGGAAGGTGCGCGGGTGACAGGCCTGGAGGCCGAGGATGCGGAAAGTGGCCGGCGCTTCCGATTTCGCGCCCGTGCCGTGGCCCTGGCCACCGGTGCCTGGGCTGACCGCCTGCGCCGTCCGGAGGGCAGGGCCCACGTCCGCCCGCTGCGGGGCAGTCACCTGCTGTTGCCGGGCTGGCGCCTGCCACTGGCCCATGCCATCAGCTTCATGCACCCGGCGGATGGCCGGCCGGTGTTCGTCTTCCCCTGGGAGGGCGCCACCGTGGTCGGCACCACCGACCTGGACCACGAGGGGCCGCTGGATGAGGACGCGCAAATCAGCTCGGCGGAGGTGGATTACCTCCTGGCGGCCTGCGCGCAGGAGTTCCCCGCAGCCCGGATCGGTCGGGCGGATGTGCTCTCCACCTGGGCCGGCGTGCGGCCGGTGGTGAGCGAGGGCGACGCGCGGCTCAAGCCCTCCGATGAGAAGCGCGAGCACGCGCTCTGGGTGGAACCCGGTTGCGTGACCCTGGCGGGGGGCAAGCTGACCACCTTCCGGCTGCTGGCCCTGGAGGTGCTGCGGGCCTGCACCGGGTTCGTCGGGCGTCGCTGGACGGAGGCGTCAGGTCCGGTGTTCGCGCCGACTCCGACGGTGAAGCTGCCGACCTTGTCGCCGGCACAAGGCCTGCGCCTGGCGGGGCGCCTGGGTCGCGCCTTGCCCTCGCTGGTGCCCTGGGTCGCCGCCCTGGGCGCTGAGCGGGTCGGCGCCACCGATACCCTCTGGGCCGAGCTGGCCTGGGCGGCCCAGGGCGAACTGGTGCTGCACCTGGACGACCTGTTGCTGCGGCGCACCCGTATCGGCCTGCTCCTGGCTGAAGGCGGCCGTGTCGAGTTGCCGCGTATCCGTGCCCTCTGCCAGCCCCTGCTGGGGTGGGACGACGCCCGCTGGGCGGATGAGGAAGATCACTACCTGACTCTCTGGCGGCGTTGCTACAGCCTGCCGGACAAGGATGCATCGTGAGCGAGAAGAGCTACCTGCTGGCCATCGACAACGGCACCCAGAGCGTACGGGCGCTGCTTTTCGACCTGGACGGCAACCTGGTGGGCAAGGGCAAGGTGCCGCTGGAGGCCTATTACTCGAAGCAGCCCGGCTGGGCCGAGCAGGACCCGGAGTATTACTGGGCGAGCCTGGGGGAAGCCTGTCGCCGGCTCTGGGCCTCGGTGGATATCGACCGCCGGCAGGTTCGCGGCGTGTCCCTCACCACCCAGCGCGGCACCCTGATCAACGTGGACGAGCAGGGCCAGCCGCTACGTCCGGCGATCCTCTGGCTGGATCAGCGCCAGGCCGAGGTACGGGGGCGGATCAAGGGACCCTGGGGATGGCTGTTCCGGGTGGCGCGGCTGGAGCCCACGGTGGATCACTTCCGCGCCCAGGCCGAGGTGAACTGGGTCGCACAGCACCAGCCGGAACTCTGGGCCAGGACCCACAAGGTGCTGCTGCTCTCGGGGTTTCTCAGTCATCGGCTCTGCGGCCGCTTCGTGGATTCGGTGGCCTGCCAGGTGGCCTACCTGCCGTTCGACTACAAAGGTCTGCGCTGGGCCGCGCCCCGCGACTGGAAGTGGCAGGCCATGCCGGTCCGGCCGCAGCAGTTGCCGGAGCTGTACAAACCGGGCGCGGAACTGGGGCGGATCACGGCAGAAGCCAGCCGCCACACGGGCATTCCCGAGGGGCTGCCACTGATCGCTGCGGGCGCGGACAAGGCCTGCGAGGTGCTCGGCGCGGGGGGCGTGGAGCCCAGCGTGGCCTGCCTGTCCTACGGCACCACGGCGACCATCAACACCACCCGGCGCCAGTACCTGGAGACCATCCCGCTGATTCCGCCTTATCCGGCGGCGATTCCCGATCACTTCAACACCGAGGTGATGATCTACCGGGGCTTCTGGATGGTGAGCTGGTTCAAGCAGGAGTTCGGCCTGCGGGAAATGCAGCGGGCCCAGGAACTGGGCGTCGAGCCGGAGGCCCTGTTCGACGAGTTGGTCAACAGCGTGCCGCCGGGCTCCATGGGGCTGATGCTGCAGCCCTACTGGTCACCCGGTATCCGCGAGCCGGGCCTGGAAGCCAAGGGTTCCATCATCGGATTCGGCGACGTGCACACCCGCGCGCACCTTTACCGCGCCATCCTCGAAGGGCTGGCCTATGCGCTGCGCCAGGGCAAGGAACAGATCGAGCGGCGTTCGGGTACCGCCATCACCCGCTTGCGGGTGTCAGGGGGCGGTTCCCAGAGCGATGCGGCGATGCAACTGACCGCCGATATCTTCGGCCTGCCGGCGGAGCGGCCCCATGTCTACGAGACGTCGGGACTGGGCGCGGCCATCGATTGCGCAGTGGGGCTGGGGCTGCATCCGGATTTCACCACGGCGATAGGCGCCATGACCCGGGTCGGCCGGGTGTTCGAGCCTGATCCCCAGGCGCGGAGGACCTATGAGCGGCTGTACCGGGAGGTTTACCTGGGCATGTACCGGCAGTTGCGTCCGTTGTACCGGAAGATTCGCGAGATCACTGGCTATCCGGCCTGAGGGCGACGGGGAAGCGCTGGGCGCCTCCCGTCGTTCCAGGCTTTGCGAATGATCAGGCCACGTCCACCAGGACGATCTCGCTGTCCTCGCTCGCGGTGAAGCGCAGCACCTCTTCGTCCCGCACTGCAACGCCGTCACGGGCTTCGGCGGCGACGCCATTCACCTCGTAGCGTCCCTTGGCGGCGACGATGTAGGCCTTGCGGCCCGGCTCCAGGCGGTATTCGGCGCTCTGGCCGGCCTGGAGCGTGGCGGCTGCGAGCCTGGCATCGGCGCGGATGGGCAGGGCGTCGCTGCCTTCATCGATGCCGCTGGCCAGGGTCACGAAGCTGCCGGAGCGCTCGCCCTTCGGAAACGGACGGGTGCCCCAGGACGGCGCCGAGCCATGGGCGGTGGGCAGTATCCAGATCTGGAAGATCCTGGTGGTTTCGTTCTCCAGGTTGTACTCGCTGTGGGCGATACCGGTTCCCGCGCTCATGACCTGGACGTCGCCGGCCACGGTGCGGCCCTTGTTGCCCAGGTTGTCCTGGTGGGTGATGGCGCCTTCACGGACATAGGTGATGATCTCCATGTCCTGGTGAGGGTGCGGCGGGAAGCCGGAATGGGGGGCGATCTCGTCGTCGTTCCAGACCCGCAGCTGGCCCCAGTTCATCCGCTGGCTGTCGTAGTAGCTGGCGAAGGAAAAATGGTGGCGGGCATTGAGCCAGCCGTGGTGGGCACCACCCAGTTCAGCGAAGGGGCGTACGTCGATCATGTCGGGTCTCCTGTCTGCTCGCGGAGGGAGTTCTCCGGGAGGAATGGCGGCATGATCGAATAGGATTGATAGATAAAAAAGAGCATTTTTTACCTTAAAATAATCTATTTTATAGATGTGTTTGGGCGTCACGCCCTTCGTTCCGCCTGCCACGGGCGTGGTCCTATACTGCCGCGATCGAGTACGACGGAGACCATCATGGGTGAGCGCAAGGCCTTGTTGATCCTGCATGGCAAGCAGGCGGCCAACGAAGAGGTGAGGGCGGCGGTACACGCCCGTCGTGCGGCGGGTTGGGAGCTGGCGGTGCGGGTCACCTGGGAAGGCGGCGATGCGGCGCGCCTGGTGAAGGAGGCCTTGGCGGCGGGGTACCGGACCCTGGTCGCCGGCGGGGGCGACGGTACCCTGAAGGAAGTGGCCGAGGCGATGGCGAAGGCCAATACCGATGCCAGCCTGGTGCTCCTGCCCCTCGGCACCGCCAATGACTTCGCCCGGGCCGCCGGCGTTCCCCTGGAACCCGGTGCGGCCCTGGCCCTGCTGGATGCGCCGCCCAGCCCCATCGACCTCGGCGATGCCGAAGGGCATCTGTTCCTCAATATGGTCACTGGCGGATTCGGTTCGCGCATCACCGCCAGCACCTCTGAAGATCTCAAGAAGGTGCTGGGTGGTGCGGCCTACTTCCTCACCGGACTCACGCATTTCGCCGAGGTGCATTCGGCCTTCGGGCGTTTCCGGGGGCCGGGTTTCGCCTGGGAAGGGGAGTTTCTCGCCCTCGGCATCGGCAACGGTCGCCAGGCGGGCGGCGGCCACCCCCTCTGTCCCCAGGCGCTGGCCGACGACGGCCTGCTGGACCTCTGCATCATCCCCGCGCCCCAGGACGTGGTGGGCACCCTGGGTACCCTGCTGTCCGGCGGCATCCTCGGGCTGGAGACTGTGTCGGTCAGCGCCCGGTTGCCCTGGGTGGAGGTGGAGGCGCCGGAGGGACTGGACCTCAACCTGGATGGCGAGCCGCTGGAAAGCCGACGGTTGCGCATCAGTGCCCGGGCGGCGGCACTGTCCGTGCATCTGCCTTCCGATTCGCCCCTGATCGGTTCCCGCTGACCGGCGACGTGCTGGCGTCATCGGATTGGCTACGGCATGATGGCGCCGTGCCACAACTTCAGTTTCGCCGCCTGAGGCCGACACGCTGACCAGGCAATCCTGCCCATCGCAACCGCAGCAGAGGACGTTCCATGGCCGGTATTCTCGACACCGTCGATCAGCGCACCCAGTTGGTGGGTGAAAACCGCCTGGAAATCCTGATGTTCCGGCTGAGTGGCCGGCAACTCTTCGCCATCAATGTATTCAAGGTCCAGGAAGTGCTGCAGATGCCGAAGTTGACGCTGATTCCCCAGCGGCATCCGGTGGTCTGCGGTGTGGTCAACCTGCGCGGGCAGACCCTGCCGGTGATCGACCTGTCCCAGGCCATCGGCATGCGCCCGTTGGTGCCGGACGAGCGCAGCACCATCATCGTCACCGAGTACAACCGTTCGGTGCAGGCTTTCCTGGTCGGCGGCGTCGATCGCATCCTCAACCTCAACTGGGAGTCCATCCTGCCGCCGCCGGGCGGCGCCGGACGCCAGCATTATCTGACCGCCATCACCAAGGTGGACGACCAGATCGTCGAGGTGATCGACGTGGAGAAGGTGCTGGCGGAAATCGTCCCCATGAGTACCCGGGTCTCCGCGGATCGCCTGGACAATCCGCTGCTGCAGATGGCGGTCGGCCGCGAGGTGCTGCTGGTGGATGATTCCAGCGTGGCCCTGACCCAGTTGCGCGAGACGCTGTCCCAGCTCGGCATGCGCATGCACATGGCCAGCGACGGCCTCAAGGCCTTGAAGATGCTCAAGGCCTGGGCCGACAGTGGCATAGACATGAGCGAGAAGTTGCTGATGATCTTCACCGATGCGGAGATGCCGGAAATGGATGGCTATCGCCTGACCACCGAGATCCGCAACGACCCCCGCCTGCGGGACCTCTATGTGGTGATGCACACCTCGCTTTCCGGCAGCTTCAACGACGCCATGGTGAAGAAGGTGGGCTGCGACAATTTCCTCTCCAAGTTCCAGCCGGACAGGCTGGTGGACGTGGTGCTGGACCGCCTCAAGCGGGACCACTGATCTTGAGCTGATGGGGCGGAGCTGCGTATAAGGGAGGCTTTCCCAGATCGCCCAAGGAAGCCGGCCATGCGTCTCTCGTCCCTTTATCGCTTTCCCATGAAGTCCGCCATCGGTGAGCCCTTGCTGCGGGCCGAGCTCGATGGTCTGGGCCTGGTCGGAGATCGTCGCTGGATGCTGGTGGATGCCGAGAATGGCCGCTTCCTGACTCAGCGCGCCTTTTCGCGCATGTCCCAGCTGTCGGCCCGCTGGAACCCGGCCGGCGGCCTGACCCTGGCCAGCCAGGGCCTGCCCGCCCTCGATGTACCGCTACCGGAGCCCGACGCCAATCTGCGGGGCGTGTTCGTCTGGGGCTCCTCCATGGTGGTGCCGGACGCCGGCGATGAGGCGGCGGAGTGGCTCAGCGATTTCCTCGGCAAGGCCTGCCGCCTGGTGCATGTGCCTGATCATCGGGCCCGCGACATTCCCGGGAGCCTGTTGCCGGAGGAGAAGGTGGGGTTTGCCGATGGTTTTCCGCTGCTGCTGATCGGCCAGGCCTCGCTGGACGACTTGAGCCGGCGGGTCGGTCGCTCCCTGGAGATGCTGCGCTTTCGTCCGAACCTGGTGGTGGAGGGCAGCGAACCCTATGCGGAGGACGGCTGGAAGCGCATTCGCATCGGCGGTATCGAGTTCAGTGTGGCCAAGGGGTGCAGCCGTTGCATCCTCACCACCATCGATCCGGCCACCGGCGAGCGCAGCGCCGATCGGGAACCCCTGACCACCCTCAAGACCTACCGCGAGCGCGAGGGTGAGGTGTACTTCGGCCAGAACCTGATCAACCGCTCCGGTGGCGTGCTGGAGGTGGGCATGGAGGTCGAGGTGCTGGAGTGACGCGTGCGTCACCCGGCAATCGAAACGAAACGGGCGCCTGAGGGCGCCCGTTGCGTTTTCAAGGTGTTCACTGATCGTCGAAGTAGCGCTCGTGCCAGTCCACCAGGGGCTGCGGCGCATTGAGCTTGTGGCCGTAGATCACCGAGTAGGACAGCACGTTCTGCACGTACTGGCGGGTTTCGTCGAAGGGAATGGTTTCCACCCAGACATCGAAGGAGAGGTGGTTGGCGCCCCGCAGCCATTGGCGTACGCGACCGGGCCCGGCGTTGTAGGCGGCCGACGCGAGCACGCGGTTGCCGTTGAACTGGCCGTGGACCTGGCTCAGGTAGGCGGCGCCCAACTGGATGTTCACGCCGGGGTTGAACGCCTGCTGCGGTGACGCCAGGGGAATGCCGAACTTGCGTGCGGTCTCCTTGGCGGTGGCCGGCATCAGTTGCATCAGGCCCATGGCGCCCACGCCGGAGCGGGCGTCGGCCATGAAGGCGCTTTCCTGGCGGGTAATGGCGAAGACCCAGCTGGAGTGCAGTCCGCGGACCTTGGCCTGCTGGGTGAGGGCATTGCGGTGCGCCATGGGGAAGCGGATATCCAGGTCGTCCCAGTACTGCGCCTGGCTGATGGTGCGGATGGCCGGGAAGTACCACTGCAGGTCGTAGGCGATCTTCGCCTGGGCCACCATCTCGTCACGGCTGAACAGGCGGCTGACGTGGTACCACTCGCGGCGGCCGTTGACGATCTCTCCGCGGTCGTGGAATTCCAGGGCACGGCGAATGCCGGCGGTGTTGCGCACCTTCTGCATCACCTTCGGATCGAGGGCCAGCGGACGGTGGTTCAGCTGGTAGGGCGCCTGCAGGCGGTCGGCGGCCAGGAAACCGTAGAAGTCACGCTCCCGTGCGACCGGCTGGTAGAGCGGGATCGGCTGCTGGCTCTGGGGTTGGGCCAGTTGCAGGCTGCGGGCCTGCCAGTAACGCCAGCGGTTGGTGCTGGCGAGGCTGTCGGGCATCTGCCGGGTCAACTGGTAGGCATCGTCCCAGCGACCGAGGCGCAGCAGCAGGCGGGCGCGCCACTCGCTGACGGTGTTGTCACGCAGTTCGGGGTCGTACTGGGTCATGACCTGCAGGGCGCGGGAGTCGAAGCGCTTGGCCAGCGTCAGGCCGATCTCCCGGGCGATGGCGACCTTCTCCTCCTTGGTGAAGGGCAGACGGTCCGCATAGGTATCCAGCAGGGCCAGGGCCTTCTCCGGGCTCTGGCGGGCCAGGCGGCGCAGGCCGAGGCCGGCGGCGTCGGCGGTGTAGTGATCCACGGGGACGAAGCGTCCGGTCTGGCTCAGCAGCTGCGGCTTCTGCGCCACCTCCGCCATCAGCTTGGCCTGGTTGCCCAGGCGTGGCATGGATTTGGCCAGGTGGCTGGCCAGCCCGTAGTTGCGGGCTTCGGCCGCCAGCTTGGCGCGCTGCCAGCGCAGGTCCTCGGTCAGCTGACCGTCGGCGCTCCACATGGTGAACAGGGTGTCGCACGCTTCGGGCTGGGACTTGCCTACCAGCCAGAGTTTCTTCGCCGTGGCATAACCTTCCTGCTTCATGCCGTGACGCAGCTGATACTGGCCGAACAGGCAGTCCAGTTCGGTGAAGTTCAGCTTCGGGTCGTAATAGTTGGCGAAGGTCTGCCATTCGCCACGCTCGGTCAGCCAGCGCAACCAGCGCAGCTTCATCCAGCCGGCCTGGGGCAGGTCGCCATGTTCGGCAAGGAACTTCTCGATCTCGTCGTTACTGGCCCATTTGAGTCGGGCGGTGAGCTCGTCGTAGGCGAGGTAAGGCTCCAGCGGATAGTCCCGCAGGGCATTGGCATAGCGCTTGTAGGGGCCGGAGTCGCCCTTGGCCAGGGCGCGCTTGGCTTCGTCGTACATCAGGCGCTGCTGGGCCAGCGGGACAGTGGACGCCTGGGTGGCCTGGGCGCCGACCGTGGACAGTAACAAACAGGAAAACAGGCTCAGCAGACGACCGCGCATGACACTTCCGGGGCAGATGGCTCAGGGTGGTTACCCCTTTCGAGGCACCGAACAACGCTTAGCTTAGCTGTTAGGCGAGGGCGGTTAAAGCATTGGGCCAGCAGGTGAAACCGGCGGTAAAAAATGCCCGGAGCCGGGGTGGCAAGTCGGGTAGAATGCGCGCCCTGATTCAGGAGGCTCCCCATGACACTGCTCAAGTTCACCGATGTATCCCTCGCCTACGGCGCCATGCCGCTGCTGGATAAGGTGTCCTGGCAGATCGCCCGCGGCGAGCGCGTGTGCATCATCGGCCGCAACGGCACTGGCAAGTCCAGCCTGCTGCGCCTGGTCAAGGGCGACCAGTCCGCCGACGATGGCGAGATCTGGCGCGCACCGGCGCTGAAGATCGGCGAACTGCCCCAGGAATTGCCCCGCGCGGACGAGCGCACCGTATTCGACGTGGTGGCCGAAGGCTTGGCGGAGGTGGGCGCGCTGCTGGCTGAATACCATCACCTTAGCCAGCACATCCAGTCCGATTCCGACCTGACCAAACTCACCCATGTCCAGCAGGAACTGGAGGCCCGCGACGGCTGGCGCCTGCAGCAGTTGGTGGACAGCACCCTCAGCCGCCTGCAGCTGCCGGCGGACAAGACCCTGGCCGAACTTTCCGGTGGCTGGCGCCGCCGCGTGCTGCTGGCCCAGGCCCTGGTGGCCGAGCCCGACCTGCTGCTGCTGGACGAGCCCACCAACCACCTGGACATCGGCGCCATCGCCTGGCTGGAAGAGGCGCTGATGGGCTACAACGGCGCCGTGCTGTTCATCACCCACGACCGTTCCTTCCTGCAGAACCTGGCCACCCGCATCCTCGAACTGGATCGGGGTCATCTGATCGATTGGAACGGTGACTACGCCAGCTTCCTGGTGCACAAGGAGCAGCAACTGGCGGCGGAAGAGGCCGCCAATGCGCTGTTCGACAAGCGCCTGGCCCAGGAAGAGGTCTGGATTCGCCAGGGCATCAAGGCTCGCCGTACCCGCAACGAGGGGCGTGTGCGTGCGCTCAAGGCCATGCGTGCCGAGCGCAGCGAGCGTCGCGAGCGCCAGGGCAAGGCCAGCTTCCAGTTGGAAGCTGCGGAGAAGTCCGGCAAGCAGGTGATCGTGGTGGAGAACGTCAGTTTCGCCCATCCCGGCAGCGAGCCACTGATCCGCGACTTCAGCCTGGTGCTCCAGCGTTCCGACCGCATCGGCCTGCTGGGTGCCAACGGTACCGGCAAGACCACCCTGTTGAAGCTGTTGCTGGGCGATCTGGAGCCCACCAGCGGCAGCATCGAGGTGGGCACCAAGCTGGAAGTGGCGTATTTCGACCAATTGCGTCACCAGCTCGATCTGGAAAAGACCGTGATCGACAACCTCGCCGAAGGCCGCGAGTTCATCACCATCGATGGCCAGAACCGCCATGTGCTGAGCTACCTGGGCGATTTCCTGTTCAGCCCCCAGCGCGCGCGTACCCCGGTGAAAGCGCTCTCCGGTGGCGAGCGGGCACGCCTGTTGCTGGCGAAGCTGTTCAGCAAGCCGGCCAACCTGCTGGTGCTGGACGAACCGACCAACGATCTGGACGTGGAAACCCTGGAGCTGCTGGAAGAGGTGCTGCTGGGTTTCCAGGGCACTGTGCTGATGGTGAGCCACGATCGGGCCTTCCTCGACAACGTGGTGACCAGCACGCTGGTGTTCGAGGGACAAGGCCGGGTGCGCGAGTACGTCGGCGGTTACCAGGACTGGCTGCGCCAGGGTGGTTCCCCGCGCCTGCTGGGTGTCGGTGAGAGTCGTGAAGCCAAGGCCGAAGCGCCGAAGGTGGCCGAATCCGCTCCTGCGGCCGTGGCCATGGCCGCCGAGGTGCCGAGGAAGAAGCTCAGCTACAAGCTGCAGCGGGAGCTGGAAGCCATTCCGGGCCAGATCGAGTCCCTGGAAAAGGAGCAGGCGTCGCTTCAGGCCGAAGTGTCCGATCCTGCCTTCTTCCAGCGCCCGGCCGAGCAGACCCGCGTGACCCTGGAGCGCCTGGAAGTCCTGCAGGCCGAACTGGACCGCCTGATCGAGCGCTGGGCGGAGCTGGAAGACAGTTGAGGAAGTGAGCCGGAGAGCCCATGGCCATCGAATACCGCATCCATCTGGATGACCTGCATGAGTTCAGCTACCGCATCGAGCTGGATCGGGAGTACGACCCGGAGCGTGCCGCTGCGGCGCCCAGGTGGACGCGGCTGGAGCACCAGCAGTGCAGCAACTGCCCGCTGGCCCGGGACCGCTACAGCCACTGTCCGGCGGCCGTGGACCTGCACCGGGTGATCGAGGATTTCCAGGGCTTGCCGGCGTTCAGGAAAGTGCTGGTGGCGGTGCGCACGCCGGAGCGTGAGTACGCCAAGCGGGTGGGATTGGAGGAGGGGCTGCGGGCCTTGCTGGGTGTGATCATGGCCACCAGTGCCTGTCCGGTGCTGGGCAAGCTCAAGCCCATGGCGCACCAGCACCTGCCGTTCGCCAGCAACCAGGAGTTCATTCTGCGGGCGGTGTCGCTCTACCTGGCGCGGCAGTACTTCAATTTCCGCGAGGGGCGCCATGCGGACTGGGAGCTCAAGGGGTTGGTGCGACTGTTCCAGCAGTTGCAACTGGTCAACCAGGCGTTCTGGCAGCGCATCCACGATGTCTGCGAAGGGGACTCGAACCTCAAGGCCTTCCTGACCTTCTTTTCCATGGCATCCAGCATGACGTATTCGCTGGAAACCCAGTTGCAGAAGGTCCGGCCGCTGGTGATGAGCGCGGGCGAAAGCTTCGACTGAAGTCCGCCCGCGCATTGCCTTCTATTTATTCCGGCTTCTTCAGGCGGACCGCCAGCACGTCGCAGGGGGCGCCGTGGAGGACGTCGTTGGCCGTGGATCCGAGCAGCAGGGCCAGGCCGTGACGACCATGGCTGCCGACCACGATCAGGTCGCAGCCCTGTTCTTCGGCGAGGCGGTGGATTTCCTGGCGCGGCTGTCCGTAGGCGAGGTGGCGCTGGTCGGCGGTGATCTCCGCGTAGCCGCCGGCAAAGGTGGCCAGGCGTTCACGGGCTTGCTCGAACTGCTGTTGCTGGAGCATCGACAGGTCCATGGGAACATCGCCCCCGAAGGCCATGGCCATGGGCTCGACGATATGCACCAGCGACAGCCTGGCCTTGCTGGCCTGGGCCAGCGCCTGGGCTCGGCGTACCACCGGATGGCATTCATCGGTCAGGTCGACGGCGACCAGAATGTGCTGGTAGGGCATGGGAGGTTCCTCCTCAAGGATGTACATGATCACAAGTATGGCTTTCCGAGACGTTTAACACAGGCTTTTGCGCAGGGATAACCCTTATGACCTTCTGGCTCGTCGCATTTCTCCTCCTGGCGGTCCTCAGCCCTCTGGTCTGGCTGCTGCCCTCCAAGGGGCAGCGAGGACGCATGGATCTGCGCCTGCAGGCCCGGCGCATGGGGTTGGCCATGCAGCTGTCGCGCCAGGACTGGCCGCACTGGCTGCCCCAGGAACCGCCGGGTTCCTGTGCCCAGTACCATCGTCCCCGCCTGCGCGGCCGCGATGCCTGGTGCTACTGGCAGAGCGAGCCCGGTGTGTGGCTGAACCAGTGGCGCGAGCCATGCGAGGACGCCGCGTTGCTGGCGCATCTGCAGGCGTTGCCGAAGGATGTCTACAAAATCGAGGCGAGTTCCCAGATGGTCGCCCTCTACTGGGGGGAGAGGGGAAGCGCTGAGGACCTCGCGCGTATTGCCGGGGTCCTCGAGGCGTTGGCCTGAGCGGGGGGCGGGGTTGACGGTACGCGCCCGTCGCGACCGCTTCAGCTGTGGGCCTCCGAGTAGCGGGCGGAAACATCCTCCAGCCCGTCGATGATGCGGTCGGAATATTTGTTGATGAGGAATGGCACGCTCTTCTCGTTGTAGTTCTTCAGCGATTTCTCGATGTAGCGCCATTTGGTGCTGATGCCGTCGAGTGCCTCGCGGATCTCCGGCGTATTCTGCGGCGCCTGCTCCAGGCTCGTCAGTCGCTGGGCGAACTCCCCCGCCAGTTCGTCGATGGCCTTGCCGCCGTTGCCGCCGAAGAAGCTCCCGCCGATGGAGGCGCTGCGCGATGCGTAGTCCACGGCGATGGTCTGCATCAGCAGGCTCTGCTCGCGGCTTCGCTCGGTCAGCGGCGGCACGCGGATGGCACCTTCCTCCTGGATTTTTCCGTACAGCCCATTGGCCAGGTCCAGCAGGCGCTTGTTGCGCGCGGCGAGGTCGGCGACCGGCTGCAGGTCGGTTACGCCATCTTCCCGCAGGGCGACCACCAGGCCATGCAACTGGCCGGAGTAGGTTCGCCATTCCTCTGTCAGTTGCGTGTGCAGGGCCTTGGAGACTTGGCCCGGCATGGTGCCCATTTCCTCGAGGCGCGCGTCGGCCCGCCGGACGGATTCGTCGATCATCCGGGCATAGCGCTGATCGCCTTCCATGCTGTTGTACATGTAGAAATCGCCCAGGCTGCGCTGGATGGCGAGACGCATCTGATGGAGCTTGAGCAGGTTGTCCGTCGCGGGGGATGGGGCGGTGCTGGCAAAGGCGGGCAGGGTGAGCAGGAAGCCCAGCAGCATGGCAAGCAGACGGCTCGTCATCGGTGTTTCTCCGTGGGCCAGTGGCCTCGATTGTTGTTGTTATCGGCGCTCGGATCCTGGCGGTCCGAGTGGCACGAATGTACTAATGGCCGGGGCAATTTGCCAGTGCCCCTCCGCCACCATTTCCAGTGCCCCGTGATTCTCGTGATGTCGCCCGATTGCCGCAGTGAATCGGCCGGCGAAGGCGCGCCGGCTGTGCCTGAGCGGCGTCTGGCGGCTCTGGAGCGTGGCCGGGCGGTCACGTTGCGCGATTGACAAGTACGGACTTTTCCGTGAATCTCGGCTCACCCAAATCAAACGGGCGTATGAATCGAGCGTTTGTCTCGTATGACGTTTCCAGTCGTACAGTCCGAATATCGTGTCGGCGGGTGTGCCCAACCGATCGGGACTATGCTCCGGCAGCGCCGGGAGCGGGTCCGCAGGTTGGCTCCGATGCGTAAAGTCCAGTTTCCCAAACCGTGGAGATCAGTTGATGATTTACGAAGGTAAAGCCATCACGGTTAAGGCTCTTGAGGGCGGTATCGTCGAACTGAAATTCGACCTCAAGGGTGAGTCCGTCAACAAGTTCAACCGTCTCACCCTCAACGAACTGCAGGAAGCAGTCGCCGCCATCAAGGCCGACGCATCGGTCAAGGGCGTCATCGTCAGCAGCGGCAAGGACGTATTCATCGTTGGCGCTGATATCACCGAGTTCGTCGATAACTTCCAGATGCCCGATGCCGAGCTGATGGCTGGCAACCTCGAAGCCAACAAGATCTTCAGTGCATTCGAAGACCTCGACGTTCCCACCGTTGCCGCCATCAACGGGATCGCTCTGGGCGGCGGCCTGGAAATGTGCCTGGCGGCTGACTATCGCGTCATGAGCGCCACCGCCAAGGTCGGCCTGCCGGAAGTCAAGCTGGGCATCTACCCGGGCTTTGGCGGCACCGTTCGCCTGCCGCGCCTGATCGGCGTGGACAACGCCATCGAGTGGATCGCGTCCGGCAAGGAGAACCGTGCCGAAGATGCGTTGAAAGTGGGCGCCGTCGACGCCGTCGTCGCTCCCGACCTGCTGCAGGCCGGCGCGCTGGACCTGGTCAAGCGTGCCATCTCCGGCGAACTGGACTTCAAGGCCAAGCGCCAACCCAAGCTGGAGAAGATCAAGCTCAATGCCATCGAGCAGATGATGGCCTTCGAGACCGCCAAGGGCTTCGTCGCCGGCCAGGCCGGTCCGAACTACCCGGCTCCGGTCGAAGCCATCAAGACCATCCAGAAAGCCGCCAACTTCGGTCGCGAGAAGGCCCTGGAAGTCGAAGCCGCCGGCTTCGTCAAGCTGGCCAAGACCTCGGTTGCCACCAGTCTGATCGGCCTGTTCCTGAACGATCAGGAGCTGAAGAAGAAGGCCAAGCAGCACGACGAGATCGCCCGTGACGTGAAGCTGGCCGCCGTACTGGGCGCCGGCATCATGGGTGGCGGCATCGCCTACCAGTCCGCCTCCAAGGGCACCCCGATCCTGATGAAGGATATCCGTGAAGAGGGTATCCAGACCGGTCTCAAGGAAGCCGCGAAACTGCTGGGCAAGCGCGTCGAGAAAGGCCGCATGAAGCCCGAGAAGATGGCTGAGGCGCTCAATGCCATTCGTCCGACCATGTCCTACGGCGATTTCGGCAACGTCGACATCGTGGTGGAAGCGGTCGTCGAGAACCCGAAGGTCAAGCACGCCGTGCTGGCCGAGGTGGAAGGGCATGTGCGTGAAGACGCCATCATCGCTTCCAACACCTCCACCATCTCCATCAGCTACCTGGCCCAGGCCCTGAAGCGCCCGGAGAACTTCGTCGGCATGCACTTCTTCAACCCGGTGCACATGATGCCCCTGGTCGAGGTCATCCGTGGCGAGAAGTCCAGCGAAGTGGCCGTGGCCACCACCGTTGCCTATGCCAAGAAAATGGGCAAGAACCCCATCGTGGTGAACGATTGCCCCGGCTTCCTGGTGAACCGCGTGCTGTTCCCCTATTTCGGTGGTTTCGCCAAGCTGCTGGAGTTCGGCGTCGACTTCGTCCGCATCGACAAGGTGATGGAGAAGTTCGGCTGGCCCATGGGCCCGGCCTACCTGTCCGACGTGGTGGGTATCGACACCGGCCACCACGGCCGCGACGTGATGGCCGAAGGTTTCCCGGACCGCATGGCCGTGGAAGGCAAGACCGCCGTTGACGTGATGTACGAGGCCAACCGCCTGGGTCAGAAGAACGGCAAGGGTTTCTATGCCTACGAGACCGACAAGCGCGGCAAGCCGAAGAAGGTCTCCGACCCGGTCGCCTACGAGATTCTCAAGCCGATCATCAAGGAGCAGCGCGAGCTGACCGATGAGGACATCATCAACTTCATGATGATCCCGCTGTGCATGGAAACCGTCCGCTGCCTGGAAGACGGCATCGTCTCCACTGCCGCCGAGGCCGACATGGGCCTGATCTACGGCATCGGCTTCCCGCCCTTCCGTGGTGGTGCGCTGCGCTACATCGACAGCATCGGCGTGGCCGAGTTCGTGGCCCTGGCCGACCAGTACGCCGATCTGGGCGCGCTGTACCACCCGACCGCCAAGCTTCGCGAAATGGCCAAGAACGGCCAGAAGTTTTTCGGCTAATTGAGCGAGAGTGAAGAATATGAGCCTGAATCCGAGAGATGCAGTCATTGTCGACTTCGGCCGCACCCCGATGGGCCGCTCCAAGGGTGGCATGCACCGCAACACCCGTGCCGAAGACATGTCGGCACACCTGATCAGCAAGCTGCTGGAGCGCAACACCAAAGTCGATCCGGCTGAAGTGGAAGACGTGATCTGGGGTTGCGTCAACCAGACCCTGGAACAGGGTTGGAACATCGCGCGCATGGCGTCGCTGATGACCCAGATCCCCCACACCAGCGCCGGCCAGACCGTCAGCCGTCTGTGCGGTTCCTCCATGAGCGCCCTGCACACCGCCGTGCAGGCGATCCAGACCGGGAACGGCGATGTGTTCGTGGTCGGTGGCGTGGAGCACATGGGGCACGTCGGCATGATGCACGGTGTCGATCCGAACCCGCATCTGTCCCTGTACGCTGCCAAGGCGTCCGGCATGATGGGGCTGACCGCCGAGATGCTGGGCAAGATGCACGGCATCACCCGTGAAGCCCAGGACCAGTTCGGCGTGCGCTCGCACCAGTTGGCCCACAAGGCTACCGTCGAAGGCAAGTTCAAGGATGAAATCATCCCGATGCAGGGCTACGACGAGAACGGCTTCCTGAAGGTGTTCGACTTCGACGAAACCATTCGTCCCGAAACCACCCTGGAAGGTCTGGCCTCCCTGAAGCCTGCGTTCAACCCGAAAGGCGGCACCGTGACGGCGGGTACCTCCTCGCAGATCACCGACGGCGCATCCTGCATGATCGTGATGAGCGCCCAGCGCGCCCAGGACCTGGGCATCCAGCCCATGGCCGTGGTGCGCGCCATGGCGGTCGCCGGCGTCGATCCCGCCATCATGGGTTATGGCCCGGTGCCTTCCACCCAGAAGGCCCTGAAGCGCGCCGGCCTGACCATCGACGACATCGACTTCGTCGAGTTGAACGAAGCCTTCGCCGCACAGGCCCTGCCGGTGCTGAAGGACCTCAAGCTGCTGGACAAGATGGAGCAGAAGGTCAACCTGCATGGCGGCGCCATTGCCCTGGGCCATCCGTTCGGCTGCTCCGGTGCTCGTATCTCCGGCACGCTGCTGAACGTGATGAGGCAGAACGGCGGCACCCTGGGTGTGTCCACCATGTGCGTGGGCCTGGGCCAGGGGATCACCACCATCTTCGAGCGCGTGTAAACGCGAACGAGATGAGAAAACCGGGGCCCAGCGCCCCGGTTTTTGCTTTCATGTGGAGGAACTTCGCAGGAAATTTCATGCAAGGGCTGGCTTCGGGTCGCCGCACGCGGCACCATGCGCAACCTTTGCGGGGTAGCCTGCATTCGTCACTGTGAGGCAATCATGAGCCTGCAACCGGGTCTTTACCGTCACTACAAGGGGCAGCAGTACCGGGTCATCGGTACTGCCCGGCATTCCGAAACCGAAGAGGAACTGGTGGTGTATCAGGCCCTCTATGGTGAATACGGCCTCTGGGTGCGTCCGCTCAATATGTTCACCGAGACGGTTCTGGTGGATGGTGAACAGATCGCGCGTTTCGCCCTGGTCAGCGTCGAGCCCGACCTCTTCCCGAAGCCCTGAGGGGCACGAAACCTGCCAGAGGCGCGCTTGACCGCGTCGCGCTGGCCACTATATATAGCGGTGCCGCGACGGGCGGCTCCCGCCTTTTACTTCTTCAATCAGGAACAAACCGATCAATGGGCAAATCGCTGGTCATCGTGGAATCCCCGGCCAAGGCCAAGACCATCAACAAGTACCTGGGCAACCAGTACGTGGTGAAGTCGAGCATCGGCCATATCCGTGACCTTCCCACCAGCGGTTCGGCGAGTGCCGCCAAGGAACCGGCCAAGCGCGGCAAGGTCGCCGCCGAGGCGCCCGCTCTGTCCGCCAAGGACAAGGCCCGTCGCCAGCTGGTTGCGCGCATGGGTGTGGACCCCGAGAACGGTTGGAAGGCGCAGTACGAGATACTGCCGGGCAAGGAAAAGGTCATCGAGGAGCTTCGCCGTCTGGCCAAGGACTCCGACACCATCTATCTCGCGACCGACTTGGACCGCGAAGGGGAGGCCATTGCCTGGCACCTGCGGGAGTCCATCGGTGGCGATGACAGTCGCTACAAGCGCGTGGTGTTCAACGAGATCACCAAGAAGGCCATCCAGGAGGCCTTCTCCCAACCCGGCGAACTGGACATCAACCGCGTCAACGCCCAGCAGGCTCGTCGCTTCCTTGACCGTGTCGTGGGCTACATGGTGTCGCCGCTGCTCTGGTCGAAGATCGCCCGTGGCCTGTCCGCCGGTCGCGTACAGTCGGTGGCGGTGAAGCTGGTGGTTGAACGCGAGCGCGAGATCCGTGCCTTCGTGCCCGAAGAGTACTGGGAAATCCATGCCGACCTGGCGACTGGCAAGGGCGCCAACGTACGCTTCGAGGTGGCCAAGGAGAACGGTGCGGCCTTCAAGCCGCTGAACGAGTCCCAGGCCATGGCGGCCCTGGAGAAGCTGAGGTCGTCGTCCTATAGCGTGGCCAAGCGCGAGGACAAGCCGACCTCCAGCCGGCCCTCCGCGCCCTTCATCACCTCCACCCTGCAGCAAGCCGCAAGCAACCGCCTGGGCTTCGGGGTGAAAAAGACCATGATGATGGCCCAGCGTCTCTACGAGGCCGGCTACATCACCTACATGCGTACCGACTCCACCAACCTCTCGGCCGACGCCATTTCCATGGTTCGGGGCTTTATCGAGGGCGAGTTCGGTCAGAAGTACCTGCCGTCCAAGCCGAACATCTATTCCAGCAAGGAAGGCGCCCAGGAGGCCCACGAGGCGATTCGACCGTCCGACGTCAACCTGCGCCCGAACCAGCTGTCGGGCATGGAGCGCGACGCTGAGCGCCTGTATGACCTGATCTGGCGTCAGTTCGTGGCCTGCCAGATGCCCCCGGCCGAATACCTGTCCACCAGTGTCAGTGTGAGTGCCGGTAGCTTCGAGCTGCGCGCCAAGGGCCGCATCCTGAAGTTCGACGGTTACACCCGTGTGTTGCCCCAGCAGAGCAAGCCGGGCGAGGACGACGTGCTGCCCGAGATGAACGAAGGCGAGTTGCTCAAGCTGCTGAAGCTGGACCCCAGCCAGCACTTCACCAAGCCGCCGGCGCGTTACTCCGAGGCCAGTCTGGTCAAGGAGCTCGAAAAGCGTGGTATCGGTCGCCCGTCCACCTATGCGGCGATCATCTCCACCATTCAGGAACGTGGCTACGTCACCGTCCATAACCGCCGTTTCTATGCTGAGAAGATGGGCGATATCGTCACCGAGCGCCTCAATGAAAGCTTCGCCAACCTGATGGACTACGGCTTCACTGCCGGCATGGAAGAGCACCTGGACGATGTGGCCCAGGGCGAGCGCAACTGGAAGCACCTGCTGGACGAGTTCTATGGTGACTTCAAGAAGAAGCTGGAGCTGGCCGAAGGCAGCGAGAATGGCATGCGTGCCAACCAGCCGACCTTGACTGACATCGCCTGCCGCGAGTGCGGCCGTCCCATGATGATCCGCACCGCGTCCACCGGCGTTTTCCTGGGCTGCTCCGGCTATAGCCTGCCGCCCAAGGAGCGCTGCAAGGCCACCATCAATCTGGTGCCGGGTGACGAAATTGCAGCCGACGACGAGGGTGAGTCCGAGTCCCGCGTGCTGCGTGGCAAGCACCGTTGCCCGATCTGCGCCACCGCCATGGATGCCTATCTGCTGGACGAGACCCGCAAATTGCACATCTGCGGCAATAACCCGGATTGCGCAGGCTATGAGATCGAGCAGGGGCAATACCGCATCAAGGGTTACGAAGGGCCAAGCCTGGAGTGCGACAAGTGCGGCAGTGAGATGCAGCTCAAGACCGGCCGTTTTGGCAAGTTCTTCGGTTGCACCAACGCCAGTTGCAAGAACACCCGCAAGCTGCTGAAGAGTGGTGAAGCCGCGCCGCCTAAGATCGACCCTATCCGCATGCCCGAACTGAAATGCGAGAAGGTGGACGATATTTACGTTCTGCGCGATGGCGCATCCGGCCTGTTCCTCGCGGCCAGCCAGTTCCCGAAGAACCGTGAGACCCGTGCCCCGCTGGTCAAGGAACTGATTCCGCACAAGGATGAGTTGGACGCCAAGTATCACTACCTCCTCGACGCTCCCGCCAAGGATCCGGACGGCCGTCCCGCCGTGATCCGCTTCAGCCGCAAGACCAAGGAGCAGTACGTGCAGACCGAGGTGGATGGCAAGCCTACTGGATGGCGCGCCTTCTTCGACGGCGGCAAGTGGAAGGTCGAAGACAAGCGCTGACCGACTGCTGCGCGCCCGGCTACGGGCGCGCATATACTGCTCCAGTCATCCGTGGAGGGCGCCGTCATGGCCCATGAGCTTTATACCCGCACCAATCAGAAGATTTTCTTCGCTGGCCTGTCGCTGGAGTCCTGGCGCAAGGCTGAAGAGGGCAGGGCAATGAACGCCCAGGCGCTGGTGCAGTCCGAGCGCGAGGCAGCTCTCTTTCATCTTTACGGCGCCTTGTTGGGGCTTTGCCATGAGATTGCCGGTTACTACCGGCTCCCGGAGGCTGGCGCTCCTCGGGTGGAGCAACTGCTGACACCGCAGGTGCTGGCGGCGGCGCCCAGTCCCGAACTGGCAGAGTTGGTGGAGTTGGCGCAGCAGGGCGAGACCTGGCTGGCGGAGCTTCTGGCGGCCTACCAGGCACTGTTCCAGCCGCCCCAGGCCCCCAGGCAGGCCAAGGTGGACCCGACCTTGCCATTGATCACGGCAGTCAGTGTGGACGAGGGAGAGGCGCCGCTAGGTCGTGACGTCCTCGAAAGCTGGCGGCAGAACCTTAAATCCCTGGCGTTGCGCTTCCGGGAAACCCTCAGCGAATGCTGATTTGATCGGCGGGCTAGGGCGTGCTGGCGGCTCGCTGTTACAATGGTCGCCTTTCGTGGAGAGATAAACCTATGCCTACGTCCTTTCTGGAAATAGTCGAGCTGCCTGACGGGCGCATTATCTTGCGCCGGGCCGAGGACGAGGAGGCGCTGGTGACACTGGACTTTTCCTCCGACGCCAAAGCTTTTCTTCAGGGGCATCACCTGGAAGTCGCCAAGGCCATGCTGAACGTCGGCGTCCAGATGGCTGGCCGTCTGGCCGAAGGTGACATGGACCATCAAGACGGTCCGCGCGTCCTGCACTGAGCCTTGAAGTCGGATCCTACGGCGATCCGGTTACCGTCTGAAGTCAGGGGTTCGGATTTTTCCGGTGCCCTGAATACTTTCAACCCAGCAGAATGTTCAGGCTCTGCGCGCTTCCTTCGCGCGCAGCCTGGGCCAGTTGGCGTTTGGCTCGCTGCCCCAGTTGAAGCCAGCTGACAACGGTGTGGCTGCGTCCCAGGCGCAGCGCTTCGCATGCCAGCTCCAGTGCGCTTTGCTGGCCGCGAGGTTGCAGGATGAGGATGCGCTCGCGGTTTAGGCCGGAGTCTCGCAGCCAGTCACGGCTCAGGCCTGCAGGTGCACCGACCAGTGTCAGCCAGCGGGCATCCGGCTCGTCGCTCAGCTCCCGAAGTACCGAGGCCAGCATATGCCTGCAGTGCCCGCTTGCGCCGCGCAATGCGAGTTCACTGAAGACTTCCGGTTCTTCCTGGTGGGGCTCTTCCACCACATCGGTCAGCAGCGGGGCCACGGGATTTGCCAGGATGGCATCGTGGAACAGGGGGAGCTGGGACCGAGCAAGGGACTGCGGGAACTGCATGAGGCCTCCTTTAGCGGCGAATCACGCCGACACTCAAACCTTCGATCACCAGGTCCTGTTCATCGAGGTTCACCTCGATGGGGGCGAATTCCGAGTTTTCGGCTATCAGCCAAACCCTGTCACCGTCGCGCTTGAAGCGCTTAACTGTGACTTCGTCCCCCAGGCGGGCGACTACGATCTGGCCGTTGCGAGCCTCCCGTGTGCTATGAACGGCAAGCAGGTCACCGTCGTAGATGCCGATGTCCTTCATCGACATGCCGCGCACGCGAAGCAGGTAGTCGGCGCGGGGATGGAAGAAGTCAGGGTTGATGCGGCAGGATTCCTCAATGTTCTGCTGGGCGAGGATGGGGGCGCCGGCAGCCACTCGGCCGATGACGGGCAGTCCGTCATCGTCGTTGGCGCCGGGCTCGAACCCGGGGACGCGGATGCCGCGAGAGGCGCCGGGGGTCATCTCGATGGCGCCCTTGCGGGCGAGGGCCTTGAGATGCTCTTCGGCGGCATTGGGTGACTTGAATCCGAGTTCCTGGGCGATCTCCGCGCGAGTGGGCGGAAAGCCATTGTCTTCAAGGCAGCGCTTGATGAATGCGAGAATCTCGGCTTGGCGGGGCGTCAGTTTCAGCATGGCGGCGCTCTGTCTTTTTATACAGTGACTGGGATTATATACAGTGATCCGCCCTTGGCAATTCTTCTTTTTCCGGGATGCGAGGCGGCTTCGCGGAGAGCCGATTCGTGCGGTGCTCGGAGGGGGCGAGGGGAGGCGATGACTGACCCGTCAGATAGTGGTGTGCGCGGCTTGACAAGCGGATAGGCTGAAACGTATGTTTCAAACAAGTGTTTGTCAGGCGGAGGAGCCATGGCCCAGTCGGAAACCGTTGAACGCATTCTGGATGCAGCGGAACAGCTGTTCGCGGAAAAGGGCTTCGCCGAAACGTCACTGCGCCTGATCACCAGCAAGGCCGGGGTCAACCTGGCTGCAGTGAACTATCACTTCGGCTCGAAAAAAGCGCTTATCCAGGCGGTCTTCTCGCGTTTCCTCGGACCGTTCTGCCAGAGTCTGGAGCGCGAGCTGGACCGGCGCCAGTCCAAGTCCGAGAGCAAGGCTACGCTCGAAGAACTGCTGGAGATGCTCGTCGAACAAGCACTGGCGGTAAAGCCTCGCAGCGGCAATGACCTGTCCATCTTCATGCGCCTGCTCGGGCTTGCATTCAGTCAGAGCCAGGGCCACCTGCGCAAGTACCTCGAAGAGGTTTATGGCAAGGTGTTTCGTCGCTACATGCTGCTGGTGAACGAGTCCGCTCCAAGGGTTCCGCCGCTGGAGCTGTTCTGGCGGGTGCACTTCATGCTGGGTGCCGCGGCTTTCAGCATGTCCGGCATCAAGGCCCTGCGCGCCATGGCAGAGAATGACTTCGGCGTGAACACCTCCATCGAGCAGGTCATGCGGCTGATGGTGCCCTTCCTCGCGGCGGGCATGCGTGCCGAGACCGGGGTAACCGACGAATCGCTGGCCAGCGCCGTGCTCAAGCCGCGCACCAAGGCGCCGACGGCTCCCGCCAAGGCGTAAAACGATGGGCGCAGGCGGGCTGATCGGCTAAGCTTGGCGCCCATGCAAATCCTCGATCTTCTGCATGTCTCCATTGCCGACCAGCAGCTCTATGGCTTCGCCTCAGGGCAGTTGGTGCTGCGCGTTCCCGTCTCCACGGCGTTGAATGGCCCGGGAGAGGCCAGTGGCTCCAATTGCACCCCGCGGGGGCTTCATCAGGTGCGTGCGAGGATCGGCGAAGGGCTGCCCATCGGTGCCGTGCTTCGCGGGCGGCGCTGGACAGGCGAGGTTTGGGATGCCGAACTCCATGCGCGCTTTCCCGGGCGTGACTGGATCCTGACTCGGATACTCTGGCTGAGTGGTTGCGAGCCTGGCCGCAACCGCCTGGGGCAGGTGGACAGTTTTCGCCGCTATATCTACCTCCATGGGACGCCCGACAGCGAACCCATGGGCGTGCCCCGTTCCCACGGGTGCGTTCGTCTGCGCAACACCGACATGCTGGAACTCTTCCAGCGCGTGCCCGTCCACTGTGCGGTACGTATCGACGAAGCGCCGTGCCCGGCCTGGGCCACAGCAGAACTCTCCTAAGGAATACACATGCAAGGTTCCCTGATGCTGGATATCGGTGGTACCTGGCTGACCGCCGAGGATCGGCAGATCCTCCGTCAGCCGGAAGTCGCCGGCCTGATCATCTTTGCCCGTAACATCGAGAGCCCGCGCCAGGTGCGTGAGCTTTGCGCCTCCATTCGCGCCATTCGTCCTGACCTGATCCTTGCCGTGGATCAGGAGGGCGGCCGTGTACAGCGCTTGCGCCAAGGCTTCCTGCGCCTGCCGGCCATGCGCGCGCTGGCTGACAATGACAACGCCGAGCAACTGTCCGAGCAATGCGGTTGGCTGATGGCTACCGAGGTGCTTGCGGCTGGCCTGGATATCAGCTTCGCGCCGGTCCTCGACCTGGACCATCAGCGCAGCGCAGTGGTCGGCAGTCGGGCCTTCGAGGGCGATCCGGAGCGCGCCGCGCGTCTTGCCGGTGCCTTTATCCGGGGCCTGCGCGGCGCCGGCATGGCTGCCACCGGCAAGCACTTCCCTGGTCATGGCTGGGCGGAAGCCGATTCCCACGTGGCGATTCCCGTCGATGAGCGCGAGCTGGACGAGATCCGCCGTAGCGACCTCGTGCCTTTCGCTCGCCTGGCCGCCGAGCTGGACGGTGTGATGCCCGCCCACGTCGTCTATCCGAAGGTGGACGACCAGCCGGCCGGCTTCTCCCGTCGCTGGCTGCAGGACATCCTGCGAGCCGAATTGAAGTTTTCCGGGGTCATCTTCAGCGATGACCTGTCCATGGCCGGCGCCCATGTGGTGGGTGACGCCGCCGAGCGTATCGAAGCCGCACTGACGGCCGGTTGCGACATGGGGCTGGTATGCAATGACCGCGCCTCCGCCGAGCTGGCCCTGGAGCGCCTGCAGCGCCTGGGTGCGAAGCCGCCGGCCAGCCTGGCACGGATGCGTCGCCGCGCCTTTCCGGGTACCGAATACCGTCAGGACCCCCGCTGGCTTCGCGCCGTGGCCGCCCTGCGCGAAGCCCAGTTGATCGATTGAGGAACCGACATGACCGTCTACGCCATCATTGGGGGCACCGGCCTGACCCAGCTCGAAGGCCTGCACATGAAAGCGCTGCTGCATCCGGAGACGCCCTACGGCGCCCCGTCTGCGGGCATCGTTCAGGGCGAGTACGCGGGGCGCGAGGTACTTTTCCTGGCGCGCCACGGTCACCCGCATCGCATTCCGCCGCATCAGGTGAACTACCGGGCCAATCTCTGGGCGCTGAAGCATGCCGGCGCCCAGGCGGTGATCGCGGTGAATGCGGTGGGGGGAATCCATCCCGCCATGGGCAGTGGCCATCTCGTGGTGCCGCACCAGGTGATCGACTACACCCACGGTCGCATCGGCACCTACTTCGAGGGTGACATCGATCACGTCACCCATATCGACTTCAGCCACCCCTACGACGAAGGCCTGCGTGGCAAGTTGCTCGAAGGGCTCAATGCCTGCGATTACGCCCATAGCGACTTCGGCGTCTACGGTTGCACCCAGGGGCCGCGCCTCGAGACCGTGGCCGAGATCGTTCGCCTTGAGCGCGACGGCTGCGACATCGTCGGCATGACCGGCATGCCCGAGGCCGCACTGGCGCGCGAACTGGACCTGCCTTATGCCTGCCTGTCACTGGTGGTGAATCCGGCCGCCGGCAAGTCCGAAGGCATCATCACCATGGATGAGATCGAGGCGGCGCTGGCCGAGGGTATCGGCAAGGTGCGCAATGTGCTTGCCCATGTCCTGAAGGGCTGAGTCGGCTCGGCCCGGTGTCCCGAGACGTCCGGGACACCCGTCAGGCCCTGCGGGGCAGGGGGGCGAAGAGGGCGTCGATGTCTTCTTCCCGCAGGCGCCAGTCGCCGTCCTCCCGCCCATCGAGGATGCCGCGCGCAAGCGTGGCCTTCTGGGCCTGCAGCTGCTGGATCTTCTCCTCCACCGTTCCCCGCGAGATCAGCCGATAGACGAACACCGGCTTGTCCTGGCCGATGCGATAGGCGCGGTCGGTGGCCTGGCGTTCCACGGCCGGATTCCACCAGGGGTCGTAATGGATCACGGTGTCGGCCGCGGTAAGGTTGAGGCCCGTCCCACCGGCTTTCAGGCTGATCAGGAACAGCGGCACCTCGCCGGCCTGGAAGCGTTGAACCGGGGTGCGGCGATCGCGGGTTTCGCCGGTGATCTGCACGTAGTCGATGGCGCGCTTGCGCAGTTCATCCTCGATGAGCGCCAGCATGCTGGTGAACTGGGAGAACAACAGCACCTTGCGGCCTTCGGCGATCAACTCCTCGAGCATTTCCATGAGGCTGTCCAGCTTGCCCGACGTGCTGCCCCGTGCCGGGCGAGGTCCCCGTTCCTCGATCAGGCGGGTGTCGCAACACACCTGGCGCAGCTTCAGCAAGGCCTCGAGGATCACGATCTGGCTCCGAGCCAGGCCCTTGCGGTCGATTTCGTCGCGCACCTTGCTGTCCATGGCCAGGCGCACTGTCTCGTAGAGGTCGCGCTGGCGGTCGCTCAGCTCCACCCACTGGGTGATCTCACTCTTGGCCGGCAGTTCGGTGGCCACAGCCTCCTTGCTACGCCGCAGCAGGAAGGGCTTGAGGCGGGCGTTGAGATGGGCCAGTCGGGTGGCGTCGCCGTGTCGCTCGATGGGCGTGCGGTAGTTGCGCAGGAAGCTCTGGCTGTCCCCCAGCCATCCAGGCATGAGGAAATGGAAGAGCGACCAGAGTTCACCGAGGTGATTTTCCAGGGGCGTGCCGGTGAGGCAGAGGCGCTGCCGTGCCTCCAGTTGCCGAACCGCCTGGGCGGCCTTGCTTCCGGGGTTCTTGATGTACTGCGCTTCGTCGAGGATCAGCAGGTGCAAGGGCAGCGCGCTGAAGTGCTCCAGGTCCCTTGGCAGCAGGGCATAGGTGGTGAGCAGCAGGTCGTGTTCGGCCATGTGCTCGAACGCCTTCTTGCGACTGGCGCCGTGCAGCGCCAGCACGCGCAGGTTCGGGGCGAAGCGCGCCGCTTCGTCCATCCAGTTGGGAATCAGGCTGGTGGGCATCACCACCAGCGCCGGCCGGTCCAGTCGTCCGGCTTCCTTCTCCAGCAGCAGGTGGGTCAGGGTCTGCAGTGTCTTGCCCAGGCCCATGTCGTCGCCCAGGATGCCGCCGGCACCGACGTCGCGGAGGGTCTGCAGCCAGGCGACGCCTTCCAGCTGGTAGTGGCGCAGCTCGGCGTTCAGCCCCTTGGGCGGACGGATCCGCGTCTGCGCTGCATCTCGCAGCTTGCGCGCGAGGTCGCGCAGGTCGTCGCCGCCTTGCCAGCTCAGGTCCAGCTCGTCCAGTTGGCTGAGTCGGGCGGCGTCGGGCCTGGCCAGTCGCAGCGTCTGGGCGGGCGCCTCGTCGTGGTGATAGAGGTCGCCCAGGGTGGCCAGTACCGGCTTGAGCCGGGCGAAGGGCAGCATGACGTGCAGCGGGCGGCCGTCACTGGCGCGGGTGGCGTCCAGTTGCAGGCGCAGTTGCTCGTCGTCCTTGCGGCGCTGCAGGTTCTGCGGGTCGAGCAGCTCCGGATTGCGCTGGATCAGCCGTAGCAGGACCGGCAGCAGGCTGATCCGCCGGCCTTCGACGACGATGCCCAGCTCCAGGTCGAACCATTCGCGGTTGGGGGCCTCCGTCACATCCGCGTACCAGCCGTCCACCTGGGACAGGTCGAACTGGAAGCCCGGACGGATATCGATCTGCCAACCCTGTTCGCGCAGACGTGGCAGATGTTCCCGCATGAACTGCAGCCAGTGCTCGTCGCTCGGTAGCTCGAACATCTCGGCGCTGTTGGCCGGCAGCGCCAGGCTTTGCCTCAGGGCCTCCTTGAAACCGAGTTGGCGAAGGGCGTCACGCCAGACCTGTTCGGCCTTGGGCTGGCGGGCGATGGCGAGACGTTCGCCATCATGGCGATGGTGCAGGCGTTCGGGGCGCAGGGGCTTGCCGTGGGCGCGGGCACCGTCGTAGTCGAAGAGCAGGCCGGCACGATGCTGCTGGCTGCCCACCATGCGGCCGCTGCGCAGGTCGTACTGGCTCTGGGCATGGCTGCCGAGAATCAGGTGCGGTTGCGGCAGCAGGTCGTCCACCAGTCGCTCTCTCGGTGGCTCGGGTACCTGCCAGCCCTCGGCGGGGAGGTCCAGCAGGTGGAGGATGGCGGCCACGCAGTGCTTGCAGTTGAAGCCCACCGGGCAACTGCAGCGGCCGACCACGCCGAGCCCCTTGGGGGCCAGGCGGACCAGTTGGGTGTAGACGTGGTCACCGGAGCCCTCGCAACGGGTCTCGATGCCCTTGTCGCTGAGGCTGAGCAGGCGGACCCGGTCTTCGCGGGAGTACCTCTCGCCTCGGGACAGGGCGCCTGCATCGAAATCCAGGCGCCAATCCAGCTCCCTCAGTTGGTCAAGCAGAGCACTCATGGTGCCTTAGAGTGGGCTGACGCGGATCAGGATGCCCAGGTTGCCGTGGTCGAGGTAGGTGAGCTCGCCGTTCTTCAGGCGCGCACCCTGGCGCAGGCGCTCGCTGCTGGTGATCAGGCCGCTGCCGTCGAAGCGGTTGATCCAGAAGTCGGCCTGGGCGTCGATGCTGCGGTCCAGGGTCAGGGCGAGGGTGCCTTCCACCGGGAAATGGCCGAGTTGCTGATCGCCGGAGGACACCGCCACGGTGCTGGGGGTGGTCGACAGGCTCTGGGACCAGGCCTTGTGCAGCAGTACCTCATAGCCGGCGTTGGGGTTCAGCTTGGCGACTTCGCCATCGAGGGCGGTGGCGCGCTCGCTGCCGTCGATGGACTGGCCGCCGGCGGCCCAGTCGTCCGGCGCGGGCTGGCTGGCGGGGATGGGCTCGCCGGCCTGGCGGAAGAGGATCATCTCCACCGAATAAAGGCCGTCGGCGAACGCGGCCGGGGCCAGCAGGGCGAGCAGGAGGGCGAAGTTACGGATGGCACGCATGGGTCATTCCTTATTGGGCATCGCTCCGCAGACTACTGCGGAGCCAGGCGCTCGAACAGCGCCTCGAGGGTGTTGAAGCGTTCTTCCGGGCGCTCCATGGGCACCTGGAACTTGAACAGTGTGGCGCCTTCGAACTTGTAGCGCTTGGGCTGGCCCTGGATCAGCTTGATCAGGACCAGGGGGTCGACACAGGTGTCCTGGGCGAACTCGATGCGCCCGCCCTGGGGGCCGGCGTCCACCTTGCGGATGCCGAGCTTCTCCGCCTGCAGCTTCAGCAGGGTCAGGCGAACCAGGTGCTTGGTGGGCTCGGGCAGCAGGCCGAAGCGGTCGATCATCTCCACCTGGAGTTCCTTCAGGCCGTCCTCGTCGGCGGCTGAGGCGATGCGCTTGTACAGGATCAGGCGTGCATGGACGTCGGGCAGGTAGTCCTCGGGAATCAGCGCCGGGACCCGCAGGTTGATCTCCGGCCCGCCGCCCAGGGGCTGCTCCAGATTGGGCTGTTCGCCCTTCTGGATGGCCTTGACCGCGCGCTCCAGCATTTCCATGTAGAGGGTGAAGCCCACCGCCTGGATCTGGCCGCTCTGTCCCTCGCCCAGGAGTTCGCCGGCGCCGCGGATTTCCAGGTCGTGGGTGGCCAGCACGAAGCCGGCGCCCAGGTCCTGGGCGTTGGCGATGGCTTCCAGGCGCTTCTCGGCGTCCGGCGTCATCTGCTTGCGGGGTGGCGTCAGCAGGTAGGCATAGGCCTGGTGGTGGCTGCGTCCGACGCGGCCGCGCAACTGGTGCAGCTGGGCCAGGCCGAACTTGTCGGCACGCTCGATGACGATGGTATTGGCGCTCGGCACGTCGATGCCGGTCTCGATGATGGTCGAGGCCACCAGCACGTTGAAGCGCTTGTGGTAGAAGTCGCTCATCACCTGTTCCAGGTCGCGTTCGCGCATCTGTCCGTGGCCAACGGCGATGCGGGCCTCCGGCACCAGTTCGGCCAGCTCGGCGGCACACTTCTCGATGGTGGCCACCTCGTTGTGCAGGTAGTAGACCTGGCCGCCCCGCAGCAGCTCGCGGAGCAGCGCCTCCTTGATCGCGGTGTTCTGCCGTTCCATGACGAAGGTGCGCACCGACAGGCGGCGCGCCGGCGGCGTGGCGATGATGGAGAGGTCGCGCATGCCGGCCACGGCCATGTTCAGAGTGCGCGGGATCGGCGTGGCGGTCAGGGTGAGGATGTCCACCTCGCTGCGCAGGGACTTCAGTTGCTCCTTCTGGCGAACGCCGAAGCGATGCTCCTCGTCGATGATGGCCAGGCCCAGGTTCTTGAAGCGGACATCATCCTGCAGCAGCTTGTGGGTGCCGATGATGATGTCGATCTTGCCCTCGGCCAGTTGCTGCACCGCGCCTTCCACCTCCTTGGCGGACTTGAAGCGGCTCATGACCTCCACTTTCACCGGCCAGTCGGCGAAGCGGTCGCGGAAGCTGTTGTAGTGCTGCTGGGCCAGCAGGGTGGTGGGCACCAGCACCGCCACCTGCTTGCCGCTGTGGACGGCGACGAAGGCGGCGCGCATGGCCACTTCGGTCTTGCCGAAGCCCACGTCGCCGCAGACCAGGCGGTCCATGGGCTTGGGGGCGAGCATGTCCGCCAGTACCGCTTCGATGGCGGCCTGCTGGTCCGGCGTCTCCTCGAAGGGGAAGCCGGCGGCGAAGGTGGCGTAGTCGACCTTGGGGTCGAGGAAGGCATAGCCCTTGCGAGCGGCGCGGCGTGCGTAGATGTCCAGCAATTCGGCGGCCACGTCGCGGACCTGCTCGGCGGCCTTGCGCTTGGCCTTCTGCCAGGCCTCGGAACCCAGTCGGTGAAGCGGGGCGAGGGCGTCGTCGCTGCCGGTGTAGCGGGCGATCAGGTGCAGGCTGGCTACCGGCACGTAGAGCTTGGCCTCCTCGGCGTACTGCAGGGCGAGGAATTCCGCGGCCTGGCCGTCGATCTCCAGGGTGATCAGGCCCAGGTAGCGGCCGACCCCGTGGTCGATATGGACCACCGGTGCGCCCTCGCGCAGTTCGGCCAGGTTCTTGATGACGTTGTCGTTGGCGTCGCCCCGGCGCTCGCGGCGGCGGCGCTGCATCACCCGCTGGCCGAACAGCGGGCTCTCGGCGATCAGGGCAAGGCCCGGATCATCCAGCAGCAGGCCTTCGTCCAGCGGCGCGATGGTGATGGCCATGCGCTGGTCGCTGGCGATGAAGGCTGACCATCCATCCACTTCAAGGGGACGCAGCTTGAGACGTGCGAGCATTTCCAGCAGCACTTCGCGGCGGCCGGCGGACTCGGCGCTGAACAGCACGCGGCCGGGGAACTCGTCGAGGAACCGGCGCAGGGCGGCCAGGGGCTCGCTGGCCTTGGCCTGGATCGCCAGGTCGGGCAGGGCCCGGGCGGAAAAACGCTCACGGCCGATGCCGGGCTCGACATCCTCCTGGCTCAGGACCAGGCGCGGGGACCCTTTCAGGCGGGCAAAGCAATCCTCCACCGGCAGGAAGAGTTCGGCGGGCGGCACCAGCGGCCGTTCCGGATCGACGCGGCGTTCTTCGTAGCGGTTGCGCACGTCGCCCCAGAACTGCTCGGCGGCCTGCTCGATCCCCGGCAGGGAGAACACCTGGGTGTCCGTCGGCAGGTAGTCGAAGAGGGTGGCGGACTCTTCGAAGAACAGCGGCAGGTAGTACTCGATCCCCGAAGGCGTGATGCCGCTGGCCAGGTCCTGATAGATGGGGCAGCGGCGGAAGTCCACGTCGAAACGCTCGCGGAAACGTCCGCGGAAATCGGTGACGGCCTTCTTGTCCAGTGGGAACTCCCGGGCCGGCAGCAGGCGGATCGACTCCACCTTCTCGATGGAACGCTGGGTCTCCGGGTCGAAGGTCCGCAGGGTCTCGATCTCGTCGTCGAACAGGTCGATGCGGTAGGGCAGGTCGCTGCCCATGGGGAAGAGGTCGATCAGGGCGCCACGCACGGCGAACTCGCCATGCTCGTACACCGTGTCCACGCAGCGGTAGCCGGCAGCCTCCAGGCGCAGGCGCATCTGCTCCACATCCAGTTTCTGGCCCACGTCCAGCACCAGGCTCGAGCCCAGCAGGAAGCGGGTCGGCGCCAGGCGGTGCAACGCGGTGGTGATGGGCACCACCAGTACGCCGTGCTTGACCCCGGGCAACCGGTACAGGGTGTCGACCCGCTGGGAAATGATGTCCTGGTGGGGCGAGAACAGGTCGTAGGGCAGGGTTTCCCAATCGGGAAAATGCAGCACGTCCAGGTCGGGTGCGAAGAAGCCGAGTTCCTGCTCCAGGCGCTCGGCGCTCTGGCTGTCGGCGGTCAGTAGCAGGGTGAAGCGCTTGGCGGCGCTGGCGGCTTCGGCGATCGCCAGGCTGAGGGCGGCACCGGGCAGGTTGCCCCAATGCTGTTTGCCGGCAGCGGCGGGCAGGGGCGGGAGACGCAGTACGGACAGGGGCAAGTGGGGCTCCGGTCGAAAAGGGATCGGCGGATTGTAACTATCCCGACTAGCGGATGTCAGTGTCAGGGCTGCTGCTGATTGCCGGCGACTGCGTGCGCCGTCATAATGTAGCCCCTTTTTTCATCCCCTACATGTGGAAGGTACTGCCCGTGACTCAGAAGCCCGACCAGTGTCTCGGTGAATGGATCGATCGTGAAGCCCTCGCGGAAGCCATGATTCCGATGATTGGCCAGCTGTATCGCAACAACAACGTTGTGACTTCGATCTATGGCCGTGGCCTGATCAACCGCTCCGTGATCGCCATCCTCAAGGCTCACCGTTTCGCTCGCCATCGTCTGGTGGACGAAGCCGAGCTGTCGGTTCACGAAACCTTCCCCATCCTCAAGGCCATGAGCGAGCTCAAACTGGGCGCCGCCTCCGTGGACCTGGGCAAGATGGTCGCCAAGTTCAAGGCCGAAGGTAACGGTCGCAGCGTCGAGCAGTTCACCCGGGACGAGCTGGCCGATGTAGTCGGCAAGCAGAATGGCGCAGCCCGTGAAGGCACCGACGTGGTCCTCTACGGCTTCGGTCGCATCGGCCGTCTGCTGGCCCGCATCCTCATCGAGAAGACCGGTGGCGGCGACGGCCTGCGCCTGCGTGCCATCGTCGTGCGCAAGGGCGCCGAGAACGACCTGGTCAAGCGCGCCAGCCTGCTGCGTCGCGATTCCGTGCACGGTCCGTTCGACGGCACCATCGTCATCGACGAGGCCAACAACACCCTGATCGCCAACGGCAACCTGATCCAGGTGATCTACTCCAACGATCCGTCCTCGATCGATTACACCGCCTACGGCATCAAGAACGCCCTGCTGGTGGACAACACCGGCAAGTGGCGTGACGCCGAAGGCCTGAGCCAGCACCTGAAGTGCCCGGGCATCGATCGCGTGGTGCTGACCGCTCCGGGCAAGGGTGCCCTGAAGAACATCGTTCACGGCATCAACCACGGCGACATCAGCGCCGACGACAAGATCATCTCCGCCGCTTCCTGCACCACCAACGCCATCGTGCCGGTGCTGAAAGCCGTGAATGACCAGTACGGCATCGTCAACGGCCACGTCGAGACCGTTCACTCGTACACCAACGACCAGAACCTGATCGACAACTTCCACAAGGGCAGCCGTCGCGGCCGCAGCGCTCCGCTGAACATGGTGATCACCGAGACCGGTGCCGCCACCGCCGCCGCCAAGGCCCTCCCGGTGCTGAAGGGCAGGCTAACCGGCAACGCCATCCGCGTTCCGACGCCGAACGTCTCCATGGCCATCCTCAACCTCAACCTGGAGAAGGCCACCAGCCGCGAGGAGATCAACGAATACCTGCGCCAGATGGCCATGCATTCGGACCTGCACAAGCAGATCGACTACGTGTCCTCCCAGGAAGTGGTGTCCACCGACTTCGTCGGCTCCCGCCACGCCGGTGTCGTCGACGCCGAGGCCACCATCTGCAACGACAACCGTGTCGTCCTCTACGTCTGGTATGACAACGAGTTCGGTTACAGCTGCCAGGTGGTCCGCGTGATGGAAGACATGGCCGGTGTGAACCCGCCTGCGTTCCCGCACTAAGTCGTGACCTGCGGAAAACGGGAGCTCTCGGGCTCCCGTTTTTCATTTTTGCGTCTGTAATCGGATAACAAGAATCGCTTGGGGAATTCCCAGATGGAAGGACATCACCTTCACCAGGGGCCGCTCAAAAGGGGCCTGAAGAACCGCCACATCCAGCTAATCGCGCTGGGCGGCGCCATCGGTACCGGCCTGTTCCTGGGCTCGGCCGGGGTGCTCAAGTCGGCCGGTCCGTCGATGATTCTCGGCTATGCCATTGCCGGTTTCTTCGCTTTCCTGATCATGCGCCAATTGGGCGAGATGATCGTCGAGGAGCCGGTCGCCGGCTCCTTCAGTCACTTCGCCCACAAGTACTGGGGCGGCTATGCGGGCTTCCTGGCCGGCTGGAACTACTGGGTGCTCTATGTGCTGGTGGGCATGGCCGAGCTCACCGCCGTGGGCAAGTACATCCAGTTCTGGTGGCCCGAGGTGCCGACCTGGGCGACGGCAGCCGTATTCTTCGTGCTGATCAACCTGATCAACCTGGCCAACGTGAAGGTCTTCGGCGAGGCCGAGTTCTGGTTCGCCCTGATCAAGGTGGTGGCCATCGTCGGCATGATCATCCTCGGCCTGTACCTGCTGATCTCCGGTGAGGGGGGCGAGCAGGCGGCGGTGAGCAACCTCTGGAGCCACGGCGGCTTCTTCCCCAATGGCCTGGAGGGCCTGGTGATGGTCCTGGCGATCATCATGTTCTCCTTCGGTGGCCTGGAGTTGGTGGGCATCACCGCCGCGGAAGCCACCGAGCCGAAGAAGGTCATTCCCAAGGCGATCAACCAGGTGATCTACCGGATCCTGATCTTCTACATCGGCGCCCTCAGCGTGCTGCTGATGCTCTATCCCTGGGACAGGCTGCTGGAAACCCTCGGCGCCGCCGGCGATCCCTACAGCGGCAGCCCCTTCGTGCAGATCTTCTCCCTGATCGGCAGCGACACCGCCGCCCACATCCTCAACTTCGTGGTGCTCACCGCCGCCCTGTCCGTCTACAACAGTGGCGTGTACTGCAACAGCCGGATGCTCTACGGCCTGGCAGAGCAGGGCGATGCGCCCAAGGCGCTGATGAAGGTGGATGACCGTGGCGTGCCGGTGCTGGCCATCGGTGTGTCGGCCCTGATCACCTTCCTCTGCGTGGTGGTCAACTACCTCGCGCCGCAGAAGGCCCTGGAGCTGCTGATGGCACTGGTGGTGGCGGCCCTGGTGATCAACTGGGCGATGATCAGCCTGTCGCACCTGATGTTCCGCAAGAGCCTGGACGCGCGCGGCCAGCAGCCCTTCTTCAAGGCCCTCTGGTATCCGGTGGGCAACTACCTGTGCCTGGCCTTCGTGGCGCTGATCCTCGGCGTCATGCTCATGATTCCGGGCATCAACATCTCGGTGTACGCCATCCCGTTCTGGCTGGCGCTGATCGCGGTGTTCTACGTCCTCAGGAAGCGGCGGCGCGGCGAGGTCGCGGAGCTGTAATCTGTTGCGCGATATGACAAGCGGGAGCCCCGAGGGCTCCCGTTTGCTTTTTCGCCCATTGCACATCGTCGCCAGCAGCCGGCGATAGCGGCCGCGAGGGCGGATCCTGACTTGCGGGTTCAGCTCCGGACCCGGAGTTCCCGATGATTTTCTAAGCCGCTGAAATGCAAGGACTTGGTTGGCGGATGGGGGAAGGCCTCTCTATAATTCGCCGCTTAACCGTTCGGAACTCAGTACAGTCGTGCCTGCTCACGCAGGGACGATGTGGTGCTTTTGGCCTGTTGGGGCAGGCTATTCCGGGCAGACATCCTGATTCAGGCGAAACCTATGATCAGAATAAAACGAGGGCTGGACCTGCCGGTGGCAGGTGAGCCAGTCCAACGGATCGAGGCCGCGCGCCCGGTTCGGAGCGTTGCCGTCATCGGCTTCGACTATCACGGCATGAAGCCGACCATGGACGTGCAGGTGGGGGACCGGGTCAAGCTCGGCCAGCCGCTGTTCTCCGACAAGCGGACGCCGGGAGTGGTCTTCACCGCGCCGGGTGCCGGCGTGGTCAGCGCCATCCATCGGGGCGAGCAGCGTGTGCTGCAGTCCGTGGTGATCGACCTGGAAGGCGATGAGTCCGTCGCCTTCGACCAGTACCCTGCGGCCGCGCTGGAGGGGCTCGATCCCCAGCAGGTGCGGGACAACCTGGTGCGTTCCGGGCTCTGGACCGCGCTGCGCAGCCGGCCCTTCAGCCGTGTGCCGGCCATCGACGCCACGCCCAGCTCCATTTTCGTCACCGCCGTGGATACCCATCCGCTGGCCGCCGATCCCGCCCAGGTGATCGCCGAGCATGCGGCTGATTTCGAGCATGGCCTCAAGGTCCTGGCGCGCCTTGCCCGGGTCTTCCTCTGCAAGGCCCAGGGCGCGAGCCTGCCCGGTGAGAACCTGGCCCAGGTCCGTACCGAGGCCTTCGCCGGTCCGCACCCGGCAGGGCTGCCCGGTACCCACATTCATTTCCTCGATCCGGTCAGCGCGACCAAGAGCGTCTGGCAGATCGGCTATCAGGACGTGATCGCCATCGGCAAGCTGTTCACCACCGGCCGGCTCTGGGTCGAGCGTGTGGTGGCGCTGGCCGGCCCCGTCGTGGAGCGGCCGCGCCTGGTGCGTACCCGCCTCGGCGCCAGCCTGGACGAGCTGACCGCCGGTGAGCTCAAGCCCGGCGCCAATCGCGTGGTATCCGGTTCCCTGCTGGGTGGTCGCACGTCCCGGGGCGCCTGCGCCTTCCTCGGCCGCTACCACGTGCAGGTGTCCTGCCTGGCCGAAGGTCATGATCGGGAGCTGATGCATTACCTGCGCGCCGGCGTGAACAAGCATTCGGTGCTGAACATCTTCGTCTCCAAGCTGATGGGCGACCGCAAGCTCCCCTTCAGCACCACCACCAACGGCAGCCCCCGCGCCATGGTCCCGGTGGGCAACTACGAGGCCGTGATGCCCCTGGACATCCTGCCCACCCAGTTGCTGCGCTACCTCATCGTCGGCGACACCGAAATGGCGCAGAAACTGGGCTGCCTGGAGCTGGACGAAGAAGACCTGGCGCTGTGCACCTATGTCTGCGCCGGCAAGTACGAGTACGGCCCCATCCTGCGGGACAACCTCAGCCGTATCGAGAAGGAGGGCTGACATGGGCCTGCGCAAATTCCTCGACAAGATCGAGCACAACTTCGAGCAGGGCGGTCGCTACGAGAAGTGGTACGCACTCTACGAGGCGATCGATACCTTCTTCTATCGCCCCGGCAGCGTGACCCGTACCACTGCCCACGTGCGCGACGGCATCGACCTCAAGCGCATGATGATCACCGTCTGGCTCTGCACCTTCCCGGCCATGTTCTTCGGCATGTGGAACGTCGGTTACCAGGCCAACCTGGTGTTCGCCCAGAGCCCGGACCTGCTGGCGGCCCAGGATGGCTGGCGCTTCGCGTTGATCAGCGGCCTGGCGGGCTTCGACCCCAACAGCCTCTGGGACAACTTCATCCAGGGTGCCGCCTGGTTCCTGCCGATCTACGCCGTGACCTTCATCGTCGGCGGTTTCTGGGAGGTCCTCTTCGCCGCCATCCGTCGCCATGAAGTGAACGAAGGCTTCTTCGTCACCTCCGTGCTCTTCGCCCTGACCCTGCCGCCGAGCATCCCGCTCTGGCAGGTCGCGCTGGGCATCAGCTTCGGCGTGGTGCTGGGCAAGGAGGTCTTCGGCGGTACCGGCAAGAACTTCCTGAACCCCGCCCTGGTGGGTCGCGCCTTCCTGTTCTTCGCCTACCCGGCACAGATTTCCGGTGACGGCGTCTGGACCGCGGTGGACGGCTTCGCCGGCGCTACCTCCCTGAGCCTGGGTGCAGCCGGTGGCGTGGAAAACATCATCGGCCACGGCATCACCTGGATGGATGCCTTTATCGGCACCATTCACGGCTCCATCGGCGAGACCAGCACCCTGGCCATCCTGATCGGCGGCGGCGTGCTGCTGATCACCCGTATCGCGGCCTGGCGCATCGTCGCCGGCGTGATGCTGGGCATGATCGCCACCAGCGCGCTGTTCAATGCCATCGGCTCCGAGACCAATCCCATGTTCGCCATGCCCTGGTACTGGCACCTGGTCCTCGGCGGATTCGCCTTCGGCATGATGTTCATGGCCACCGACCCGGTGTCCGCGTCCATGACCAACACCGGCAAATGGCTGTTCGGCGCGCTGATCGGCCTGATGGTGGTGTTGATCCGCGTGGTCAACCCGGCCTTCCCGGAGGGCATGATGCTGGCGATCCTGTTCGCCAACCTGGTGGCTCCGCTGATCGACCATTTCGTCGTCCAGGCCAATATCAAACGGAGGCTGGCACGCAATGGCTAACCAGAAAGAATCCACTGTCCGCACCCTGTTGGTGGCCCTGGTGGTCTGCCTGGTGTGTTCCGTATTCGTCGCCGGTGGCGCCGTGGCGCTCAAACCGGTTCAGGTGGAGAACCGCGAGCTGGACAAGCAGCGCAGCATCCTCTCCATCGCCGGCCTGGGCGGCGCGGACATGTCCGCCACCGAAGTGAAGGCGCTCTACGCCGAGCGCATCACCGCCAAGGTGGTGGACCTCTCCAGTGGCGACTTCACCGACGCCATCCAGGCGGCCGGTTTCGACCCGCTGAAGGCCGCCAAGGACCCGAAGCTCTCCGACGCCCTCCCGGGTGACCAGGACATCGCGTCCATCAAGCGCCGCGAGCGCTTCACCACGGTTTACCTGGTGGAGAAGGACGGCCAGTTGGACACCCTGATCCTGCCGGTGCGTGGCTACGGCCTCTGGTCCACCCTCTACGGCTTCCTGGCCCTCAAGGGTGACCTCAATACCGTGGTCGGCCTCGGCTTCTACCAGCACGGCGAGACCCCTGGCCTCGGCGGCGAGGTGGACAATCCGAAGTGGAAGGCGCTGTGGAACGGCAAGAGCCTGTTCGATGAGCAGGGCCAGCTGGCCATCGAGATCATCAAGGGCAGCGTCGAGGCCGGTTCGCCCGGGGCCGTTCACCAGGTCGATGGCCTGGCCGGCGCCACGCTGACCAGCAAGGGCGTCAACAACCTGCTGCATTTCTGGCTTGGCAAGAACGGCTTCGGTCCCTTCCTGGCCAAGCTGAACAACGGGGAGGCATGAACATGGCGCAACCCACTATCCGGTCGGTCCTGCTGGACCCGATCCTGCACAACAACCCCATCGGCCTGCAGATCCTCGGCATCTGCTCGGCCCTGGCGGTCACCTCCAACCTGAAGACCGCGCTGGTGATGTCCATCGCGCTCACCCTGGTGACGGGCTTCTCCAACCTGTTCATCTCGATGATCCGCAGCCAGATCCCCAGCTCGATCCGCATGATCGTGCAGATGGTGATCATCGCGTCCCTGGTGATAGTCGTGGACCAGGTGCTCAAGGCCTACGCCTTCAGCCTGTCCAAGCAGCTCTCGGTGTTCGTCGGCCTGATCATCACCAACTGCATCGTGATGGGCCGCGCGGAAGCCTTCGCCATGGCCAACCCGCCGCTGTTGTCGTTCTTCGATGGCATCGGCAACGGCCTGGGCTACAGCGCCATGCTGATCGTGCTCGGCGTCATCCGCGAGCTGTTCGGCTCCGGCAAGCTGCTGGGCTACGAAATCCTCCCGGTCATCAACGACGGTGGCTGGTATCAGCCCAATGGCCTGCTGCTGCTGCCGCCCTCGGCCTTCTTCCTCATCGGCCTGATCATCTGGGCCCTGCGAAGCTGGAAGACCGAGCAGAAGGAGGCCCCGGCCTACAAGATCGCGCCCCAGGTATCCAACAAGGAGGCCTACTGATGGAGCACTACATCAGCCTGTTCGTGAAGGCGGTGTTCGTCGAGAACATGGCCCTGGCCTTCTTCCTCGGCATGTGCACCTTCATCGCCATTTCCAAGAAGGTGGAAACCGCCATCGGCCTCGGCATCGCCGTGATCGTGGTGCAGGCCATCACAGTGCCGGCCAACAACCTGCTCTATACGCTGCTGCTCAAGGACGGCGCCCTGGCCTGGGCCGGCCTGCCGGAGGTGGATCTGTCCTTCCTCGGCCTGCTCAGCTACATCGGGGTGATCGCCGCCATCGTGCAGATCCTCGAGATGCTGCTCGACAAGTACGTGCCCTCCCTCTACAACGCCCTCGGCGTCTTCCTGCCGCTGATCACGGTGAACTGCGCCATCATGGCCGGCTCGCTGTTCATGGTGGAACGCGACTACAACCTGGGCGAGAGCGTGGTCTACGGCGTCGGTTCCGGCTTCTCCTGGGCCCTGGCGATCGCGCTGCTGGCGGGTATCCGCGAGAAGCTCAAGTACAGCGATGTCCCCGAGGGCCTGCAGGGCCTGGGCATCACCTTCATCACCATCGGCCTGATGTCGCTGGGCTTCATGTCCTTTTCGGGCGTCCAGCTGTAAGGAGACGACATGCCGAGTTTCGAAATTTTCCTGGCCATTGGCATGTTCACCGCCATCGTCCTCGCGCTGGTAGTGATCATCCTCGCCGCCCGCGCCAAGCTGGTGTCCAGCGGTGACGTGAACATCCTGATCAACGGCGAACGCACCATCACGGTTCCGGCAGGCGGCAAGCTGCTGCAAACCCTGGCGGCGCAGAACATCTTCCTCTCATCGGCCTGTGGCGGTGGTGGCACCTGCGCCCAGTGCAAGTGCGTGGTGGAGAGTGGCGGCGGCGAGATGCTGCCTACGGAGGAATCCCATTTCACCCGCCGCCAGGCGAAGGAAGGCTGGCGCCTGTCCTGCCAGACCCCGGTGAAGCAGGACATGCACATCGAGGTGCCCGAGGAAGTCTTCGGGGTGAAGAAGTGGGAATGCACGGTGGAGTCCAACCCCAACGTGGCCACCTTCATCAAGGAGCTGACCCTGCGCCTGCCGGAAGGCGAGAGCGTGGATTTCCGCGCTGGCGGCTATGTGCAGTTGGAGTGTCCGCCCCACGTGGTCAGCTACAAGGACTTCGACATCCAGCCCGAGTACCGCGCCGACTGGGACAGGTTCAACTTCTGGAAGTACGTATCCAAGGTGGACGAGACCGTCATTCGCGCCTACTCCATGGCCAACTACCCGGACGAGAAGGGCATCGTGAAGTTCAACATCCGCGTGGCTTCGCCGCCGCCGGGCAAGGACGAGATCCCGCCGGGCAAGATGTCTTCCTGGGTGTTCAACCTCAAGCCGGGGGACAAGGTCACGGTCTACGGCCCCTTCGGCGAATTCTTCGCCAAGGACACCGACGCCGAGATGGTCTTCATCGGCGGCGGCGCGGGCATGGCGCCCATGCGTTCGCACATCTTCGACCAGCTCAAGCGCCTGGGTTCCAAGCGCAAGATCAGCTTCTGGTACGGCGCGCGCTCCCTGCGTGAGGCCTTCTATACCGAGGAATACGACCAGCTGGCCGCCGAGAACCCGAACTTCCAGTGGCACCTGGCCCTGTCCGATCCGCAGCCCGAGGACAACTGGACCGGCTACACCGGCTTCATCCACAACGTGCTGTTCGAGAACTACCTCAAGGACCACCCGGCTCCCGAGGACTGCGAGTTCTACATGTGCGGCCCGCCGATGATGAACGCCGCGGTGATCAAGATGCTGCTGGACCTGGGCGTCGAGCGCGAGAACATCCTGCTGGATGATTTCGGTGGTTAGAGCGATTGGGCTCCTGCTCTCGGCCAGCTTGCTGCTGGCCGGGTGCGGCGAGCGCCTGGAGCAGTTCGGCGGCCCCACCATGGGCAGCAGCTACTCTGTGAAGTACGTCCGCGGCGCCTCCGGGCCGTCCGTGGAGCGGGCACGAGGCGAAGTGGAGGGCATCCTGGCCGAAATCGACCGGCAGATGTCCACCTACCGCGCGGATTCCGATGTCGAGCGTTTCAATGCGCTGCCGTCGGGTAGCTGCGTGGCCTTGCCGGCGCCCATGCTGGAGCTGGTGGCCTTCGCCGGCGAACTGTCGAAGGACAGCGACGGCGCATTCGACATGACCCTGGAGCCCTTGCTCAACCTCTGGGGGTTCGGCCCGCAATCGCGGGGCGACCAGGTGCCCAGCGCCGAGGCCATCGCCGAGGTGCGGGCCCGGGTCGGCCAGCATCATCTGCGCATCGAGGGCGGCGAGCTGTGCAAGGACGCGGCGGTGCAGCTGGACTTCAATGCCATCGCCGCCGGCTACGCCGTGGACCGCGTGGTGGCGCGACTGGGTGAGCTGGGGGTATCCAGCGCGCTGGTGGAAATCACCGGCGAGCTCAAGGCGGTGGGCCACAAGCCCGACGGCTCCCCCTGGCACATCGCCATCGAGGCGCCCCGTGACGATCGCCAGGTGGCGCAGAAGATCATTCGTCTGGAGGGGCTGGGTGTTTCCACCTCCGGCGACTATCGCAACTATTTTGAAAGGAGCGGGCAGCGCTATTCCCATACCCTGGACCCGAAGACCGGCTCGCCGATCCGTCACAACCTGGCAGCGGTGACCGTCGTGGATGAATCGGCGCTGCGGGCCGATGGCCTGTCCACCCTGCTGATGGCCCTGGGGCCCGAGGCGGGAGAAGCCTTCGCGGAGCGACACGGCATCGCCGCGTTCTTCGTGATCCGGGAAGGGCAGGGCTTCGTCAGCCATGGCAGCGAGCGTTTCCGCGAGCTGTTCGAGCAAGAGGAGAAGTGAAGATGACGTTCGTACTGGTGTTCCTGGTCATGGTCCTGGTGGTGCTGGGCATGGCCGTCGGCGTGATCATGGGGCGCAAGCCCATCGCCGGTTCCTGTGGCGGCATCGCCAACCTGGGGATCGAGAAGGAGTGCTCGATCTGTGGCGGAAATCGCGAGAAATGCGAGGAGGTCAAGCGCGAGGGCGATGTAGTGGATTCCACGCTCGCCTACGACGCGACCAAGCGCTAATGTGCAGCGCCAAGCCGCTCGGCTAAGCTGCACGCCGGTTCCAGGTCCCCGCGCGGGATCGCCGAAACAGGTTCCGAATTCCGCGGTGTCGATTGCCGCGGACCTTGCCGGGGGCGCCAGAGGGCGCCCCGGCCCGTTATGAGGAGTAAGCATGGCTGTCTACAACTACGACGTAGTGGTGCTGGGTTCCGGCCCGGCGGGAGAGGGCGCGGCGATGAACGCCGCCAAGGCCGGGCGCAAGGTGGCCGTGGTGGACAATCGTCCGCTGGTCGGCGGCAACTGCACCCACCTCGGCACCATCCCGTCCAAGGCCCTGCGTCACTCCGTGCGGCAGATCATGCAGTACAACACCAACCCGCTGTTCCGCCAGATCGGCGAGCCGCGTTGGTTCTCCTTCCCCGATGTGCTCAAAAGCGCCGAGAAAGTCATCTCCAAGCAGGTCGCCTCCCGTACCGGCTACTACGCCCGCAACCGCGTCGATGTGTTCTTCGGCACCGCCAGCTTCCACGACGAGCAGACCGTGGAAGTGGTCTGCGCCAGTGGCGTGGTGGAGAAGCTGGTGGCCAAGCAGGTGGTGGTCGCGACCGGCTCGCGTCCCTACCGTCCGGCGGACGTGGACTTCCACCACCCGCGCATCTATGACAGCGACACCATCCTCAGCCTGACCCACACCCCGCGCCGCATCATCATCTACGGAGCGGGCGTGATCGGCAGCGAATACGCCTCCATCTTCAGTGGACTGGGCGTGCTGGTGGACCTGATCGACAACCGCGACCAGCTTCTGAGCTTCCTCGACGACGAGATCTCCGACGCCCTCAGCTACCACCTGCGCAACAACAACGTGCTGATCCGCCACAACGAGGAGTACGAACGCATCGAGGGCCTGGACAACGGCGTGATCCTGCACCTGAAGTCCGGCAAGAAGATCAAGGCCGACTGCCTGCTCTGGTGCAACGGCCGGACCGGCAACACCGACAAGCTTGGGCTGGAGAACATCGGCATCAAGGTCAACAGCCGTGGCCAGATCGCCGTCGACCAGTACTACCGCACCGAGGTGAGCAACATCTTCGCCGCCGGTGACGTGATCGGCTGGCCCAGCCTGGCCAGCGCCGCCGCCGACCAGGGCCGCTCCGCCGCCGGCAGCGCCGTGGAGAACGACACCTGGCGCTTCGTCGACGACGTGCCCACCGGCATCTACACCATTCCGGAGATCAGCTCCATCGGCAAGACCGAGAAGGAACTGACCCAGGCGAAGGTGCCCTACGAAGTGGGCAAGGCCTTCTTCAAGGGCATGGCGCGCGCACAGATCTCCCACGAGCCGGTCGGCATGCTGAAGATCCTCTTCCACCGCGACACCCTGGAAATCCTCGGCGTCCACTGCTTCGGCTACCAGGCCTCGGAAATCGTCCATATCGGCCAGGCGATCATGAACCAGCAGGGTGAGGCGAACAGCATCAAGTACTTCGTCAACACCACCTTCAACTACCCGACCATGGCGGAAGCCTATCGGGTGGCGGCGTTCGACGGTCTCAATCGGCTTTTTTGAGCGGCACCGGCCGGGTGCCTGAGCCGGCCGGGGAGAACCCTCTCGGCGACACGCGCAACTGGCGCTGGCCGAATCGGGAGAGCTTCTGATCAGGCGACACCCATGAAAAAACCGGCCCTTGCGGCCGGTTTTTTCATGGGAGGCAATGCGCGACCGGGGGCGATTTCAATCGCGCATCAGTTCGCTCCCGGAGCGTCGAGCCGTTCCGGAGGGGCTTCAGCGGGTCCCGAGCGTCGTACTGGCCAGGCCGGGGAAGTCGGTGATGATGCTGTCGACGCCGAAGTCGGCCAGGCGCCGCATCAGCGCCGGTTCGTTGACCGTCCACACCGACACCTGCAACCCGGCCTTCTGGGCCTTGAGCAGCCGCTCCGGAGTGCAGAGGGTCCAGTTCAGGGCCAGCAGTTCGCAGCCGTGGTGCCTGGCCACCTTGAGCGGGTCCAGCCAGGCGTACTCCGCCACCAGTCCGCGGGAAAGCCTGGGCGTCAGCCGGTTCAGGGCCCGCAGCACCTCCCGCGAACTGGAGGTGACGGTGATCCTGTCTAGCAGTCCGTGGCGCTCCGCCAGTTCCTGGATGGCGAGCACGGTGCGTGCCGCACGGACGCGCGAGGCGCTTTTCACTTCCAGTTGCCAGTGTTCGAAGTCGCACTGTTCGAACAGCTCCTCCAGGCGCGGGATGGGGCAGGGGCGGTTCCAGCCCGGCCCGCCCTGGCGCGCGTCATAGGTCACCAGTTCGGCGGCGTCGTGTTCCACGACCTTGCCGCGCCGCCCCGTGGTGCGTTTCAGGGTCGGGTCGTGGATGACCATCAGTTCCCCGTCGCGGGACAGGTGCAGGTCCAGTTCGCAACGTTTCACGCCATGTGACAGGCACCGCTGGAAGCTGGCCAGGGTATTTTCCGGGCATTCGCCCTTGGCGCCTCTATGTCCGTAGATCAGGGTCACGTCTATTCCCTTGGTGTTCTGGGTTGGTGGTGGCGGACGCTGTCGATGACGCGGCCGCTTTCGAAGTAGACCGAGAATTCCCGGTAGTCCCAGCGGACGATGGGCGGTTGGCCCACGGCTGGATGCTCCTGGTCCGGCAGGCCCAGGCGCTCCAGTACGGCGCGCTGGCTTTCGCCGCGGATGGGCAGGGTGAGGCCCGCCTCGCCTTGCTGGCCAAGGGGGATGCTGAGGGTTTCAGCGCAAACGGGCAGCGTGGGCAGGATGAGGGCGAGCAGGAGTCCGTGTCGCGTCATGGGTGGGTCTCAGGGCGCGGGTGATGAGCGTTCGCGGGCCAGGCGGCGCTGCTGGGCCTGTTTCTGCAGGATGTGCCGGGCCAGCAGTTGCCGCTGGGCGTCGGTGAGCTCCTCGAACTCGGTGCCGATGTCGAACTGGCCGTCCTCGCGGGGCCGGCTGTGAACCACCACGGCCCGCAGCAGCAGGCCCAGGGCCTGGGGCATCAGGACCATCCTGATCGCCAGGTGGCTGCCCGTGTCGAGGGGCTGCGGGTTGCTGAAGCCGACGCCGCCCTCTGACAGCACCACCTGGCGTGCCGGGCCGATGTCCCGGAGCAGGCTCTGGGCCAGGGCCTGGCCCAGCAGGTCGATGCGCTTGTTGACCACCTTGAGGTAATTGGCCAGGGGCCGGTCGCGCTCGTGGATATGCCGCAGCAGATGCTGGGACTCGAAGTCCATCAGGTGCAGTTCACTGAGCAGGTCGAATAGCTCGGGAGCACCGTCCGCACTGCCTCCGGCAGCTGTTTCGCCCTGTTTCAACGGGCGAAATTCCAGTGCGATCGTATCTTCTATGCGGTAGTATTCGCGGCGGTCATCCGCGTCTCGTGTCGACATGGCGAACCCATGGCAGCGGTGGTGGTCGAAGCGCTGTCCCGTCGCCCTCGAGGCCGTTTGCAACGACCCTGGCGGCGCAGCCCATCGTGAACTGGAACTGAGTGTAAACATAGCTCCACAGGCCCCGCCACAAGGACGTCCCTTCTTTCGCCAGCGAACTCCACTTTCATGTTCAGACCGCTGTCCCTCTACATCGGCGCCCGCTACACCCGCGCCAAGCGTCGCAACTACTTCGTCTCCTTCATTTCCCTCACCTCGATGATCGGTCTCGCCCTGGGCGTGCTGGTGATGATCCTGGTGCTGTCGGTCATGAATGGCTTCGACCACGAGATGCGCACCCGCGTCCTCGGCATGGTGCCCCATGCCACGGTGGAGTCCGCTGTGCCCATCAGCGACTGGCGCAAGCTGGCCGCCGGCGTCGCGCGCCATTCCGAAGTGCAGGCGGTGGCGCCCTACACCCAGGTCCAGGGCCTGCTCACCGCGGACGGCAAGGTGCAGAAGGTGCTGGTGAATGCCGTCGACCCGCAGGAAGAGGCCAAGGTTTCCATCATTGGCGACTTCTTCCGCCAGGGCAGCCTGGCGGACCTGCGGCCCGGCGAGTTCGGCATGGTCATCGGCGATCGCGCGGCCGCCAAGCTGGGTGTCGGTATCGGCGACAAGGTCACCTTCGTGCTTCCCGAAGTGGCGGTGACCCCGGCCGGGGTCTTCCCGCGCATGAAGCGCTTCACCGTGGTGGGCATCTTCCATGTGGGCGCCGGCGAGCTGGATGGCTTCCTGGCCATGGCCAACCTGTCAGACGTGGCGCGCCTGAAGCGCTGGCAGCCGGATCAGGTGCAGGGCCTGCGCCTCAAGCTGAACGACCTGTTCCAGGCGCCCCAGGTGGCCTGGCAGGTCGCCGGCGAGCTCAAGGGCGAGGACTT